>JAFUFL010000022.1 GCA_017469935.1 Lachnospiraceae bacterium
CCAAATATTTCCAGCAGGTCTTTAAAAGATACGATGACCTCAACAACAGCGTGCAGGAAAACGTCTCTTCCATCCGCGTGGTCAAGGCCTACGTGAGAGAAGAGTATGAGATCAGCAAATTCCATAAGGCCGCGGAGAACATCTATGAAATGTTCATCAAAGCAGAGATGAATATTGCAGGCGTCTCGCCGATTATGATGTCGGTGGTCTACGGATGTATCCTGCTGATCAGCTGGTTCGGTGCCCATCTCATTGTCGTCGACGAGCTGCAGACGGGCCAGCTCATGAGCCTTCTGACCTACTGCATGAACATCCTGATGAGCCTTATGATGCTGTCCATGGTCTTTATCATGATCACGATGTCCCAGGCAAGCGCCAGGAGAATCTCGGAAGTCATCGAAGAGAAGAGCAACCTGACAAATCCCGAGAATCCGATCATGGAAGTACCGGACGGAAGCATCCGTTTCGAGGACGTGGATTTCTCCTACAGGCCGGGCACCGGCGATCCCGTGCTCAAGGACGTCAATCTCGACATTAAGTCCGGAGAGAGCATCGGAATCATCGGCGGAACGGGCAGCGCGAAATCTTCGCTGGTCAACCTGATCAGCCGGCTCTACGACGTGACGCAGGGAAAGGTCATTGTCGGCGGAAACGATGTACGGGATTACGATCTGGATACGCTTCGCAACCAGGTCTCCGTGGTCCTTCAGAAAAACGTGCTTTTCAGCGGAACCATTCTGGACAACCTTCGCTGGGGAGATAAGAACGCGACGGAAGAAGAGTGCATAAAGGCCTGTCAGATGGCCTGCGCGGACGAGTTCATACAGAAAATGCCGGAGGGCTACAACACCTGGATCGAGCAGGGCGGAAGCAACGTCTCCGGCGGACAGAGGCAGAGACTTTGTATCGCCAGGGCGCTCCTCAAAAAGCCCAAAATATTGATTCTCGATGACAGTACAAGCGCAGTCGACACCGCGACGGACGCAAAGATCCGAAAAGCCTTCCGGGAAGAGATCCCCGGAACGACCAAACTGATCATAGCGCAGAGAATTTCCAGCGTGAAGGACTGCGACCGGATCATCGTCATGGAAGACGGCCGGGTCAACGGATTCGGAACCCATGACGAACTTCTGGCAGATAACGATATCTACAGGGAAGTTTATGAATCTCAGGTCGGAGGCGCCAGCGCTGACTTTGACAAGAAAGAATGAGTCGTTTTCTCGGAGGAATACAGGAATATGGCGGAAGAAAGAAAACAGGAATTTAACGGACCGGGCGGACGGCGCATGGCGGGAAGGCCCAGGCCCAAGGTTGATAACCCGGGCCTTCTTTTCAAAAGAATCATGAGCTATGTGTTCAAGTATTACGGCGTCCATATGATCGTCGTCCTGGTCTGCATCGTTTTGTCGGTCTTTGCGAACGTGCAGGGAACCATGTTTACAAGAACACTGATCGATAATTATATTACGCCCATGATCGGACAGCCGAACCCGGATTTCGGGCCGCTTCTGGGCGCCATGGTGAGAGTTGCCTGCTTCTACGGCGTCGGAATCGCGGCCGCATTCACGCAGCAGGTGGTCATGGCCCATGTCAACCAGGGCACGCTCAAGAGACTCAGGGAAGACCTCTTCGATCATATGCAGTCTCTGCCCATTAAATATTTTGACACGCATTCGCACGGCGACATCATGTCCGTTTATACGAACGATATCGACACGCTCCGACAGATGATCAGCCAGAGTATGCCGCAGCTGTTCAACAGCGCGATCACGATCGTCAGTATTTTGTCCATGATGCTGGTGCTGAGCGTACCGCTGACGATCCTGACGCTTGTCATGGTTGCTCTGATGCTGTTCGTGACGATGCAGGTCACCAAGCGGTCCGGCAGCAATTTCATCGCGCAGCAGAAAAATATCGGTAAACTGAACGGTTTTATCGAGGAGACGATGACGGGACAGAAGGTCGTCAAAGTATTCTGCCATGAAGAGGAATCGATCAAGACCTTTGATGAGCTCAACGAGCAGCTGTATCAGAGCGCCTATAAGGCCAACGCGTTCGCCAACATCATCGGACCGGTCAACGCCCAGATGGGCAATGCCAACTATGTCGTCGTGGCGCTGGTGGGAGGCCTTCTGGCCCTCAATTCCTACGCCGGATTTACAGTTGGTGCGCTGGCAAGTTTCCTCACTTTCAACAAGAGTTTCAGCATGCCGATCAACCAGGTGAGCATGCAGTTCAACAGTATCATCATGGCGCTGGCCGGCGCGGAGCGCGTCTTCAAGCTTCTGGACGAAAAGCCGGAGACCGACGAAGGATACGTCATGCTGGTCAACTGCGAGTACGATGAGAACGGTAATATCGTCGAGACGAAGAAACACACCGGACAGTGGGCCTGGAAACACTATCACAAGCAGTCCGACCACAGCACGACTTACCAGAAGCTGGAAGGCGATGTGACCTTCAATCATGTCGATTTCGGCTACCGGGATGACAAGATGGTCCTGCACGACATCGTGCTCCACGCAAAGCCGGGCGACAAGGTCGCCCTGGTCGGATCGACAGGCGCGGGCAAGACTACGATCACGAACCTGATCAACCGCTTCTACGATATTCAGGACGGCAAGATCCGGTACGACAATATCAACATCAACAAGATCAAGAAGGCCGACCTGCGGCGCTCCCTCGGAATCGTTCTGCAGGATACGCATCTGTTCACCGGCACTGTCAGGGACAATATCCGCTACGGAAAGCTGGATGCGACGGAGGAAGAGATCGTGGCGGCGGCCAAGCTTGCCAATGCGGACGGCTTTATCCGAAGGCTTCCGCAGGGATATGACACGATGCTCAAGGGAGACGGAGCCAACCTGTCCCAGGGACAGAGGCAGCTTCTGGCCATTGCCAGGGCGGCGATCGCCGATCCGCCTGTATTGATCCTCGACGAGGCGACGAGCTCCATCGATACCAGAACGGAGAAAATCGTACAGGACGGCATGGATAAGCTCATGAAGGGCAGGACGACGTTTGTGATCGCCCACAGGCTCTCCACGATCAAGAACAGCGACACGATCCTTGTACTGGAGCAGGGGCGCATTGTGGAGAGAGGAAATCACGAGCAGCTTTTGGAGCAGAAAGGGCGCTACTACCAGCTGTACACAGGAAAGAGCGACGCGCTTACCGCCTGACGGCGGCCGGTACGCTGCATAATCTTTGGACATTTACTATAGAAAACGAAGCGCAGGGCTCGTCCCATGGGCCTTTCCTACGATCGGGACGGAGGACAGAAATGAACAGAAGATACAATAAGATACTGGCAATACTGCTTACTATGGCTCTGGCGTTCAATATCGCCGGCTGCAGGATGCAGGGCGGTCCGCAGACGGCAGGCACGCAGGAGAGCGCGCAGGCCGATACCGGAGACGAGGGCTCCGTGCCCGGCGAAGGCGGCTATGAGGATTCGCAGGGCCCTGACGATACTCCCGGAGAAGCGGACGCGGCTCTGATCACGACAGAACCTGCTTCCTGGATGAATTCCGATATCCAGGAATGGGTGCGTGAATCCGAACCGCCCAGGCTGGTCGATGATTTCCATCATTATGTGAACAGAAACTGGATGCTGAACACCAAAATTCCGGACGGTTACTCCAGCTATGACCCGATCACGGAGAGGTCGTTGGAAGTGGACGCGCAGCTGCTGGAAATTCTTAAGAACCCTGAGAAGGAGACGGACCCGGAGTTGATCCACGACCAGGAGCTGGTCCAGAAGTACTACCGGATGTGGCTGGACTGGCAGGCAAGGGATGAGGTGGGAATGGACGCTCTGAAGGAGCTGCTCGATCCACTGATGAAGGCGCAGACTTTGGACGATCTCACGGCTTATCTGAGCATGCCCAGAACTGTGATCTCCGCTACGGAGCTTGCCCAGTGCGATACCTATATCGACTGGAATAACGCGGACTATTATGCGGTCTACGTCGAGCCCATCGACCTGATCTTCGGAGACTCCATGTATTATGAAGAGATGGAGGAAAGTGACGCCATGGCAGAGCCCTACTATGACAGGGTGATCCGCCATATACTGGTCGGCATGGGGTATACGGATGAGGAGGCGACGAATATTCTCAAGGGATGCTTTGCTTTTGAGAAGGATATCTCCGCCTATATCATGACCACGGAGGAAGAGAACGAGAGAGACGCCATCGTAAAGGAGAACAATCCCAGGACACTGGAGCAGCTGGAAGCGGAAGCGGGTGATTTCCCTATCCGCAAGATCCTGGAGGCTCACGGAGTCGAGAATTCGAATGTCTATATTTTGACCCAGCCGGAGTGGCTTAAGGCCATGGACGTCCTCTATGAAGAGAGCTACATGGAGAATCTCAAAGATTACCTGATCTGCTACACGGTGCAGGATTACGCGACCTTGCTCGACAGAGAGACTTTCGATCTCTACTATGAGGTGATCAACGGGATCAGCGGCGCGGTCGGGACCAAGTCGGACGAGAAATTTGCGGCGGACGCCGTGGACCAGTTCCTGCCTTCTCAGCTCGGCAGACTCTACTCCGATAAATATGTGACGGACGAGACCAAAGAAGAAGTCACAGAGATCACGAAGGAGATCCTGGACGAGTACAAGGTGATGCTGAACGAAGAGACCTTCCTCTCCGAGGAGACAAGGAAAGAAGCGATCAATAAGCTCGACAATCTCGCGCTCCACATTGCCAAGCCCGACAAGTGGGAAGACTACAGCGGCCTTGATTTTAAGGGATCTGAGGAGGGCGGCAATCTCATTTCCGCTCAGGACGAAGTGGGCGCCTTCTGGGTCAAAAAGATGCAGGAACAGGTCAACCAGAAAGTTGACCGCGACCTGTGGACTTCCAAGACACAGCAGGTCAACGCCTTCTATTCGCCGGTACAGAACACGATCACAATCTGCAGCGGAATTCTCGGCGGAAGCCTTTACAGTCCCGACATGAGCAGGGAAGAGCTGTTCGCCAATGTCGGCGACACGCTCGCGCATGAGATCTCGCACGCTTTTGACACGACAGGATGCCAGTTCGATGAAAAGGGCAACCTCCGAAACTGGTGGACGGAGCAGGACCAGGCGGCATTCACGAAGCGCGCGGACAAACTGGCGGCTTACTATGACAACATCGAGCCCTTCCAGGATGTCTTCTGCGTGGGAAGCCAGATTGAAGGAGAGGCCATCGCGGACCTCGTAGCGATCAAAATATTGCTGAGAATCGCGGCCAAGGACCCGAAATTCGACTATGATAAGTTCTTCAGGGCTTATTCGGAGACCTGGCGGACGATCACGACGGCGAGAAGCGAGTACTACGCGCTATCGCAGGATTCGCACCCGCTGCCTTACCTGAGAGTCAATGCAGTAGTGCAGCAGTTTGACGAATTCTATAAAACCTATGGCGTGAAAGAGGGCGACGGGATGTACCTGGCGCCGGAGGACAGGCTGGAGGTCTGGTAAAGAAAAGTATTTGAAAAGAGGCGGCAGATGAGATATTAGAATCTCATCTGCCGCTTTTTTGCGTTTAATTGAGCCTGAAAAAAATTTTTGAAAAAATCTCAAAATATATGTTGACTATTTGTTATACATGTAGTATAACACTTAATAGAAAGAGAACAGAGGGAACAAAAAAGAAAGAGTTCCGATTCGGTTCTCAGGTTCAAAAACTAAATAAAGTTAAAAAACGACTTAATTATCTATAGTTCCTCTTAAATTTTAGACTTACATTCTAATATATGCACATTGAAAACCGCATAAATATCATATATTTTGGCATTTCCGGATTGCTATCGTAAGTAGAACATGGTATAATGTAAGTGGAATATATTAGACTTACATTTGGAGGTGTTCTGCTATGGCCTATATCCATTATGATGAGAAACCCAATGGTGCTGTCTATGCTTGCATATATGAGTCATACCGCGAGAAAGGTAAGGTTAAAACCAGACGTGGCGAAAATCTTGGCCGTGTTATCGACAAGGAAAACAATATATTTCGCCAGAAGGGTACGACCTATCAATACATCATTGGCGAAGGCCGCAAAGACGTTCCGGATATTGCACTCCCGAAGGAGCCGGTTGTTCCTGATAATGAAAAACTTATCCTCGACTTCGGTGATGCATGGTTTCTTCAGGAATATATCTCCAGACAGCCCTTTTACGAAAGCATAAAGAGTGCTCTTCCCGAAGAAAGTGACACAGTGTTTTCCCTGATATTCTACCGTCTCCTGACAAACAAGGGAGCCAGCTGTCATGCGAAGATATGGTATGAGGGAAACTATTCGTATCTTGCTTTTCCAAAAGCAAACCTGACCAGCCAGAACATCAGCAAAGTTCTGAAGGCACTTGGGAATGAAAATGTACAGCGGCACTTCTTTGAGGAGTACCTGTCCGCTATCTACGGTGATGACGAAGCTACGGGCATACTCGTCGACAGTACCGGAGTTCCCAATGCAACTAAAATGGATATCACTCAGATCAGCAACCATAACGGTGACATAAGCCGCGAAGTCAGGCTGATCTATGTGATTGACCGTAGTAATGGAATGCCGATTTATTTCCGCTATGTTGCAGGCAACATCATTGATGTCAGTACGTTGATTACTACCGTAAGTGAGCTTGAACAGTATGGCGTATCCGTCAATCATGCAATCCTTGATGCCGGATACTTCTCGGAAAAGAACGCTGCAGAGCTGTTTGAATGCGGCATCCCGTTCATGACGAGGCTGGCGCCAAACAAGGCTGTCTTCAAAGATGCTGCATCCGGAAATCTCGATGACCTTATGTCACAGAAGTATGCTTATCGTTATGGTGAAAGGCTGGTATTCATCAAAAAGGTGAAGGTCAATGTGTGTGGTCATGATGCGTATGTATACCTCTGTATCGACGAAGATATGTATCTTATGCAGCATAAGAAAACAATCCTCAATGCGCTTGATGACAAAAAAGACTCTGATGAAACTGATGCAGCTATCAAGAGGCTTGGAGCCTTTGCCATACTAACCTCGGAAGAAATAGCCGAGAACAAGCTCTTGCCCATGTATTACACAAGACAACAGGTTGAGCAGGTCTTTGACATAACAAAAAACTATGCCGATCTCCTGCCCATACGTGTACAGAGCGAGCAAGCGTTTGCCGGCCATCTTCTCATAAGTTTTATGGCAACAGCCATCATGCAGCGACTTCAGCAGGAGTTGTTAAAACGCCGTTCCAGGAAAGCGAAATCCTTGAATGCCGAAAGCATAATGCTCTATCTACGCAATCAGAAGTGCAAAGTCTACAAAGACTACGCCATACCGCAGGAAGCACGTAAGGAGGTCAATGCCATATATGATATTTTCAAGGTACAAGTGCCTTACAAAATCCCACTTACTACCATTGAGGTGTAAGTCGAAAAATCATGCGGAATTATAGATTATTAAGGAGGTATCAGATATGTTTACACCTGCAATCTTTACAAGAAACAACGACTTTTGGAGAGATCCTTTTGAAGATTTCGGATCCTTCTTCCCTGCATTTTTTGACAACGGCGATCTGGAGAAATCCTTCCCCGGCTTCAAGACGGATGTGATGGAGAAAGACGGCAACTACGTACTTCAGGCTGAGTTGCCCGGATTCAACAAGGAAGACATCCACATCGACCTTAAGGACGACATCCTCACGATCAGCGCTTCCCATAAGGAAGAGAAGAAGGAGGAGGACAAGAACACCAAATATATCCGCAAGGAGAGACATACTTCTTCCTACAGCAGGAGCTTCCGCGTCGCGAATGTGACACACGAGGACATCAATGCTTCTTACAACAACGGTGTGCTGGAAGTTACTTTCCCCAAGAGGGAGACAATGCCTGAGAAGGAAGCGAAGAAAATCGAGATCAAATAAGATTGAGATCAAATAAGATCGAGATCAAATAAGTAATTAAGGCTCGCGATGCGAGCTGCTGCGAGGAGCCCGGTGCTGCAAGGCATCGGGCTCTTTTTCTGTTACATGTGTTATTGAAGTTTTGCTTTATTGTGATTTACTCTTAAATCGTGTACAATGCATTGGGGGTTCCGGCAAAAAAAGTGTATACCCTGTTTTAAATCCCTTCTTCGGTGGAATATCCACCGAAGAAGGGCACGGAAAAGGGTACTATGACCGCCTTAAGGGATATATAGGTCTGTTTCTGTCCCCTTCTTCAGTGGAATATCCACCGAAGAAGGAAATTAAAAAAGCATATACAGAAAATCACACAGCAACCACACAGTAAAAAATATGGAAATAATACAGAAATATTGAAGCAGTGACAAAAACTCTTATGGAGGAACGATAATAATGGAACAGATTGTACTGGCATCGGCTTCGCCGAGAAGAAGTGAACTGCTAAAGCAGGCGGGACTGGATTTTGTTGTGATCCCTTCGAGAGGTGAAGAGGTCATAACGAGCACGCATCCGGCGGAAGTCGTGGAAGAGCTTTCTCTGCAGAAGGCGCAGGAAGTCGCGCAGAGGATTCTGGCGGGAAAGGAAAGCGCCGTAAAAGATTTCAGCGTCGTGATTGGAGCGGACACCGTGGTTGCGGCGGACCACAAGATCCTCGGAAAGCCGGCGGATCATGAGGACGCCCGAAAGATGATCACAATGCTGCAGGGTAATATTCATCAGGTCTACACCGGCGTCACTTTGATCGTAAAAGATGCAAAAGGAAACATCCACACCAGAACATTCAATGAATGTACGGACGTGGATGTCTGTGAAATGTCTCCAGAGGAAGTGGAGGAGTACATCTCCACCAGGGAGCCCTACGACAAGGCCGGCGCCTATGGAATCCAGGGCAGCTTTGGCGTTTATATCCGAGGGATCCGGGGCTGCTATTACAATGTAGTCGGCCTCCCGATTTCCAGGCTCTGCCATGAGCTTAAGGATATGCTGGCTCAGTAATCCTCAAGGAAGGTATGTTTTTCGCCGTGGATTTTGTATCCGAGGACCTTATTCAGGACTACGTTTTCCGTGCTGCGGAACAGGTTCTTTTCCACCTGAGGGTTGGTCTTCTTGAGCTCGGCGATCAGATTTTTGGTCTCGAGGCGCTTGGAGCTGATATTGCCCGTCTCGGCGCCCCGGGCGTTCTCTTCGGTGAACTTGCAGGCGCACTGCAGAAAACGGAGGCCGTTGTAGTCGCGCCAGGCTTTTATGTCGTCCTCGCGGATCAGGTACATGGGACGGATCAGTTCCATGCCCTCAAAGTTGGTGCTCCGCAGTTTGGGCATCATTGCCTGGTACTGGCCGGAGTAGAGCATTCCCATCAGGATGGTCTCGATCGCGTCGTCATAGTGGTGGCCGAGCGCTATTTTGTTGCAGCCAAGAGCCTTGGCTCTGCTGTACAGATATCCCCTTCGCATTCTCGCACAGAGATAGCAGGGGGATTTTTCTATTTGGAAGACCGAATCGAAGATGGGCGAGTCGAATATGGTCACCGGTATGCCGAGGATGCGGCAGTTCTCCTCGATCAGGGCGCGGTTGACCGGAAGGTATCCGGGGTCCATGCAGAGGAAGGTCAGGCTGAAGGGGAACTTATTGTGCCGCTTGATCTCCTGGAAGAGCTTGGCCATGAGCATGGAGTCTTTGCCGCCGGAGATGCAGACGGCGATGTTGTCGCCTTCCTCGATGAGCCCGTATTGGACGACTGCTTTTTCGAAGCGCCCCTCCAGGTCGTGCTTGAATTTCTTGCGTATGCTTTTTTCTATATCCTCCTGGCTGTTAGGGGGATTGTCCCCGTACAGCGAGGAAACGAATTCATCTGACATATTGTCGTATTACTCCAAATAAAGTGATTGGTATATGCGCCGCCATTCGGGGATAGCGTTGAAGACAGTGCGAACGCGCCGTCGGTCGGGGACAGCATTGATGGCAGTGCAAACGCGCCGCCGGTCAGACACAAGTTCGAAAGTCGGCACGCGCGGCGCCTTAGCGCCGAAGCCGGCAGATCAGCGGAACCATTTCTCGCGCTCGCCCGCAGAATATTTCTCCTCGCAGTAGCGGCAGCGGTAGATCTTGCGCCTTGCGTCTGCCAGGAAGAAGATGTGGGGGAGCTCCTGCTCGATAGAGGAGATGCATCTGGGATTGTGGCATTTGAGTACGCCGACGATCTGTTTGGGCATTGTCATTTTCTTTTTCTCGACGATGATACCGCCCTTAATGACGTTGACCGTGATATCGGGGTCGATCAGCGCCACGGCGTCGAGGCTGAGCGAGTCGGGGTCGCACTCCACTTTGAGGATGTCCTTGCGGCCCAGTTCGTTGCTGCGCGCATTTTTGATGATCGCGACCTGGTAGTCCTCTCTGTCCAGGTGAAGGTAGTGATAGATCAGCATGGCTTTGCCTGCCTCTATGTGGTCAAGAACGATTCCGTTTTCTATTTTGCCTACGTTTAACATCCGGTTCCTCCTTATTTAAGTGCCGGTGGTCAGTCAATGCGGTGCGTGGGCGGTAGTCAGCCCACAGGGATGTATGCCGGTGGTCAGTCTACATGAATGTCGAGCAGCGTCAGGATCAGCGCCATGCGGACGTATACGCCGTACTGGACCTGCTTGAAATAGGCGGCGCGGGGATCCTTGTCGATCTCGACGGAGATCTCGTTGACGCGCGGAAGCGGGTGCAGGACGTACATGTCGTTTTTGGCCCGGCGCATGAGCTTCTCGTTCAAAACATAGAAGTCCTTGAGTCTTACGTAGTCCTCTTCGTTGAAGAAGCGCTCTCTCTGGACGCGGGTCATGTAAAGGAGGTCGAGCTTGGTGATGACGTCCTCGAGCTTGATGCACTCCTCATAGGTGTAGCCCTTCTCCTCGAGCAGGTCCGTGATGTAGTCGGGCACTCTGAGCTCGGGCGGAGAGATGAAGACGAAGTGGATGTCGTCATAGCGCGCCAGGGTCTTGACCAGGGAGTGAACGGTCCTGCCGAACTTGAGGTCGCCGCAGATGCCGATCGTGAAGTGATTGAGCCTTCCCTTGAGCTGACGGATGGTCATCATATCCAGAAGGGTCTGGGTGGGATGTTCGTGGCCGCCGTCGCCCGCGTTGATGACGGGAATACCCGAGAACTGGGAAGCTACATAGGCCGCACCTTCCTTGTTGTGGCGGATGGCCGCTATGTCGGCAAAACAGGAGACGACGCGGATTGTGTCGGCTACACTTTCACCTTTGGCGGCGGAAGACTGGGCCGCGCCGGCGAAGCCGAGCGCTTTGCCGCCCAGGTTCATCATGGCTGCCTCGAAGCTGAGCCTGGTTCTGGTGCTTGGCTCGTAGAAGAGCGTTGCGATTTTCTTGCCGTCGCAGGCGTGCGCGTATTTGTCGGGGTTCTTCTCGATGTCTGCAGCCAGATCAAAGAGCTGTTCGAGTTCCTGAGTGGTAAAATCCAATGGTGTTAGACAATGTCGCATGAAGACTCCTTTCTTTAAAACACTTTTCGGTGTTATCTGATCACGTCATTGTTTCGAATCCGATCTCGCGGGAAGCGAGAAACTTTTCCATTATTTCGTCCCAGATCCGGTCGGCGTTCTTGTCGAGCGTAAAGCTCTTGAGCGCGATCCCGGTCACCAGAGTGACCTCGGTTCCGTCATAGCGGATATTGAGGACCATGGCTCCGATGCTGTCCAGGAGCTGTTGATAGCCTTGTGCGGTCAATATTTTGGCACAGAGGTCCGGGCGAAGCTGCAGGACGATGGAGAGAGAGGCGGGCGCTTTTTTGCCGCGGATCAGTTCGCGCAGATGGCCGCGCACCTCCGACCAGGCGATCAGCGGATAAGGGTGGTTCGATTCGTCCTCCCACTCCTCATTGGAGTAGAAGCTGCGGTTGATCTTGCCGTCCAGGACCCAGGTGACCTGCATACTAAGAGAAGCCTCCTCCAGCAAAAAAGAATCAAATGATCTGCCGGACAGAAGCTTCGTCATGAAATTTCCTGTTTCAGTGATCTTGAATGCTCTCATATATCCCTCTTGTGATGTAAAAACTGAGCCTGTTACAGGAAAACTATCTTGGATGTGCCTATGTGCAGGGCCAGAAGCGCGCCGATCTGCAGAATCAGGATCAGCGGCAGGCCGTAGCGGAATTTAATCTTGCGCTTTTTGTGGCGGAAGATGATCATTCCGGCGATGCAGCCGACAGAGCCGCCCAGAAGCGCAATAATAAGGAGCACGGACTCCGGAATGCGGAATCGGCGCTCCATTGCACGTATTTTATCGATGACCATCATGGAAAGGCCGATCAGATTCATGATGACAAAATAGAGAATGAGCATCGTTCTTGTGTTCATGGCGTCTCCTTTCCAAAATTCCTGTGCTATATTGTATAAGTTTCGATGCGGACATGCAAGAAAAAAAATAAAAACAGTTCAGGGCATGCAGAACGGGTCGCGGTTCTGCATGTGCAGGAAAAACCAAAGTAAGGGAAATATACCCTGTCAGTAACGACTTTTCACGGGCGGGGAAGCACCGCAAAAAAAAGAGATGACACCAATTGTGCCATCTCTTAAATATCACATCTTTCCCGTCCGTGAAACCGGAGTGTATGACAGGGTATATTTCCCGCACGCAGGTTTTCAATTACTGCTTATTCTTTTCCACTTCCTGCATCTTCATGGCGCGGACCTTCTCAGGAAGTCCGAAGAGGTTGATGAACCCTTCCGCGTCGTGGTGGTTGTAGAGCTCACCGGTCGTGAAGGAAGCCAGGCTCTCATTGTAGAGGCTGTAAGGAGAAGTGGTTCCGGCCTTGATGATGTTGCCCTTGTACAGGCCGAACTTGACTTCGCCGGTTACATACTTCTGGGTGGACTCGATGAAGGCCTGCTCTGCTTCGCGAAGAGGAGAGAACCACTTTCCTTCGTAGACAAGGCTGGCAAACTTGTGGCCGATCTCATCCTTTACTTCATAGGTCTTGCGGTCGAGGACGAGCTCCTCGAGCTGCTGGTGCGCTTCCATGAGGATGGTTCCGCCGGGGGTCTCATAGACGCCGCGGGACTTCATGCCGACGACACGGTTCTCGACGATGTCGATGATGCCGATGCCGTTCTCGCCGCCGAGCTTGTTGAGCTTGCGGATGATGTCAGCGACCTTCATGGGCTCGCCGTTGATGGTCTTGGGAACGCCCTGCTCGAATGTCATGGTCACGTAGGTGATCTCATCGGGAGCCTTCATGGGTGTTTTGCTAAGGACCAGAAGGTGGTCGTAATTGGGCATTACAGCGGGATCCTCGAGCTCAAGGCCTTCGTGACTGATGTGCCAGAGGTTGCGGTCGCGGCTGTAGCTGCTGTCAGCGGAGAAGGGGAGATCGATGCCGTGCTTCTTGCAGAACTCGATCTCGGACTCACGGGAGTCCATGTTCCACTTGTCGCTCCGCCATGCGGCGATGATGCGAAGATCGGGAGCCAGCGCCTTGATGCCGAGCTCGAAACGGATCTGGTCGTTACCTTTGCCGGTTGCGCCGTGGCAGATGGTGGTAGCACCTTCCTTGCGGGCGATCTCGACCAGCTTCTTGGCGATCAGCGGGCGGGCCATGGAGGTGCCCAGAAGATATTTGTTCTCGTATACGGCGTGTGCCTGTACGCAGGGAACGATGTACTCCTCGGCGAACTCATCGTTTACATCCAGGATGTAGAGTTTGGAGGCGCCGCAATATTTTGCACGCTCTTCGAGGTGCGCGAGCTCCTCTTCCTGGCCGCAGTCGATGCAGACGCAGATGACGTCAAAATTATAGTTCTCTTTCAGCCACGGAATGATGGCTGTGGTATCAAGGCCGCCGCTGTAGGCGAGAATTACTTTTTCTTTCTGGTCAGACATTTGTATTTCCTCCGTTTTATATCATTCATTTTATTTGGTCAGCGGTTCTTACAATTGAGTACTATACATCAGCAAAGCTCCATTTGCAATAGGAAATATTAAAATTAATTAATAAAAACATTAAATTATGCATTGAAATATGCATAATATGTGCTTATAATGCATAAAAGATGCATATTCACTGCATAATTTGCATAATATTAAAATAGAGACAAATAAATTTTTTTCCTTTATTATGTGCGAAATTGTGTTATTATCTCGAAGGGAAGAACAAAACGTCTGAAACAGAGAAAAGTATTATATTTATAAAGGAAGTTGAATGGATAATATTGAGATTCGCCCTATGGTCATCGAGGACTATGAGAAGGTTCACAAACTGTGGATCGGCATAAGAGGATTCGGGATCCGCAGTATCGACGACTCGAGAGAAGATATAGAGAGGTTTCTGGAGCGGAACCCGACCACGAGCGTCGTCGCATGTATCGGCGACAAGATCGTCGGGTCCATACTCTGCGGGCACGACGGAAGGCAGGCCTGTTTCTATCACGTGTGCGTGAAGAAGTCTTACAGAAGGCAGGGCATCGCCACAAGAATGGTCATCTACTGCATGAATGTTCTGAAGGAACTTAAGATCAACAAGATCGCACTCATCGCATTTACCAAGAACGATGCGGGCAACGCATTCTGGAAACAGATCGGCTGGACGTGCCGGTCGGACTGCAATTATTACGAGTTCGTACTCAATGAGGCCAACATCACGAGATTTATCGAGAGTGAAAGCGAAACGGAGGACTGAATATGAAGAAGATCGAAGGCGGCGTCACCGCCGCGCAGGGTTTTGAAGCCGCGTCGGCAGCGGCCCGCATTAAATATAAAGGAAGAACGGATATGGCGCTGATCTTCAGCGAAGCGCCCTGTGAGTGCGCGGGAACCTTTACCACGAATGTCGTCAAGGCAGCTCCCGTTATCTGGGACAGAGAGATGGTTTACAGCGGAGCGGCCGCTCACGCCGTGATCGTCAACTCCGGCATCGCCAACGCTTGTACCGGCAAGGAGGGCATGGACTACTGCAGACAGACCGCCGAGGAGGCGGCCGCCTGCCTGGACATCCCCGCGGATTCCGTGCTGGTCGGCTCCACCGGCGTCATCGGATTCCAGCTTCCCATCGACCGCATCAAAGCCGGCGTGAGAATGCTGGCAGAGAATAAGAAGGCGGGCCTCCCGGCAGGAACAGAAGCCGCGAAGGCGATCATGACGACCGATACCGTCCACAAGGAAGTCGCCTATGAATTTGAGATCGGCGGCAAGAAGGCCGTGATCGGCGGCATGGCCAAGGGCTCCGGCATGATCCACCCCAATATGTGCACCATGCTCGGCTACGTGACGACGGACGCCGCGATCGAAAAGAAGCTGCTGCAGAAGGCCCTGAGCGAGATCGTGCAGGAGACCTTCAATATGATCTCCGTCGACGGAGATACTTCTACCAACGATACGCTGCTGGTCCTGGCAAACGGACTGGCCGGCAACGCGCCCGTGAGCGATCAGAAGAGCGAAGACTACGCCGTCTTTTACGAGGCGCTGAAAACCGTCTGCAGAGAACTGGCCATGAAGATGGCGGGAGACGGTGAAGGATGCACGAGGCTCATTGAGACCAGAGTCATCCACGCCGACACCCTCGAAAATGCCAGAATCCTGGCCAAGAGCGTCATCACTTCCAGCCTCACCAAGGCAGCCGTATTCGGCAAAGATGCCAACTGGGGAAGAATCCTGTGCGCACTGGGCTACTCCGGCGCGCAGTTCGATCCGGAGAATTGTGATCTCTATTTTGGCGAGGGAGAGGACAGGATTCTGATCTTCACCGACGGCAGTGCGGCAGATTACAGCGAGGAGAAGGCGACAGAGCTCCTCTCCGGCGAGAAAGTGGTCATCACGGCGGATATGCACATGGGCGAAGCGGAAGCGACGGCCTGGGGATGTGACCTCACCTATGACTATGTAAAGATCAACGCGGACTACAGAAGCTGACATGTTCGGTCAAAACAGAGAAGGCCGACCGGTTACTCGAAAACATATTTTTTAAAATAGATGTTTAAAATAGATTTTTATTTAAGAAGGGACTATTATGGAAACCTACCTGAATCGGGAACAGACGGAAGCGCAGCGCAAAGCCTCGGTACTGATCGAAGCATTGCCCTATATACAGAAATTCAACCGCAAGATCGTCGTCATCAAGTACGGCGGAAGCGCGATGAACGATGAGGAGCTGCAGAGGAACGTTATCAAGGACGTGACGCTCTTAAAGCTCGTCGGCTTCAAGCCCATCATCGTGCACGGCGGCGGCAAGGCCATCAGCAGCTGGGTGAAGAAGAGCGGCAAGGAAGCGCAGTTTATCAACGGCCTTCGCGTGACGGACGAAGAGACCATGGAGATCGCCGAGATGGTTCTGGGCAGAGTGAACAAGAATCTTGTCCGCATGGTCGAGGAGCTGGGCGTGAAGTCCGTCGGCATCAGCGGCAAGGACGGAAAGCTTCTCACCGTAAAGAAAAAGTATTCTGACGGCCAGGACATCGGCTTTGTCGGCGAGGTCACAAAGGTGAGGCCCAAGATCCTCTACGATCTACTGGATAACGACTATCTTCCCATTGTGGCTCCGGTCGGAATGGATGAGAATTTTGACACCTTCAATATCAACGCGGACGAGGCAGCCAGCGCCATCGCAAAATCCGTCAAGGCGGACAGACTGGTCTATCTGACAGATATTGCGGGTCTCTACAGGGATATCAATGATCCGACTTCCTTTATCAACCGCATCACGATCGCGGAGGCGGAAAAGATGATCGAGGACGGAATTATCGGCGGCGGAATGCTGCCCAAGCTCTCCAACTGCACGCAGGCCGTGCGTGGCGGAGTGCACAGAGTCCATATCCTGGACGGAAGGATCCCGCACAGCATGCTTCTGGAATTCTTCACCGATAAGGGAATCGGAACCATGTTCCACCTGACCAGCGACACGGATATGAACTGACAGATTTTTAGATGAAAGCGGTCTTTACCGCAGGAAGGCGCCAGCAATGAGTGAAATGATGAAAAAGATGATCGACCAGGCCGAGGCAGACCTGCTGCACACTTATAACCGCTACCAGGTGGTGCTCGATCACGGCGAAGGTATGTATCTCTACGATGTGGATGGCAAGAAGTACCTGGACTTCATGTCCGGAATCGGCGTATTCGCGCTCGGCTACAGCAACGAGTACTACGAGAACGCGGTGAAGGAGCAGGTCGGAAAGATCCTGCACACTTCCAACTATTTCTACAATGAACCCGCGATCAAGGCCGCGCACAGACTCAAAGAGCTCAGCGGAATGGACAGAGTATTTTTTGCCAATTCCGGCGCGGAAGCTGTCGAGGGCGCCCTCAAGGCGGCCGTCAAGTACGCCTATGTGAAGGACGGAGGAAAAGACCATCAGATAGTGGCTCTGGAGCACTCCTTCCACGGCCGCACCTACGGAGCACTCTCCGTAACGGGCAACAGCCACTACAGGGAGGCCTTCGGCGCCATGCCCTGCGAGGCCCGGTTTGCCAAAATGAACGACCTGGAAAGCGTTCTGGAGGCCGTGACGGACAAGACCTGCGCCATCATCATGGAAGTGGTGCAGGGCGAGGGCGGCATCGTGCCGGCCGAGGAAGAATTCCTGAAAGCCGTCCGCGCGCTGTGCGATGAGAAGGACATCCTCCTGATCTTCGACGAAGTGCAGTGCGGAATGGGCCGCACGGGCTATATGTTCGCCTGGCAGAAATTCGGGATCAAGCCGGATATCATGACGACGGCCAAGGCGCTTGGCTGCGGCGTGCCCGTAGGAGCTTTCCTGATGACGCAGAAGGTCGCGGATCACTCCCTGACGGCCGGCGATCACGGCACGACCTACGGCGGAAATCCTCTGGCCTGCGCAGCTGTCAACGCGGTTCTGGACCAGTACGAGGCGCTCGGGATCACGGAGCACGTGCAGAAGACCGCCCCTTATCTCGAGAGAAAGCTCGATGAGATGGTGGCAAAATATGATTACTGCCTGCTCAGACGCGGCCGCGGCTTCATGCAGGGCCTGGTCTGCAAGGGACCTGTCAAAGATGTGATCGCGGACGCAATGGACAACGGACTGATCCTGATCAACGCCGGCGCCGACATCATCCGGATCCTTCCGCCGCTCGTAATTACGGAGAAAGAGATCGACGAAATGGTGCAGATCCTGGGGCAGGCACTTGCCAAAATGCAGTAAAAAGCGGGCCTAACGACCTGACAAGCGGACGGGAGAGGAAGTTCACCGCGCCGTAAAGCAACCCGCCATTTATGTTACAGTATTGTAATCCTCACAGCATGGGAAAAAGCCCATGTTGTGGGGATTTTTTGGGCTATTACTATATTTTGTATAGATGGGAAGCGGAGGCAATAAAAAAAGCGTTAACGAAAACGACTTTTTTCTTGTAAAATATTACAGTAATGATTACAATAATGTTGTCGCATAGCGGGTCCCTCATCAAACAAGGGGATAACTATGCAATCTCACATTACATTTAGTACATTTTCTTTAAAGATAGAAATAATATTTGTAATATTCGCTGTTTTGGCCTGTTTATCGATGGGCGGCTGCGGGAAAAAGAAGCAGACCGTGTTTACCGAAACCGTTTATGCTACCGAAAACGGAAACTTTTCCGTGGAGGAGAGCTCCGGCAAAGGAAGCTATTCGGGAAAAGGCGATACCGCCAATAAGAGCAGCCGCGCGGACGGATCCTCAGACGGCTCAAAAGCGCAGTCAGGTTCGACATCGGAGGCCGGCAGCAGGGAGGCCGTGATCTGTGTCTTTGTCTGCGGCGCCGTAAACGCGGAAGGCGTCTATGAGCTTCCCGAGCGCTCGAGGGTGATCGACGCGGTCGAGGCGGCGGGCGGATATTCCGATGATGCCGACAGGACCTACGTCAACCAGGCGGAGTATGTGTATGATACGCAGCGCATCGAGATCCCTACCAAAGAGGAGGCGCAGATGCTGCGTGAGTACGACCGCAATGCGGAAGAGAACGGCGAAAACAGTCAGAGCGACGGACGCATCGATCTCAACACGGCGGACAAACAGGCTCTGATGACCCTTCCCGGGATCGGGGAGAGCAAGGCCGACCGGATCCTTGAGTACAGGCAGGCTCACGGGAGATTCGGTTCCACGGAGGAACTGATGAATGTGAGCGGGATCGGCAGCGGTGTATATGAGAAGATTAAAGATTACATAAAGGTCTAGGGATACAAAACCTTTCCGAGGGGCCATGCGCCTCGCGCGGAGGGTGCGTATTGGGAATAGATTAAGAGAGGAGAAATGAATGGCAACAAAGGTACTTGTAGTTGATGATGAGAAGATGATCGTTAAAGGTATTAGATTCAGTCTGCTGCAGGACGGATATGACGTTGACACTGCATACGACGGAGAAGAGGCGCTTCAGAAGGCCAATGACAACCAGTATGATATTATCCTGCTCGACGTGATGCTTCCCAAACTCTCCGGTTTGGAGGTCCTTCAACAGATCCGAGAATTCTCCTCCGTTCCCGTGATTATGCTCACCGCCAAGGGCGAGGACATGGATAAGATCCTGGGCCTTGACTACGGCGCGGACGACTATATCACCAAGCCTTTCAATATTTTGGAAGTGAAGGCGAGAATCAAGGCGATTATCCGCCGCGTCGCAGGAAGCCGCAAGGAAAAGGATGAAGAAGAGGAGAGGATCCTTGAGAACGGTGACCTCAGAATGGACTTTGACAACCGCAGAGTCAGCGTCGCCGGCAAGGAGATCAACCTCACAAGTAAAGAATTTGAGCTCCTCGAGCTTCTGGCCACGCATCCCGGCAAGGTCTACAGCCGGTCGATGCTTCTCCAGACGGTTTGGGGAAAGGACTATCCGGGTGATGTGAGAACAGTGGATGTTCACATCAGAAGACTTCGCGAAAAAGTAGAACCCAACGCGTCCGAGCCAGTCTATGTGCAGACCAAATGGGGCGTAGGCTACTATTTCAGACAAAATGACAGATAAGCTCAGGGAGCTGGTTCGTAAATTCTCAGTGGTCAAGAGTCTGAGAATGAGGCTGTTCATAATCATATTTGTAGTCGGTCTCGTGCCGTGCGTGATCCTGCACTACGGGATCCTGAGCAATTATGAAGCCAGGGCAGTCGAGGTGAGAACGGAAGAAGTGGAGACGCATCTGCGGGCTCTCGCCAATCACCTGATCACTTACGATTACCTCAATGATCAGTCCTCTGAACTGATCGGCGCGGAACTTGCCGAATTTTCAGCACTATATGACGGACGTATCATGGTGATCAGCGATCACCTGAAAGTAATGAAGGACACCTATTCCATGTCCGACGGAAAGACCATCGTTTCGCCGGACGTGGTGAAATGTCTGCTGCAGGGAAATACGGGAAGTACTTCCAACTATGACCGGCGCGACGGCTTCATCGAAATAGTGACGCCGATTATAGCGACCAATTATACAGACAGCAGATCCGACAATGAAGAGTCCTCGCTGGATGTCACCGGCGAAGAAGTTGTCAAGGGCGTCCTGCTGTCCAGCGTATCCACCGTCTCTATCAGAAACACACTGGGAATACTGAGCCGGAAGGCCTTGCTCCTGGAAGTGATCCTGATATTGGCGGTGTTATTGATTTCATTAGTTCTGTCCACTGTTCTGATGAAACCGTTCGAGAAGCTTTCCATGGAGATCTCCGCAGTAAAGGCGGGATATTCGACCGACCCCATCAAGGCGCCCGCGTTTGTTGAGACGGAACATATCGCGGATGCCTTTAATCAGGTGCTCGCAAGAATGAACGCTCTCGACGAGTCGAGGCAGGAATTCGTTTCCAACGTCTCCCACGAGCTCAAGACGCCCATGACTTCGATGAAAGTCCTGGCGGACTCGCTCGTGCAGCAGGAAAATGTACCTGTCGAGATGTACCGGGAATTCATGATCGATATTAAAAACGAAGTCGACCGCGAAAACCAGATCATCACAGAGCTGCTCACCCTGGTGCGCATGGACCGAAAGGACTCCAAGCTCAACGTCAAGGAGTGCAGCGTAAACAAAATGGTAGAGCTGATCCTGCACAGGCTCAGGCCGATCGCGCAAAAAAGAGACATCGAGCTGACGATGGTCAGCATGCGAGAGGTCTACGCCGAGATCGACGAGGTCAAGATGATCATGGTGATTACAAACCTGGTCGAAAATGCGGTCAAATACAACCGGGATCACGGCAAAGTCCGAGTGACCATCAACGCGGATCCCTACAACTTTTACATCAGTGTCGAGGACACCGGCGTCGGAATCCCGCAGGATTCCCTCGACAAGATCTACGAGAGATTCTACCGGGTCGACAAATCCAGATCGAGAGAAGTCGGCGGAACGGGCCTTGGCCTTTCCATCACCAAGAGTATTATCCTGCAGCACCACGGCGCGATCGATGTCCAGAGTATTCTCGGCGAGGGCACCAAGTTCACGGTGACGATTCCGCTTACTTATGTGGCCCATCCCGTGGAACTCAGAAGAGTGTCCGACAGAAGAAGGCAAAGGAGAAGAGCTGCCTCTGCGGCTTCGGTGCACAGGGCAGACGGAACCGGCTCGGCGGCTTCGGCGCGCAGAGCGGACGGAACCAGCTCGGCAGGTGCTGTGCACAGGACAGATGGAACCGGGAAAAAGGCGGCAGGCAGCGGCAGTGCTGCGCCTAAGAAAAAAGCGGCGGGAAGTGCGAACGCTGCGACCGGGAAAAGACCGGCGGGAAGCGGTGCGAGCGCTGCGACCGGGAAAAGACCGGCGAGAAGCGGTGCGAGCGCCGGGGCCGGGAAAAAGGCGCCGGGCGGCGCAGCTTCTGCGGCTAAGAAGAGGCCGGCGGGAAGCAGCAGTGCAAACGCTGCGGCGAGAAAAAGGCCGGAAGGCAGTGTCGGTGCTAACGCCGCAGTGAGGAGAAAGCCGGCCGGAAACGGCAGTGCGACGGCTAAGAAGAGGCCGGCAGGCAGTTCGAGCGGTGCCGTGAGAAAAAAGCCTGCTGAAAGCAGTGGTTCCGCAGTTAATAAGAAACCGGCGGAAAGCGGCAGTACAACAGTCTGATGAACGGCCGTTTGCGGCTTTGGGTACAGTCTGAGGAGAGAGATTGAAAAGAAGAAGTGCAATTTCTTTTATAATACTAATACTGTGTCTCTTACTCAGTGCCTGCGGCAAAAAAGGCGCGGACAAAAGAGGAATCAGGATCTACTATCTCAATAAATCCGATTACGGGATCCAGGAACAGGATTATATGCCTGAAGCCAACGATAAGGATCGAATTATTGGGGAACTTATTGCAAAGCTCTGCATACAGCCCAAAGAAATGACGCTGCGAGCCCCCATCTCGGATTTCCGTTTTCTGGCGAGTGAGACAAAGGGCCGGATCGTTACGCTGAACTTTTCTTCCGAATACTACGACCTGAGCGCGGTCGAGGAGGTCCTGACAAGGACAGCCATAGTCAACACGTTATGCAGCTTCGCGGAAGTGGACGGCGTCTACTTTATGGTGGAAGGAGAGTCATTCCACGATGCGGACGGCGTAGAGCCCGGCATTATGAATCCGGACCAGTTTATTTACAACTCGTACACGGAAATGCGCAATTACGAGAGAGTGAGGCTCCATCTGTATTTTGCCAATGAATCCGGAGACAAGCTGGTGGATGCCTACAGGACGGTGGTCTATAACAGCAACATGCCGCTTGAGAGAATCGTGCTCGAGCAGGTCATCCAGGGACCGAACGGGAGCTTTGCCTTCCCTACGGTCAACAGCGAGACCAAGGTGATCAACGTAACGACCAGAGACCGAAGATGCTATGTAAATCTCAACAGAGAATTCCTGACCGGGCAGCAGAACGTGCTGGCGCAGACGGCCATCTACTCGATTGTGAATTCGCTGTGTGAGCTGCCGAGTATCGACTCGGTGCAGATCTCGGTGGACGGAAACACGGATGCCATTTTCATGGAGTCCATTTCCCTCACGGGGAGTTTCCGGATGAATCAGGAGATTGTCGAGCATCCGCAGGAGGAGACTGCTGAGGAGTGAAAAAAATGCTCGCACAACGAGGCTCGCATTTTTGGAAGCCGCGCAAAGCGCGTCTTCTTCATGACCTTGCTTGTGCCCGCTGCGCGGGCATGGTGGCAAGAATGAAGAATTAAGGAGCGTGTGAAGACATTACAGTTTTCGCACGCTCTTGCTTTTTATGACTTTCTGATTTACGATAATTCTATTCAGGACCGATCGGTCCATCCCGCGCCGGGTCCGGGCGGGGAATTTCACATAACATAATTAAATCTGTTCAATTACGGAGGAAAACTTGCGAAGACCTGTCTGTCTTTTTGTCCTGCTTTTTTGTGTTTCTGTGTATCTGGCTTTAGCTTTTCGGCCGCCGCAGCCTGCTGTTCCCGACAAGGCGGAGGGCCGTTATGTGACACTGCGAGGCAGAGTGGAAGAGAAGGAATACGCACTCAGAAATCCCGGGGAAGTGCTCTATATCAGGCTGACTTTGGAAGACGCGGAACTGGAGTCAAAGATTCCGCAGGAGGGAGCCTTTGTGATCCACAGAGATGACAAGGTTCTATGTCTTCTTGAGGATGAGCCCGGAGTGCAGCAGGAGTGGGCGAAGGAAGGAGCAATAGTGCGCTTGCGCGGGAGGATCCGTCTGTTTAAAAGGCCGACAAATGATGGAGAATTCGACGCTTTCACCTATTACACAGCGATTGGAGGATATCTGTTTACGCTCGCGGATGCCCATATTCTTGCCTACACTGACCAAAAGAATCCTGTCAAAGCAGCTCTGTACAGTGTGCGCTGCGGGCTCTCAGATACTATTGACCGGGTTTATGGAGGAAAGCGCGGCCGCTACGGACCGGAGAGCGCCTCCGTCATGAAGGCGATGCTTCTCGGGCAGAGCAGCCTGGTGGATCCGCAGGTCAAGGAACGGTACCAGGCGGCGGGAATTGTTCATGTGATCTGTGTCTCGGGCCTTCACATATCTCTGATCGGATCGGGAATCTATACGGTTCTGCGCAGGTGCAGAGTTCCCTCCAAACTATCTTTTGCCATTTCTGTCAGCATACTTTATCTGTACGGCCTTATGACGGGCATGCACGCATCCTGTCTGCGGGCGCTGGTCATGTTTACCCTGCGAGCAGGGGCCAAAGCAGTCGGAAGAACCTACGACATGCTCACGGCCATGTCAATCGCGGCGGCGCTTCTGCTGATCGAGCAGCCTTGCTATATTTACCACAGCGGATTTCTGTTTTCTTTTGCAGCCGTCGCGTCTGCGGCACTTCTTATTCCGGTGATTCCAAGGATTCTGAAGCCTTTGGCGATTCCAATCTTCACACTTCCGGTGCAGCTCTGTTTCTTCTACACGTTTCCATTGTACAGTGTGTTATTGAATGTGATCGTGATCTTTCTGGCACCCGTCGTCATGGTCAGCGGCGGCATTTCCTTGCTTCTGGGAGTGATCGCTGGGATAATTCCTGCTGGGATATGGCTCGGTGCGGTTTCGGAAGCAGGGGCCGGCGTGGCCGGGGAGCTCCCGGTACTGATTCTGTTCGGATTTGATAAGTTGTGCACTTTCACAGAAAAACTCCCTTTCAGTACTCTTGCGCCGGGTAAGCCGCCCGGATGGGTGATCGCGGTCTACTGCCTTCTGGTCGGAGGAGTGATTCTGGACAGGAATCTGTGCTCAGAACTAAAGAGAGGAAGAAGTCTTCTGCAGTTTACCGGTATGGCGGCGGCGGTAATTTTGCTGTTCGGGATCAGATATGAGCCTCCCTTTGCGCTTTACATGTGGGATGTGGGGCAGGGCGACGGCTTGTGCGTACGGACAAAGGATGAACAGGGGGAGTGCACGATTCTGATCGATGGAGGCAGTTCTTCGAAGAAAAGTGTGGGTCAAAATATAGAGATTCCTTTTCTGCGCTGCCACGGGATCTCGAGGATCGACTACTGTATCATGACGCACGACGACCTGGACCACTGCAGCGGTCTTCTGGAACTTCTCGAGCAGTCGGATGGACCCGGAGGGATTCGAATCGGATATGTCGGTCTTCCTTCGGTATTGCAGGAACGCAAGGGCGAAACTTACCTGAAGATCGAGAATATCTGCGCTCGAAAAGGAATTCCCATCAGTTATCTGCACAGGGGAATGAATTTTACGGAGGGAGAACTCTCGCTGCAGTGCATTCATCCGGATGCTGACGCTTCTTATGAAGATGCTAACGAGTACTCTGTGGTCCTGCTGCTCTCATATGGGAATTTCAGTGCGATCCTGACAGGAGATCTGGAAGAGCAGGGCGAGACGGACCTCTTGAGCTATCTGGGAAACAGTAAGATTCACGTCGATATTTTGAAAGCGGCCCATCACGGGAGCGCAGGCGGGACGACGCAGGCGTTTCTGGAACAGGTCAGTGCGGAGGCGGCGCTGATTTCCTGCGGAAAAGGGAACCGGTATGGGCATCCGGCGCCGGAGACCGTGGAGCGGATCGAGGAGGCCGGAATGGAGATCTATGACACGAGGAAAGTGGGGCAGATTTGTGTGACGACGGATGGAAGGGGGAGGTATTCGATTGAGACATTTTTTGAATAATCGCAGACTACAGCTTTCACTCCGCAAAGCGACAATTAGAATTATAAATAATAGCGTTAAATAAATGATTTCCACTACTTGGGCAAAACAGCGCCGCGGGCAGTGGGAATCTTTCTTTTAAGGGATGCGTACCACATCTTGTTGACAAATCCCGACGAATGTCATTCAATGAAGGTTGATAAAAAAATACAGCTTTCAAATGGGGAGACAAATGGCCGCCAAACAGGCAAAGATTGATTTTGCGACGCAGCAGAGACAATTTAATGAAGCGATTAAGAGCGGGGACCTCAGGAGAGTGTACCTTCTGTGCGGGGAACAGGCCTATCTGCGCCTTCAGAACAGAGATAAGCTGGTGAAGGTCCTTATGGGAGACGGAGATTCCATGAACCTGTCCCGATATAGCGGGTCCGATGTGACCGCCAAAGAGCTGATCGAGATGGCCCAGACGCTGCCTTTTTTCGCGGACCGGAGAGTGATCGTGCTCGAGAGCACGGGACTTCTCAATCCCAAGGCCGCCTCCAAATCTGTGACGGGAAGCAAGTCGGCCGCCTCAATTTCCGAAGAAGCGGAAAAAATCGCGGATTTCATCCCCGAGATCCCGGACAGCACGGCGATCGTCTTCGTAGAGGAAAACGTCGACAAGCGCGGAAAGCTGTATAAAGCGATTGCAAAGAGTAAAAACGAGAAGCTCGGCGATATACTGGAGTGCGTCACACCCGGAGAAAATGACCTGCGGTCCTGGGCGGGCGGAATATTCCGCAAGAACGGCTTTTCGATAAACGGACGGACGCTGGCACTTTTCCTGGAATACACGGGAGAGGACATGCAAAATATCGCCGGCGAGGCGGAAAAACTCTGCTGCTACTGCATGGGACAGGGCGAGATCACAGAGCAAGCCATACGTGATGTGTGCAGCCCGAGGATCAAGGACCGGATCTTCGATATGATCGAGGCGATCGCCCTCAGAGACAGAAAGAAAGCGCTGGGGATCTACATGGAACTGTGTGCGCTGCGGACGGCGCCGCAGGTCATTCTCAGCCTTATGAGAAGACAGTTTGACCAGCTGATTAAGATCAAAGAATTGAGCAGCTCGATGGCGGACAGTGAGATCGCGCGAAAAGTGGGAGTTCCTGCTTTTGTGATCTCCAAAAAGTATAAGCCCGCCCTCAGGCAGTACAGCACCGC
Source organism: Lachnospiraceae bacterium (assembly GCA_017469935.1). Classification (GTDB taxonomy): domain Bacteria; phylum Bacillota; class Clostridia; order Lachnospirales; family Lachnospiraceae; genus CAG-791. The sequence continues at coordinate 26,676 of JAFUFL010000022.1, forward strand.
GGAGCTGGTCGAGGCCCTTTCGGAATGTGTCGACGCCGACTATGAGAGCAAGAGCGGAAAGATTGACGCCGCGATGGCTGTGGAGATGATCATAGTCAGGCACTCGGGCAGGGGGTGAGCCCGGCGGCACAGGCGCATTAATCAATAAAACAGACTCATGATGCGCGGTGCGCCCGGCGCCGCAGGCGTATTGGTAAACAATACAGACTCACGATGCGCCCGGCTTCTATACACAGGATCATATGAGCGATTTTTCAAACAGATTATTAGACTGGTATCACAATAACAGAAGAATACTGCCCTGGAGAGAGGACCCCACGCCTTATCATGTGTGGCTGTCGGAAATCATGCTGCAGCAGACGCGGGTAGAGGCCGTGAAAGGATATTATGCCCGCTTTCTGGATACGCTTCCGGATGTCGACGCCCTGGCGCAGGCGCAGGAAGATACCTGCCTCAAGCTCTGGGAAGGCCTTGGCTATTACAGCCGGGTAAGGAATCTGCAGAAAGCCGCACAGGAAGTGATGGAGCACTGGGGAGGAGAGATCCCGGGAACATCTGATGAGCTGAAAAAGCTTCCTGGGATCGGACCTTACACGGCGGCCGCGATCGCGGCCATAGCCTTTGGAGAGCGGATTCCGGCCATTGACGGAAATCTTCTCAGAATCTATGCGAGGCTTGAGCGCTATGAGGAGAGTATCCGAACGCCCGCCGCGCAAAAAAAGGCGGCTCAATATTTTGCAGAGCAGATGCCGGAGCGTTCCGCAGCGTGGAACCCGGTAAGGGAAAACAACGGAAAAGGCGGGACAATTGCAAAAGATAATCCCTGCGGAAATTTCAACCAGGCCCTCATGGATCTGGGAAATGCCGTCTGCCTGCCCGGAAGCGCGCCTGCCTGCGGGCAATGTCCGGTGGCGGACTTTTGCCGGATCCATAAGGAGTGTCCCGGAAAAGAGACATCGCTTCCCTTTATTCCGGCGCCCAAGGAGAAGAAGACAGAGCTCCTTACGGTATTCATGATCAGGAGCGGGGACAGGACGGCGGTCAGAAAGCGGCCGGCGAGAGGCCTTCTGGCGGGGCTTTACGAGTTTCCGAATGCCGCAGGGCACCTGGACGACAAGGAAGCGGTTGCCTGGCTGAGGAAAAACCATGTCGAACCGGTCAGGATCAAAAAGATCGTGGATGCGGAACATGTTTTCAGCCACAAGAAGTGGATTATGCAGGGATATGAAGTGATCACGGACCCCTTTGCGGAGCAGTCGATCCCCTTTATCATGGCCGGCGAAGAAGAAATTGTCAGTTTATATTGCATTCCTTCGGCTTTCAGCGCTTATTCGGACTGGCTTATAGCTCAGAAGCAATAGCAAAAACCGATTAAAAGCAGAACGCGGCCGAAAACTTTGGTATAATAGTCAAGGTATGGTATAATAATAAGCCGATATCTGCATATGGAAGGAATACATAATGAAATTATTGACTATTGCTGTGCCTTGTTATAACTCACAGGATTATATGGAAAAATGTGTCGAATCCCTTGTCGTGGGAGGAGACGAAGTAGAGGTTCTCGTAGTGAACGACGGGTCGGCAGACAACACTGCCGCGATCGCCGATCAGCTGCAGGAGCGCTATCCCGGGATCGTCAGAGCGATCCACCAGCCCAACAAGGGCCATGGGGGAGCTGTCAACACGGGTCTTGAAAATGCTACGGGCATGTATTTTAAAGTCGTAGACAGCGACGATAAGGTCAAAGCCAGTGCATTTCGCACTATTTTGGATAAGTTAAGAGAATATAAAGACGCTGAGGAGAAGATTGATCTGCTCATCAGCAATTTTGTATACGATAAGGAAGGGCAGGCTCACAAGAAAGTGATGCAGTATCGCAGCGCCCTTCCCGTGAACAGGATGTTTACCTGGGATGAGACGAGACATTTTAAGAAGGGGCAGTATATCCTCATGCACTCTGTGATCTACCGGACAGAGCTTCTGAGGGAGTGCGGGCTTCGTCTGCCCGAGCACTGCTTCTACGTGGATAATATTTATGTGTTTAATCCCATGCCCAGCGTGAAGAACATGTATTATCTGGACGTCAATTTCTATTACTATTATATCGGAAGAGACGATCAGTCCGTCAACCAGGAGGTCATGATCAGGCGCCTCGACCAGCAGGCCAAGGTCAACCGGATCATGTACGACTATTTTTCGGACTCCGTCAGAGACGGAAGGATCGAGAAGAAGAGCCATCTGTACAAATACATGTACAATTACCTTGAGATCATCACGACGATCACCTCGGTTCTGGCGATCATTTCGCAGGATGAGGAAAAGATCGCGATCAAGGACAAGCTCTGGGAGTACCTGAAACAGAAGAATCACGATCTTTATATGAAACTTAAGAGGGGACCTTTCGGCGCGGCGGTCCATCTTCCCGGTAAAGCGGGAGCTGCGGTGGTAGCTGCGGCCTATAGTATTGCCCGTGAAATTTTCGGATTTAACTAAAGGCGTGGATTGGTATTATGCATAAAAAAGAATTGAGAGGCTGGTTTAAGCACATCGACTTTATCGTTCTCGATATTGTCGTGCTTCAGATCTGCTTCATTTTGAGTTATTGGATATGGGTGGGATTCGAGAATCCCTACGACACATATCTTTACAGATACCAGGCAGTACTGCTCGTTTTCTGTCAGCTCCTTGTGGCTCTGTTTACCAACAGCTACAAGAATATTCTCAGAAGAAACCGGGTGGAAGAGTTTATGGCGACCTTCCGGTTCGAAGTGAGTTTCATGCTGCTGGACTTCCTTTTCCTGTTCATGGCCCATCACCAGATGATGTACCTGATCTCGAGAATGTCCACCGGCATCATGTGCGTCCTGTTCCTGTTCGGCTCCTATTTTGTCAGGCTCCTGAACAAAAAGAGGATCTTCAACTCCGTCAAGATCAAGGAGGGACGCCGGTCCCTTATGCTGGCCACCTCTTCGACACTGGCAGGTGAGGTCGTGAGGAACCTGCTGGACAACAGCTTTCACGACTACAAGATCACAGGCATCTACCTGATGGACAAGGAGTGCTCCGGCGAGACCATTCGCGACATCCCTACGATGGGGAGAGAGACGGACATCATCAACGAGATCCGCAAGAACTGGGTGGATGAGGTCCTCGTCTATCAGCCCGAAAATATGCCGTATCCCATGGCCATGATCGACGCGATCATGGAGATGGGCATCACGGTCCATTACTGTCTGGAAGCACTGAATGCCCATTCCGACGGCATGCAGGAGGTCTCCAAGATCGGAACTTACAGAGTGCTGACCAACAGCCTCAAGATCGTCTCCACCAGGCAGATCGTCTGCAAGAGGATCATGGATATCGCCGGCGGAATCGTGGGATGCATTCTCACGGGAATCATCTTTATATTTATAGCGCCCATTATCTATATTCAGTCTCCGGGCCCGATCTTTTTCAAGCAAAAAAGAGTCGGCCAGAACGGCAAACAGTTCTACATGTACAAGTTCCGAAGCATGTACATGGATGCCGAGGAGCGCAAAAAAGCGCTGATGGAGCAGAATAAGATCACCGACGGCATGATGTTCAAGATGGACGATGACCCCAGAATCATCGGATCGGAGAAGAAGGACAAGAACGGAAAGCCCATGGGGATCGGCAACTTTATCAGAAGGACCTCTCTCGATGAGTTCCCTCAGTTCTGGAACGTCCTCAAGGGAGACATGTCCCTTGTGGGCACAAGACCTCCGACGCTGGACGAGTGGGAGAAATATGACCTTCACCACAGAGTCAGGATGAGCATCAAGCCGGGGATCACGGGACTTTGGCAGATCAGCGGACGAAGTGATATCACCGACTTTGAGGAGGTGGTCCGCCTGGACCGCGAGTATATCCAGAACTGGAGCATCTGGCTGGATTTCAAGATTCTGTTTAAGACAGTAGGCGTTGTACTCAGACACGAAGGAGCAGAATAAGCAAGGACCGTTATGGGACAGATCAAAGTTACAAAAGCGCCGATCGATGGGCTGTATATCATTGAACCGACCAGACATGGCGACGAGCGCGGCTATTTTGTGGAAACCTACAATTTGAGAGATATGAGAGAAGCCGGCCTGGACATGATCTTTGTCCAGGACAACCAGAGCATGTCTGTCAAAGGAGTGCTGCGCGGTCTTCATTTCCAGATTGAGCACCCGCAGGGGAAGCTCGTCAGGGTCATCAAGGGAGAAGTCTTCGACGCGGTGGTGGATCTCAGAAGCGGTAGCCGCACCTACGGACAGTGGTTCGGGGATATTCTCTCGGAAAAGAACGGCAAGCAGATGTATATCCCCGAAGGTTTTGCACACGGTTTTCTGGTCCTGAGCGATGTCGCGGAGTTCTGCTATAAAGTGACGGATTTTTACCACCCCGGAGATGAGGGCGGTATTGCCTGGAACGACCCGGCAATCGGGATCCGGTGGCCGGGGATTCGCGGTGACTATCCGGGAAACGCCTGTCCGGACAAGTATTGTATGGAAGACGGCACTGCGCTGATCCTCAGCGGCAGGGACAGAGAGTGGAAGACTCTGGCGGAGACTTTTCCGTTATAGAATTAAAAGGCAGGTTGAATGATAAGAAAGTTTTTTGGTTTTATATTTCGTTTACTGATACTGGCTCTGGTCATAGGAATCCCGGCCAGCTGGATGATCCGGCGCTCCTATAGCAATCCGGAGGTACACTATTTTTACACGAAGGAAGCGGAAGGCGAGGAGTCGCTCCGCTTTGTTGTGATCTCTGATCTGTTCGGATACGTTTTCGAGGGAGGAAACGGCGTGATCGCGGACAGAGCCGCGGACACTTCCCCCGATGCGATTCTGATCGGCGGCAACATGATCACGGCAGACGCAGGTGATATCACGCCTCTCACGGATCTTATAAAGAGACTCTCTCAGGTTGCGCCCGTCTATTACTCTTACGGCGAGCAGGAGCTCAAGTATGTCAGGAGCCACACGGCGGACGGACAGACCGATGGACTTCGCGAAGCGCTCACCGAGGCAGGCGCTGTCGTTCTAAACGAAGAATACGCCGACGTGAGCCTGTACGGGATCGACACTCGAATCGGAGGAATGTACAACAACGCCTATGAGATGACGGGGCTCGACCACAAAGTCAAGAGGCGCTATGAGAGCACCTATAAGTTCCTGACCGATTACCAGAATACCGACCGGTTCAAGATCATGCTGTCAAGCAGACCCGAGAGCTTCGTCTACGCGGACGCCTGCGATACCTGGAAGGTCGATTTAGTCGTGAGCGGAAACAGTCTGGGCGGACTGGTGGTGCTCCCGCACTACGGCGGGGTCTTCGGCGGCTCCCAGGGGTATTTCCCCGAGTATATTCACGGTATGTACCAAAAAGGAGACGTGAATCTGTTCATCACGAGCGGACTGAGTGCTCCCGGAAAGCTCTTCTCAAGGGAGAATCCGATTCCCAGGTTCAATAATCCTCCGGAAATTGCGGTTCTGGACATTAGCGGGCTTTCAAGAAGCGCGGCGGCGGACACAAGCGGTGCGGCGGAAGCGGCACAGGCGCCGGAAGGAGAGCAGAAACAGGAAGCGGAGCCTGAAAAGGCGGCAGAGGAGGAGCCTGAGGAAGCGGACGCGGAAGAGAACGCGAAAGAGTCTCAGGAGTCGAACTCTGAATAACTCAAAGGGGATTTCACCCGTTGAGTTATATGATGCACACGCGTGCGGAAAGGAAGATGCTGCCAATGGGCAGCCCGCACGCGGCGCGGCGGCTCGCTCTGCGAGCCTTGAATCAGAAAACAAAAAGAGCGCGGCCAAGGGAGTTAGACCTTGACCGCGCATTTTTATGGAGAACGAATGCAGATGCATCCCGTTCGGCTGATTAATGAATCTATACTGAAAATACCACCGTAATCTTAAATAAAGTTTAAATATAAAAAATCCGTTCACGGATTTGGCAATTCTGACATTTTCGTTTGCGGGGAAGTTATGTATAATTTTAACAATTACTGTTTACAGAGAGGAAAATACCATGCAGAACGATTATGAACGCGCCAAAAAAGAGGGAGACCGGGCCTATCGCAGAGCTGTGATGTCAGGACAGTACCCCTATCTTCCTGCGCTCGATTCAATGGTCCAGAACATAGATAAGATGCCGATCAGAGAACTGGGAATCAAAGAGATTCCCTTGGATATGATCGCCGGCACCAAAACCGTCGGAAGACAGAACGCTTTCGCCTGCAATTTCATGCCGCTGGTCGAGCGCGGCAGCGAATTTGCCATGAAATGGGCTTCCCTTTACGACTCTGCCTTGGAAGAGGGAATTCGCGATCCCATCAAGGTCTATGAGTATATGAACAAGTTCTATGTGGAGGAGGGAAACAAGAGAGTTTCCGTCTCCAAGCTCATAGGCTATGTCTCTATACCCGCTCATGTGATCCGCATTCTTCCGCCCAAGACAGAAGATCCGAGTTCCAAGATTTATTACGAATATATTGATTTCTACAATGTGACGGGATTGTTCCAGATCACATTTTCGAAAGTGGGATCTTATAAAAAACTCGCGGAGCATTTCGGGCAGGACCTGGAAAAAGCCTGGCCCGATGAACTGATTGAAGATCTCCGGTCCGCCTTCACAATCTTCACCGATTGTTATAAGTCCAGCCACGCCGTAAGGCAGGGACTGACTGTGGGCGACGCTTTTTTGCTCTACCTTGAGGTTTTTGACCTGGACAGTCTCCTCTATGACTCGGAGAATCTGATCAAAAACAAGATCCAGAAACTGAGAAATGAGTATATCGCCAGGACGAGCGAAGACAGTATTGAACTGGTGCGCAGCCCGGAAGAGGTGGGCAGGGGAAGCGGCGTGAAGACGCTGTTCAAGATCACCAGTGCGTACTCCGGCAAGCCGATCCGCGCCGCGTTCCTGTTCGATCGCAGCGCCGAGGAGTCCAGCTGGGTCTACGGGCACGAACTGGGAGCCAACGAACTTGTAGAGAAGTTTGGCGGCGCCGTGGAAGCACTCAAGTACGAGAACTGCGATTCCCCGGCAAAACTGGAAGAGGCGTTTGAGGCCTGCAGCGCCGACGAAAATGACATTGTGTTCGCGACTTCTCCGGCTATGATGGAGGAATGCCTCAAGGCGGCGATCAAATACTCGGATATGAGGATCATGAACTGTTCGGTCAATCAGTCCCTGAATTCCGTTCCCACCTATTATGCGAGGATGTATGAGGCGAAGTTCCTCATGGGGTGCCTTGCCGCATCTCTTGCGGAGAACCATATGATCGGGTACCGCGCGGACTATCCGATCTACGGCGGCATTGCCAACATCAACGCTTTCGCGCTCGGAGCGGCCTGGTTCGATCCCTATGCCAGGATCAAGCTGGTGTGGGCCTCCAAAAAAGGGAGCGACTGGGAGAAAGAGCTGATCGAAAGCGGATGCAGGATCATCTCCGGAATCGATTTTATAAAGCCGAGTGATCCGTCAAGAAAGTACGGTCTCTACAGAATCCACGAAGCGGGTTCACTCAGGCCGGACGGAAGCGTAAGAGAGCAGCAGGAGGTGGATAACCTCGCGGCACCCGTCTATCAGTGGGGCGCTTACTACGAACAGATCATTCGAAAGCTCATTGACGGTTCCCTGGATACGCGGAAAGCCGACGCCAGAGGAAAAGCGGTAAATTACTGGTGGGGAATGGCCGCGGGCGTCATTGACATTATTCTCTCCGATGATCTTCCCTATGCATCCGGAAAGGCGCTGACAACGCTGCGGCGCACTGTCATGACAAATGCGGTAAATCCTTTTGAAGGGGAGATTCACACGCAGACGGGCGTCCTCAAGGGACCGGGCTCACCGGCTCTGACCGACAAGGAAATCATCACGATGGACTGGCTCTGCGACAATGTGATCGGCGATATCCCCGAGACCTGGGAATTGTATGACTCCATAGTAAAGACTGTAAAAGTATCAGGAGTAAAGAACAAATCTTAAAGGAGAACGGTCGTGAAGGTTCTTGTGATCGCGGACGTAGAAAGTAAATCTTTATGGGATTATTTCTCGCCGGACAAACTGGAGGGAGTAGAACTGATCATTTCCTGCGGAGACCTCAGTTCCCGTTATCTCGAGTTTCTGGTGACGCTCGGAAACTGCACGCTGCTCTATATCCGCGGAAATCATGACTCGGGATATGATAAAAATCCTCCGGGTGGGTGCATTTGCATCGAAAATATGATATATAATCACAGAGGAATGAGGATCGCGGGACTGGGCGGATCGATGAAATACAAGGAAAGTCCTGACATGTACACCGAGAAAGAAATGGCTGCGCGCGTCAGAAAGCTCTATCGAAAAGCCCGATTTACCGGCGGGATCGATCTTCTCGTCACTCATGCGCCGCCTGCCGGCTATGGGGATCTTGAAGATCTTCCGCACAGAGGTTTCGTCTGCTTCAATGAGCTGCTCACGAAAGTCAGGCCGCTCTATCTTTTGCACGGGCATGTACACAAGAACTACAGCCGGGGATTCGAGCGGAAAAGAGAGCATCCGTCGGGCGCGGTCATCATCAACGCTTATGAGTCCTGTATCCTTGAGATTCCGGAGGAAGCATTTCCGGAGGCCGGAAAGACCGGGTCCTTTCTGTATGACCGGTACTGCAGGACCATGGAAAGGTTCAGGGGATTTGGTCATAATCCCGTATGAACGACATTTTGGGAGGAAGAGTGAAAAATCACTCTGATGAGCTGATTTTTCACTCGCAAGGTTTGTGCCGAAGCGCCACAAACCTTGCAGATCGCATCGGAGAATACACAATTTCAAAGTCCATATACGACAGACTTTGAAATGTGAAATTCTCCTCGCGTATCTCAGCGCAAGGCGCTTCGATATGGAGGAAAAAGTGATCAGAAAAGGTTATGGAATGAAATGGAAGAAAACCGCTGCGGTGATTCTGGCGCTGGCGCTCACGGCAGGGGCATACGGCTGCGGATCGTCCGCTGAGCCGGCCCAGACGACGGCCAAAGAAGAGACGGCCCCGCAGGAGACTCAGGAGAGCGCAGCGGCCGCGAGCACGGTACAGGAACCGATCAACCCCGAAGAGGTTAAATCGGAAGAAGTCGTAAAGGCGGATGACGCCGCGCAGAGCACCTCCAAAAAGGAGACGGAGGCGCAGGACGCGGGCAAGGAACAGGCGCCCGCCGCTTCTACCGCGGAAAAGGAAAAAGATGTGATCGAAAAGCCTGAGGTCTCCGAGGCCAACACCGAGGCGGAAAAGGAAAAAGAAGAGAATAAGAAGGAAGAGGAAGAAGCAAAGCAGTCCACGCAGAACCTCAATGATGTCCTTGACGGCGCTATGAAGTTCGACGGCATGGATCTGCAGTTCCCGATCGAAATAAGCGGGATGAAGCTCGGAAAATGGACCCTCACCTTAGAATATGACGGGGATCCTTCCACCAAGAGCATGGCTCCCATGGAGGCGGTCACGGCAAAGATGACCAGTCCCGATTTCACGGACGACGACGTCATCGTCAAGGCGGAATTCGGCAACTACTCCGATTCGGAAGTTATGCTCTCCGACCTTCCCATGACGGGCATCTATATCACGAAAGGCAAGGGCAAGGACGGCGCCGAGCCCAAGCTCCCCGCATTGGAGCTTCCCTGCGGATTTACCTGGGGAACGCCGGCCAGCGAAGTGCAGGCGCAGCTCGGCGAGGCCAGCCTCTCCGGAACCTTCGACTACGATTTCGATTTTATGTATGAGAACGGAGAGTATGTGTTCGAAGTCAGCGGAATGAATGACACGGGCATCGAATATGTAGTATACTCAGTAGAGTAAAACTAAAAAATAAAAGATTCTGACAGGAAAGTATTGTCCGACCTGGAAGAGCGCAAATAGTAAAGTACTTATACGACTATAAGGCAGGAGAAGCGTCATTTGCCCTGAATTGGTCCCAATGCGGGGATGCTTCGTTCTGCGAGTGTCTGTTTGGATTGTTTATGAGCTCTTTCACCGGTTTGGTGGAAGGGCTCTTTATTTGTTATTATTCAGCACCCTGGAGGTAATGATGATCAAAATTGCGATATACGGAAAAGGCGGCATAGGAAAGTCCACAATGACCTCCAACCTGGCGGCCGCTTTCGCCTATCTGGGCAAAAGAGTGATCCAGATCGGATGTGATCCCAAGGCGGATTCCACCATCAACCTGCTGGGAGGGAAACCTCTGCAGCCTGTCATGGACTATCTTCGCGAGAAAGATGAAGATCCGGAGTCCATCGACCAGATCGCCAGGGAAGGATACGGCGGCATCCTGTGCATTGAGACAGGGGGCCCCACCCCGGGACTCGGATGTGCAGGCAGAGGGATCATCGCAACTTTCAGCCTCCTGGAGGACCTTCGCCTCTTCGAGACCTACCGCCCGGACGTCGTTCTGTACGATGTCCTGGGAGATGTGGTCTGCGGCGGATTTGCGGCGCCGATCCGGGAAGGATATGCCCAAAAAGTCCTCATCGTCACTTCCGGCGAGAAGATGGCGCTCTATGCGGCGAACAATATCTGCACGGCGGTCCGCAATTTCGAGGACCGAAGCTATGCCAGAGTGGAAGGCATCATTCTCAACAGCAGAAATGTAGAGGGCGAGAGCAGAAAAGTGGAAGAATTCGCGGCGTCCAAGGGGCTTCCCATTGTGGCGAGAATCCCGAGGAGCGACGACATTATCCGCTTTGAAGACCAGGGCAAAACAGTGATCGAGGGAGATCCGGAGCTGGAAGTCAGTAAGTGCTTCCTTGAGCTGGCGCGGGAGCTGATCGAGCAGGAAGAGAAAACAATATGAACAGAGCAAAAAGTTATACAGTCAGTGAATTATGGGAGAGAGGAAGGGATTCGATCCCGGAGGATATGAAGTCCTCCACACATCTGATCTACAGTTCACCGGCGACCCTTTCTTTCAATTCGCCGGGCGCGGAAGGCTTCGGCGTCAAGAGAGCCGGCCTGTCGGTCCCCGGATCGGTCATGCTGATCGTATCGCCCGGCTGCTGCGGGAGAAATACTTCGTCCATAAGCACGCTGAAGGGATACGAGAACCGCTTTTTCTATCTGACCATGGATGAGACGGACCTTGTCACCGGAAGGCACCTTCGCCGCATACCCAAGGCGGTGTGTGAACTGGCAGAGAGTCTGGAGAAGAAGCCTTCTGTCATCATGATCTGCATCACCTGTGTGGACGCGCTCCTGGGAACGGATATGGAGCGAGTCTGCAGGAAAGCCGAGAAAATGCTGGACGGCATCCGCGTTCGCCCCTGCTATATGTACGCGCTGACAAGAGAAGGCCGAAAGCCGCCCATGGTCCATGTGAGACAGTCCATCTACTCGCTGCTGGAACCGATGAAAAAGAAGGCGGACAGCGTCAATATTATGGGCTATTTTGCCCCTGTCGATGAAAAGAGTGAGCTAAGAGACCTGCTCCGGCAGATCGGAGTCAAAAAGATCCGGGAAGTCTCTTCCTGTCCGGATTTCGAAGAATTTCAGAAGATGGCGGAGGCGAACTTTAACCTGGTCCTTAATCCGGAGGCCAGGCCGGCCGCGGGAGATCTCGAGGAGAAGCTGGGGATTCCTTCCATTGAACTGATGAGACTGTACCAGATTGACCGAATCGCCGCGCAGTACGACGCGTTTGGAGCGGCGCTGGGCGTCCGCTTTGACTACGAGGCGTACAGAGATGAGGCCAAGGCGGCCATGAAGAAGTTCAGGGAGGACTATCCGGACGCGGTCTTCAGCGTAGGAGAGGCCATCAACGCAGATCCTTTCGAGCTTGCGCTGGCACTGGTCCGGTACGGTTTCGCCATCAGGGAGATCTTCGGGACGCTGACGACGGATTCCTATCGCTATATCCGGCACCTCGCTGTGCTGAGCCCTGAGACGAAGGTGTATTCCAACCTGGCGCCTTCCATGCTTCTGTATGAGGAAGACTCCGCAGAGCCGGAGGGAGGCTTGCACATAGCACTGGGGCGCGACGCGGGATGGTATCACCCCGGAGCCGCCTGCCTGCAGTGGGGACAGGATAAACAGCCCTTCGGATTTATGGGGATAAAACAGTTTTTTGAGGCGCTCTATGAGACCGCGCGAAGCGGGAGAAAAGACCTCTATGGGTCTTTGGTGCAGCTGGGAGAACAGGAGGACGCCGGAGCGCTTGTCAGAAGGATCGGCACAGGCACGGGCGCCGGATGCCAAAACAGTGACGCCGACAGCACAGGCACGCAAAATACGAAGGCGGATCTTCGCCCGGTAAGCGAAAATCAGCCGCCCAAGGGCTATCGGGGCGTACTCACACCTTTCGCCCCGGACCAGTCGGGAGCGGTCTCCGTCTTCTACGAGCTGGGCGGAATCACCGTGATTTGCGACGCGGGCGGATGCACAGGCAATATCTGCGGATTTGATGAGCCGCGCTGGTTCCGCGAGAGAAGCGCCGTCTTCAGTGCGGGACTTCGCGATATGGACGCAATCCTGGGGCGGGACGACCGCCTGATCGCGAAACTGGCGGATACGGCAGCTCTGCTGCGGGATGGCACGGAGAAAGATCCCGCCTTTACCGCGATCGTCGGAACGCCGGTACCGGCTGTCATCGGGACGGATTTCAAGGCCCTGGAGAGGATGGCCAAGAAGAAGACAGGCCTTCCCTGCATCGGGATCGCCTGCGACGGCATGGAGTATTATGACAGAGGCGTCGAGAAGGCGTATCTGGCGCTGTTTGAAAAATTTGAGAAAATCGGGTTCGCCCGGAAAACGGATGAGACGGAGAAGTCCCGCGATCGGATCGGCATTCTGGGTGCCCAATATATGGACCTGAGCGGCTTTGCGGATTTTGCGGCGCTCAGGGAAGAGGCCGAAAAGATGACCGGAAAGCAGGCCGTTATTTTCGGAAGCAGGGAGGACGGCGTCCTTTCTTTTGCGGATCCTCAGAGCCTTAGCGAGGTCATTGTCGTGACGGTCTCGGGCTATGAGGCCGCGAAGAGACTGGCGGCAAAATATGGAACAGCGCTGCGCTTTCACAACCCGCTCGCGGAGAAGAAGATCCGGGAGATCGTCTCAAAACTGCCTGCAGTTGATAAGGATAGCGTGTCAAAGACAGGCGTCAGCGGAAAGAAGATCCTAGTTGTTTACGAACAGGTGACAGCAAATTCCTGCAGGGAAGCGCTCCTGGAACTCGGAGCAGCCAAGGTGGACGCCGCCTCCTGGTTCATGATGAAAGAAGAACTGCGCGGTGACGGCGACCTGCAGCTCAGAGAGGAGTCTGACATCGCCGAAGCCGTTCGCAGAGGAGGTTACGACATGATCATAGCGGATCCTGTCATGATTCCTTTGGTCGGGCGATATTTTGACGGGGTGTTTGCGGATCTTCCCCACTTTGCGGTGTCAGGTAAATTATGATCGAAAATACGACAAGAACACTGAGAATCAAAGTATACGGCATAGTGCAGGGAGTGGGCTTTCGTCCCACGGTCGCGCGCCACGCGGCCACTGCGGGAATCACGGGCTCGGTCTGTAACAAGGGACCCTATGTGGAGATCTTTGCACAGGGAAGCGAGGAGCAGACGCAGAATTTTGTGAATCTGCTGGAGAAGAAGCCGCCGAGAAGAGCGGCGGTCCTCAAGACGGATGTCCGAAATGCGGACGATTCGGGGCGCTCTTTTGACTCCTTCGAGATCATCGAGAGTGCCAAAACCAAGGGAGAAATCTTCATCTCGCCGGATATCGCGATCTGCGAGGAGTGCAAGGCGGAGCTCTATGATCCGTCGGACAGACGGTATCTGCACCCGTTCATTAACTGCACCTGCTGCGGGCCGCGCCTGACGATTCTGGATGCGCTTCCTTATGACAGAGAGCGGACCAGTATGAAGATGTTTCCCATGTGTCCGCAGTGCGCGCAGGAGTATCACTCTCCCTCGAGCAGGCGCTATGACGCGCAGCCCGTGTGCTGCAATGAATGCGGGCCGCAGGTCTATCTGGCCGGCGAAGAATCGGTGCGGGGGAGAGAGGCAATCACAAGGACGCGCAGGATCATCGCCGAGGGCGGAATCGCGGCGATCAAAGGAATCGGAGGCTTTCACCTCTGCTGCGACGCGACCAACGAAGAAGCGGTGGCAAAGCTGCGGGCAAGAAAGACCAGGCCGGTCAAGCCCTTTGCCGTCATGATGCGGGATGAGGCGGTCGCGGAGCGGGAGTGCGTGATCAGTGAGCGGCAGAAGGAGATCCTCACCGGGCACCAGAAGCCGATTCTCCTGCTGGAGAAAAGGCCGCAAGGAAGGCTGTGTCCCTCTATTGCGCCGGGAAATCCGACAGTCGGCGTCATGCTCCCGTATGCGCCGGTACAGCTATTACTGTTTGATTACACAGATGAGATCAAAATGCCGGACTGCCTTGTCATGACGAGCGGCAATGTGTCGGGCGCCCCTATCTGCAGGGATGACAGCGAGGCACTGCAGGAGCTCGGGAATCTGTGCGACTGTATTTTGTCCCACGACCGGAAGATCCGGATCCGGGCGGACGACTCGGTCATGGATTTCTATGACGACGAGCCCTATATGATCCGCCGATCCAGGGGCTACGCGCCGCTCCCTTACATGCTGTCCGCATGGGGCGAGAGCGTGGGAGAAGGAAGCGGCACAGGAATTCTGGCTATCGGCGGAGAACTGAAGAATACATTCTGCATCGGAACAGGGGGACTTTTCTATCCGTCTTCCTATATCGGAGACCTGGCGGACCTTCGCAGCGTTAAGGCGCTGGAGGAGACGACAGAGAGATATGCGCGGCTCCTGGAAGTGACGCCGCAGGTCATCGCCTGCGACATGCATCCCCGATACAACTCAGTAACAACGGCCCTGGAGCTGGCGGAGAAGATCGGCAGGGAACAGGGAGGCGGACTGCTTCCCGTCGTGCGGGTGCAGCACCACTACGCACATATCCTGAGCTGTATGGCGGAAAACGACTTTTCGGAACGCGTGATCGGCGTGTCCATGGACGGAACCGGATACGGAACGGACGGGACAATCTGGGGCGGAGAGATTCTGACTGCGGACTATCGATCTTTTGACAGGGCAGCCAGTATAAGGCCCTTTGTACAGGTGGGCGGCGATCTGTCCTCCCGGGACGGATGGAGGATCGCGGTTTCCATGCTGCACAGCATCGGTAAGGCAGAAGAGGCGGACTCGCCGCTGGCTGATGCCGGCAGGGTCATAAAAGAGCTCGAACTGTGCACTGAGCAGGAGGCGGCCGTCCTGAGAAAAATGGCGGACCGAGGACTCAACGCGGTGACATCCACAAGTGCGGGACGGCTGTTTGACGCCGTGAGCGCGATCTGCGGGATCTGCAGGCATTCCACCTTCGAAGGGGAGGCCTCCATGGC
Organism: Lachnospiraceae bacterium; assembly: GCA_017469935.1. Lineage (GTDB taxonomy): Bacteria > Bacillota > Clostridia > Lachnospirales > Lachnospiraceae > CAG-791. The sequence continues at coordinate 42,071 of JAFUFL010000022.1, forward strand.
ACTGGAATTTGCCGCCGAGCGGTATGAGAAAGCGGTCGGGAAATCCGAACCCGGCGATGGGCAATCGGCAGTTTCTTCTGCGTGGAATGAAAACGCGGAGACTGTGAGCAAAAGCGAAGACGGAAGGCTGATCCTTCCCACGGAAGCAATCGTCAGAGAGATCACGCTGGGAAGACTGCGGGGAGAAGAACCGGACAAGCTGGCCTTTCTCTTCCACAAAAGGCTTGCGGATCAGATCATCGAGGCATGCTGTGAGATCCGCAAGGAAAACGGAGTCGGAACGGCGGCCCTGAGCGGCGGGTGCTTCCAGAACAGGCTTCTGCTGGATCTGGTCAAAAAAGGGCTGGAGAGGCGGGGCTTCCGGGTGCTGATTCATCATCTGGTGCCGCCTAATGACGGAGGAATTGCGCTGGGGCAGGCGGTGGCCGCCCAGCAGAGAGTATTAGATAGAGCACTGTAAGGAGGAAAATATGTGTGTAGGACTTTCTGCGAGAGTAGTCAAGATCAATGAGAACGGTACGGCGCTTGTAGACGCCAGCGGAGCAAAGAGGCAGGTCTCCGCGCAGCTCCTTGAAGATCTGGAGCCGGGCGATTACGTCATGGTTCACGCGGGAGCCGCTATTTCCAAGATCACCGGTGATGACCAGTCGGAGACGCAGGATCTTCTGGAGGCGTATTTATGAGTCAGAACAGCACAAATACGGCCGGCGACAAGAAAAAGAGCGCGCTGGACATTCTCAAGAATTACAGCGGACCCGAAGTGCGGATCATGGAGGTGTGCGGCACGCACACCCACGAGATCTTCCGCCTGGGCATCCGCAAAATATTGCCGAAGAACATTCGCCTGATCTCCGGGCCGGGATGTCCGGTCTGCGTGACGCCGGTCATTTTTATCGACGAGGCGCTGCTTCTGGCCCTCGAACACGGCTGCACGATCTGCACGTTCGGCGATCTGGTGCGGGTGCCTGGCACGTCATCGAGCCTTCAGAAGGCGCGCGGCGAAGGGGCCAAAGTACAGGTCGTCTATTCCCCGGCGGACGCGGTGGATTACGCGGCCGCTCATCCGCAGGAGCAGGTGGTCTTTCTGTCAGTAGGCTTTGAGACCACGACACCTTCCGTGTGCCTGGCGGTACAGTCGGCGCAGGAGAAGGGAGTGGAGAATTTCTCTGTTTTGACCGCCAATAAGACCATGCCCGGAGCCTATGAGGCCATGAAGGACAGCACGGACCTGTACCTGTATCCCGGTCATGTGCACGCGATCGTCGGAACGGGGATTTGCGAGGAGCTGGCGGCGCGCGGCGTGAGCGGCGTCTGCGCAGGGTTTACGGCGGCGGAGCTCGTGACGGCACTGGCCGTGGCAGTGACCAAATTCGAGAAGGGGGAGCCTTTCTTCGTCAACTGTTACCCCAGAGTGGTCAGGCCCCAGGGGCAGCCGGCGGCGGTCCGCCTTGTGGACTCTATGATGGAGCCCTGCGACAGCGAGTGGAGAGGAATCGGCGAGATTCCGCTCTCCGGCATGAAACTGAGAGATTCCTACGCGCAGTTTGACGCGAGGATCAAATTCAATCTGCCCAAAGTGGAGGGAAAGAGCAATCCCGCCTGCCGATGCGGGGAGGTCCTGCAGGGCAAATGCCTGCCCTCCGACTGCAAGGTTTTCGGCAAAGTCTGCACGCCCGAGCACCCCATCGGAGCCTGTATGGTATCCGGAGAGGGCGCCTGTTCGGCTTTCTATCTGTATGGAGGAGAATGAGATGAGTAAGAGCGATACAGTAACACTGGCGCACGGCGCCGGAGGCAAGCAGACCTCCGAGCTGATCGACCGCGTCTTCAAGGCACATTTTCAGAACCCGCTCTTTACGGCGGACGACGCGGCCGTGATCGATGTCGAGAAGGGAAAGATCGCCATGTCCACGGACGGCTTCATCGTATCTCCGGCCTTCTTTGCGGGCGGCAATATCGGCAAGCTCTCGATCTGCGGCACGGTCAACGACCTGGCCTGCATGGGCGCCGTGCCCAAATATCTCACCTGCGGATTTGTCATCGAAGAGGGCTTTCCCATGGATCAGCTCGAGGAGATCGCCGCCGCCATGGAGAAGACGGCCGCGGAAGCGGGCGTGAAGATCGTAGCAGGTGACACCAAGGTCGCCGGAAAGGGACAGGTGGACGGCGTATTCATCAACACGACGGGTGTCGGCATCATTCCCGAGGGCATTCGCACCTCCGGTGCGCTGGCAAAGCCCGGCGACGCCGTCATTGTGACCGGCGACATCGGAAGACACGGCTGCACGATTCTTCTCGAGAGAGAGGACTACGGGATTGAGGCGGACGTCACCAGCGACTGCGCGCCCCTTTCGGGAGCGGTACAGGCTGCCCTGACCGCTGTCCCCGAGATCCACGTCATCCGAGACGCCACAAGAGGCGGCGTAGGCACCGTTCTCTACGAGATCGCGGCGCAGAGCGGCGTCGGCGTGAACCTGGAAGCGGCGGCCATCCCGGTCGATCCGGCCGTAAAGGGCGTCTGCGGACTGCTGGGCCTGGAGCCGCTGTATCTGGCCTGCGAAGGCCGGCTCGTAATGATCTGTCCCGAGGAGAGCGCGGAGCTTCTGCTGGAGACACTCCGGGCCTGCAAATATACCGAGGGCGCGGCTATGATCGGCCGGATCACGGATCAGATGCCCGGAAGAGTGACCATGACCACAGAGATCGGGGCGCAAACGCTCCTTCCCCAGCCCGGAAATGAGCTGCTTCCCAGAATCTGCTGAAGTGACTTTCGGAGGGACCGGTATGAGCATAGAGACGAGAGTGGCGGTGATCTCGATCATCGTGGAGAACGAGGACGCCGCGCAGAAGATCAATGAGATCCTTCACGAATACCGCGGGTACGTGATCGGCAGAATGGGCATCCCCTACAGGAGCAAGGGCATCAATATCATCAGTGTCGCCGTGGACGCGCCGCAGGAGAAGATCAGCGCCCTGTCGGGCCGGATCGGAAGGCTTCCGGGCACCAGTGCCAAGACGGCCTATTCCAATGTGATCACCAAAACGGAGATCTGATAACGCAAATTTAGTAACGGAGACAGAATGATCAGAATAGCTTTTTACGGCAAAGGCGGCATCGGGAAATCGACGACCGTTTCAAACTTATCCCGCTACTGGGCGGAGCGCGGCATGTGCGTGCTGCAGATCGGCTGCGATCCCAAGGCGGACTCCACGCTGAGCCTTCGCGGCGGAGCAGAGCTTCCGACTGTCATGGAGATGGTACGAAGGAGGGAGCCGTTTGCTCTCGAGGACGTGATCTGCGTACGCGAGACCGAAGGCGGAGGCAGGATTATCTGCGCGGAGGCCGGCGGGCCTACGCCCGGGCAGGGCTGCGCGGGCCGCGGAATCATCACGGCGCTGGAGACCTTGCGGGACAAGGATATTTTGGCAAAATACAGGCCGGATATCATTCTCTATGACGTCCTGGGCGATGTGGTCTGCGGCGGATTCGCCATGCCCATGCGGGAGGGATTCGCCAACAGAGTCTACGTCCTGACATCCGGGGAGAACATGGCCATCTACGCGGCCGCCAATATCGGCCTGGCCGTGCAGGGGTTCAAAGAAAGAGGGTACGCGCAGCTGGGCGGACTGATCCTCAACCGCCGGAATGTAAAGCGAGAAGAGGAGAAGGTGCAGGAGCTGGCAGAGGACCTGCACACGGAGGTGATCGGCCGGCTGGAGCGGTCCGAGACGGTGCAGGAGGCGGAAGAGCAGGGCACCACTGTCATGGAAGCCTTTCCGGACTCCGACATGGCGGCCGCCTACAGGGATCTCGCGGACAGGATCGCGCGGGACTGCCAAATTCAGTATCCGGCCGCTGAACGATCTTTTGGCGGGGCAAAAGAGTGCTCCCTCTCGGATCTGTCCGGAAATCCTGCCAGGATTCCCATCGGAGAGGCCTCCTTTCCGGCTCCGTTTACGGCGGGACTGGAGTTCAACGCGCCCGTCCACGAGACCTGGAACATCGTCCACATCGGCATGCTGATGCCGCAGGCCCACCAGATCTACATCTGTTCGGACAACTGCATGCGGGGCGTCGTGATGACGGCGGCGGAGATGAACGCGATCGAGCGCTTTTCCTGCGTCGTTCTCGAGGAGAAGGACATGCAGGGCGGGAACCTGGAAGAGATCACGCTGGAAGGGATCACGGACGTGCTGGGCAAGATTCGTCAGAAGCGAGGCGAGGAAGGGCTTCCCAAGGCAGTCCTGGTCTTCCCGGTGTGCCTGCACCACTTTATGGGGTGCGACATGGGCTATGTCTACAGGGAACTGGAAAAGAGATTTCCGAGCATTGTCTTCGTGAAATGCTGGATGGATCCCATCATGCAGAAGACCGGCCCTACGCCCGACCAGAAGCTGCGAAAAGCCATGATGGACGTGCTGCCGCTCTGTGAAGGCAGAACCGGGCATACGGCCCTTCTCGGGGATATCTATGCGCTGGATCCGGAGAGCGATCTCATGAAGCTGATCCGGAGAGCAGACGAGAAGAGGGGGACGGTCTCGGAGCCGCTGCAGATCCAGGACTGCGGGACACTGGAAGAGTACTGCAAGCTGTCTGGCAGGGAAGTGATGATCACTCGAAGCCCTCTTTCGGAAGTTTCCATAAGGCAGACGGCAAGGAGACTGGGCGCCGCGCCGCTCTATCTCCCGGCGGCCATAGGGTACGGTCAGATCAGAGAGCTTACGGAGAAGGCGGCGCAGGTCCTCGGAGTTACTTTGGAAGAAGCCGGGATCAATCCCGCGGCGGAAGAGAAGGCCTGCGACGACGCGATCCTTCATCTGAAGGGCCTGATCGGGGATACTCCCATCGCGATCGACTATATCTGCGTGCAGCGGCCTCTGGGGCTTGCGAAGCTCCTTCTTGAGCGGGGCCTGAATGTCAGGGAAGTCTACCTGGACGCGGTGAGCCCCGAGGAGCAGGAGGACTTCGACTGGCTGCGGGACAATCACGGCCAAGTGCTCCTGTGCAGCACGATCCATGTCAAGGGACGCCTTCTCCACGCGCAGGGAATCGACAGGCAGCACAGCGATTATCTGGCGGTAGGGCCCAAGGCGGCCTGGTTCTGCGGGACGCGGCATTTCGTCAACCTGGTGGATTACGGCGGCATGTGGGGGTACAGCGGGATCCGCAAGCTCGCGGCGCTCATGGAAGACGCCTTTGTAAACGCCAAGGACACCAAGGACCTGGTGCCCAGAAAAGGACTGGGGTGCGAGAGCATTGTCATGTGAGGGCGGCCCGCATGCGGCGCAGCGTCTCGAGCTGCGAACCTTGTAAGCGTGATGAAAAGCATTTGAACAGTTTCTGAGAAGCATTTGAACAGTTTCTGAGAAGCATTTGAACGGTATCAGAAAAGCATTTGAACAGGAGGAATCTATGCGACAGGCATACCGAATTCTGCCGGTCTATACGGGAGACGTATCCGGCGTGTGCAGCGCCCTGTACGAGCTGGGCGGCATGGTGGTCATGCACGACCCGTCGGGCTGTAATTCCACCTATAACACACATGACGAGATCCGATGGTATGACCGGGACAGCCTGATCTTTCTGTCGGGACTGTGCGAGCCGGACGCGATTATGGGAAATGACGCCAAATTCATCGAGGACGTGGTCAGGGCCGCGCAGGAGTTTTCTCCCGCCTTTATAGCGCTGTGCAACTCGCCGATCCCGTATCTGACGGGGACGGATTTTGCAGGGATCTGCCGGATCATCGAACACCGGACCGGGATTCCCTCCTTCTACATTCCGACCAACGGGATGCACGACTATATCAGCGGAGCCGGGCTCGCCTTCGAGAAGCTGGCGGAAAAGCTTTTCGGGGAGGGAAATCCGGAAAGCGCACAGGTCGACAGGAAGGAGTCCGGGAAGCAGGAATCCGGGCGCAGGGAGTCTGATCATCAGGAGTCCGGGCGTGAGAACAGAGAGATCCGTGTCAATATTTTGGGTATGACGCCTCTGGACTATGCGGCGGATACCTGCTGCGGTTCTCTGAGAGAGATTCTGGAGGCCGAGGGCTTCCGCGTGGTGTCTGTATGGGCCATGGGAGATACCCTGGAGCAGCTCCGGAAGGCTGGCGATGCCGACGTCAACCTTGTCGTCTCCGCCAGCGGTCTCAGGGCCGCGCGCTATCTGCAGAAGTGCTTCGGTACGCCCTGGGTGGCGGGCGCCCCCGTGGGAATCGCGGCGAAAGAGCTGCTTGAGAGACTCCGGCAGGCGGCTGCCGGGGGAGAGAGCGGACCCTTCTACGGGCGCGGCCGGGAAGAGACGCGGGATCTCCCGCAATGCATCGTGATCGGAGAGCCGGTCCTGTCCTGCAGCATCGCGGAGGACTGCGAGGCGAAGGACATGCGCACTAAAGTGATCGCGGCGACCGAGGAGAGCGAATCCCTGCTTCGGCCAGGTGACCTCATCTGCCGTGGCGAAGAGGAAATCGAGAATACCCTGAAGGTGCTGTGCAAGCCCGGGACCTTGGTCATTGCGGACCCCATGTACGGTTATGTGCTTCCGGAGGGAGCCGAGCTGGAGGAGGCGCCGCACCTGGCCTTCTCAGGAAGGATCTACCGAAAGAGATTCCGGGATCCGTTCCAAGGAGGATTCATTACGAAAGGAGAGAGCGATGGGACTTAACGCTGTGCCTTCGGGCGAGAGAGTGCATATCGGCTTTTTCGGCAGAAGAAATGCCGGAAAATCCAGCCTCGTCAACGCGGTGACCGGCCAGGAGATCTCCGTGGTCTCCGACGTAAGGGGCACGACCACGGATCCTGTGACCAAGTCCATGGAGCTGCTTCCTCTGGGACCGGTGGTCATCATCGACACGCCCGGATTTGACGACGAAGGAGCCCTGGGCGAAAAGCGCGTGGCGCGGGCCAAAAGAGTGATGAACCGGACCGATCTGGCCGTCCTTGTGCTGGACGCGCAGACCGGCATGTCGCAGGCGGACATCGAGCTCCTGGCGCTGTTTAAAGAGAAACAGATTCCTTATCTTATCGTCTGCAACAAGGCGGATCTTCTCACACCGGACGCGCAGTCAGGACCTGATATCCTCTATGTGAGCGCGAAGAGTGGACAGGGGATTCATGATCTCAAGGAGAAAATTGCCGCTCTGGGAACGGCCGGCGCCGTCAAGAAGTACCTGATCGAGGACCTGATCGAGCCCTCCGAGGTTGTGCTTTTGGTGATTCCCATCGACAAGGCGGCTCCCAAGGGACGTCTCATCCTGCCTCAGCAGATGATGATCCGGGGGATCCTCGACGCGGACGGCATACCGGTCTGTGTCAAGCAGGACCGTCTGCCGGAAGTCCTGGAAAAGCTGGGCGAAAATGCAAAGCCCGGTCTGGTCATCACGGACAGCCAGGTCTTCTCGGAGGTGGCGAAGGCGGTTCCGGAGGGGATCCCGCTCACATCCTTCTCTATTTTGATGGCAAGGTACAAGGGATTTCTGGCCTGTGCACTGGAGGGCGTTAAAAAGATCGACGACCTCAGGGACGGAGATACAGTCCTGATTTCCGAGGGCTGCACGCACCACAGGCAGTGCGGCGACATCGGCACGGAGAAGATCCCGAACTGGATCCGGCAAAAGACCGGGGCGGATATACGCTTCGAGACCTCCTCGGGAACGGGCTTTCCGGAGGACCTGAGTAAATACGCCTTGGTCATCCACTGCGGGGCCTGCATGCTGGGCGACCGCGAAGTGCGCTACCGCATGAAGTGCGCGCAGGACCAGGGGATCCCCTTTACAAATTACGGAACGGCGATCGCCCACATGAAGGGCATTCTTGAGAGAAGTACGGAAATAGTGCGAGATGAACAGAATTGAGAGAACCCAGGAACTGGTCGGAATCCTGGAAAGGGAACATGCGCTTTCGGACGAGGCGCTGAGCGACCTCCTTGACATTCTGGAGGAGACGGGCGCGGAGCGCACCGTGCAGATCCGCGATGCCATACCGGCCGCCGTGTGCACGCCCGAGGAGGCGGTCCTGTATGCCGCCGCGCGAAAGGTAAGGGAGCAGTATTACGGAAAAGACGTCTATCTGCGAGGACTCATAGAGTTCACCAACTACTGCAGGAACGACTGCCGGTACTGCGGCATCCGCAGGAGCAACACCAAGGCGGAGCGCTACAGGCTCAGCGACGAGCAGATTCTGCGCTGCTGCGGGCAGGGATATGCGCTGGGTTTTCGGACCTTTGTCCTGCAGGGCGGCGAAGACATGTACTATACAGATGAGAGAATCTGCGGGATTGTGAGAGCAATCCGGGAGAGATATCCGGACTGCGCCATAACGCTTTCCATCGGGGAAAAGAGCAGGGAGTCCTATCTGGCGTACAGGGAAGCAGGGGCGGACCGCTATCTTTTGCGGCAGGAGACTTCGAACCCGGAACATTACCGGTACCTTCATCCCGCACAGCTCTCCATCGAGAACCGGAAGCGGTGCCTCAGCGACCTCAAGGAGATCGGCTACCAGGTCGGCTGCGGGATCATGGTGGGGTCCCCCGGGCAGACGAGGGAGCACATTATAGAGGACCTGCGCTATATGCAGGATTTCGGGCCGCATATGATCGGGATCGGGCCTTTTATCCCGCACAAGGACACTCCCTTTGCGGACGAGAAGGCGGGGAGCCTCTATGACACGCTGCATCTTCTGGCCATCATCCGGCTTATGCTCCCGGGCGTGCTCCTTCCGGCCACCACGGCGCTGGGCACGATCCACCCGGCGGGCAGGGAACTGGGGCTGCTCGCAGGCGCCAATGTCATCATGCCCAACATCTCGCCGGGGGATGTCAGGGGCAAATACCTGTTATACGACGGCAAAATATGCACCGACGACGAGGCGGCCGCCTGCGGAAGGTGCATCGACCTGCGGATCCGCAAAGCGGGGTATATAACCGCGATGAGCCGGGGAGACTGCGCCGGATTTGATACTGCACACAAGTGAGGAAAGGAAGGACGAAAGATGGAATACAGGATCGAACACGACTCCATGGGAGAGATGAGAGTGCCCGCGGACAGCTACTGGGGCGCGCAGACACAGAGAAGTTATCAGAACTTTCCGATCGGGACGGAGAAAATGCCCGCGGAGATCATCCGGGCTTTTGCCGTCTTAAAGAAAGCGGCGGCCCTTGCCAATCACAGACTGGGAAAACTTGACGAGAAGCGCTGCGCCCTGATCGGACAGGTCTGCGAGGAGATCAGGCGCGGGGAGCTGGACGGGCAGTTTCCGCTGGCGGTCTGGCAGACCGGGAGCGGCACCCAGTCCAATATGAACGTCAACGAGGTGATCGCGAACCGCGGCAATGAGATCGCCGGAGAAAAGCTCCTGCATCCCAACGACACCGTGAATATGTCCCAGAGTTCCAACGACACTTTCCCCACGGCTATGCACATCGCGGCCGTGACCGCCATCCGGCAGCAGCTGATCCCCGCACTGGACGCCATGATCGCAGAGATGAGCAGGCTGGAGAAAGAAAACGAGGGCGTCGTAAAGAGCGGACGGACCCATCTGCAGGACGCGGTTCCGATCGCCTTCTCCCAGGAGATCAGCGGCTGGCGGTCCATGCTTGAAAAGTGTAAAGGAATGATCCTGGACTCCGAGAAGGGGCTCACCGAGCTTGCGCTCGGCGGAACGGCCGTCGGAACCGGCCTCAACGCGCCGGCAGGGTTTGCGGAGGAAGCCGCGAAGGCGGTCTCGGAGCTGACCGGATATCAGTTCCGGACGGAAGAGAACAAGTTCCACGCGCTCTCCGCCAAGGACGCCGTCGTCTACTCCCACGGGGCGCTCAAGGCGCTGGCCGCGGACATGATGAAGATCGCCAATGATATAAGGTGGCTCTCGAGCGGTCCCCGGTGCGGTCTCGGCGAGATCTTTATACCGGAGAACGAGCCGGGAAGCTCCATCATGCCGGGCAAGGTCAACCCCACCCAGTGCGAGGCGGTGACCATGGTCGCCGTGCAGGTCATGGGCAATGACACCGCAGTCGGAATCGCCGCCTCCCAGGGCAATTTCCAGCTCAACGTCTTCATGCCCGTGATCATCTATAATTATCTGCAGTCTGTAAGGCTCCTCGCGGATGCCCTGAACTCTTTCAGGATCAACTGTGTGTGCGGCATCAAGGCAAACCGAGAGAAGATGAACCACAACCTGCACAACTCGCTCATGCTGGTCACGGCGCTCAATCCTTACATCGGCTATGAGAACGCGGCCAAGACGGCGAAACTTGCCCACAAGGAGAACATCTCCCTCAAAGAGGCCTGTGTGAAACTGGGCTTCCTGACGCCGGAGAGATTCGACGAAGTGTTCCATCCCGAGCAGATGGTCTGAGCTCAGATGAATTGCGTTCAATACTCCGGGACCCGGGCACTATAGCAAAATATACCCCTGCCGCAGGAAAATCTTGCGGCAGGGCGTTTTTTCGTTGTTGTCATGGAATCAGAAGTAGGGTAAAATACGCTGGGGTATTTCTTAAGACAAGGAGGAAGATTGTGTCCTGGGAGAGTAAAGTTAAAAAAACAGTTCCTTATACGGCAGGAGAACAGCCGAAGGACAAGAACATCATCAAACTCAATACCAACGAATGCCCTTATCCGCCGGCACCCGGCGTGACGAAAGCGATCAGGGAACTCGCGGAGAGATCCGACGATCTGCGCCTGTATCCGGATATGAACGCTTCGGCCCTTGTGGATGCACTGGCTGATTTTTATGGAATCAGCAGCGATCAGATCTTCGTCGGTGTGGGATCCGACGATGTTCTCGCACTCTGCTTTCTGACCTTTTTCACAAACGGAGACCCGATCCTGTTTCCGGCCGTGACTTACAGCTTTTACCCCGTCTGGGCGGATCTTTACGGCATCAAGTACAAGCAGATCCCGCTCACGAGCAATATGGGCATCGATGAATATGAGTACATGCCCGGCCTCACAAGGTTTAAAAACGGCGGGATCATCTTCCCGAATCCCAACGCGCCCACCGGCGTGGAGGAGCCGCTGAGCAAGATCGAGAAGATCGTGAAGTCCAATCCGGACAGTGTCGTCATCGTGGACGAGGCTTATATCGATTTCGGAGGGACCAGCGCGCTGCCTATGATCGACAAATACGACAATCTTCTTGTCGTGCAGACTTTCTCCAAGTCCCGCTCCATGGCGGGAATGCGAATAGGCTTTGCGATGGGAAGCGAGAAACTCATAGGTTACCTGAAGGACGTCAAGTTCTCCTTCAATTCCTATACGATGAACCTTCCTTCCATTATGATCGGAAAGGCTGCTGTCGAGGACAGGGACTATTTTGAATCGACCACGGGCAAAATAGTGGCGACCAGAGAAAGGTTCAAGGCACAGCTGCGGGAGATGGGCTTTAAATTCCCGGATTCCAAGGCAAATTTCGTGTTTGCCATGCATCCCGGCTTTTCGGGCGACTATCTCTTTGCGGAACTGAGAAAGAGAAATATCGTGGTGCGCCACTGGAACGCTCCGGCAATCAGCGCGTTCCTTCGGATCACCATCGGAACTGACGAGCAGATGGATGCCGTCGCGGCAGCGCTCAGAGAGATCACGACAGCAAAGTAATACATTATTAAGTAAGGAGTTATATGGACAGTTTAGCGGCCTGGTTTGCAACAAACCTCGGCAAGTATATTTCGGCAAAAGCAGTTGTATTTATCGTTTCACTCATGCCGATCCTGGAGTGCAGAGGCGGACTTGTCGTCGCTTCCCTTCTCGAGGTCGATATTGTGGAGGCGATCCCGATCTGCATCATCGGAAATTTCCTCCCGATTCCCTTCATTCTTCTTTTTATCAAGAAGATCTTTAATTGGCTGGGGAAATTCGAACCCACGGAAAAGATCGTGACCAAGCTTGAAAACAGGGCTCTGAACAAGAGCGACGCTCTCAAGAACGGAGAATTTATCGGACTGATGCTCTTCGTGGGCATTCCGCTTCCTGGCACCGGCGCCTGGACGGGGTCTCTTCTCGCGGCCCTTCTGGACATCGATTTCAAAAAAGCGCTGGTGGCGGAGTTCCTCGGAATCCTGATCGCGACGGTGATCATGTCCATTCTCTCTTACGGACTCCTGGCGAGGCTGGTCTGAGCGATGGAGAGATGATCCCTGCTAATATGACAGAAGTATATCCTTGTGATATTTTGACAGAAAGATTTTAGTAAGAAAATGTACGAGAGCTATAGAAGTTTTGCTTCCGTTTATGACGAGTTTATGGACGGCACGGATTATCAGCAGGTGGCTGACAACATCCAGGACATGATCACGCGCTACGGCGTGTCCAAGCCGACGCAGAAGAGAACCGGTGCCTCCGAGGCCAGAGACGTGCTCCTGGCGGCGGAAAAGAACCTGGTGGTGGACCTGGCCTGCGGGACGGGCAAGCTGACGGAGATCCTGGCGGACAGGGGGTACGACGTCATGGGGATCGATCTGTCCGAAGAGATGCTGGGCATGGCTCTGGAGCGGAGAGACAAACTCAGGCACAGAACGCTCTACCTGTGCCAGGATATGAGAGAATTCGAGCTCTACGGAACGGCTGGGACCTTTATCAGTGTGGGGGACAGCATCAACTACCTCCTCACGGACGAGGACATGGTGAAGCTGTTCACGAGGGTAAATACCTTTCTCTTCCCGCGCGGGATCTTCGTGTTTGATTTCAAGACCCTTCACCTCTACAGGGATGTGATCGGGGACAGGACGATCGCGGAGGACCGGGATGACTGCTCCTTTATCTGGGACAACTGGTTTGATGAGGACACCCGCATCAACGAGTACGATCTCTCCCTGTTCATCAAAGAGAACCGGGAAGATGAGGACGACAATCAGTTCCGCAAGTATCAGGAGATCCATCGCCAGCGCGGTTACACGCTGGAGGAGATCAGGGGCTTTGCGGAGAGCGCCGGCCTCACCTGGATGGCGGAAATGGACAGCGAGACGATGGGACCCGTTCGCGAGGACAGCGAGAAAATTCTGTGCGTCGTGAGAGAGAGCGGCAAGAAGCTGCCGAGAGGAATCGGATGAATGGTGGTGAGCCACCCCACACAGAAAGAGAGAGCATATGATCATCAAATTTTCAAAAATGGAAGGATGCGGCAACGACTACGTCTACGTAAACGGCATCTCCCAGAGCATCCCGTCCGAGTCCAAGCCGGAGCTTGTCAGAAAGCTCAGCGACAGGCATTTCGGAATCGGCGGCGACGGCGTGATCTTCATAAATGACTCCGAGATTGCGGACTTCGAGATGGAAATGTACAACGCCGACGGAAGCCGCGGCGAGATGTGCGGAAACGGGATCCGCTGCGTGGGAAAATTTGTGTATGACAAAGGCCTGACGGACCGGACGCAGATCACCGTGGAGAGCTTTGGCAAGATCAAGTACCTCACGCTGTACCCGGAAGACGGCGCCGTAAAGCGCGTCAGAGTCAACATGGGGCCGGCCATCCTGGAAGCGAAGCAGATTCCCGTCCTCTATGACGAACAGGAGACGAGAACGCTGGAGCTCGAGGACGGAAGCACCGTTAAGTGCGCGGTCGTGGACGCGCCCCTGGAGATCGACGGCGAGGTCAAAAGAGTGACCTGCGTCTCCATGGGAAACCCCCACGCAGTCCTCTTCGTGGATGAGACGGCGGATCTTCCGCTCGAGAAGATCGGACCTGCCTATGAGAACCACAGGCGGTTCCCCAACAGGATCAACACGGAGTTTGTCCAGGTCATCGACCGGGGACATGTGCGCATGAGAGTCTGGGAGAGAGGCTCGGGCGAGACCCTGGCCTGCGGCACCGGATGCTGCGCCACCGGCGTCGCCTGTGTCCTGACCGGAAAGACGGATGACAGGATCCTGGTGGACGTCCTCGGCGGACAGCTCGAGATCGAGTGGGACAAACAGCACAACAGCGTATGGATGACAGGCCCTGCGAGAACTGTGTTTGAAGGCACGGTTGACACAGAGCTCTGATATATCACAGATCACAGAAAGGCGGTATTACAATGGGAATTTTACAGCAGTGGAGAGATAAAGCATATGATGAGAGAGCCAATAAGGGCGATCTTCAGAGACTTTGGGCGGACTATTTTGCCAAGGAGAAAGACATCTATGCACAGCTTCTCAAAAATCCGGATGAAGTCGTGACCGGAACAGTGAGCGAACTTGCCGAGAAATATGGCGTGGACCTCATAACCATGGTCGGTTTCCTGGACGGAATCAACGATTCCCTCAAGGAGCAGAACCCCATCGAGGAGATGGACGAGAACACGGTCGTAAATCTCGGCTTTGACAAGGAACTGCTCTACAAGAACATGGTAGCGGCGGGTGCCGACTGGCTGTACGGGCTGGAGGAGTGGGACGCCATCTTCGATGAGGAGAAGAGAAAAGAACTCTACAAGGAGCAGAAGGAGAGCGGCACCGTAAGAAAGCCCGCCAAGATCTATCCCAATGATCCCTGCCCTTGCGGATCCGGCAAAAAATACAAGAAGTGCCACGGCAAAAACCGCTGAGAGAAGCGAAGCGGCAAATAATTACAAAATAGAACGAGCGAGAGGAATGAATCCTCTCGCTCGTTTTACTATTAATGCAATGAACTTTGCCGGCAGGCACTCAGCAGCAGAAAAACCTTCCGCCGCAGAAGAGATTGAGAAACGCGTTGAGCAGGCAGAGCCGGAGGCACCAGCCGCCGGAGTCGTAAGGCTCCACGTATCCCGTCTGCCTCTGCTGATACCGGCCACTGCCGCGGCTCAGCTGTGTGACGAGGTTCTGGTAGGAGTAGTTGTTGGGCTCCATGCTGGCCGCCGTCTGGGCGTGTTCAAGGGCCTGCGCATGATTTCCGAGACCGGCGTTTGCGATCGCGCTGTAGTAGTACCAGAGGGCACTGTGATCCTGAACGTTGCTCAGCACGTTGAGAGCTTCACTGTAGCGCCTGTTGTTGATATAGCTCGCGGCCGCGTTCATATACCGCACGTAGTCGCTGCTCATATTCTGGTTGTAATTCTGATGGTACTGTCCGCCGTAAGCGCCCGCGAAGAAATCGTTGAAGAAATCTTCCCAGTTCGTGTAGAACTGGCCGCCCTGGCCGGAATAGCCGCCGCCGGAGTAAGCGCCCGAGGAAGATCCCGATCCCGATCCGCCGCTGCTTCCGGAAGTGGAATAAGGATGCTGCCGCTCGTAAATGATCTGCTGATAGGCTTCCTGCACCAGCTTGAACATCTCCTCGGCTTTCTCTTTGTTGGGATTGTTGATATTGGCATCCGGATGGTACTTCTTGCTCAGAGTGCGGTATGCCTTCTTGATCTCTTCCTCTGTAGCATTTCTCTCAATGCCGAGTACTTTGTACGGATCACTCATTGTGCGATGTCCTTTCCGCGGAAGCTCCCGCTTCCGTTCGTTTTCTGTGCTTTTCTTCGAACTTACACCATATTCCAGAATACAGTATATTTCTCAGGATATCAACATTTTCTACGATCGGCAGCGTCTCAAAAGCGGCCGTGCAGTCGGAGAGCGCCATTGTGAGAATGCCGCGCACATACTCGTCGAACCCGGGTCTGTCCTTCATGGGAAGGAGCGGGTTGAAGCTCCCTGCGCGCTCATCCTTCTCCAGGTCGTCGTAGGCGTCCAAAATATAGATAAAGCGCCCCATTTCGAAGCCGACTCTGCGAAGAGCAGGGCCCCAGGTGTCCTTCTTGCAGTCAAAGACCTCTGCCAGCAGTTCCCCGAAGGTATCGGCCGCCTTGTCCAGGACGGCGGCAGGCGTCAGGTCTGTGTCCCCGGCCTTCTTTTCGAGTTTGTGCAGGGCATCCAGCCTGCTGCGGATCACGGCCGCCTTCTCGGGATAGAGGGCCTGTGCCTTTTCACATCCGCTTTTTAAAGCTGCGGCAAACAATCTTTTGCTCTTCGATTTTTCGTCATTCCAGTCGTCCATACAGGAATAATAGGAGAGGATGATGCCCATGTCGGCGGCGTAGCGGGTGAACTCGTTCTGGCACGCCGCGTGCTTTTCAAAAGGGTGTACTATACACCGAATAGTGCGCTTTACTTCCTGCGGCTCATAGAGGCCGGTCAGAAGAAGGGAGAGAAAGACCGTGTCATAACTGAGAGTGAGCCTCCCCGTCTGTCCGTAGTGGTCCTTCAGGTCCATGCACATCCCGCAGTAATAGGAGCGGTAAAGGGTAAACTCGCGAATTTTAAGATCCTGCTGGTTGACGACGACATAACCGAACATAATATATAAGCTCCTTTTCGGACGAAATACAATAGTAGTATAACATAAGAAAGCGGCCGGATGACCGGCCGCTTTGATCAGCTTTTTTTGTGAAATTCATATCCGCACCTGGGACACCGCACCATGATATGGCCTTTGCCGCGAGGAATGCGGATCTTCTGGTTGCAGCGGGGGCACTTGTAAATGTGATAGTCCTTGAGCTGGGACATGTTGCTTCCCAGGCTTGAGAAGCGGCCCGTCAGCTTGTCGCGGATCTGCAGGAATTTCTGATTCTCTTCATATCTCTTGGGAATGTCTCTGGAGAACATTCTCCAGTAAAGGATTACAAGGATTATAAGCGTAATCAGTCCGGAAAATGGGATCCGTATAAACATTCCGACTATTATGAAGGCAAGAAGAAAAATGGAGAGAAAGCGCGAAAGACTGTCCACTCCGTACCTGCCTTGCATGAATCTGGAAAAACGACTCTTTAAATCTTCAATCATAGGCGTAGTCACATTCCTTTGTCATCAATATCTGCCATAATTGTCCCATTCGTAATTAATTGTAGAGTATAGAATGGTGATTTCAAGTAATAAAAGGGAAAAAGAGTATAAAAAAACAATAAACGAACCTTCCGCCTCAGATTCTCATTTCCCGGATCAGAAGATCAGTCCGGTTAGGAACACCGTTGCACAGCAGGAGACGGCGACAAAAAACAGATCTCCTTTAAACCAGGCGGCCAGAAGGCCTACGACCAGCGCCGCAAGTCCCGACCATACATTGTCGGTGGCGGTGACGATCGCCGGAAATGTCATGACGGCGAGGGTCACATAAGGGACATAGTACAGGAAAGAGCGGACAAACGTGTTGGTGATCTCTTTTCTGAATACCAGAAACGGGAGCATTCTGATGCAGTATACGGTGAGACACATGACCAGAAGCGAGAAATAGATGTAATTGCTGTTCATGCTTCCTTCCTTTCTTCCACGGGATGGATCACTGCGGCCGCGCCCGCGATCGCAAGCGTGAGAATGATCACCTTAAATCCGACGGAGATCTCCTTGAGCACCGGGAGCACGGAGAAAAGGCCGCTGGCGGTCATGGAGATCACGACAAGGCCGAGGATGAAGCGGTTCTCCCTTGCGGGGGGAATGATGATTGCCAGGAACATGCCGTAAAGAGATACACTCAGCGCATTTACCGCCCACGCCGGCATGATATTGCCCAGCAGAACGCCCAGCACCGTGCCGGTGGTCCAGCCGGCGACGGAGACGATCGTCATGCCATAGGTATATTTTGGCTCCAGATAGCCCTTGACTGCCGAAGAGAGGCCGAAGATCTCATCCGTGATGCAGTAGGGAAGCAGGAACCTGTGGTAAAAAGGAAGGCTCGGGCTGAGCTTCTGCGACAGGGAGCAGCTCATCAGAAAATAGCGCATATTGACGACGATACAGGTGGTGATCATCTCAAATACGCCGGCGTGGGAGGCGATCAGATTGATCGCGGCGAACTCGCCCGCCGATGCGACCATTCCCGCAGACATAAGACCTGCCTGCAGCGCGTTCATGCCGATCCCTCTGGCCGTGATGCCAAGCGCGAAAGAAACGGCAAAATATCCCATGCAGATCGGTATTCCGTCGCGAAGACCGCGCACAAACCAGGGGAGCTGACGCGTTCCGGGATCAATTTCTTGTGTTTTTTTAGAGGTTTGAGTCATAATTTCCAATACTTTTATGGTACAATGGTTTACGTTGCAAATATGAATTATACCATCATAATATGGAATGTGCACCGCAGAATGGACAGAATCTATACTGAATTATTTTCAGCTGACCGCCGTGCAAAGTAAAGGAGGAGATCATGCTGCCTTCAGATCCCGATATGCTCGCAAGTTTTCTTAATATGAAGCTGAGAGACCACTACGCGTCTCTGGACGCCCTCTGCGAGGACCTCGAACTTGACAAAGAGGAGATCATCGCCAAACTCAAAGAGGCCGATTACGACTATATACCGGCCCGCAATCAGTTCCTCTGAAGCCGGAATTGACAAAAGACGGACACCTATATATATTTGTTCATAATATGTAATTATTCAGCGCCTTTCCTTAAGGGATAGGCTCTGTCAAAAAAGGAGACTATAAAAAATGCGAAAGATGCTCGCCAAGACTTATGATCCTCAGGGAATTGAGGACCGGATCTATAAAAACTGGGAGGAAAAGAAGTACTTCCACGCCGAGGTGGACCACAGTAAGACACCTTTCACGATCGTGATTCCCCCGCCGAATATCACCGGACAGCTCCACATGGGACACGCCCTGGACAACACCATGCAGGATATCCTGATCCGCTGGAAGCGCATGCAGGGCTACAATGCCCTCTGGCAGCCCGGAACGGACCACGCCTCCATCGCGACGGAAGTCAAGATCATTAATAACCTCAAGGAGCAGGGCATCAGCAAGCAGGACCTGGGCCGCGAGAAATTCCTCGAGTACTGCTGGGACTGGCGCAAGGAGTACGGCGGCAGGATCGTCAACCAGCTCAAGAAGCTCGGTTCTTCCTGCGACTGGGACCGCGAGCGCTTCACAATGGATGAGGGCTGCAACAAAGCCGTCACGGAAGTCTTCGTCAAGATGCATGAGAAAGGGTGGATCTACAAGGGAAGCCGGATCATCAACTGGTGCCCTGTGTGCAACACCTCTATTTCCGATGCGGAAGTGCAGTACGAGGAGCAGGCCGGCCACTTCTGGCATATCAAGTATCCCCTGATCGAGGAGGACGGACAGATCTCCAAGACCACTTTCCTTGAGTTTGCCACCACCCGTCCCGAGACCATGCTCGGTGATACGGCCGTCGCCGTTCATCCCGAAGATGACCGCTATAAAGACCTGATCGGCCGCTATGTGTGGCTTCCCTTCGTGGACAGAAAGATCCCGATCGTCGCCGACGAGTACGTTGACAGAGAATTCGGTACCGGCGTCGTCAAGATCACGCCCGCTCACGACCCCAACGACTTCGAGGTCGGAAAGCGCCATAACCTGCCCGAGATCAACATCATGAACGACAACGCCACCATCAACGAGAACGGCGGCAAGTTCTGCGGCATGGACCGCTATGAGGCGAGAGCGCAGATCGTCAAAGAGCTTGACGAGATGGGGCTTCTTGTCCGCATTGAAGATTACAGCCACAATGTCGGCACGCATGACAGATGCGGCACGACCGTCGAGCCTTTGATCAAGCAGCAGTGGTTCGTCAAGATGGACGAGCTCATTAGGCCCGCTGTCAAGGGCGTCAAAGAGGGCGATATCCAGCTGATCCCCAAGCGCATGGAGAAGACCTACTTCAACTGGACGGACAACATCCGCGACTGGTGCATCAGCCGTCAGCTCTGGTGGGGCCACAGAATCCCCGCCTATTACTGCGATCAGTGCGGAGAGATCGTCGTCGCCAAAGAAGCGCCCACCGTCTGCCCTAAGTGCGGCGGAACGCATTTTACCCAGGATCCCGACACACTGGACACCTGGTTCTCCAGCGCCCTGTGGCCTTTCAGCACACTGGGCTGGCCCGAGCAGACAGAGGACCTCAAATATTTCTATCCCACCGACGTCCTGGTCACCGGCTATGACATCATTTTCTTCTGGGTCATCCGAATGATCTTCTCGGGTTACGAGCAGATGGGAGAGAGACCTTTTAAGAGCGTCCTATTCCACGGCCTTGTCAGGGACTCCCAGGGACGCAAGATGTCCAAGTCCCTCGGAAACGGCATTGATCCTCTGCGGATCATCGCGGATTACGGCGCAGACGCGCTGCGCATGACGCTGATCACCGGCAACGCGCCCGGAAACGACATGCGCTTCTACGACGAGAGAGTCATTGCCAACAGAAACTTCGCCAACAAGATCTGGAATGCATCCAGATTTATCATGATGAATCTTCCCGAGGAAGGTTCTCCCGAGGAAGCGGCTCTTGCGGCTCTCATCGACGCGGACAAGGTGCCCGCGGGAATCTGTGCGGAGGACAAATGGATCCTGTCCCGCATGGACGAGACCGTCGCCGCCGTCACGGACAACATGAACAAATTCGAGCTGGGCATCGCGGTCCAGAAGGTCTACGACTTTATGTGGGACGAGTTCTGCGACTGGTACATCGAGATGGTCAAGCCCAGGCTCTACAAGACGGATGATACGCAGAGCAAGCTCGCAGCGCTGTGGACCCTGCAGAAGGTCCTGATCACCGGCCTCAAGCTCCTGCATCCTTACATGCCCTTCATCACGGAGGAGATCTTCACCACCGTGCAGAGCAAGGAAGAATCCATCATGATCTCTTCCTGGCCGCTGCCGCGCGAAGATTTCCGGTTCCCCCGCGAAGAAGAGGCGATCGAGAATATCAAGAACGCCGTCCGCGCGGTCCGCGCCGTCCGTAACGAGAGACAGGTCGCCCCTTCGAGAAAGGCCAAGATCTATGTCGTCTCCGACAAGGACGAAGTGCTCTCCATGTTCTCGGACAACAAGATGTTCTTCGAGACGCTGGCCAGCGCGTCCGACACCGTCCTGTGCAGGGACAAGGCGGAAGTTCCGGACGGAGCGCTCAGCATGATCCTTCCTTTCGCGGCCCTCTACCTTCCTCTTGCGGATCTCATGGACGTAGCTGCCGAGATCGCGAGACTTGAAAAGGAAGAGAAGAGACTGCAGGGCGAGCTCAAGAGGAGCGCTGGAATGCTCAGCAATGAGAAATTCCTGGCCAAGGCCCCCGCAGCCAAGATCGAAGCGGAAAAAGAGAAACAGAGAGCTTACGAAGAGCAGATGAAGCGCGTCAGAGAGGAACTTGAGAATCTTAAAAAGCTCTGATACGGACTTTGCCGGAATTTTCATGATTTCCCGACCGGACGAATATCAGTTAACGGTCTGAATACAGAGGGGCGCGGTTTGAAAGACCGCGCCCCTGTCATTTATACAGATCCGGCGCCCGCAGTCCCGGATACGGAGAATATGGGACGGGGAGCGCCGCCGATCACCTTGCTCTATTGACTATTTTGAAGGAAAGGAAAAGGACCGCCATGAACGGGATGAGCACGGGGGAGCGCAGGCAGAAGATGGAGGAAGCCGTCGAGTATCTGGATTCGACCCCTCTTTTTGCAAAAAAGAGCAGCCTGGAGAATGTCAGAAAGTATCTGGAGCTGTTCGGACATCCCGAGCGCGGGATGAAGATCATTCATGTCGCCGGCACGAACGGGAAAGGGAGCGTCTGCGCGCGGATCGCATCCTGCCTTCGGGAGGCGGGATTCAGCGTCGGTCTCTTTATCTCTCCTCACCTTGCCGTGATCCGGGAGAGAATGTCGATTAATGGAGAAATGATCTCCGAAGAAGAATTTCTTTATTACTTCGAAATTGTAAAAAAAGAGTGCATAAAGGGCGGCCCTGATGCGCTGCCGCACCTTCTCTATTTTGAAATGCTCTTTATGATGGCCATGCTGTGGTTCAGAGATAAAAAGCCGGATTACCTGGTCCTGGAGACGGGGCTGGGAGGGCGGCTGGACGCCACGAATTCGATTGAAGACAAAGCCGTCACGGTAATCACGCGGATCGGAATCGATCACACGGCTTACCTCGGAGATACGATTGCCGAGATTGCGGCGGAAAAGGCGGGAATCCTGAGAAAAGGCTGTCCCGCGGTATTTCTGACAGAACCGGAAGAAGCCTGGGAAGTGATCAGAGAGAAGGCCGGGCAGGCGGGCGCTCCCGTTTTCGAGCTGTCGCCGAAAATGTGGAAGGTGAACAAGGCGGACGAGAACGGCATTGATTTTTCACTGGACAATCGGTATGATAAAAATCTGCGGATTACTATCGCGGACAGGGCGCCTTATCAGTGCGAGAACACGGCGCTGGCCGTGACTGCCTGCGGAATTCTGCTCAGAGAGGCCGGGAAGTACGACCCCGATCTCATAGTGAGAGGAATCGAAAAGACCTCCTGGCCCGGACGGATGGAAGAGATCCTTCCGAGAGTCTGGATCGACGGCGCCCATAATCCGGACGGCATCAGAGCCTTTCTGGAGAGTGCCGGGATGATCATCAGGACCGAGCGGGAAAGAGCGGAGACGGGACGCGTGTTTTTACTGTTTTCCTGTGTCAAGGATAAGAGCTATCGGGAAGAGCTGAAAATGATAAGCCTTTCCGGTCTCTTTACCGACATCGCGGCCGTGCCCATGGGAGGGAGCCGCGCCTTGGACGCGGAGACGCTCCGCGCCTGCGTAGAAGAAAACATGAACCGGGATTCCGAACGTGTGACGATCCATGAGACGGCTTCCGTCAAGGAGGCGGCCGAAACATTTATTATGCGCAGAGACAGCAAAGACCTTGTCTTTGCCGCGGGCTCCCTGTACCTGATCGGGGAGCTGAGAAGCCTGCTTGCGGGACTGCGGAGCGAGGCTGCGGCGGAGCCTAATGCTGAAGGGTAACTAAATGGTATTATTTAACAGCCTGACTTTTCTATTCAGGTTTTTTCCTATATTTTTATTCGTTTATTTTATTACGCCCGCGAGGTTCAGAGAAGTAATCCTGTTTTTCGGGAGCATTGTTTTCTATGCCATGGGAGCCGGACGCATGGCGGTCCTGCTCACGGCCCTCACGATTTTCAATTACGTACTGGGACAAATGGTGTTCTCTGCGGACAAGGGAGGCGTAAAAGCGAGAAACAAAAGAGCCTTTTATCTGGCGATCTTTATCGACGCCGGCTCTCTCATACTTTTTAAAGTGCTGTCGGGGATGACCCGCAGTGTTGTGCTCCCTCTGGGATTCAGCTTTTATCTCTTCAAGATGATTTCCTATCAGGCGGACCTGTTTCGGGGAGAGATCACGAGACGACCGGATATTATGGACACGGTGGTCTATTTTACCATGTTCCCGCAGGTGACCCAGGGCCCCATTGTGCGTTGGAACAATGTCGGATTTGAGAAGCGGGAGAGAACGGTCTCGTCCAAGTCCTTCAGTGACGGCCTCTTTTTCTTCGTCCTGGGACTGGGAATGAAGGTCCTTCTGGCAGATCCTCTGAGCATCCTGTGGAACGAGATTGAGAAAATCGGTTTTGAGAGCATCTCGACGCCTCTGGCGTGGATGGGCGCCGTGGGCTATTCCCTGCGGCTGTATATGGATTTCTGGGGATATTCTCTCATGGCAGCCGGGATCGGGCTGATGCTGGGCTTCCATTTTGTCGTAAACTTCCTGCATCCTTACTGGGCCTGCGGCATCGCGGATTTCTACCGAAGATGGCATGCGACGCTGGGCGCCTGGTTCCGGGACTACGTATATATTCCGCTGGGAGGAAGCAGAAAGGGGAACCTCAGGACCATCTTCAATCTTCTTATTGTCTGGCTCCTCACCGGGCTCTGGCACGGCATCACTCCCAATTTTGTTCTCTGGGGACTGATTCTGTGGCTTTTGATCGTATGGGAGAAGTTTGTCGTAGACGGACTGATTCGTTCATTTCCTCTGATCGGTCATCTTCACGTCTGGTTTTTCATACCGCTGACCTGGGTGATCTTCGCGATTCCGGACCTGAAGGACCTGAGGATCTATTTTGAGAGGCTGTTTCCGTTTTTCTCAAGCGGGATCAATGTCAACACGGGAGACTTTATGAAGCAGATCACGATCTACTGGCCGCTTCTTCTTGTGAGTCTCCTCCTGTGCACGCCTCACTGGTACCGACTGCTCGTCAAGAACAGGACGCGGCTTCCGGTAATCCTCGCACTGACGGCTGTCTTCTGGATCAGCGTCTACCGGATCGTGATCTCGGCCAGCAATCCTTTTATGTATTTCAGTTTTTGATCCGGCAGGGACGACCGCCGCATCCGGCGCGGGACTCCCTATGAGAGCCGGTACCTTTTGGAGGAAATTCTTTGAGATTTCTGCACTTGTTATGGAAAAAATATACGCTGCTGTGTATTTTGGTACTCACGGGGCTTCCCCTCACCATTCTCGGATGGACGGGCAGAAACGGCCTCTACAGCGGCTTTAAACTGTCACCGCTGACCGAGCCGGGGCTGAAACTGGTCATGGAGGGCATCCATGAAGGCGTTTACCCTTGGGGCGATCTGTTTAAGCACAAGGAAGAGGAGGCGCAGGAGGGCGCTTCCGAAGCGGATTCGGCGATGGTCGCGCAGGCGGGCGCGACGGAAGAGACAGGGGCCGGCACTACAGCTTCGACAGCTGTCTCCGGTACGGCGTCAAGCGGGGCGGCATCCGCGGCCGCCGGCACTACTTCGGCGGCATCCACCGGGGCTTCCGGCGCATCGGCCGCAGGTTCCTCTGCGGGAAGCACCATACAGTATACGGAGGCGGAGGACTCCGAGGTGAGGAAGTGGAGACCATCCCGGAAGGCGCAATCACCGGCAGTCCGGACGCGATCCCGGAAGGCGTCTGCAATCCGGTCATGCAGGCGGAGGACTACGATGTGGTCAACGTGGCCTTCCTGTCTCCGGATGATACGGAGTACAATACGGATACGGAAGGGATATTTGCCAAAAACGGGATCTATTACAAGCTTCAGGAAGTGGATCCGACTTACTTCTCCGATGCGCTCTTCATCGGCGATTCAAGGACGGTCGGACTGTGCGAATACGGAAGCTTTAAGGAAAACGCGGCCTTCCTGGCCAAAGAGTCCATCAATGTCTACAATGTTCTCGACAAGGACTTGTGGTTTACCGACCACGACGGAGAAGCATGGGACTATACGGTCGAGGATGCCCTGGAATACGAACAGTACGGCAAAATATATGTGGCCCTGGGCGTAAACGAACTGGGCATCGGCACCACTTATATGTACTATGAGAAATACAGGGAGCTCCTGGAGCTGATCCGCGAGCATCAGCCGAATGCGCTGATCTATATCCAGGCCATTATGCACGTATCCGAGGAAAAGAGCAGTTCGGACAGCTGCCGGAACAATACCGTCATCTGCCAGAGAAACTACGCGATCAGTACGCTTGCAAACGGCAGGGATATCTTTTATATCGACATGAACCCGTATGTCTGCAACGCAAACGGAGACCTGATCGAGGACCTCTCGGGAGACGGGATCCATCTCAAGGCCTCGGCCTACGAGAGATGGGACAGGTCGCTTCTGGAAAACGCCGCCGTCGTCGGAAAGTGACTTGCACAAAATACTTCTCTTAAATAAGGGGACAAGGTAAAATGAGAGAGATGGAATTCAAAATGGAGAGGGAAGGCCTTCTCAAGGCCGGAGACCGGGTGAAGATCGTCGAGGGCGTGCTGCCCAGCAATTACTATTACACGATCCATCCTTCACTCGCCATGAGCGGCAATTTTCCCTTTAACAAGCGCCTTCTTTCCAGGGAAGGAAGGGTGGAAGCCGTCGAAGAAAACGAGAGGGGCTTCTACGTGAAGGTCGTATTCGACGAATGACTAATGCGGGAGGGCTGATTTGAAAAAGAAAATTGTTCTTTTACTTGCAATATGTCTGACAGTATCCGTCCTTGGAGGATGCAGTCCCAAGAATACCGAGACTATGGAGAAAGCGCGGCAGGCTCTCGACGAGGGAGACTATGAGAACGCGGCGGCCTTTTACGGCGCGGCGGTCGAAGAGGGATCGCAGCTCCAGGCCTGCTACCGCGGCCTTGGAATTGCCCTGATGGGTAAGATGGAATACGAGAGCGCGGAGGAGGCTTTCAACAAGGCCCTTGAGTCCGCCACTTTTATCGAGCGCAACCTCTATCATGACGGGATGGAGGACGATATCCGGAGATATCTGGCAAGCTGTTACATAAAAAAAGGGGAACCGGAGAAAGCAATCCTGATCTACAATGCCCTGATCGACAAAGATGATGAGGACAAATACCTCTTTGTCGCAAGGGGAACCGCCAAAGCCGCCGCCGGAGACACCGAAGGCGCCAAGGCAGATTTTGACAAAGCGATCAACATGGACCGGGGCAACTATGAACTCATCCTCGAGATCGCGCAGATCATGTCGCAGTACGGCGCCAGGAGCGTCGGGGAGGGATATCTGGCCGGTGCCGGAAACATCGAGGGAATGGACCCGATCCTGAAGGGAAAGATCCTGTATTTCCTGGGAGATTACAAGGGAGCGGTAAATCTTCTCACGCAGGCTTCCGGGAGTGACGAGGCGGCGGCGCTGATCGTGTGCAAGTGTTATATCGCGCTGGATGACACGGAAGCGGCCAAGGGAGTGATCGACAGTTTCGGCTCAAAAGCGGATTCTTCCGCGGTTCTACTCGGTCTTCTGGGATCCATCCTGATGAAGCAGAATAAGTACGGCGAGGCCGCCGAGGTGTACGAGAGGGCCGCCGCAGCCGCCAAGGGAACCCCGGATCTGCAGAATACGCTCTACAACCGGATCATCGCCTATGAATACGCGGGCGAATTCGAGAAAGCCCGGGATCTTCTGACGGAATACCTCAAACAGTACTCCGGAGACGAGGAGGCGAAGAGGGAAATGAGATTTTTGAAAACAAGATAAGAAATAATGCACGCGGGCACATCCTTATGCTATACTTTGTCTGCAAGTCGCGGCCCGCAGTATAAGTCTTATCTTTTTCATGCGCGCAGCTTCATGAAATTCAGAAAGGTGATTGCCAAATGATTCAGAAACTAATAGAGAGTATTGTCCGCAAGGAAGCGCCGGTCGTCGTCGGACTCGACCCCAACCTGTCCTTTATTCCTGCCTTTATCCTGGATAAGGCACAGGAGGCGGCGCAGGGAGATATCCCCGCCTACTGCGAGAAGGAAAACGTGATCGCGGCAGAGGCCGTATGGCAGTTCAACAAAGCGATAACCGATGCGGTATGCGATATTGTGCCGGCGGTAAAGCCCCAGGTGGCAATGTATGAACAGTTCGGAATTCCCGGAATGATCGCATACAGGAAAACCGTGGATTATTGCAAGTCGAAGGGGCTGATCGTCATCGGCGATGTCAAGAGAGGGGATATCGGTTCCACCTCCGAGGCATATGCAAGAGGGCATCTGGCCGGCAAGGCCTTCGACGTCGACTTCGCGACAGTCAATCCCTATCTCGGAACAGACGGCGTCATGCCTTTTGTAAAGGTCTGCAAGGAGTTTGACAAGGGAATCTTCGTACTGGTCAAGACTTCCAATCCTTCCAGCGGAGAATTCCAGGACGTGCTGATCGGAGACGGACGGGCCGTCTACGAGCTGGTGGGCACAAAGGTCAGGGAATGGGGCTCCGAATGCATGGAAGGAGCCTACAGCAATGTCGGCGCCGTCGTAGGCGCGACTTATCCCGAACAGGCCGCGATCCTTCGAAAGCTGATGCCGCACACCTTCATCCTTGCACCCGGATACGGCGCACAGGGCGCCACGGCGGCAGATCTGAGCGGGTTCTTTGATTCCGACGGACTGGGCGCGATCGTCAATTCTTCGAGAGGCATCATCGCCGCTTATAAGAAGGACGCGTACAGCAAATACGGAGAAGAGGGATTTGCGGATGCGGCGAGAGCTGCCGCAATTGATATGATCGATGATCTCAGGGGAGCAATCCGCGGCAGAGCGGTATGGAATATCGGCTGATGGGCACTGCCGCAGTCAGTTTGCAATAAACAGGGGGGAACCAGTTATGGAAGAGTACAAGAAGAATTTTATTAACTTTATGGTGGATTCACACGTCCTTAAATTCGGTGAGTTCACACTCAAGAGCGGAAGAAAATCTCCGTTCTTCATGAACGCCGGCGCCTACAAGACCGGTTCGCAGCTCATTAAGCTGGGCGAATACTACGCCAGGGCGATCAATGACAAATACGGACTCGACTTTGACGTCCTGTTCGGACCTTCCTACAAGGGAATCCCGCTGGCGGTAGCGACGGTTATGGCGATCAGCAAGCTCTACGGGCGCGACATCAAATACTGTGCAAACCGCAAGGAAATTAAGGACCACGGGGACAAGGGAGCGCTTCTGGGAACCCGGCTTCGCGACGAGGACAGGGTCATGATCATTGAGGATGTGACAACTTCCGGCGCTTCCATCGCGGAGACCGTTCCGATCATCAGGGCGCAGGCGGACGTCGACATCGTAGGTCTCATCGTCTCTCTCGACAGAAGAGAAGTGGGTCCCAAGGGCACCGTGAGCGCGCTCGAGGAGATCAGGGAAGATTACGGGTTCCCGGCCAGCGCCATCGTCACCATGGATGAGGTGGTGGAATATCTGTACAACAGACCCATCGACGGCAAGGTGCTGATCGACAAGAAGATCAAGAATGAGCTCGACAAGTATTATGCCGAGTACGGAGTAAAAAAAGCATAAGGTGACAACCGACGGCTCCGCTGTCCCTGCAGGGGCGGCAGAGCCTGCTTTTTCTCTGAGGGAGAGCAGTGAGCCTCCGAAAAAAAATGCAGTAACGGAAAGTGATGAAAATATGATCGATCTCAGATACGAATTGGCCATAGAACGTATTCGCGGCATAGCCGGTGAAAATATAGTGGAGCCGTCCTTCGTCCCCTATTTCGAGGAGGGAGCGAAGTGGTTTGACCTGATCGCACAGGAAGAGGCTTTTCTGCAGTCCGACGCGCCGGGCATGGCGGACATCTCTGTCCTTGCGAAGAGGAATGAGAGGCTCTACGAAGAGATCCTGCCGGACCGCTATGAGACAAGCTGGGCCAATCCCGCCTATGCGGTAAAAATGCTCGGAAGCGAAATGGGACCTCTTCTGGCCGCGCTGCGCTATGAGATGCGGTGTGTAATCCCCTTTGTCTACAGGCTCATGAGGGAGCGCGTGCTGATCCGCATGGAGCTCTTTCTGGAAGTATACTCGACCTTTGCGACCGCTTTTCGCGAGAGCGGGACGATTCCCCCCTGTGATCATATCCGAGGCATCCTGTACCAGTACCTCGCCGATTACGCGGAAGATGAGATGTACTGGTATCTGAGGGACAAACTTGTGGAAGGAAGCCCTATGATCATCGAGCGCGCGCAGCGAAAAAAGGGCGATCTCAGGGATCTTTATCTCACAGGCGAATATGTCACGCGCGACGAGGTCATAAGCGCGAAGCACATCGACGCGCTGCCGGAAGAGACCGTCGCCCTGATCGCCGGAACGATCACGGAAGGGTACCGAAGAGGCTTTATAAACGGCGGCAAGAATCTTGCCTCCAAGAAGAACGCAGCAGTGATCTTCCACCTCGGCTTTGAGAGGATCTACAGGGCCTGTGTGGAGGGATTTGCCTCCTTTGGCCTCAGGCCCATACTGTCCGCCGAGGTTCCGACCCTGTTTCACTCTTTCCGGCAGGGAGAGATGGGATACAGCGGCGCCAATCCGAATCCGCAGTACTATTTTGACCACCGCGAGGACGAAGCGCTCTTTCTTGACGAGGCGCTGCGCGCCAGAAAGCTTGAAGGCCTCACAAACGCTTACAGAAGACTCCGGGAAGAGACCGTTGTCTACGCAGGTCCCGCAGTGATCGAGACGTTCGGGAGCAGGCCTTTTGCTCCTGTGTACAAGGCGGCTGCGCCGCGCCTGAATGAGGCGCAGCAGAAGCTCAGCGCGGAGTATTCGATCAAAGCGGCAGATCTGTACAGTGAGGCCGTAGTCGCCAAGGACAGAAGCTTTACGATCATCGATTTCCCGCTTCCTTCGATCGCAGGCAGTGAAGAAGAGTACCGCGAGATCTTCGACGCCGTGATCCGGATCAACACTCTGGACAACGCGCTCTATGAACAGGTGCAGGCCAGGATGATCGATGTCCTGGGGACAGCCTGCCGCGTGGAAGTGCGCGGCCGCGGCGCAAACCGGACGCAGCTCACCGTAAAGCTCCTCGAGCCCGAAGATCCTTCTTCACAGGCCAACTTCGAGAACTGCACGGCAGATGTCAATATTCCGGTCGGCGAGGTATTCACGACGCCCGTCCTTGAGGGAACAAACGGCCTTCTTCACGTCAGCGGCGTCTATTTAAACGGCCTTTTCTTCAGGGATCTGGAGATTCGCTTCGAAGAGGGGCGGGTCGCCGGTTACGGCTGCCGCAATTTCGACAGCGAAGAGGAGAACAAGGCGTATATCCGGAACAATATCCTGCACAATCAGGAGCGCCTTCCCATGGGCGAGTGCGCCATAGGAACCAATACGACCGCCTACGCGGCTGCGGCAAAATACGGAATCGCCGACCGTCTTCCCATCCTGATCGCGGAGAAGACGGGACCGCATTTCGCAGTCGGCGACACCTGCTACTCGTGGGACGAAGAAAACCGCGTCTTCAACCCGGACGGAAAAGAGATCATCGCCAAGGACAATTCCGTCTCGATCCTGAGGAAAAGTGACCCCGGCAAGGCCTATTTCGGCTGCCACACGGACATCACGATCCCCTACGAGGAGCTGGGAGAACTGACGGCTGTCAGAGCAGACGGAGAGAGAATTGAAATTCTCAGGGACGGCAGATTCGTGCTGGAAGGCACGCAGATCCTGAACGGACCCCTCGACGGGATCCGCGCAAAAGTATGACCGGCGGCCTTTTTACATGTTGCACATGGGAACCGTTTTCGTTAAACTAAAGCATGAAAGAATGCCTGATGACAGGCATCTGTTTTGATGTCCTGACAGCGGGGCATATCGATCAAGGAGGAATTATGGCACAAGTAGGAATAGTAATGGGAAGTGATTCGGATCTGTCCGTAATGAGCAAGGCGGCCGAGGTCCTGGACGAGTTCGGCATCAGTTATGAGATGCATATTATATCCGCGCACAGAGAGCCGGATCTGTTCTTTCAGTGGGCAAAGGGAGCAGAAGAGCGCGGAATCAAGGTCATTATAGCGGGAGCCGGAATGGCAGCCCACCTGCCCGGCATGTGCGCGGCTCTTTTCCCCATGCCCGTGATCGGTATCCCCATGCACACCACTTCGCTGGGAGGCAGAGATTCCCTCTATTCCATCGTGCAGATGCCCTCGGGAATCCCGGTGGCGACAGTGGCGATCGGCGGCGCGAAGAACGCCGGAATACTGGCGGCCAAGATCCTGGCAGTTTCCGATCCGGACCTGCTCGCGCGCCTGAAAGAGTACAGCGCGAAAATGGCCTCGGAAGTGGAAGCGAAGGACGCCCGCCTTCAGGAAAAGGGTTTTAAGAATTACAAGAAAGACTGAAAAAGTAATAAGCGCGGTACAGTAAACCCGCGAAACCGCAAAGCGGCTCGCTCTGCGAGCCTTGAATAAGAATTTTTATAAGGAGAAACAGCAGATGGGATTGGATTATAAGAGCTCAGGAGTCGATATCGAAGCAGGCTACCGCAGTGTGGAACTTATGAAGGAACATGTCAAACGCACCATGCGCCCTGAAGTGATCGGTGGACTCGGCGGCTTTTCGGGAGCCTTCTCTCTCGAGAAGATCAAGGAGATGGAGAAACCGATCCTTCTCTCCGGAACGGACGGAGTCGGAACAAAGCTCAAGATTGCTTTTCTCACGGGAAAACACGATACGGTGGGAATCGACTGTGTCGCCATGTGCGTCAACGACGTCGCCTGCGCGGGCGGCGAGCCTCTCTATTTCCTCGACTATATCGCATGCGGCAAGAATGAGCCGGACAAGATCGCGAGCATCGTCAGCGGTGTCTGCGAGGGATGCCTCCAGGCGGGAGCGGCCCTGATCGGCGGCGAGACGGCGGAGATGCCCGGTTTCTATCCGGTGGACGAATATGACCTGGCCGGTTTTGCGGTCGGCGTGGCGGACGAGAAGGACCTGATCACGGGCGAGAGCATAAAGCCCGGCGATACGCTGGTCGGCATCGCTTCTTCCGGCGTTCACAGCAACGGCTTCTCGCTGGTAAGAAAAGTATTTGACGTCAATGAGACCAACCTCAAGAGATTCTATCCCGAACTGGGCGCGACTCTCGGGGAGACGCTTCTGACTCCCACAAAGATCTATGTAAAAGCTCTTCGCGCGGTGAAGGACGCGGGGATCACGATCAAGGGCTGCAGCCACATCACCGGCGGCGGTTTCTATGAGAACATCCCCAGAATGCTGCCCGAAGGAATCGTCGCGAGAGTGCGTAAGGACAGCTATCCGGTCCTTCCGATCTTTACCCTGATGCAGAAAAAGGGCGAGATCGACGAGAAGATCATGTACAATACCTTCAATATGGGAATCGGTATGGTGCTCGCTCTGGACAGCGCCGACGCCGAAAAAGCTCTCGCCGCTCTCAAGGCCGCGGGAGAAGAGGCTTATGTGATCGGCGAGACCGTTTCCGGCGCGCAGAAGGGAGTCGAATTATGCTGAGAGTTGCCGTTTGCGTGTCGGGCGGAGGGACCAATCTCCAGGCGATCATCGACGCTATAAAAAG
Organism: Lachnospiraceae bacterium; assembly: GCA_017469935.1. GTDB lineage: Bacteria > Bacillota > Clostridia > Lachnospirales > Lachnospiraceae > CAG-791. The sequence continues at coordinate 74,586 of JAFUFL010000022.1, forward strand.
CGGAAAGATTGAAAACGCGCAGATTGTCCGCGTGGTCAGCAACAACAAAAATGCCTATGCCCTGACAAGGGCCGGGAAGGCGGGCATCGAAGGGATCTGCGTATCTCCCAGAGACTATGAAAGCAGGGAGCTGTTCAACCGGGCTCTGCTCGCCAGGCTTCAGGAAGCGGAGCCGGACCTGATCGTCCTGGCCGGATTTATGGTGGCCGTTCCGGCCTGCGTGATCGACGCTTTCAGGGGCCGGATCATCAATATTCATCCCGCTCTCATCCCTTCTTTCTGCGGAAAAGGGTATTACGGGCTCCATGTCCACGAAAAAGTCCTCGAAAGGGGTGCCAAGGTCACGGGAGCGACCGTCCACTTCGTGGATGAAGATCTCGACCACGGCCCGATCCTTCTGCAGAAGGCCGTAGAAGTAAAGGAAGGCGATACGCCCGAGGTCCTGCAGAGACGCGTCATGGAAGAGGCGGAGTGGATCCTTCTTCCCCGCGCCATCTCCCTCATCGCGCAGGGCAGGGTCACGATCGACGAAAGCGGCATAACGCATATCAGCGGCAAGTAAACCGTGTCATTTACAGACAGTTTTCAGAATATGTTTCAGGATGGATTCCAGAAAGGGGTGTGCCTATGAAAGTTTTACTGGTTGGAGGAGGCGGAAGGGAGCACGCGATCGCGGAAGCTCTCAGAAGAAGCCCGCAGGTGGATCAGCTCTACTGTGCGCCCGGCAACGCGGGGATCGCGAGGATCGCGCAGTGCGTGCCGATCTCAACGATGGATTTTGATGCCCTCACGGCCTTTGCCGCCCGTGAAAATATTGACCTGACCGTATGCAGCATGGACGACCCGCTCTGCGCAGGAATCGTCGATGCCTTCGAAGCCAAGGGCCTTCGGATCTTCGGAACGCCGGCGAACGCGGCCATCATCGAAGGAAGCAAAGCTTTTTCCAAGGACCTCATGAAGAAATACGGGATCCCTACGGCCGCTTACGAGATCTTCGATGATCCCGAGAAGGCACTCGCCTACCTGGAGACGGCGAAGATGCCCATCGTCCTGAAGGCCTCCGGCCTGGCGCTGGGAAAAGGCGTCCTGATCTGCCAGACGCTTGAAGAGGCCAAAGCAGGCGTCGCGGAGCTCATGACAGATAAAAAGTTCGGCGATGCGGGCAGCAAGATCGTCATTGAGGAGTTTATGACCGGCCGCGAGGTATCGGTACTGGCCTTTGCCGACGGCGCCCATTACAAGCTGATGAGCAGTTCCCAGGACCACAAGAGGGCAGGGGACGGCGACACAGGCCTCAATACGGGCGGCATGGGAACGTTCTCTCCCAGTCCTTTCTATACGGACGAAGTGGACGCCTACTGCAAAGAGCACATCTATCAGAAGACCCTGGACGCCATGGCGGCGGAGGGAAGACCCTTCCGGGGCGTTCTCTATTTTGGCCTCATGCTCACGGCGGATGGCCCCAGAGTCCTGGAATACAACACCCGTTTCGGCGACCCTGAGACCCAGGTGGTCCTGCCCCGCATGAAAACGGATATCATTGATGTCTTTCAGGCCTGCATTGACGGGACCCTTGATCAGATCGACCTGCAGTTCGAGGACAACGCGGCTGTCTGCGTCGTCATTGCGTCGGGCGGCTATCCCGGAAGCTATGAAAAAGGGAAAGTCATCACCGGTCTGGACAATTTCGACGGAAAAGAAGGCTATTACTGCTTCCACGCAGGGACGAAGTTCAATGAAGCCGGCGAGACCGTCACCAGCGGCGGACGCGTGCTGGGAGTCACGGCACTGGGCAAGACGCTGCTCGAGGCGAGAGCCAACGCATACAAGGCGGTGGAATGGGTCCACTTTGACGGCGAATATATGAGACATGACATAGGAAAGGCAATCGATGCGGCTCAGTGACGGGCGGTATCGGAAAATGAACTGAAGGGAAACAGCGCGGCGCAGGGGCTCGCTTGTGCGAGGCATGAATCTGTCATCGGGACAGGCGCGCGGCGTAAAAGCACTCAATTTGAGGTAAAAACTCAGAATGGAGATATCATGAGCAAATGGAGTAAAAAGTTCGGCAGAATACTGACAGCGGCAGGAATCAGCGCATTTCTCGCGGTCGGTTCGCTGGCTGTACCGATCGCGGCATCAGCGGCGACAACGAATACGGACAACGTCATGATCCGAAACGACGCCTCCACGGAAGCCGGAGCGATCGGAAAAGTCGAGGAGAAGGGTACTGAGGTCACAATCCTTGAGTCCGTTAAAAACGATGAAGGGGAGACCTGGTACTATATTCAGCTCGAAAACGGAAATACAGGGTATATTCGCAGTGATCTGATCGAAGCCAGCGAAGAAGAAATCGCAGCCGCAGGCGGCGCCGGAGAGGAGCAGGCACAGGAGGAGCAGGCACAGGAAGAGCAGGCACAGGAAGAGCCGAAAGAGGAACCGGCGCAGGAGCCTGCCCAGGAGCAGAATACCGAGGAACAGCCCGCCGCCGAGGACCAGAAGCCCCAGGAAGCGGGTGCTGCCGCAACAGAAGCTCCGGCGGCCCAGGGCGGCGATTATGACGCCACCAAGGACCCCAACGCCGCTTTCCGCGTAAGCTTCGACACCGATGACAGCGGCAACGGCGAGTGGTATGTCCACAACGACGACAACGGAAGCAAATGGAAAGTCTCGGACCTTCAGGGACAGGGCGGATCTGCTTCCGCCGCTTCCGCGCAGGGCGTGCCGAAGATCTGGAGAACGCTGGCGATCCTGTTCGGCCTTCTGGTCGCAGCGCTTGCGGCCTTTGTCCTTTTCCTGCTCAAATCCATTCGTGACGGCAGATCCAAGACCACCAGAGGGAGAGCTCTCGAAGCGGCCGCCGCGGCAGAAAACGACGACGACGGGTATGACGACGACGAGTATGATGACGACGAGTACTATTTTGAGGACGATGACGATGAAGTTTCCGATGAGGACAATACTCCGGATGAGGAGAACTCCGAATCGGACGAGACCGTAAAATCTCCCGAAGCCCCGGAGTCTGCTATTCCTTCGAAAAGCGTTGAATCCTCGGAATCCGGCGCACCTTCCGAATCCGTTGAGTCTCCCGCAGCCGCTGCGCCCTCGAAGGCCGATGCGGAAGTAGAAAAAAGCGCGGTCAAGGCGAATGAAAAACCTGTAGTCAATACCGACTCCACCATAACAATGGATGTGAGCTCCGAGACGGAAGTCACGCAGATCCCCACGGAAGAGATCGAAGCGGCGATCGCTGCCACCACGGCAAAGATCGAAAAGAATATCGCCGAAGATAAGCAGCAGGCCGCCCCCGCACCGGCGCCCGTGCAGGAAAAAGGCACTGAGGACGAGAACTCCGACAGAGACTATGCCGAAGAAGAGTACGAGGATTCCCCGGAAGACAATTCCGATGAAGAGAACCCGGACGAAGATTCCTACGAGAACACGGACGAAGACTATGAGGACGAGGACTACGAGGACGAAGATTACGAAGACGAGGACTATGACGACGACGAGTATGAAGAAGAGGATGACGAGGAAAACGATTCTCCCCGCCGTTCACGTTCTTCCTCCAAAGGCGGGTTTTTCGGCTTCCTGAAGAAAATGTTCGGCTCCGATTCCAAGGAGGATACGGAAGATGAGGGCGAAGACTTTGATGATTATGAGGATGAGCCCGAAGAACACGAGTTTGACGAGTATAAGGAATATCCCGAGGACGTAGATCTTCTCCCCAAAGAAGAGCCGGCGGCGGACGAGGATCCGGATGACGGCGAAGAGGACTTCTCCGACCGGGGAACAGAGACAGCCGGAGGCGAGAGAGGAAGGCTCAGCATGCAGAGAGTCATGAAGAATGTCTCTTACAAGGAAGAAGAAGCTGATTTTTCCGACGACGATGACATCTCCGATTCTCTCTTCGACGATGACGATGACATGGAATACTCCTTCATCAGCAATACAAGAAACAAGAAATAAGCTGAGCGGCAATCTTTCAGCACATCACAAAAGCAGCGGAACTTGACATATAAATCCACCTGTTATAACATAAATATAACAGGTGGATTTTAACGACTTGTCATGCAAAGGAAGGTGATATTATGCTGATCGAAATTGATTTCAGCAGTGACGAGGCTATTTATCAGCAGCTGTGCAACCAGATCATATTGGGAATCGCAACGTCCAGGTTATCCGACGGGGAAGTACTTCCGTCGGTGAGACAGATGGCCGATGAGATCGGGATCAATATGCATACAGTCAATAAGGCCTATTCGATCCTGAGACAGGAAGGGTTTGTCAAGGTGGACAGACGGCGCGGCGCTTTCATCTCGGTAACCGAGAGAAACAGGGAAAGAGCACTGCATATCGTGGAGAAGGATATGAGGATCCTTCTGGCCCAGGCCAGGTGCCGGGGACTCAGCAAACAGGACATCCTGCTGCTTGTAGATCGAATTTATGACGAATATGACGGCGCAAATTAAGGATTAACAATAAATGAGAGAAAACTACACGAAAAATGCGCAGGAGGCGATCCGCCTGGCAAAGAGCGCATCCAGACACAACAAACAGAATTATACCGGGACGGAGCACCTGCTCCTGGGCCTGATCGCCGAGCCTGACGGCGTCGCCTCCAAGGTGTTGCGCGACAACAACTGCACTTTGGAGCGGCTTAACGACATGATCGCCCAGCTCAACATCAAGTCGGCCAATCTGGCGCTTCTCGATCACGAGGGCTTCTCGCCGAGGTGCCAGAAGATCATGCGAATAGCCGGAAATCTGGCCGAGCGCTTTCATTCCGACACCGTGGGAACGGAGCACCTGCTCCTTGCGATCATCACGGAAAAGGAAAATATCGCGCTCAAACTGATCGAGACGCTGGGAATCAATCCGGCCAAGCTCTATTTTGAAACGCTGGCGGCGATCGGTGAGGACCCCGCGGCACACAAGGATGACCTCTCGGGAGAGAGCTCGGATGACGCCCAGAGCCAGAAGATCCTCCCGCAGTTCAGCAGAGACCTGACGCGGCTCGCCGGAGAAGGAAAGCTCGATCCCGTCATCGGCAGAGAGACGGAGATCAGCCGGGTGATCCAGATCCTGAGCCGCAGGACCAAGAACAATCCCTGCCTGGTGGGCGAGCCCGGCGTCGGAAAGACGGCGATCGTGGAGGGACTCGCGCAGAGAATCGTGGACGGCAATGTGCCCGCCACGGTCAAAAACAAGAGACTTCTCACCATGGATCTCTCGGGTATGGTAGCAGGTTCCAAATACAGGGGCGAGTTTGAGGAGCGGATCAAGAGAGTCATCGCGGAAGTCATCGAGGCCGGCAACATCATCCTTTTTGTGGATGAGATGCATACCCTGATCGGAGCCGGCGGAGCGGAAGGCGCCATCGACGCCTCCAATATTCTAAAGCCCTCTCTGGCCAGAGGCGAGATTCAGCTGATCGGCGCCACTACGCTGAATGAGTACCACAAATATGTGGAAAAAGATGCGGCTCTCGAGAGAAGGTTCCAGCCCGTACAGGTCGAGGAACCCACCCGGGAAGAGGCGGAGAAAATCCTGCACGGCGTGATCGCCGCCTATGAAAAGCATCACAATGTCATCGTGACGGAGGAGGCGATCAAGGCGGCCGTGGACCTCTCGGAGAGATACATTAACGACCGCAATCTTCCCGACAAAGCCATCGATGTCATCGACGAAGCATGTGCTGCCGTCCGTCTGCGCGGCCTTGGAACTGCCCATGAGAACTCTTTTAAAATGATCCGGGATGAGATCGCAGCCGCCGACAAGCTCATAGCTTCCGCCCTGTCAGAAGGCCGGATCGACGATGCGAAGCAGATCCGGGGGCGTCAGGAAGAACTGGTCAAAAAATTGCAGGCCGCCCAGAAGCGCCTTGAAAAGAAGCAGTCCGAAAAGCTGCCGGAAGTCAGGGAATCGGATGTGGCCGAAGTAGTTTCCATGTGGTCCAAGGTACCTGTCAGCAGGCTGACCGAGAAGGAGAGTGCAAGGCTCCTCCGGCTGGAAAACGAACTGCACAAGAGAGTGATCGGACAGGAGGACGCGGTCCGCGCCGTGGCGAAAGCCATACGCAGAGGCAGAGTGGGCCTGCAGGATCCGAACCGGCCGATCGGCTCCTTCCTCTTCCTCGGTCCCACCGGCGTAGGAAAGACGGAGCTCTCCAAAGCGCTGGCAGAAGTGATGTTCGGCTCGGACCAGGATATGATCCGCGTCGACATGTCCGAGTACATGGAGCAGTACGCCGTGTCCAAGATCATCGGCTCGGCGCCCGGCTATGTCGGCTATGAGGAGGGCGGCCAGCTCTCCGAAAAGGTGAGACGCCATCCTTACAGCGTCATCCTTTTCGATGAGATCGAAAAAGCGCACAGGGATGTGTTCAATGTGCTCCTTCAGATCCTGGACGAAGGCCACATAACGGATTCCAAGGGTCATAAGGTCAACTTTAAGAACACCGTGATCATCATGACGTCCAATGTGGGCGCCCAGAAGATCATAGAGCCCAAGACGCTCGGATTTGCCGACAAACCGACTGCAGAGCAGTCCTACGAGAAGATGCGCTCCGGCGTCATGGAAGAAGTAAAGAAGATGTTCCGGCCGGAATTCATCAACCGTATCGATGAGATCCTCGTATTCCATTCTCTGAATGACGATGAGATGAACAGGATCTGCTCGCTTCTGTGTGAGGACCTGATCCGCCGCGCGGACGCGCAGCTGGGCATTAAGCTCAAGGTCACACCCGCTCTCAGAAAGTATATCGTAAAGGAATACGCGGATCCCAAGATGGGCGCGCGCCCTCTCAAGCGGGCGATCCAGAAGGTCATCGAAGACGCCCTTTCCGAGAAGCTTCTGGCGGAGGAGATCCTGCCCGGACAGATCGTAACGGCGGGTTACCGAGGAGGAAATGTAGTATTCGATGGCAGGGAATAAGAAAAAGACGGCATTCTTTTGCCAGGAATGCGGCTATGAATCAGCCAAGTGGGCGGGGCAGTGTCCCGCCTGCAAGGCCTGGAATACAATGGTGGAGGAGCCCGTCAGGATCAGCCCCGCGTCGGCATCCGCGGGCGCGAAGAGGGGACTTTCCGCCGCATCGTCGGGATTTGCTCTCGGCGGCAGCAACCACAGCATAAAACCGGTCTCGCTCTCGTCCATCGAGGAGTCGGAAGAGACCCGTTTCTCCACCGGTTTCGGGGAACTGGACCGCGTCCTGGGCGGCGGCGCCGTGGCGGGATCGCTCGTCCTGGTCGGCGGAGATCCCGGGATCGGCAAATCCACGATCCTTCTGCAGGTCTCCTGTTTTATGGCCCGCAGCGGGATCAAAATCCTGTATATATCGGGAGAGGAATCGCTCCGGCAGATCAAGCTCCGGGCTTCCCGGATCGGCGGCGCGCCGGATGACCTGAAGTTTCTGTGCGAGACCAATCTGGAGATCATCACGGATATCGTGGCAAGAGATAAGCCGCAGGCGGTGGTGATCGATTCCATACAGACCATGTACAGCGATGAGGTCGCCTCAGCCCCCGGCAGCGTCTCGCAGGTGCGGGAGACCACAGCGGTGCTCCTAAGGCTGGCCAAGGAGATGGGGATCACTTTCTTCATCGTCGGCCATGTGACGAAGGAAGGCACCGTGGCAGGCCCTCGTGTCCTCGAGCATATGGTGGATACGGTTCTCTATTTTGAAGGTGACCGATATGCTTCTTACAGGATCCTGCGAGGGGTCAAGAACCGATTCGGTTCCACCAATGAGATCGGGATCTTCGAGATGCGAAAAGAGGGACTGGTCGAGGTGCTCAATCCTTCCGAATACATGCTGAGCGGAAGGCCTCTGGGCGCCAGCGGGTCCGTCGTGACCTGCTCCATGGAAGGGACGAGGCCGGTTCTCACAGAGGTACAGGCCCTGATCGTGCCCACGAGCTTCGGGCATCCCAGAAGGCAGTCCACGGGAACCGACGCGAACCGGGTGAGCGTCCTGATGGCGGTCCTGGAAAAGCGGCTGAACATCCCTCTGTCCCAGTACGATGCCTATATCAACCTGGCAGGCGGCATCCGCCAGACGGAGCCGGCCCTGGACCTGGGGATCGTCCTCGCGATCCTGTCGGGGTTTCGAAACACGGCGGTGCCGGACGATCTGATCATTTTCGGGGAGGTCGGCCTCTCCGGAGAAGTGCGGTCGGTGTCCATGGCGGAGAACAGGGTGCAGGAGGCGGCCAAGCTCGGCTTCCACAGCTGTATCCTGCCGGCTTCCGGCACGAAAGGGATCAAAGTGCCGGACGGCATGAAGCTGATCCCGATCCGGGGGATCGGACAGCTGTCCGAGTATCTGGCGCAGTGCTGAATATCAATTTAAAATTACGGTAACGATCCGAAAAAGCGGGTGCCGCACAGTGTGCAGCACCCGTTTTTTTCTTCCCATATTCGAAACTGTTCAGAACCGGTGTCCGCCGCCGCTTCCGCCGCCTCCGGAGAAGCCGCCTCCGCCGCCGCGGCTGCCGCCTCCTCCGCCGCCCGAAGTGCGGACCGGGCTGTAGACCCGCGATGTGTGATCAAGATTGGCAGTAGGATGCTTGATAAAGAAGTCGATCTTGGCAGCGTCGATAATCTCGGCCTGACTCGCCTTTTTAGGGGTCGTAAGGCCTCTGACAAGAAGATAGTTGATCGTGAGGCTTAGGATCAGCGCAAGGAGCGCGGCGCTGATAAAGCGCATGGGCTGGGCGATCTTTCCTCCCGCCAGGAGCATATAGATCTCGCTGAAGCACATCGACGCGCAGTTGTAGAATTCGCCGCGGGCCGCGTATCGGTATATGTTGTCGGAGATCGTGTTGGAGTAGGCATTGGTGACGATCCTGCTGACGGCTCCGTCGTTCTTGATATAAAACTCGCGCATTCCCATGTCGATGACGAGAAGGGAGCCGCTCTCCGAGCCGAAGACCGCCGCGTATTTCTGCGCCGAGTAGGAAGACGTCGACAGGTCATAGTTCTCGCAGGAGACAAACCCGGCATTTCCGTATTCGGTGACCGGCTTCATGTCTTCGATGAGGGCCGTCTCTTCCTCGTCGGTGAGAAGGTCATACCCGTCTTCGATATAGACGGAAAAGCCGGTCTGCGGATTGGTGTAGACGAACAGGGAGCCGTCGGCGCGGGCAGGGAGCGGGAGCAGGGCGATCATCAGTACCAGAAGCATCAGTCCCGACAGAATCATACTCATTTTTTTATTTCGCACGATCGTTTCCTCCTTTCCTGTCATAGAATGTGGGGAGCGGCCTTGTCGCCAAAACATTGTATTTGCCGATGATCCCCATAAAGGTAAGGCATACGCCGACGGCCGCGAGGATCGATCCGCCGTAGAACCACAGGTCGCTGACCGGATTCCAGATCAGGACCGCCGCGGACGCGATGACGGCCAGGATGGATCCCAGGGCCTGCAGGAGCAGGTTCTTTTTCGCCATCTCTGTTTTGGCAAGGGCGAAGGCGCAGATCACAACGACCAGAAGAACGATGAGCGAGATTCCGCCGTAGATCTTAAAAACGGTCAGATGTAAACGATCCGAAACAAGGCTGCCCAGAAATTCGAAAAATCTGGGGATCACAATAAAGATCACGGCGGCGCCCCAGATCAGGGTTCCCCCTATCTTTGAAATCCAGGAGGCTATTTTCTTTCCACCGGAATTGTCTTCCTTTTCGGGCGCCGGGCTGTCGTCGGAATCGGACCGGAAGCCTTTGTCGCCGGAGCGGGAGTCTTTTTTGGAGATCGCGGAGATCTCGGCGGCGTAGAGAATAAGGCTGACCAGGGCCAGCACGGAGGAAGCCGTCAGTACCATCTGGCCCGTCATGGTAAAGAAAAAGGCCAGGACCGCAAAAAGCGGAATCGAAAGGAGAAGGCTCCCGAGCAGGTATTTGACGGGGTCTACGGGCAGGTCGGCGGTGATCTTGCCGGTACTTCCGTTCATGACCGCGTACGCGACGCGGTCATTCTTTCTGTAGGTCAGAAACCAGACGGGAAGGTAGGCGCAGACGGGTTTTTCTTCCCGGACATTTAAGGAGGAGCCGCGCAGCTTCCCTTTAAAATCACCGATTGACGGCATCTTGACGCCCGCGTCCCTGTAGACGCCCACTCCGGAGAGCCGGCTGAGCGAATCCTCGGAAATGGTGTCCAGGATATCGTCCTCATAGACCGAACTGTCCACATCGGGGGCGTCGGCGTAAAAGCCGCAGAGAATAGACGGCGTAAAAGGCTGAAGCTTTGCCTCTTCGAAAGGCGCGATCCCGGCGGCGACATTGTCGTCGAAAGAGGAGGAGGCGTCATGGGTAAGACCCTTGTAATCCGCGTTCACCTCTCCCGAGAGACTGTAGTGCTCGGTGATCTTGTAATCGCCGCGCCGAAAAGATTTGACGCCTGTCATGTCCAGATGTCCGTTAAAGGAATAGTTGTAGACCCAGTAGGGGATATAGATCCCGCGGAACCGGTCCAGAAACTCCGGGTCCCTCAGCTCGCGCGGCGCAAACAGGGCCTTGCCGACAAGGGAAGAATAGGCCTTCCGGCAGTCCTCCTTGGTGCGCGTAAAGGGAATGATGTGGGTAGGGCGCTTCTCGCTCTTCATCCTGCTGTCCAGGATCGTCGAGGCGCCGCAGTAAGTGCAGAAGCCGGCCGCCGTGACGTTTGTCGTCATGATCTCGCCGCCGCACTGCGGGCAGGTGAAGACGGTGACGCCGAACATATCGTTTTCCTCGGCGTCCTGCGTCTTCTCGTATTCATAGGGGTCCAGCTGCGTCTTACAGTAGTCGCACATCAGCTTCTGCGAGGCGATGTCGAAACTCAGATTTCCGCTGCAATTAGGGCAATTATACATGTTTCACGCTTTCTGATCCGATAATCCGATCCGATGTCTGTTTGCCGTTCTTTCATATATTAGTTATAATAGCATATCATTTGGTTTCAGGCACCAGTAAGGAGGTTGATTAGATGGGATATATAGATGAATCGGTATTTATCGCGGAGGGAGCGAGGGTGGTCGGCGACGTCACTCTGGAAAAAAACAGCAGTGTGTGGTTTAACGCCGTCCTTCGCGGCGACGCGGACCGGATCGTAGTGGGAGAGAATTCCAACATACAGGACAACTGTGTGATCCACACTCACGAAGGACTTCCGACGATCGTTGGGAAAAACGTCTCCGTGGGGCATCTGGCTCTTCTTCACGGATGCACGGTGGGGGACAACTCCCTGATCGGCATGCATGCGACCGTCATGAACGGCGCGGTGATCGGCAAAAACTGTGTGATCGGCGCAGGAGCCCTTGTCACGGGCGGAACCGTGATCCCCGACGGGAGCGTTGCGGTGGGAAGTCCGGCCAGAGTGGTCCGAAAAGTGACCGAGAAGGACCTGGAGGGACGCAGAGAGAATACGGAGTTTTATCTCAGGCAGTCCGCCGCTTACCTGGAAGAGGCAAAAAAGAGGGAAGAAACCGGGAAATAACAGAAAAAAACGTGAAAAACCGGGAAATGCGGAAAATCTTGTTGTAATGCTTTGAAACGCTATTGCAATGAAGTTATGAAAATTTTATAATTACTTCATTGGCGATTCAAAGAGCCAAATTTTCATAAGGGAGGATAGTGAATTATGAAAAAAATCATCAAGTCAAGTCTTGCAGTAGCTCTGTCCGTTTGTATGGCAGCAGCAATGACGGCATGCGGCGGATCAAGCGGCGCGAGCAGCTCCGAGAGCGCACCCGCTGAGAGCGGCGCGGCGACTGAGAGCGCAGGTGCAGGCGCGACCATCAAGATCGGCGGATCCGGCCCTCTGACAGGTCCCGCAGCCGTTTACGGCCAGGCAGTCAAGAATGCGGCTGAAATCGCGGTAGAAGAGGTCAATGCCAGGGGCGGACTTCAGTTCGAGCTCAACATGCAGGATGACGCACACGATCCCGAGAAGGCGGTCACCGCTTACGGCGTACTCAAGGACTGGGGCATGCAGGCTTCCCTTGCAACCGTAACTTCCGCTCCCGGCGCGGCAGTTTCCCCTTCCTATGCGGAGGATAAGATCTTTGCGATCACTCCTTCCGGATCTTCCACATCCGTTATCTACGCGGATCCCGACAACCTTTCCGGCGCTTTCGGAAACGTTTTCCAGATGTGCTTCACGGACCCCAACCAGGGAACTGCAAGTGCGGACTACATCGCCGCGCATCCGGAACTGGGAAGCAAGATCGGCATCATCTACAAGAATGATGACAACTATTCCAAGGGAATTTTCGACACATTCATGGCGGAAGCAGCTGCCAAGGGACTCAACGTTGTCTACAGCGAAGGCACATTTGACGATTCCAACGCACAGGACTTCACCGTACAGCTCGGAAAGGCACAGGAAGCCGGCGCTGACATCCTGTTCCTGCCCATCTACTATGATCCCGCGTCCCTGATCCTCACACAGGCGAACGGAATGGGTTACAAGCCCACTTTCTTCGGCGTTGACGGTATGGACGGAATCCTCGGCCTCGAAGGCTTCGATACTTCCCTGGCAGATGGCGTTTACCTGCTGACTCCTTTCTCGGCAGACGCTACCGATGAGCTCACCGTGAGCTTTGTCAGCAAGTACAAACAGAAATTCGGTGAGGTTCCCAACCAGTTCGCGGCAGATGCTTATGACTGCGTCTATGCGATCGCACAGGCTTGCGAGGCGGCAGGCGTCACAGCAGATATGAGCTCTGAAGAGATCTGCACTAAGCTCGTAGAGCAGTTCACCACTATGACCTTCAGCGGCCTTACGGGCTCCGAGATGAAGTGGAATGAAAGCGGCGAAGTCACAAAGTCCCCCAAGGCTGTCGTGATCAAGGACGGCGTCTACGTAGGTGTTGAAGACTGATCAGTAACAAGATCTGAGTTTTGTGAATGTATTTCAGAATGTAAACAGGCTAAAGCCCGCCTCCGTGCGGGCTTCCTGTATTATTTACCCTCAGATTAATATCTCAAATTAAAGAGAGGAAGACAGACATGCAGTTTCTATCCTATTTGATCAACGGATTAGGGCTGGGCAGTGTGTACGCCATCATTGCGCTCGGATACACGATGGTGTACGGCATTGCCAAGATGCTCAATTTCGCACATGGTGACATCATTATGGTCGGAGCCTATATAGCATTCTTCGCCATCACTAAATTTTCTTTACCGCTTCCTCTGGCCGTTCTTGCTGCTATGGCGGTATGTACGGTTCTGGGCGTTGTGATCGAGAGACTTGCCTACAAGCCTCTGCGGCAGGCCCCCAGCCTGGCTGTTCTGATCACGGCGATCGGCGTGAGCTATTTCCTCCAGAACGGTGCGCAGCTTTTATGGTCGTCCTCGAGCAAGGTGTTCCCGTCCGTGATCAGCACGGGAGGCATTTCACTCGGCTCCGCGACCGTGTCCTACCTCACACTGATCACGATCGTGACCTGTATCATTGTCATGGTCTGCCTCACACTCTTTATTAACAAAACAAAGACGGGCAGCGCGATGCGCGCGTGCTCGGAAGATAAGGGCGCGTCCATGCTGATGGGAATTAATGTGAACATGATCATTTCCATCACTTTTGCCATCGGTTCCGGCCTTGCCGCCATCGCCTCCGTGCTTCTGGCCTCGACCTATCCGTCCGTGTATCCGACCATGGGGTCCATGCCCGGTATCAAGGCGTTTACGGCGGCCGTATTCGGCGGCATCGGATCGATTCCGGGCGCTTTTGTAGGCGGACTTCTTCTCGGTATCATTGAGATCTTCGCAAAGGCCTATATTTCCACACAGCTGTCTGACGCCATCGTTTTCGGCGTCCTCATCCTGATCCTCATGTTCAAGCCGACCGGCCTTCTGGGCAAGAAGATCAACGTCAAGGTCTAAAGGGGGGGAGATAAGATGAAAGAAAAGAAAAGCATACTCTCCTTTGGCGGAGACAAAAAACAGAGAGGCCGCTTTCTCTCTTTTGCCATCGTGATCATCGCCTACATAGCGGTGGAAATCCTGATGAAGACCGGAAGCCTGAACAGCCTCTTTACCAGCCTTCTGGTTCCGATCACCTGCTATGTGGTGGCGGCCATCGGCCTCAACCTCAACGTAGGCGTGTCGGGCGAGCTCAACCTCGGTCAGGCGGGATTTATGAGCGTCGGCGCGTTCTGCGGCGTATGCGTGTCCGGAATGCTGGCAGCTTCCATTCCTGCGGGGATTCCCAGGCTGATCATCGCGATCATCTGCGGAGCCATTCTCGCGGGCCTGTTCGGATTCGTGATCGGTATCCCGGTCCTCACACTGCAAGGCGACTATCTGGCCATCGTCACACTGGCTTTCGGACAGATCATCAAGAGTATCTTCATGAATGCTTACATCGGAATGGATTCGGAGGGCCTGCACGTCAGCTTCGTCCAGAGCAACTTCAAGCTCCAGCCGGGCGGCAAGATGCTCCTGAACGGACCCATGGGCGCCACCGGAACGCAGAAGATCGCCAACTTCACCGTCGGCGCCGTTCTGATCATCATCGCGCTCCTGATCGTCTATAACCTGATGTTCTCCAGAAGCGGAAGAGCCATCATGGCGGCAAGAGACAACCGCATCGCCGCGGAGTCGGTCGGTATTCCGATCTCCAAGACCAAGATGCTCGCTTTTGTCACATCGGCAGCGCTTGCGGGCGCGGCGGGTGCCCTCTACGGACTGAATTATTCCACCCTGGTACCCAACAAATTTGATTTCAATACTTCGATCCTGATCCTCGTTTACGTCGTTCTGGGCGGACTTGGCAATATGACCGGCACGATCATCTCCACCGTCATCCTGATCCTGCTTCCGGAGCTTCTCCGCTCGCTGCAGGACTACAGAATGCTCATCTACGCGGTCGTCCTGATCGTGATCATGCTGGTGACCAACAACGAATGGCTCATGACCAAGTGGAAGAGCCTGTTTGCGGGCAAGGCGAAAGGAGGTGCGTCAAATGGCTGAGAAAATGGCTGAAAACGGAAAGACTCCTATCCTTGATGTGCAGGAACTGGGCATTGACTTCGGCGGTCTGACCGCGGTAAATGATCTGAACCTCCAAGTCTTTGACGGCGAGATCGCCGGCCTGATCGGCCCCAACGGAGCCGGCAAGACAACGGTCTTCAATCTTCTGACCAAGGTCTATAAGCCTACGAGGGGCAAAATATTCTTTGACGGCAAGGACACGGCCGGAAAGAGCGTTGTGGACATCAACAAGGCGGGCATTGCCAGAACCTTCCAGAACATCCGCCTGTTCGGCAATCTGTCTGTACTGGACAACGTCAAGACGGGATTCCACAACGTCACTCCTTACTCGCCGATCACGGCCATCCTGCGGCTTCCCAAATTCTTCGCGAGCGAGAGGGAGATCGATGAAAAAGCCAGGGATCTTCTGAAAATCATGGAACTGGACGGCTATGCGGATTATCTCGCCAGCAATCTCCCTTACGGCGCCCAGAGACGCCTCGAGATCGCCAGAGCGCTCGCCACCAATCCCAAGCTCCTTCTTCTGGACGAGCCGGCGGCCGGCATGAACCCGCAGGAGACGGAAGAGCTGATGGATATGATCCGTTTTGTCCGCGACCACTTCGGGATCGCGATCCTTCTGATCGAGCACGACATGAAGCTGGTCATGGGAATCTGCGAGAGGATCACCGTACTCAACTACGGCATGATGCTGGCGCAGGGAACACCGGAAGAGATCCAGTCCAATCCGGAAGTCATCAAAGCGTATTTAGGAGATTGATAAATGCTAAAAGTAACAGACCTTAAGGTAAAATACGGCATGATCGAAGCCATCAAGGGCATCTCCTTTGAGGTACGCGACGGCGAGATCGTGACAATGATCGGCGCGAACGGCGCCGGTAAAACGACAACAATGCACGCCATCTCCGGCCTTGTCAAGGCGGCCGAGGGCAGTATCAAGCTCGACGATACGGAGCTGACCAAGACGCCCGCGAACAAGATCGTCGGCCTTGGGCTGGCCCAGGTCCCCGAGGGAAGAAGAGTATTCGCGGACCAGACGGTAGAGGAGAACCTCAGGCTGGGCGCTTATCTGAGAAAAGATAAAGGCGCGATGGCCGAGGACATGGAGGAAGTCTACCGGCTCTTTCCAAGGCTCAAAGAGCGCAGGATCCAGCCGGCGGGAACTCTTTCGGGCGGTGAGCAGCAGATGCTGGCCATGGGCAGGGCTCTTATGGCAAAGCCTTCCATTCTGCTTCTCGACGAGCCTTCCATGGGCCTGTCTCCGCTGCTGGTCTCCGAGATCTTCCACATCATTCAGGAGATCAACGACAGAGGAACCACCATTCTTTTGGTAGAGCAGAACGCCAGGAGAGCGCTGGCCATCGCCGACAGGGCTTATGTCCTTGAGACGGGAAAGATCACATTGGAGGGTACGGGGGAAGAACTTGCCAATGATGAGAGAGTGCAGAAAGCGTATCTCGGAGGGTGACCTTCGGGCGGGCAGCCCGCACGCGGCGCAGCGGCTCGCTCCGCGAGCCTTGCATAAGGGTATAGACATCGACTTATAATCAGGAGGGAAACAATATGTACGTGAAAGATCATATGACAAAAGACCCCTACACCATTACCAAAGATGTAGTGATCTCCAAGGCTGTCGAGATCATGAGAAAGAATCATTTCCACCGCCTTCCGGTGGTGGACGACCAGGGAAAGCTGATCGGGCTTGTCACCGGCGGACTGGTAGAGGAGAAGAGCGGCGCCAACACAACAGCGCTTTCCATCTATGAACTCAACTACCTGCTCAGCAAGACCAAGGTTTCCGACATTATGATCAAAGATGTCAAGACTATCTCCCAGGACGTCTTTGTGGAAGTGGCCGCGCAGACCATGCTGGACAACGAGATCTCCGTCCTTCCGGTCGTCGATGAGAAGAACAAAGTCATCGGCATCATCACGGACAAGGACATCTTCCAGGCTTTCGTAGAGCTCTTGGGCTACAAGAGCCAGGGAACACGCTTCATCTTCTCTGCCACGGATACGCCCGGCGAGTTCGCTCCCATGGCCAAGTGCTTTGGCGACAACAACGCGAACCTCGATTCTCTGGCTGTCTATCACACGAAGGAGAGAGGCGCCGAGATCGTAGTCAAGGCTTCCGGCGCGATCTCCGTCGAGGAGATGGCCCAGATTCTTGTGGACGCCGGCTTCGGGCTCAAGGGAATCGTGCAGACGACCAAATTCGGGACGACCAAAGTATTTGAAGTTCCCGAAAAGAGCAAATAACAAAAACTGATCTGAATCCATAGATGGAAGGAGGACATGCATGAATTTCTACATGCCCGCTAAAGTATATTCCGAAGAGAACTGCGTGATGAATCACGCGGCCGAGCTGGCCGCGCTGGGCACCCGCGCCCTGATCGTCACGGGAAAGAGCAGCGCCAGAAGATGCGGGGCTTTTGCGGATGTAACCGGGGCCCTGGAAAAATACGGAGTGTCCTGGGTGGAATTCGCGGAAGTGGAAGAGAATCCTTCCGTAGAAACGATCATGAGAGCCAGAAAGGTCGGCTGCAAAGTGGAGGCGGATTTCGTCATCGGAATCGGCGGCGGCTCGCCCATGGACGCCGCGAAGGCGGTCGCCCTCATGATGCGCCACCCGGAAGAAGATTGGGAGTACCTGTATGACAAGACGGCGGAGACGAGCACTGTGCCGATCGCAGAGATTCCCACTACGGCCGGCACGGGCTCCGAGGTCACGGCGGTCTCTGTTTTGACCAGGCACGACAAGCATGTAAAAGGGTCGATCCCTCACAAGATTTTCGCGAACCTGGCGCTGATCGACGGAAAATACGTAGCTGCCGCACCGACGCGGATCCTGGCCAATACGACCATGGACGCGCTCTGCCATCTCTATGAGAGCTACATCCACTCCAAGGCGACGGATTACAGCCGCATGTGCGCGGAATACGGCATCAAGGTGTGGGCGCGCAGTAAAGACGTAATCCTGGGACGCAGGGAAGCGACCGCGGAGGATTATCAGAACATGATGAACGCCTCCTGCATGGCCGGTATGGCCATCGCGCACACGGCCACCTCCATTCCCCACGCGCTCAGCTACCGGCTCACCTACAGCGCGCACATGGCGCACGGAAAGGCCTGCGGATATTTCCTTGCGGGGTATCTGAGAGAGGCGGATCCGATTGACGTGGGCCGAATTCTTGTGCTCGCGGGCTTTACCAGCATAGACGCTCTTGAAGACTACTATGTGACCACCTGCGGCAGAGATGAGGTTCCGATGGAGATCCTTGAGCAGACCGTGGAAGAGGTGCTGGGCAACGAAGGCAAGCGCAAGATGCCGCCTTTCCCGGTGGATGAGGCGGTTCTGAGGAGGATTGCGGGGATCTGAGGGCAAAATATTCACATTGTAAAAGCAACAAAGGAAGTCTGTCGATGGCAGGCTTCCTTTTTTAAGCAATTCGGGCAATGAAAAAGGCTCTCGACAACTCATGTCGAAAGCCTGCGAAATGGAGCAGGGGAAGAGGGATTCGAACCCCCATGAACGGTTTTGGAGACCGTGATACTGCCATTGTATGATTCCCCTTTACGGGTGCCGGCGGCTTTTTGTTCCGTCAACATTTGGAAGTATAACACATCGTATTGGGATGTTCAACTAAAATTTTTCGGGAAGTTATAAAATCATTGGATAACCGATATATGTACATTTGGAAATCGTATGTTATAATGCGTTGAGACAAAGTTCAATTATCATACCCCATACAGGAGGAGAGAGCGCGATCTATGAGTAAAGTCAGACGGATCTATGTGGAGAAGAAGGAGCCCTACGCAGTAGCAGCAAGGCAGCTTAAAGATGACATCATCGGCTTTTTGGCGGTTAAGGGGCTGACCGGAGTTCGGAAACTGATCCGATACGATGTGGAGAATATCTCCGATGAAGTTTTTGAAACCGCGTGCAGGACTGTTTTTTCCGAGCCGCCCGTGGATATTCTCTACCATGAGACGATTGAGATCCCGGAGAACGGCCGCGTGTTCAGCGTTGAGGCACTTCCCGGCCAGTTCGACCAGAGAGCGGACAGCGCCGTGCAGTGCGTCCAGTTTCTCAATGAAAATGAGAATCCCGTGATCCGCACGGCAGAGACCTACATTCTGCTCGGCGATATCACGGAGGAAGAACTCGAAAGGATCAAGAAGTACTGCATCAACCCCGTCGACTCCCGCGAGACCGGGATGGAAAAGCCCCGGACGCTGCAGATGGACTATCCCGAGCCGGATGACGTCAAGGTACTCACCGGTTTGACCGCCATGAAGGAAGACGAGCTCTCGAACCTTTACAGTTCGCTCGGCCTTGCCATGACTTTTAACGACTTCCTGTTCATTCAGGAATATTTTGCCGGAACAGAGCACAGAGACCCTACGATCACCGAGATCCGTGTTCTCGACACCTACTGGTCGGATCACTGCCGTCACACCACTTTCTCCACCGAGCTTCGCGACGTGGAATTCGAGGACGGCTATTACAGAGATATCATCGAGCCCACCTACCTCAGCTATCTCGACACGAGAGAGGAATTCTACAAGGGAAGAGATGACAAATATGTGTGCCTGATGGATCTGGCGATCATGGGCATGAAGAAGCTCAAGGCCGACGGCAGGCTCACGGACCAGGAAGAGTCCGACGAGAACAACGCCTGCTCCGTCGTGGTCCCCATCGAAGTGGATTACGGAAACGGCCCGCAGACCGAGGAGTGGCTGGTCTTCTTCAAGAATGAGACCCACAACCATCCCACCGAGATCGAGCCTTTCGGCGGCGCGGCGACATGCCTGGGCGGCGCCATCAGAGATCCGCTCTCCGGAAGAGGCTATGTCTATCAGGCTATGCGCGTGACAGGGGCATCCGATCCCACGGTCCCCGTATCACAGACCCTTGAGAACAAGCTTCCCCAGAAGAAGCTGGTCCTCGGAGCGGCCAAGGGCTATTCCAGCTACGGCAACCAGATCGGTCTGGCCACCGGCCACGTCAAGGAGATCTATCATCCCGGCTATGTGGCAAAGCGCATGGAGATCGGCGCGGTCATGGGCGCTGCGGCGAGAAAGAACGTAAAGCGCGAGAACAGCGATCCCGGCGATATCATCATCCTTCTGGGCGGACGCACGGGACGCGACGGCATGGGCGGCGCGACCGGCTCCTCCAAGGCCCACAACGATCAGTCCCTGACGGAATGCGGCGCGGAAGTGCAGAAGGGTAACGCCCCCACAGAGAGAAAGCTGCAGAGGCTGTTCCGCAGGCCCGAAGTTTCCAGTCTCATTAAGAAGTGCAACGATTTCGGCGCGGGCGGCGTCTCTGTCGCCATCGGCGAACTGGCAGACGGCCTCAAGGTCAATCTGGACCTGGTTCCCAAGAAGTACGAGGGACTGGACGGCACGGAACTCGCTATTTCCGAGTCCCAGGAGAGAATGGCCGTCGTAGTCGCGCCCGAAGATAAAGAGCAGTTCCTGGCCTACGCGGCTGAGGAAAACCTCGAGGCGACCCCTGTGGCTGTCGTCACCGAGGAGCCCAGGCTGGTTCTCAACTGGAGAGGAAAGCCCGTCGTGGACATCTCCAGAGCCTTCCTTGATACAAACGGCGCCCATCAGGAGACGGACGTCAAGGTCCTCATGCCTTCCAAGGAAGACAACTATCTTAATAAATTCGCCTGCGAGAAGATCGGCAAGGATTTTGCGGGCCGCAGAAACCGCGACATGACCGGCGAGGACTTCCAAAAGGCGATGAAGCATTCCCTGGCGGATCTCAACACCTGCTCCCAGAAGGGACTGGTCGAGATGTTCGACGCCTCCATCGGCGCGGGCACAGTGGACATGCCTTATGGCGGCAAGTACCAGCTGACGGAGACCCAGACCATGGTGGCCAAGCTCCCCGTACTGGGCGGCAAGACCGATACCGTCACCATGATGAGCTACGGCTTTGACCCTTACCTCAGCTCCTGGAGCCCTTACCACGGCGCTGTCTATGCAGTGACCGAATCCGTCGCCAAGGCAGTAGCGGCCGGCGGCGACCTTAAGAAGCTCCATCTCACCTTCCAGGAATATTTTGGCAGAATGTCCAAGGATCCTTCCCGCTGGAGCCAGCCTTTCTCCGCACTGCTGGGCGCCTATGACGCGCAGCTGGGCTTTGGCATCGGCAGTATCGGCGGCAAGGACAGCATGTCCGGAACCTTTAACGATATCGACGTACCTCCGACCCTCGTTTCCTTTGCGGTAGATGTTGCGAAGATTTCCGACGTCATCACGCCGGAGCTCAAGAAAGCCGGCGACAAGCTGGTCCAGATCGACATCGAGAGAGATGAGTACGATATTCCCGTTTACACGGATGTCTGCTCGATCTATGAGCGCGTCACGCAGCTCATGAGAGAGGGCAAGGTAAAGGCGGCTTACGCGGTAGACTGCTACGGCGCGGCTCCCGCGGCGGCCAAGATGGCGTTCGGCAACGGCTTCGGCATCGCGTTCAGCGATGAAGTCCCGCTCAAGCACCTGTTCAGGAACAGGATCGGCGACCTCCTTCTGGAGATGGAGCCCGGCTGCGAGAAGATCCTCGAGGAGCGCATCCCGGACAATTACACCGTCATCGGTACTGTCACAGAGGCAGGAGAAGGCGCGGCATTTACATGGCACGGCGCTTCCGTATCGGAAGCGGAGGCCGTAGAGACCTGGAAAGCTCCTCTGGAGAAGGTATTCCCTTCCAAGGCTTCCAAGGAGACGACACCGGTGGATACTCCGATCTACGACAAGGGCGACGTCTATGTCTGCAGTCACAAGATCGCGCAGCCGACTGTGTTTATTCCCGTGTTCCCCGGAACCAACTGCGAGTACGACACTGCGGCGGCCTTTGAGGCGGCCGGTGCCAAGACGATCACGAAAGTTTTCACAAACCTCTCTGCCGCGGATATCCGGGAGAGCGTGAACGCTTACGCAAAGGCGATCGAGCAGGCGCAGATCATCATGTTCCCCGGCGGCTTCTCCGCAGGCGATGAGCCCGACGGAAGCGCCAAGTTCTTCGCGACGGCTTTCCGGAACGCAGTCATTGAAGATGCCGTGGGCGACCTCCTGAATAAGAGGGACGGCCTGATCCTCGGAATCTGCAACGGCTTCCAGGCGCTGATCAAACTGGGCCTTGTTCCGAACGGAGCGATGACGGGGCAGAACGAGAATTCGCCGACTCTGACCTACAACACGATCGGCAGGCACATCTCCAAGATGGCCTATACCAAAGTAGTCACCAACAAGTCCCCCTGGCTTGCCGGCGCGCAGCTGGGCGGCGTTTACACCAATCCCGCTTCCCACGGGGAGGGCCGCTTCGTAGCTCCCAGGGAGTGGATCGACAAGCTGTTCGCAAACGGACAGGTGGCGACCCAGTACTGCGATCCCGACGGCAATATCTCCATGGATGAGGAGTGGAACATCAACGGTTCCTATGCGGCGATCGAAGGCATCACTTCCCCCGACGGAAGGATCCTGGGCAAGATGGCCCACTGCGAGCGGAAGGGCAGAGGCGTCAACCTCAACATCTACGGCGAGCAGGATCTCAGGCTCTTCGAGAGCGGCGTACGCTATTTCAGTTAACAGACGATTTTGCAAAATAAGGTAACTATTCAGCACCCCAAGTCCCAAATGCTTCGCATTCGGGACTGTGGGCGTCCAGAGACGCTCCGCGCCTTGTCCGCCCCGGAAAAAAGATCAAAAAAGTTCCGGTGAGCAAGCTCCCCGTATCTTATTTTGATCTTTTTTCCGGGGTGCTGAATAATTACCAAATAAGGAGTATGTGCGGCCCGTTCCGCGCATACTCCGAATTTTCCGTTTTAAGAAATGTCAAAAAAGAGCATGTAACAAGAGCATGTCATAAGAGAGATCAATGTCAAACACCCCCAACTACAGCAAAATACTGGAAAAGGAAATTCAGGGGCTGGAGGAGAGCGGCACCGTGCCACGGCTCCTTCTGCACAGCTGCTGCGCACCCTGTTCCAGCTATGTGCTCGAGTATCTCAGAGAATATTTCAATATCACTGTCTTTTACTACAATCCCAACATCACGGCGGGCGAAGAGTACGCATACAGGCTGGCGGAGGAAAAGCGGCTGATCGAGGCCTACAACCGGCAGGTGGAGACGCAGGATTTCGAGGGAATGAATTCCACTCAGAGAGCGAGAAAGATCGAGATCCTGGAAGCCCCTTACGACCCGGAAAACTATCTGGAGGCCGTAAAAGGGTACGAAGACTGTCCGGAGGGCGGCGACCGCTGCGGGATCTGTTTTGAGATGCGTCTGAGAAAAACCGCGCAGGCCGCGCTGGAAGGCGGCTACGACTGCTTCACCACGACGCTCACCATCAGTCCGCTCAAGAACGCCGCAAGGCTCAATGAGATCGGCGAGAGAGTCGGCGCGGAGTACGGCATTCCATTTCTCCCCTCTGATTTTAAGAAGAAAAACGGCTACAAGAGATCCATTGAACTGTCAAGGGAATTTGATCTCTACAGACAGAATTTCTGCGGCTGCGCCTTCTCTAAAAGAGATGCGCAGAGCAGGCAATAAAACAATATACAGGCAATTTATTCAGTACATACAAGGAGTAAGCAGTGGAAAAGTTTTTGAATCTTATTTCCGGCGAGATGGCGGACGCCTTCGAAAAGGCCGGATATGACCGCGAACTGGGCAAGGTCACTGTCTCAAACCGCCCTGACCTCTGTGAATACCAGTGCAACGGCGCCATGGCGGGAGCCAAGAGATACCACAAGGCCCCGATCATGATCGCAAACGACGTGGCAGCCGGGCTCGGAGATTCCAAGGTCTTCTCGAGCGTGGAGGCCGTAAAGCCCGGATTTCTCAACCTTCGAATCCGCGAGGAGTTCCTCTCGGAGTATCTCACTTCCATGAGAGGAGAAGAAAAATTCGGCCTTGAGGCCCCCGAAAAGCCCGCCTCCATCATTCTCGACTACGGCGGACCCAATGTGGCAAAGCCCCTCCATGTCGGACATCTGCGCAGCGCCGTGATCGGAGAAGCGGTCAAGAGGATCGCCAGATACCACGGCGAGAAGGTCATCGGGGACATTCACCTGGGAGACTGGGGACTGCAGATGGGCCTTGTCATCACGGAAGTTTCCAAGAGACAGCCGGACCTTTGCTATTTTGACCCCTCCTATGAAGGCGAGTATCCCGAAGAGGCGCCGTTCACGGTAGCCGAGCTCGAGGAGATCTATCCCACGGCCAGCAAGAAGTCCAAGGAAGATCCCGAATACTACGCGGAGGCCATGGCCAACACGCACCGCCTGCAGGAGGGCGAGCGCGGACTTCGCGCCCTGTGGAACAAGATCATCGAGGTCTCTGTGGCCGACATGAAGAAGAACTACGCCAACCTGGATGTGGATTTCGACCTCTGGTGGGGCGAGTCCACGGTGCACGAGGCGATTCCCGCCATGGTGGCGGATATGAAGGAAAAAGGATTCGCTTACGAGTCCAAGGGCGCTCTTGTGGTGGACGTCGCGCAGGAGTCCGACGCCAAGGAGATCCCTCCCTGCATTATCTTAAAGTCCGACGGGGCGGCGCTCTACACGACGACGGACCTTGCGACCATCAGCGAGAGGGAGAGACTGTATCACCCCGACCAGATCGTCTATATCACGGACAAGCGCCAGGAGCTGCACTTCCAGCAGGTCTTCCGCACGGCGAGAAAGTGCGGCCTGGTTCCCGAGAGCACGCAGCTGCGCCACATCGGCTTCGGCACGATGAACGGCAGGGACGGCAAGCCCTTCAAGACCAGGGACGGCGGCGTCATGAAGCTCTCCGACCTGATCCGCGATATCAACGAAGAGATGCGGGGCAAAATAGCGTCCAACCCCGAGATCGGCCCCGAAGAGGCGGAGAAGACTGCCCGACAGGTAGCTCTGGCCGCCCTCAAGTACGGCGATCTGTCCAACCAGGCTTCCAAGGACTATATCTTCGACATTGAGAGGTTTACCTCCTTCGAAGGCGATACCGGCCCTTACATCCTCTACACGATCGTCCGGATCAAATCGATCCTGGCCAAGTACGCCGCGGCGGGCGGCAAGAACGTGAAAGACTGCGTGATCGGCCTTGCGCAGAGCAAAGCCGAGAAGGACCTGATGACGGATCTGGCCGGCTTTAACGCCATGATGGACAGCGCCTACCAGGAGATCGCTCCGCACAGGATCTGCGCTTACATCTATCAGCTCTCCAACGACTTCAACAGCTTCTATCACTCCACGAAGATCCTCTCGGAAGAGGACGCGGAGAAGAAAGAGAGCTGGATCGCGCTGCTGTCTCTGACTCTGGGAGTGCTCGAAGCGTGTATCGATGTGCTGGGATTCTCGGCTCCGGAGAGAATGTAGTACTTTACTACAGTAATGAATTTGCGTGAAAAAGTATTCCTCGATTTACATAGACAGCAAAAAGTGCTATGTTGAAAGGGATATCTTTGTTTTTGTAATTATTCAGCACCCTGGGGAAAAGGTCAAAATAAGGTCCGGGGAGCTCGCTCACCGGAACGTTTTTGATCTTTTCCCCGGGGCGGACAAGGCGCGCAGCGCCTCTGGACGCCCACAGTCCCGAATGCGAAGCATTTGGGACTGTGGGGTGCGGAATAGTTACACTTTCGTGTGGAAACGAATGGGGTTTCGTAATGGCTTCTGGAAAAGTTATGATATTTATGGGGGACGGATACGGGAAATCCGCCGCGGCGCTCGGGATTGCCATGAAGCGCGCGTCGGAAGATGACCGCGTCGTCATTATTCAGTTCCTGAAAGGCAAGGGAATCACGGACAGTCAGTTCACCAAAAGGCTGGAGCCGGAGATCAAGATCTTCCGCTTTGAAAAATCGGAGATCGACTATAATGAACGGACTCCGGAGGAGCAGGAGGAAGCAGCCGTAAACATCAGGAACGGCCTCAATTTCGCAAGAAAAGTACTCACGACCGGGGAGTGCAATCTTCTGATCCTGGACGAGGTGCTCGAAGTAGTAAATAAAGGCATCATCTCGGTAGATGATCTCAAGGAACTGGTGGAATCGAGTGTCGATACGGACATAATCATCACAGGAAGCGAGATGAACGTGGAAGTCTGCAAATTTGCCGACAGGATCTCCGAGATTGGCAACATGCAGTTCAAGAATTTCTGATCGGCCTGAACACAAAAAGCAGTATGGAGGTAAAAATGGCAGTTTTTAAAGGATCTGCGGTGGCAATTGTTACGCCCTTCAAAGCGGCGGATGAATCGGTCAATTATGAGGCTTTTGCCGATATCATCGACTATCAGATCGACAACGGAACGGATGCGATCGTAGTCTGCGGCTCCACGGGAGAAGCGGCGACGATGACCGAGCAGGAACATCTCGACGTCTGCAAGTTCTGCATCGAGCACGTAAAGGGAAGAGTGCCGGTCATAGCCGGAACAGGTTCCAACAGGACCCAGACGGCGATCGATCTCTCCAGGGAAGTGGCAGGTTACGGCGCGGACGGACTGCTCCTGATCTCTCCCTACTACAACAAGGGAACCCAGGAAGGCATCTACAGGCACTTCAAGATGGTCGCGGACGCGGTAGACGGAACTCCCGTCATCCTCTATAACGTTCCCAGCCGCACCGGCGGAAACGTTCTCCCCCAGACGGTCGCAAGACTTGTCAAGGATGTCCCCAATATCGTGGGCATCAAAGAGGCCAGCGGCGATATCAGCCAGATTGTCAAGCTGATGTCTCTGTGCGACGGCAATATCGAGCTCTATTCCGGAAACGACGACCAGGTCGTTCCGCTCCTTTCCATGGGCGGAATCGGCGTGATCTCCGTAGTTGCCAACGTCGCTCCCAAGGCGATGCACGATCTTTGCCGGAAGTTCTTTGACGGCGATGTCAAGGGCGCCGCAAGAATCCAGATGGATCTCGAGGAACTGTTCGAAGCGCTTTTCTGCGAGGTCAACCCGATTCCCGTCAAAAAAGCGGTGGACCTTCTCGGACAGAACGCAGGTCCTCTGCGCATGCCTCTGACGGAACTGACTCCCGCTAATACCGAGAGACTTCGCAAGGCTATGCAGAATTACGGCCTCATCTGAAGAAAGGGGACTACAGGATATGATCAAAACAATTCTTCACGGCTGCAGCGGCCGCATGGGGCATATCATCACGGAGATCTGTGAGAAAGACGAAAATATTGAGATCGTCGCCGGCGTGGACGCCTTCGGAAGCGCCTACGCGGGCTATCCGGTATTCCGCACGCTTGACGAGTGCCCGGAAGCCGATGTCATCATCGATTTCTCGAATTCGTCCGCCATCGACGGACTTCTCGAGTACAGCGTCCGCAAAAATGTCCCTGCTGTAGTCTGCACCACGGGACTTTCCGAGGAGCAGCTGAGCGCCCTCGATAAAGCCTCCGAAAAGACGGCTATTCTCAAGTCCGCCAACATGTCCGTCGGCATCAACCTCCTCGAGGCCCTGATCGCCGAGGCGGCGCCCAAGCTGGCGGCGGCCGGATTTGACATCGAGATCGTCGAGAAGCACCACAACCAGAAGGTCGATGCCCCCAGCGGAACGGCTCTGGCGCTGGCAGACGCGGCAAATGCGGCGCTGGGCGGCGAGTACGAATATGTCTATGACCGCACCGTCCGCAGGATGAAGAGACCCGAAAAAGAGATCGGGATCAGCGCTGTGCGCGGAGGCTCCATCGTGGGCGACCACGACGTGATCTTCGCCGGGCAGGACGAAGTGATCACCTTCTCCCACAGGGCATACAGCCGCGCCGTATTCGGAAAAGGCGCCGTCGAGGCCGCCAAGTTCCTCGCCGGCAAAGAATCCGGTTTCTACACTATGAGCGACGTGCTCAAATAAAAGAGCAGTTATGCAGATCAGACCGTGCATCGATATCCATAACGGACGGGTCAAACAGATCGTGGGATCCTCGCTCCGGGACCGCGGGAACCGCCGGGAGGGGACCGCGCAGGAAAACTTTGTCTCCGACGCGGATGCGTCTTATTATGCGGAAATCTACAGGGAGATGGGGCTTAAAGGAGGACATATCATCCTTCTCAATTCCATAAAGGAAGAGGCCTATCAGGAGGACCTCGCGCAGGCCAAGGGAGCTTTACGTGCTTTTCCCGGCGGCATGCAGATCGGCGGAGGAATTACGCCGGATACGGCGGGCTCCTTTATTGAGGCGGGCGCTTCTCATGTGATCGTGACCTCTTACGTGTTCCGGGACGGAAAGCTCGACCCGGATGCCCTGGAGGCCATGACCCGGTGCGTCGGCAGAGAGAGGCTTGTTCTGGACCTTAGCTGCCGCAGGACCGCCGATGGCAGGTACATGGTCGTCACCGACCGCTGGCAGAAATTTACGGACCTGGAGATCGGAGAGGAGTGCCTCGACCGGCTCTCCCGGCGCTGCGACGAATTCCTGATCCATGCGGCGGATGTGGAAGGAAAGCGCTCGGGGATCGAAGAGGATCTTGTGGATCTTCTCGGGAGCTGGCAGAAAAAGTCTGGTTTTCCTGTAACGTATGCGGGAGGCGTTCACTCGCTTTCCGATCTGCACAGGATCGGGAAACTGTCCGGAGGCGCGATGGATGTCACGGTAGGAAGCGCACTGTCGCTGTTTGGCGGGAACCTGGAGCTTGCGGATCTTGTCCGGGAAGTTCAAAAGCTCTGAAATAAAAAAAATCTGCATGCGAGGGGAGACTTCTGTCACTCGTTCGCATGCAGATTTTCTTGTATATGCTTTCTTTACATATATGCTTTCTTTAATATATGTTTTCTTAAATATAAGCTTTCTTCAGATCCGGGCTCGCGCCGCGGGCCCTGTGTCACAGGAATGACCGGATCAGAGCTTTGTCACATTGACGGCCTGGGGACCCTTCTCGCCCTGGATAATATCAAACTCGACTTCCTGACCCTCTTCAAGAGACTTGAAGCCTTCGCCGTTGATTCCTGTATAATGTACGAATACATCGTTTCCCTCAGAATCACTGATGAATCCAAAACCGCGCTGGTTGTTGAATCTTCTGACTATACCCTTGTTCATGATGTTACCTCCAAATAAATGTATGTAATTGAATAAGCACTAATGTTTGTGAAAAAACAAACAATTTGTGCAACATTATCAAAATATCACAGTAATTCCCAAAAGTAAAGGGTAAAAATTTATAAACGAAATCCTGCTAACAGATGTTACAGACCTTCAATTACGAACTCAAAGTCTTTACTTCAGAACTTTACAATGCTAAAATATTGATACAGGTCATTATTACTTGAAAAATTGGAATGGGGTATGGGAATGAACAAAAAATTAAGAACAGAAGCTGTCGACATGCTGTTTGAGGCAATACTGACACTTGAGAATAAAGAGGAGTGTTATAGTTTTTTTGAAGATCTGTGCACGGTCAACGAGCTTCTTTCGCTCTCACAGCGATTCGAGGTAGCGACGATGCTCCGCAAACACGACACGTATCTCAAGATCGCCGAGAAAACCGGTGCCTCCACCGCAACGATCAGCCGGGTAAACCGTTCCCTGAATTACGGGGATGACGGATATGCGCTTGTTTTCGCGCGCATGAACAGCATGAAGGATTTTATTGAGGCGGAGAAAGCGGGCGGCAGCGAGGAATGACCCCGAAAAGGTCTTAGTACCTGCGCGGACGCGCGGTAAAATGACCCGGAAAAGCTCTGCGTGCCGACGCGGAAGCGGACATAAGTGCCTGCATCGGAACCGGATGCGGGCGGGAAAGTATTTTATATTGACGATTGATCAGAGGGCAATATTTTGGCTACAAAACTTTCTACTAAGAAACAGTCCGGCATTTTTCAATACATAATGTTGTTTATGGGAGGAGCGCTGCTATACCTGGCAGCGGTCCTTCCATTTTTGATATATCACGGGGGCATTTTCTTCTATTACGGGGATTATAACGTCCAGCAGGTACCCTTTTACATTCTGGCCCACAGGGCAGTGAGAGAGGGACGCTTTTTCTGGAACCCCTATATCGACCTTGGCAGCAGTATGGGAGGAAGCCTTTCCTTCTATCTGTGGGGAAGTCCTTTCTTCTGGATGACGATTCCGTTCGAGGAGAGGCTGATTCCTTACCTGCTTCCCTTTATCATGTCTCTCAGGTACGGGACTGCGGTCGTAACTTCTTATGCGTGGATCTCCAGGCAGGTGCGCAGTAATTTCTGGGCCGTGATCGGAAGCTTTCTCTACGCTTTCTCCGGTTTCCAGGCCTGCAACATCGTGTTCCAGCATTTCCACGATGCGACGGCTTTCTTCCCTCTGTACCTGCTCGCTTTCGACAGGGCCGTGCAAAAGCACAAGACGACCGGCTTTACGCTGATGACCGCCCTGATGTCCATCATCAACTACTACTTCTTTTTCGGCCAGGTCGTTTTCATTCTGATCTACTACGTTGTCAGGTACTGTCCATCCAGAGAACCGCGCAAAATAGCAAATGAAGTATTTCATCTGCTCGCAAGCGGTATTGCGGGACTTCTTCTGGCTTCGTTTTTCCTCGTGCAGTCCATATCGGGCATCTCCGGCAACAGCCGGCTGGACGACTATATAAACGGATACGGCCTGTTCGCTTATGAAGAGGGGACGACGCCTCTCGCCATCATAAAGGCCATGTTCATGGTCCCCGATATCATAGCCAAGCCGACGCTCTTTTCCTCGGAGCAGATCAAGAACGGATCCCTTGCCGTCTATCTGCCCTGCTTTTCCATGGCCGGTGTGATCGCCTACTGCAGAATTTTCGGAAAATCCTGGAAAAGGCGCATGGTCTTTGTGTGCGGCGTGATGGCCTTTGTGCCGCTCTTTAACTCTGTCTTCAGCGCATTTAACGCAAGCTATTACGCGAGATGGTTCTATATGCCGATCCTGGTCATGGCCGCCATGACCGCGCGAGTTCTGGAAACCGGGGAAAAGGCAGAACTGAGGAATGCCGCGCAGATCACCGCACTGATCACCGTCTTTCTGATCCTGTGCGCCTTTGTGCCCACGCTGCATAAAGGAAAACTTCAGTGGATGTCGATCTGCAGCAATATGGATCTTCTCATCATCGAGATCGCGGCCACGACGGTGCAGCTTCTGATCCTCATGATCCTGCTTCTGGTACTGCCCGGAATTTCGACACTGTACAGGTATAAAAAGGCGATTTTTATGGTTGCCACGATCCTGTGCTGCTTTGTGACCAATGTCGCCGTCCTGTACAACGGAAATTCTCTGATCGCAAGGACCGGAGGCGTTAAATGGAAAAAACAGATGCTGGAGACAAGGCCGCAGCTGCGGGATACTTCGACGTTCTTCCGGGTGGAGACCGACGGCACATCGACGAACTATGAGATGGTGTGGGGCTATCCCACGATTCACTGCTTTGAGAGCACGGTCAATCCGTCCATATTTACGTTCTACAGAAAGATCGGCATGATCAGGACCGTGGAGTCCACGCTCCCGGTCGACAGGATCGGGGCCAGGGCGCTTCTCTCAACCCGCTATTACATTGAAAACTCCCTCGTAAAACCCGCGGAGACGATTGAAGACAAGGGAGGGCTCATCGGATACGAACAGGGCGAGTCCAACAGCGGATACAGGATCTTCGAGAACAGCAATTACATTCCCATGGGATTTACTTTCGACAGCTATATCCGGGATGAGGACTACAGCGACATGAAGAAAGGGGAGATGACGGACCGGCTTCTGGTTAAGGACATCATTCTCACGCAGGAGCAGTGCGCCAAGTACGGCAAGTACATGCAGGAAGACGATCACGCAAGTGAAGAAATCATGAGCGAGGAAGATTTTGCCAGACACTGCCGCAACAGGGCTGCCGGCGCCTGCAGAGAGTTTGAATTTACGACCAGCGGCTTCCGGGCGGTGTCGGACAACGACAAAGAAAACCTGGTATTCTTCTCGGTGCCTTATGATCCCGGTTTTACGGCTTACGTGGACGGAACAGAGGTCACGATCGAAAAGGTAGACGGAGGCCTGATGGCGATCCCGGTACCGGCGGGCGAGCATAACATCGAGTTCATTTATTATCCGGCGGGCCTGAACTACTGCCTGGTCATTTCGGGTATAACCGGGGCCTTTATCCTGATCCGCCTGATCCTCGGCTGTGTCCGTTCCACAAAAACAAATGTCCTTGCAATAAAGAAAAAAGCGTGATAGTATATTTTTCGTCGGTTTTATATTGCAATTTCGTTTATTGATATCATTTATTGATTTCGTTTGTTGATTTCGTTTATTAATTTCGTTAATAAAGGAGTTGAACTTTGAGCGAAAACACTGAGTTTTACATTGTGCGGGCCAGGGCCGTTCCCGAAGTACTCAGGGGCGTAGCCAAAGCCAACCAGCTTCTTGCGTCCGGAAAAGTGAGGACGGTCAACGAAGCGGCCGAGCTGGCCGGGATCAGCCGGAGTTCTTACTATAAATTTAAAAATGATATAGAAGAATTCCATGACAGCATGTCGGGGATGAACATCACCGTATTTTGCGAGATCACCGACGAGACGGGGATCCTGGCAAACCTTCTGGGGATCATATCGGGCTGCAAGGCCAATATTTTGACGATCCATCAGAGTATTCCCATAAACGGCGTGGCGGACCTCAGCATCAGTCTCCAGATCAGGGACAACACGGAGGACATCAGCCTGATGGTCCGTAAGATGGAGGCTTTGGACGGCGTCGGAAAGATCAGGATCATGGGAAGGGACAAAACATGGTAGTGCGGGCAGGGCGCCTTACAGAGGCGGTCCCCCGGTCAAAGAAATAACGTAAAAGGAGATTTCAGTTATGATACAGATGGCAGTTCTCGGATTCGGCACAGTCGGCGGCGGTGTTGTAGAGCTCATTGACCGCAACCAGGAAGTGATCAGAAAGACCGTTCCGCAGGGAATCCATGTGAAGTATATCCTTGACCTTCGCGATTTTCCCGACAGCCCCTATAATGACAGGGTCACGCACGACTACCGGGATATTCTTGACGACGGAGAGATTGCCGTGATCTGTGAGACCATGGGCGGCAAGGAGCCGGCCTATACCTTTACCAGAAAAGCACTGGAGCGCGGCATCAGCGTCTGCACCTCCAACAAAGAACTGGTTGCGGCGCACGGCCCCGAGCTCTTACGGATTGCGAAGGAAAATAACTGCAGCTATCTCTTTGAGGCCAGCGTAGGAGGCGGCATTCCGCTGATCCGTCCCATCAACGCCTGTCTGACGCAGGAGGACATCACGGAAGTGTTCGGTATCCTGAACGGCACTACCAACTATATCCTGACCAGGATGGAGAAAAACGGCCTGAGCTTCGAGGAGGCGCTGGGAGAAGCCCAGCAGAAGGGCTATGCGGAGAGAAATCCCGAGGCGGACGTCGAAGGACATGACGCCTGCCGCAAGATCGCGATCCTTTCCTCCCTGGTCAGCGGGAAGACCGTCCGCTACGAGGACATCCCCTGCGAGGGGATCTCCCGCATTACGACGGCGGATTTCGGCTATGCACGCGCTATGAAAATGGCAATCAAGCTTCTGGGCGTCAGCAGAAAGTCCGAGGACGGGAGCCTGAGCGTGCGCACCGCGCCTTTCCTTGTCAGGGAAGATCACCCGCTGCACAGCGTGCAGGGCGTCTTCAACGGCGTCTTCGTCCACGGCAATATGGTAGACGACCTGATGTTTTACGGCCGCGGAGCTGGCAAGTTCCCCACGGCGAGCGCAGTGGTCTCCGACGTGATGGAGTGCGCGAAGAATATCGGAAGAAATGTAAGCTTCAACTGGAGCGATGAGATCATGGCGCTGTCGGATAAGGCGGAAGATGCCTATCGCTATTTTGTCCGCGTGGACGACTCCGAGGCCGCGGTGGCCGCCTATACCTTTAAGGCGGAGAACAAGGTGCGCTTTGACGGAGCGCCGGATGGAGAGAGCGCTTTTGTAACCGCGTCCATGACGGAAAAAGAGTTCGCGGAAACTGCAAAATCGTTTAAAACCATAAAACAGTGCATACGTCTCTTGCAGGATTAAACAAATTCTGGTATTACATAAGAGTTGCGGCATAAAGCCCGCTTTTCGGGCTTTACACATACACAGGTCCGGCAGGCCGCATCCGCGCGGACCGAATCAGATGAGGAGGATACGCCTGCCAAAATAGTGCAGGGAATCGGATTATGAAAAAGGTAGTCAAATTCGGCGGAAGTTCGCTGGCGGATTCCGAGCAGTTCAAGAAAGTCGGTGAGATCATTAAGAGTGATCCGTCCAGAGTATACGTCATCCCGTCCGCACCCGGAAAACGATTCAGCGGGGACGACAAAGTGACCGACCTGCTTTACAGGATGCATTATAAAGCCTCTAAGGACGAGGATTTCGGGGAAGAGCTGGACAGGATCAAAGAGCGCTACAACGAGATCATAAACGGTCTTGGCCTGGAGGGATTCAGCCTGGAGGGCGAGTTTGCCCAGATCGAGCGGAAAATGCACCAGGGTCCCGACAGCAACTACGCGGCTTCGAGAGGCGAATATCTCAACGGCCGCATCATGGCGCGCTACCTCGGTTACGAGTTTATAGACGCCAAGGATGTGATCTTCTTCGATGAGCACGGAAACCTGGACGCCGAGAAGACCAACGAGGTCCTTTCGGAGCGCCTTGCGAAGACTCCCAGGGCAGTCATTCCCGGCTTCTACGGCAGGGGTTTCAACGGCCATGTGAAGACTTTCTCCAGAGGCGGAAGCGACATCACCGGGTCCATTGTCGCCCGGGCCTGCAAGTCAGATGTCTATGAAAACTGGACGGACGTCTCGGGCTTTATGGTGGCGGACCCCAGGATCATCAATAATCCCGTCGGTATAGAGACCATTACCTACAGGGAGCTCAGGGAGCTCTCCTACATGGGCGCTTCCGTACTTCACGAAGACGCCATTTTCCCGGTAAGACATGAGGGAATCCCGATCAACATCCGCAACACCAACCGTCCCGATGACGACGGCACGTGGATCGTGGAGAGCACCTGCCAGAAATCCGGCTATGTGATCACCGGTATTGCCGGAAAGAAGGGCTTTTGCGCGGTACTGATCAACAAGGCTCTCATGAACTCCGAGGTGGGCTTTGGCCGCAAGGTCCTGCAGGCCTTTGAAGAGAGCGGAATCTCCTTCGAGCACATGCCTTCCGGCATCGACACGATGACCGTCGTCGTGCACGAGGACGAGTTCAAGCACAAGGAGCAGAGAGTCGTCTCCGCCATCCACAGATACGCCCAGCCCGATTCCATCGAGATCGAGTCCGACCTGGCTCTGATCGCGGTCGTGGGAAGAGGCATGAAGTCCATGCGCGGCACGGCGGGCAGGATCTTCTCCGCTCTGGCCCACGCGCAGGTCAACGTCAGGATGATCGACCAGGGCTCGAGCGAGCTCAACATCATCATCGGAGTCAACAACGAGGACTTCGAGGCGGCGGTAAGGGCGATCTACGATATTTTTGTAAAAACAAGGATCTGATTCCGGTACGGCGGACCGTTTTTTCGCAGGCCGGGCAATATACAAACACACATAAAGGAAGTCTTTTTTCAACTTGCATTCTCAAATGTTCTGATATAATATGTTAGAAATAATCTGAAAGCAGAAATGAGGGTAAGGGAAATGGAGACAGGATGCCTGGAAGTTGTGGTCAACAGAAAGCCAAACACACTGATGAGGATGGGGTACTACGGTGCCATCGTTCTTACAGTGTGTTTTTGTTTACTTATCTTCCTGTCCAGCTACCTCTTTATACTTCCCTTTGCGGGATGTGCCGTGCTGACTTACTTTCTGTGGCTCGAGCAGGTCGTGGACTATGAATATGTCTATGTGGACAAGGAAATCCGCGTCGCCAGGATCTGCCAGAAGCAGAAGAGGAAAGACCTGGCTGTCTACGACCTGTCCAAGATGGAGATGATGGCGCCGCAGGGCTCCCATCATCTCGACGCGTACAAAAACCGTGATCTGAAAGTGATCGATTACAGTTCCGGAGATGACAGTAACAAATCCTGCAGGTATGAGCTTATCATGGAAGGCGGCAGCCGGCTGATCCTTGATATGGTCGGAGAATACGGCGAGCAGATCGTCGCTTTGATCCGCAATTATTATCCCAGAATCGTTTTCACAAACTGATAGTCCCAAACAAAACCACCAAATTATCACACAGGAGGAAAAAATGGCAAAGCTGATCGGTGAAGGTATTACTTTTGATGATGTTCTTCTTGTACCCGGTTATTCCACAGTTATTCCCAACGAGGTCGACCTCAGCACAGACCTCACCAGAACGATCCGTCTTAATATCCCTATGATGAGTGCCAGCATGGACACGGTCACAGAGCACAGAATGGCCATCGCCATGGCCAGACAGGGCGGAATCGGTATCATTCACAAGAATATGTCCATCGAGGCGCAGGCAGAAGAAGTCGATAAGGTAAAACGTTCCGAGAACGGCGTTATCACCGATCCCTTCTCCCTCTCTCCGGAGCACACGCTCATGGACGCCGAGAATCTGATGCACAGATTCCGGATCTCCGGTGTTCCGATCACCGAGGGCAGAAAGCTCGTCGGCATCATCACCAACAGAGACCTCAAATTTGAGACAGACTACAGCAAGAAGATCCGCGAGGCGATGACTTCGGAAGGCCTTGTCACGGCTAAGGAAGGCATCACTCTCGAAGAGGCGCAGAAGATCCTTGCCCAGTCCAAAAAAGAGAAGCTCCCGATCGTCGACGACGACTACAATCTTGTCGGCCTGATCACCATCAAGGATATTGAGAAAAACATCAAATATCCCAACGCAGCCAAGGATCCCCAGGGACGCCTTCTGTGCGGCGCGGGCGTAGGCATCACCGCAAACGTCCTCGATCGCGTGGAAGCACTCAGAAAAGCCAAAGTCGACGTTATCGTTCTTGACTCCTCCCACGGCCATTCCGAAAACGTTCTTCGCTGCCTCCGCATGGTTAAGGACGCTTACCCGGATCTTCCCGTTATCGCCGGCAATATCGCGACCGGAGAGGGCGCGCGCGACCTGATCAAGGCCGGCGCTGACGCCGTCAAGGTTGGTATCGGACCCGGCTCCATCTGCACGACCCGTGTCGTCACCGGTATCGGTGTACCGCAGATCACGGCCGTTATGAACGCTTATGCCGTAGCCAAAGAGTACGGGATCCCCGTCATCGCCGACGGCGGCATCAAGTTCTCCGGCGACATGACCAAGGCTCTCGCGGCAGGCGCCAACGTCTGCATGATGGGCTCCATGCTCGCGGGCTGCGAGGAGAGCCCCGGAGCGACCGAGCTCTACCAGGGCCGCAAATACAAGGTCTACAGGGGCATGGGCTCCATCGCTGCCATGGAGAACGGCAGTAAGGACAGATATTTCCAGGAAAATGCCAAGAAGCTTGTCCCCGAGGGCGTCGAAGGCCGCGTAGCTTACAAGGGAGAAGTCGAGGACGTCATCTTCCAGATGTGCGGCGGTATCCGCAGCGGTATGGGCCTTACCGGATCCCACACCATCAAGGAACTGCAGGAGAAGGGCCAGTTTGTCAAGATCACGGCCGCTTCCCTCAAGGAGAGCCATCCTCACGACATCCAGATCACGAAGGAAGCTCCCAACTATTCGATGGAGGACGCCTGATCCCTTAATTTATCAGGAAAACCTTCAGATCCGGAGCGGATCCGGAAATAAATGACAACATGATTTAGGAGCAGTTATGGGTAAAGAACTGGACAAAGAACTGAAAATTGAAGAGGCACCCGTTTCCGAAGAGGAAAAGGTGAGCCGCCATTTTATAGAGAAAGAAATCGACAAGGACCTGGCCGAGGGCGTGTATGACACCGTTCATACCCGCTTTCCCCCGGAGCCCAACGGCTATCTGCATATCGGACACGCCAAGAGCATACTCCTGAACTACGGTATGGCGCAGAAGTACGGCGGCAAATTCAACCTCCGCTTCGATGACACCAATCCCACAAAGGAGAAGAGCGAATTTGTGGAGTCCATCAAAGAGGACGTCGCATGGCTCGGAGCCGATTACGAGGACAGGCTCTTTTTTGCCTCCAATTACTTCGATCAGATGTACGAGATCGCGGTGGAACTGATCAAAAAAGGGAAGGCCTATGTGTCTGACCTGACAGCGGAGCAGATGAGGGAGTACCGCGGAACTCTTGAAGAGCCCGGCATCAACGATCCCAACAGGGAGAGAAGCTTTGAGGAGAACCTCGATCTCTTCACCAGAATGAAGAACGGCGAGTTCGCGGACGGAGAGAAGACCCTGCGCGCCAAGATCGACATGGCCAGCTCCAATATGAATATGAGAGATCCGATCCTCTACAGAGTGGCGCACATGTCCCATCACAATACGGGCGACAAGTGGTGCATCTATCCCATGTACGACTATGCGCACCCCATCGAGGACGCCATCGAGCACATCACGCACTCGCTGTGCACGCTGGAATTTGAGGATCACCGCCCGCTCTACGACTGGGTCGTAAGAGAGGCCGGCTTCGTTCATCCTCCCAGGCAGATCGAGTTTGCCAAGATGTACCTGACCAATGTGGTCACCGGCAAGAGATATATCAAGAAACTGGTCGAGCAGGGCATCGTGGACGGCTGGGATGACCCCAGGCTGGTCAGCATCTCCGGCCTTCGCCGCAGAGGATTTACCCCTGCGTCCATTAAGCGATTTGTGGAACTGAGCGGTATCTCCAAGGCGCAGTCCTCCTCGGATTACGCCATGCTGGAATACTGCATCCGCGAGGATCTCAAGCCCAGCTGCAGCAGAATGCTCACGGTTCTGGATCCGCTCAAGCTGATCATCGACAACTATCCCGAGGATCAGATCGAGATGCTCGACGCCGACAACAACCTCGAGAATCCGGATCTGGGCAAGAGACAGATTCCCTTCGGCCGCGAGCTCTGGATCGAGAGGGAGGACTTCCTCACAGCGCCGATCCCCAAGTACAAGAGACTCTATCCCGGCAACGAAGTCAGGCTCATGTACGCCTATTTCGTAAAGTGCGTCGGATACGACACCGATGAGAACGGCAATGTCACCGCCGTACACTGCACTTATGATCCCGAGACAAAGAGCGGAAGCGGCTTTACCGGCCGCAAGGTCAAGGGAACTATCCACTGGGTCAGCGCGAAAGAAGCGGTTCCGGTCAAGGTCAGACTCTACGAGAACATCGTGGACGAGGAGAAGGGCGTCTACAATGAGGACGGATCCCTCAACCTCAATCCCAATTCTCTCACGGAGTGCAGCGCCTATGCGGAGCCCGCTCTGAAGGACGTAAAGCCTTTCGAGAGATTCCAGTTCGTCAGAAACGGATATTTCTGTGTGGACTGCCATGACTCCAAGGAGGGAGCGCCTGTATTCAACAGGATTGTCGGACTTAAGAGTTCCTTTAAGCTGCCGTCCTGAGGCAGGAGTTTTACTTCAAAGTAATCGATTAGAAAAAAAGATCCCTCGCAGTACATTTTCGGTACTGCGAGGGATTTTTGTTGTCTGTTCAGTGTCTGCTTACTATCTGTTCTGTTTCTGTTCAGTAATTTTTTGCCAGCAGGTTTATGTATTCCGTCACACCTGCGACATATTTCTCGGCGGATAAGCTCCCCCTTCTTAAGAGGGAAGAGATTGTATCGATTTCACTAAGGTGAATAAGCCTGCGGATCAGGCCCGCCTCCTCCTGCGTCATCCCGTCCGGCAGAACGGCGTCCGCAAAAAGCTCTTCAAGGCGATCCGTGTAGAGGGAAAGATTGGAGAGCGCCTCCTCGCGGACTTCGGAGGATTCATCCGCGGCCGCCATTTCCATAAACAGGAAAAGATAAGGATACTGCCGCATGACTCTCGCCTGTGCACGGACGATCGCCCGGTGCAGTTCGAAGAAGGGGAGCGCCTGCGCTTTCCGAATTTCCGAGCCAAGCTCCACAAGAGCGAACCTTGCGCTGTACTCCGTGAGGAACTCGTAGAGCCCTGTCTTGCTGTAAAAATAGTGAAAGAGAAGTCCCTTGCTGACAGAGGCTTCGGCGACGATCTCATCGGTACTCGCGCGGCGAAATCCGCTCCCTGCAAACACTTTCAGGGAGCCGTTTATCATATTGTCCTGTTTGGCTTTCTTCAAATCCCAGAATTTTTCATTCACGTTCGTGCCCTCCGCTTTCATGATAGCATCCGGCGGCCTCTTCTTCAAGAAATCGCATGAACCGCGGCTGATTTTGTCCGAATCCAATCGGCAATTTCCACTTTCAATTTATAAATAAATAGAGTACTATTTATGTAATACGGAGGGCATAAAATGCCCAATAAACGATCAATAGGAGGTATTTATGTTCAGATTGGGAAGACTTCTCTTAGGTATTGCAGTGGCAGGTGCAGCTGCGGCAACCGTTTACAATTATCTGGAACAGAGCAACAAGAAGACGGACGACGATTTCGGCGACGATGCCCCTCAGGAAGAAGGCGCGGAGCCTGCGGAAGCCGCCGACGCGGAAGATTATACCGAGAAGTTCAAGACTGTTGCGAACAGGACTTATACGACGATCAAGGAGAGCAGCGCCGACGCCATGGCTAAGGTGAAAGAGGCGATCGGACCGAGGGGCGAAGAGGTTCTGGATGTTGTCGGTGAGACTGCCGGCAAAGTCAAGGACGTCGTTGTCGATTCCGCGGCGCGCGTAAAGGATATCCTGCAGGAAGAAGAGAGCAAGATTGACGGCGAAATCGTGGAAGAGGCTGTAGCCAAGGCTATGGCAGCGGAGAACGATCCTGTCTATGTCGGCGAGTCCGAAGCTTCCGAAGAGATCCACGAGGACGACACAAATAAAGAAGCTGTCTACGAGGGAGAAGAGAACGGCGAGGCCATTCACGAGGATGACCACGACAAGGAAGCCGTCTATGAGAAGGAGTTCCCCGAGGCTGCCAAAGAAGAGGAGAAAAAAGAAGAGACACCTTCTGATGCAAATAAGTAAGAAGCGCGGTCCCGAAAATTGGTCTTGACTAATGTTATGTTCTTGTTTAGAATCAGCTTTAGATTTTTGAGGGACGG
Organism: Lachnospiraceae bacterium; assembly: GCA_017469935.1. GTDB lineage: Bacteria > Bacillota > Clostridia > Lachnospirales > Lachnospiraceae > CAG-791. Next base: position 115,616 of record JAFUFL010000022.1, read on the forward strand.
ACATAAATGAGTCGAAAATGCTTTCAACATGAGAATTTCATAACTTAAGTGATAATTTTACACGTCAGGGATTAGTGTTCCCTGACGTGTTTCATGTCCGGGCCTTTAAAAGACAGGAGGAAATGCAAATGAGTAAAAATGAGTACAAGATCGGTGAGCGCGCCATCTACGATGCGCGTGAGCTGGGGACGGGCAGGATGATCATCCTGGGACTGCAGCACATGTTCGCCATGTTCGGAGCGACGGTAGTGGTTCCGCTGATCACAGGTCTCGATGTTTCCACAACACTTTTGTTCGCAGGACTCGGAACACTTCTGTTCCACCTGATCTCCAAGAAGAAGGTTCCCGCGTTTCTGGGTTCTTCCTTCGCTTTCCTTGGCGGATATGCGGCCATCGCGCCTCTTAACGCCGACGGAAGCCCCAGCGAGCTTCTTCCTTACGCCTGCTTCGGCGTCGCCTGCGCGGGACTTCTCTATCTTGTTCTGGCAGCTCTCTTCAAAGCTTACGGTACAAGCAAAGTCATGAAATATTTCCCGCCGGTGGTCACAGGTCCCATCATCATCTCGATCGGACTGAACCTGGCACCTTCGGCCATCAACAATGTCGCGACCTGCTGGTGGGTCGCCCTGATCGCGATCATCATCGTCGTGATCTGCAATATCTGGGGCAAGGGCATGATCAAGATCGTTCCCATCCTGCTGGGCGTCGTCGGTTCCTATATCTGTGCGGCCGTTGCCGGCAAGATCGACTTTTCACAGGTCGCGTCCGCTCCCTGGATCGGCATTCCGATTCACTACGAGAAGACCGTCTTCTCCATCTTTACAGGCGGTAATCTCGACGCGGGGCTTCTGATCACGAGCATCGTGACCATCATGCCCATCGCGCTGGCCACCATGATGGAGCACATCGGCGATATCTCCGCGATCAGCTCCACCTGCGGCATCAACTACATCAAGGATCCCGGACTTCACCGCACACTGACCGGTGACGGTCTTGCAACCGCGCTCGCGTCTCTGTTCGGAGCTCCCGCCAACACGACTTACGGCGAGAATACCGGCGTTCTCACACTGACCAAAGTGTACGATCCCCGCGTCATCCGCATCGCGGCCGGTTTTGCCATCCTTTTGTCCTTCTGCCCTAAGTTCGCGGCTGTCATCGAGGTCATGCCCGCCGCTACCATCGGCGGCATCTCTCTGGTCCTGTACGGCATGATCTCCGCCGTCGGTGTCAGAAACCTTGTTGAGACAAACACGGATTTCTCCAAGAGCAGAAACGTCCTGATCGCAGCGCTGATCATGGTACTTTCCATCGGAATCAGCTACTCTTCAGCGGGTTCCATCAATATCCCGGTCGGCTCCATGACGCTGAGCCTCTCCGGTCTTGCAACCGGCTCCCTGGTAGGTATCTTCCTCAATGCGATCCTTCCCGGCAAGGACTACAAGTTCGAGGATGACAAGCCCAACCGTACAGGCGTCAACTTCGAGATCATCTCCGGTGAGACGATTCTGGAGAGCCAGGAAAAAAAGAAAAAGTAATCAAGAACAGTGATGAATAAATCGAAAATTCACTGAAAAGAGCTGACTTGAACGCGAGAAAGGGCGGCCGCATTTGTAAAAATGCGGCCGCCCCTTCTCTACGTTTTTGAGCGGAAGTCATTCAACTATTACTTTCTTTCAAGAACAGGCTTCGGGGTGTAGAATAAGGTTGATTATTCAGCCCGCACACGGCGCGGCGGCTCGCTCTGCGAGCCTTGAACTAAGAGGTAGATAAGATGAGCTATAGATTTTGCCTGGGCGCTTCCGGATCGGGAAAGAGCCGGCTTCTCCATAACATGGTGCTCGATGAGGCCGGAAAGGCCCTTACCGACCGCGAGCGGTCGGGAGAGAATTTCGTGATCCTGGTGCCCGACCAGTATTCGATGCAGACGCAGAAGGAGATCGTGTCGGAATCCCCGCAGAAAGGGATCCTCAACATCGATGTCCTTAGCTTCGGGCGCCTCACGCACAAGATCTTCGAGGAGATCGGCGTCTCGAGGAAGGCGGTTCTGGATGACACGGGGAAAACCCTGCTTCTGCGCAGAGTCGCCGGCCAGCGGCAGAAAGACCTCCGCATACTGGGCAGGAGCATCCACTATCCCGGTATGATCGCGGAAGTAAAGTCCGTGATCTCCGAATTCATGCAGTACGGGATCGGGGACAGCCAGCTCGCGGCCATGCAGGAGTTCGCCGCCGGGAAAGGGCAGGGCGCCCTGAATGCGCGCCTCGGTGACCTGCAGGTGCTCTATCAGGCCTTCCTGCAGGGAAAGAGAGACCGCTTTATCACCAATGAAGAGATGCTGGACCTTCTTGCGGATGCCATCCCGTCTTCGGACTGGGTGAAGAGTAGCCATTTTGTACTCGACGGCTTCACCGGCTTTACGCCGGTCCAGTACCGGGTGATCATGGCTCTGATCCGCTGCAGCCGGGAGGTGACCATCTCCCTGACGCTGGGCAGGGATAACGGGCCGGGACTTGATTGGGTCAGCAGGCACAAAAGTCCGGGCGGCGAAGACGCGCTGTTCTACCTGACCAGAAAGACGGTGTGCGACATAGAAAAGCTCGCGGCGGCGGAAGGACTTGCAAGAGGAAAGGACATCTATGTGTCGGATCCCGATTCCGTGCCGCCCCGCTTCCTCGGCAATCCCGTTCTGGCCCATCTCGAGCGCAGCATTTTCCGCCATCCCGCGGCTGTTTACGAGAAAGACCCGGAAGGCAGGATCCGGATCTTCGAGACGGATACGCCCGAAGAGGAAGTGCGGCAGATCTGTATCAAGATCCGAAAGCTCGTCCTGACAAAGGGATACCAGTACAGAAATATCTCGGTAGTATGCGGAGACCTGGATAGATACGGCGCGATCTTCGAGAAGCAGGCGGCCCGCTACGACATTCCGATCTACGTGGACAGGACGAGCTCCGCGGGCTTTAATCCGCTTACGGAAGCGATCCGGAGCGTCCTTGCTATCCGGTCGGAAGGCTACTCCTATAATGCCGTTTTCCGCTATCTTCGAAGCGGTATGAGCGGACTTTCCGCCGAGGAGACCGATCTTCTCGAGAATTACTGCCTGGCCCACGGCATCAAAGGAAGAAAAAAATGGGCGCTGTCTTTTGACGCGCAGACGGAGCCCCTGCGGCTCCGCTTCCTCGAGGAGATCCGCCCGGTCGCCGGGGAGATCAGCGAGGAGAGACTGCCGGCCCGGACGGCGGGGGAGCGCACCCTTGCGCTTTACTCCTTTATGACGGGACTTGGCATGGAAGAGAAGATGGCAGACCGGAGCCGGAAGTTCGAGGAGGCGGGCAACTTTGTGCGCGGAAAGCAGTTCAGCCAGCTGTACCGCCTTGTGATCGGCCTCTTAGAGCAGGTCTATGACCTTCTGGGGGACGAGGCGATCTCGTCGACGGATTACGCGGAGCTCCTGGAAGCCGGCTTTGAAGAGCTGCGGCTGGGAACCGTGCCGCAGCAGTCGGACCGGGTCCTGGTGGGAGATATCGAGAGGACAAGGGTCGCGCAGTGCCGCGTTCTCTTTTTTGCCGGAGTCAATGACGGGAATATCCCGCGGGGAACTTCGAGAGGCGGGCTTTTGTCGGATCTGGACAGAGAGCTGCTCAAATCCTCCGGCGCGGAGCTCTCGCCCACGCCCAGGGAGCAGATGTATCTGCAGAGACTCTACCTTTATATGAACATGACAAAGCCCCGGGATGCCCTGTATCTGTCTTTTGCCAGGACGACGCCCGAGGGAACGTCGCTCCATCCGTCCTATCTGATCCGCATGATCCGCAAATTGTTCCCGGCCTGCGAGCTCGAACATCCGCAGCTCCTCCCGGCTTCGGAACAGCTGACCGGAGAGAAGGACAGTATCGTCTGGCTCTCCGGCGCGCTCAGGGACTACGCGCAGGGAAAGGTGACGGAAGGTTCAAAAGAAGCGGACGCGGTCAAGACGACCTACGGGTACCTGATGCGATGCGCGGAGGCGCCGATCAGAAAGACGCTGGAAGACCTCAAAGGCGCGGCTTTCAAGAGATATGATCCCGCCATGCTCAGCCCCGAGACCGCGAAGGCGCTCTACGGAAACAGCGTCATGGGAGGAATCAGCCGGATGGAGACGGCGGCCAAGTGCCTGCTGCGGCAGTTCCTCCAGTACGGCCTGAAACTGGAGCCCAGGAAGGAGTATGTGATCGAACCTTTCGACGCAGGAACGGTCATGCACCGGAGCCTCGACGCCTTCAGCCGCTCGCTCGCAGGAAAGGGACTGGACTGGGAGAGCTTCACGGAGGAAGAAGGGCGGGAGCTGGCCTCCAAAGCCCTCAGGGAGACAGCGGCCGGGTATCACGACCTGCTTTTGTATTCCACAAAGAGAAGCGAGTCGCAGCTAGGCCGAATGGAGAGAATCCTGGCCCGCAGCATCGATACGCTCCAGTATCAGTTAAAGAAAGGGAGTTTCCGCCCGGAAGCCTATGAGTTTTCTTTCGGCCCGGACGGGGAAGCCGACATGATCACTTTTTCCCTTAGCGGAGGAAGATGGCTGAAACTGGTCGGCAGGATCGACCGGCTGGACCTGTGCCGGGAGGACGGCAGCATTTTTGTCAAAATATTGGATTATAAATCGGGTTCCAACGACCTGGACCAAGATCTCATGAAGCGGGGCATCCAGCTGCAGCTTCTCATGTATATGAGCGCGGTAATGGAGAATCTTTCGGCCCGCTATCCGGGAACGCAGATCGTCCCTTCGGCCATGCTGTATTACCGGATCACGGACCCGGTCATAGACGGAGGCGATCCGGAGGCCGGGCAGGCGGAAGATGCCCTGACGCAGATCCGGTCGGCCCTGCGGCCGACGGGACTGGTCCACGCAGATCCCGCTTCCTATGAGCGCCTGGACAGGACCATCAGCGGAAAGAGCGATGTCATACCGGTCTCGCTCAAGAAGAACGGCGATCTCGCGGCCGCCTCCCACGTCTACTCCCAGGGAGAGTTTGAGGAGCTCCGGCAGGAGGTCACCAGGGTCGTCTGCATGCTGGCGGAGCAGATCCTGGACGGAGACGCGGAGGCCGCCCCGGCGGTCTGGAAGGACAAGACGGCCTGCGACTACTGCCCTTATAAGGGCGTGTGCGGCTTCGATCCGCAGGTGGACGGATATACGTACCGCAAAGAGTAAGAAGGATACCGTTATGGCAATAGAGTTTACCGAGCAGCAGACCAGGGTTCTGCAGGCGAGAAAACACAATATTCTGGTCTCGGCGGCGGCCGGAAGCGGCAAGACGGCCGTGCTTGTCGAGAGGATCGTCCGGATGATCAGCGAGGGAGACGATCCGATGAACATCGACCGCCTCCTGGTGGTCACTTTCACAAAGGCGGCGGCGGCCCAGATGCGGGAGCGGATCGGCGCGGCGATCGCGAGAAGGATCGAGGAGGAGCCGGACAACGTCCACCTGCAGAGGCAGGAGACGCTTCTTCATAATGCGCAGATCACGACCATGGACAGTTTCTTCACCTTTCTTCTGAGGAACAATTTCAGCGACATCGACATGGACCCGGGCTTCAGGCAGATGGACCAGACCGAGGCCGACCTGATGCGGAAGGACGCGATGGAAGATTTTCTGGAAGAGGGGTATGCCCAGGGAAATCCCTCCCTGAAAACGGCCGCGGACTATTTCTGCCGCGGCGCCGGCGACAGGGAGCTGGAAGAGATCCTGGAGACGATGTACAGGCAGGCGGTAAGCCATCCCGATCCGAAAGAGTGGCTTCGGGACAGGGCGCTGGATTACCACGTGGAGACCAAAGAGGAGCTGTACCGCACCGTGTGGATGCAGTTCATCATTCTGACGACCGCAGAGAAGATCGCGGACCTGAAGCGGCAGTATGAGAGGCTTGTGGACTTCTGCTCCGCGCCGGACGGCCCCGCGCTCTATATTCCGGTCATCATGGAAGATCTCCGCGCGGTCCGCGCTCTGGGCGAAGTGCCCTCCGCAGAGGAAGCCGGCCGCCTGTCCGCACAGGAAGCGGAGGATCTGTGGAAGAGGATCCTCGGAATCTTATCCACGGAGTTTTCCGCCCTTCCCAGGTTCTATCCGAAGAAGAATCCGGAAACGGACCCGGCCAAAAAAGACATCGCCGTGTCCCTGCGAAAGAGCGCCAAAGAGACGTTGGAAAAGCTCTGTCAAAAGTATGCGGGGGAAGACGAGGAGAAGATCCTTTCTACGATGAGAGAGATGGACGCGGCCGCGCAGGCGCTCTCGGATCTGGCCCTGCGTTTCCTTGACTATTTTGCCGCGGTCAAAAGAGAGAAAAACGTTATTGATTTCGTCGACCTCGAGCACCTGGCCCTGAGAATTCTCACGGAAAAAGGAGAGGACGGCGTCTACAGGCCGCGCAGAGCCGCGTATGCCTACCGGCAATATTTTGACGAAATCCTGATCGACGAATACCAGGACAGCAACGACGTGCAGGAACTCCTCCTGCGAATGATCTCGACCGAAGACGAGGGCGTCTACAACCGGTTCATGGTGGGCGACGTCAAGCAGTCCATCTACAAATTCCGTCTTGCAAGGCCGGAGATCTTCATGGAGAAGCTGGGATCTTACCAGAAGCTCGGCAAGGAGAAAGAGCGGATCGACCTCGACAGCAACTTCCGAAGCCGCGCGGAGGTCCTTGACAGCGTCAATGAGGTGTTCTTCCGCATTATGCGCAGGGAGATCGGCGGAGTCGAGTACTCGCCGGAGGTCTCGCTTAAGACCGGCGCGCGCTACCCGGAAAGCCCGGATCCGGATACCTACCGGACCGAGCTCCTCCTTGTCACCGGTCCCGGAAAGGACGAGGAGGATGAAGTCCCGGAAGAGATTGCGCAGCTCAGCGACCGCCAGAAGGAGGCGCTGGCCGTCTCCGCCAGGATCAAAGAGCTGGTGGGAAACCTTCCTGTGAGGGCGGAGGACGGCACTATGCGCCCGTGCCGCTACGGCGACATCGTCGTGCTTCTCAGAAGCGGCGCCGGGTGGAACGAAGATTTCAGGGATGTCTTCGAGCGCCAGGGCGTTCCCTACTACATCGAATCCAAGACCGGGTACTTCTCGGCAACCGAGATCCAGAGTGTGCTGGATATGATGCGCGTATTGGATAATCCCAGACAGGATATTCCCCTTTACGGCGTGCTGCGGGGATACTGGGGAGGCTTTGGCGAAGAGGAGATCGCGCAGATCCGGCTGGCCGGCAAAGGGACGGAGGCGGACCTGTTTGCGTCGCTTACTCTCAGGGCCGGCGGGGAACCGCAGGAAGCTTTCCCGATGCTCACAGAAAAATGCAGGGATTTTCTCGCTTTTCTCGACGCGTGGAGAGAGAAAGTGAGCTATCTGCGGATCCGGGAGCTCCTTACGGAACTGATCACGCAGACCGGATACGAGGAGTACTGCAGAGCGCTGCCCGGCGGAGAGCAGAGAACGGCGAACCTGCAGCTCCTGCTGGCCCAGGCGGCCGCCTTCGATTCCATGGGCCTTCGCGGGCTCTTCGATTTCGTGCGCTATATCGACCAGGTCCACCACAGGGATGTGGATTACGGCGAGGCCAACATCCTCGATGAGAACGCGGATGTCGTCAGGATCATGAGTATCCACAAGAGCAAGGGCCTGGAGTTCCCGGTCTGTATCGTGGCGGGAACCGCCAAGCAGCACAGCTACAAGTTCCATGACACCAAGGGGAGTCTCATCTGCGACAACGACTGGGGAATCGGCATGGACTATTGGAAGAGCGAGACGCGTTCCAAATTCAGCACGGTCCGCAAGGAAGCGGTCGCCGACAAGATCCGCAGGGAGAGCCTGGGCGAAGAGCTCAGGGTCCTGTACGTGGCGATGACCCGTGCCAAGGAAAAGCTCATTCTCACCGGCTATCTCGGAAAACCTTCCAAAGCTTCGGACTGGGAGAAGAAGATCCCCGTCAGTATGAAACCGGGAGAAAAGCTTCCGATCCCGCTCCTGTCCGGTTCCGAGAGCTTTCTGGAACTGCTCTGGTGCGCGGCCGCGTCGGCGGAGCATCCCGAATACTTCGGGATCCGGATGATCCCGAGCAAAGACCTGATCTGGCAGGAAGCCGCGCAGCAGACCCAGTACGGCATGCGGCGGCAGGAGATCGACAGCGCAGGGGAAACGGGCGGCGCGCCGCTACCGGACCCGGAGCTCGCGCGGCAGCTCGAGAAGATCTATTCGAGAAGATACGCGCACGAAAATCTCCGGGGGCTCTACACGAAGACGTCGGTATCCGACCTCAAGATCGCTTCCCTCGAAGCGGAGGAAGGGGACTCCGTCTACGAGATGTTCCCCGAGAACAGGCCTTCGCCGGTCATCGCGTCCTTTGCATCCGAACTTACCTCCGGATCCGCGTCCGGATCTGCCTCGGAGCTTACATCCGAAAGCGGCGCCGGAGCCGCTGCGGGAGAATCCGCGGCAGCCGCGCAGAGCGCGAAAGCGGGAGAGAGCACAGGTCGTGCCGGAAAGAGCGCTTTTACCGGAACGGAGTACGGCACGGCGGTCCACCGTCTGCTCGAGCTCTTCGACTACCGCAGGTTCCCCGAGCCCGCTTCCGTCTCCGCCGGCGACTTCGGCGCCTGGAGAGAGGAGCTGGCCGGATCGGGCCGGATCCCGCAGAGCTATGCGAAGGATCTTCCTTCGTCGGGAATCCTGGCCTTTTTGCGGAGCGATCTGGCCGCGAGAATGGCCGCCGCGTCCGCGCGCTCGCAGCTTTTCCGCGAACAGCCCTTCGTGCTCGGAATTGAAGCGGACGCCGTTAATCCGGCTTTCCCCCACGAGGAGATCATGCTGATCCAGGGCATCATCGATGCGTATTTCGAGGAGAACGGCGGGCTTATCCTTGTGGATTACAAGACCGACCGGGTCGCGAATGCGCAGGAGCTGCGGGACCGCTACCGGATCCAGCTGGACCTGTACGAAAGGGCCCTTGAGCAGATCACGGGCAAAAAAGTGAGGGAAAAACTGATCTACTCCGTATCCCTTCGGGAAACAATAAGTTTGTGAACAAAATGGCAATTATTTGTATTTTCCTATAAATAAAGCGAAGATTATGGCATTTTTTGTGGAAAATGAATAGCCGGAATGATATAATACTACGGATAAGAGTAATAATTTTATACTTTTTATCTAAATGCTATAAGTAGCTAGTATCAAAGGAGGTTGCAATGAACTTTTTTAACGACGAAATTCATGAAGAGATGATCGCCCTGTATCGCGATTTCGCTACAGGTGTCTGCGCTCCCATCGCTGCCGAGATCGACGAAGAGGAGAAATTCCCCGTAGAGTCCTTCAAGCAGGCTGCAGAGATGGGCCTCATGGGTATTCCTTTCCCCGAGGAATACGGCGGAGCAGGACTGGACGAGCTCTCCTATGCACAGTGCATCGAGGAAGTATCCAAGGTTTGCGCTTCCACGGCTGTAGGCATTTCCGCTCACACATCTCTTTGCTCCTGGCCGATCTACAAGTTCGGTACCGAAGAGCAGAAGGCCAAATATCTTCCCCAGCTTCTGAGCGGCGAGAAACTCGGCGCTTTCGGTCTGACCGAGCCCAATGCAGGTACTGACGCAGCAGGCCAGAAGACTGTTTTCGAAGACAAGGGCGACTACTATCTGGTAAACGGCTCCAAGATCTTCATCACAAACGCAGGCTATGCAGACATCTTCATCGTTTTCGGTATGACAGACAAGTCCCTGGGCAACAAGGGAATCACTGCCCTGATCATGGAAAAAGAGATGGAAGGATTCAGCATCGGCTCCCACGAGAAGAAGATGGGTATCCGCGGATCCAGCACCTGCGAGCTCGTATTTGAGAACGTCAAGGTTCCGAAGGAAAATCTCCTGGGCGAAGTCAACAAGGGCTTCAAGGTAGCTATGATGACTCTGGACGGCGGCCGTATCGGTATCGCTGCTCAGGCTCTGGGTATTGCAGAAGGCGCTCTCGACGTAACTGTTGAGTATGTAAAGCAGAGAGTACAGTTTGGCCGTCCGATCGCCAAGTTCCAGAACACACAGTTCGAGCTTGCTAAGATGAAGGCCAATACCGAGGCTGCCAAGATGCTGGTTTACCGCGCAGCAAGCGCTGTCGACGAAGGCAAGCCTTATACACAGCTCGCAGCTGAGGCTAAGCTCGTTGCAGCTGCCAACGCTTCCGACGTAACACGCAGATGCCTGCAGCTGTTCGGCGGCTACGGCTACACTCGTGAGTATCCCATCGAGCGCATGATGAGAGATGCCAAGATCACTGAGATCTACGAAGGAACCAGTGAAGTTCAGATGATGGTCATCGGCGGCGCTATGCTTCGCTGATCCGTGACTGACAGCTTCTAATACGGATTAAGGACAGCCCGGCGAGAGTATTCGCCGGGCTGTTTATTTACTGACTGTTTATTACCGGGATGTTTATTGACCGGGCTGCTCACTGCTGCGGGGAGAACAACTTTGCCATGAAGCGAGAGAGAGTCGAGATCGGATGGTACGCAGTGCGGCCATCCCTTGTCTATCTGGTGCTCTTTATTACGATCAGAGCCATCCTATACCGAATCCTTGAGTCCGTGCTGCTGTCATCAAACGCCGACATGGCTTACTTTTATGAGGCTTTCAGCGGCGCGTCGGATCTTATGATCCTCGGACTGTCCTGCGCGGGGGCCGTGATCCCGGTCCTTGGCGAGGGCCGAAGAGAGGTCCTGATCGCCCGGGCGAGGAGCGGCCGCGCCTGGATCGCGAAGAGAGAGGACAGCAATGTGCTGCTCGCTTCCCTGCCGCTCGGCACCATCTGCCTTTCGGCCCTTCTGAACATCCTTCTCTCCGGGCGGTCCGCAGCTCCCTTCACGAGCGCTGATCCGGTGCCGCTCGCGGCTGCCGTATACGGAATCCTGTCCCCGTTCACGGAGGAGCTCGTCTTCAGAGGAATCATGTTCCACCGGCTGCGCCGGGGCTTTTCTCCCATGGAAGCCGCCCTTATTTCCTCGCTCTTATTCGGCTTCGCGCACGGAAACATCCTCCAGGGGATCTACGCGGCGATCATTGGGATCGTATTCGGGCTGGCTTATGAACTCACGGGACGCTTTGAAGTCCCTTTTCTCCTTCACTGCACCTGCAATCTCACCGTACTTGCCGTCGAAGCGGCCGGATGGGGAGAAGTGCTGCGAAGTCCCATGTGGATCGTCTTTTTTGCGGTGGGATCCGCCGCCGTGCTTGTATATTGGGGGAAAAGGGTGCGTGAGACGAAATATAGAATTTAGCTTGCATGTCCACCTCCGCTATGATATAATTTGAAAGCTGTTTTGATACAGCGAGAATAGTAATAAAATCATACAGAGCACCGTTACTCCGGCGGCCTATGGCCCGGGTGCTCAGGTAAGGAGGAAAATTATGAAAGCTTCTATTCAGCCCAAGTATTATCAGGCTACCGTGACCTGCAACTGCGGCAACACATTCGTTACCGGTTCCACAAAGCCTGAGATCCACGTTGAAGTCTGCTCCAAGTGCCACTCTTTCTACACCGGCACACAGAAGACTGCCGCTGCTAAGGGACGTATTGATAAGTTCAATAAGAAGTACGGCTACAACAAATAAGACAATAGCAGTTAGCAACGAAGACAAGGCGGAGAGTACTCTGCCTTGTTTTTTACGTTAAAAGTAATGCCTGCTGAAGGGAAACACCCCCCGCGGGTGCGCGGCCCGCGGCAGCAGGCCTTCAGGAAGCACAATCGTGCGGAAAGGATGATTATTGAGTAAAGAAAACAGCCCGCAGCAGCACTGCAGCGGAATCGGCGGCCAGGCGGTCCTCGAAGGCGTCATGATGAAGAACGGCAGGGACTACGCTGTCGCAGTCCGCAAGGAAAACGGTGAGATCGTTGTCAAAAAAGATACGTATGACGGTCTCTTTTCCGGCCTTCCGGTCCGACGCATTCCCCTTGTGCGCGGCTTCTTTGTGCTCCTCGATTCACTGATCCTTGGGCTTCGCGTGACGGATTACTCCGCCTCCATGTACGATCCCGAGGACACGACGGATCCGGATTCTCCCAAAGAAAAACTGATCACGACGCTGATCCTTATCGCCTCCATGGTCATCGCAGTCGGCCTCTTTATTCTGCTGCCGTATGCGATCGCGGGCTTTGTGAGCAGCAGGATCGGCATTCCTGGAATCCTGGTCCTTATAGAAGGAGTCCTTCGCCTTTCGATCTTTCTGATCTATATCACCGCGATCTCCGCCATGAAGGACATCCGAAGGCTCTATCAGTATCACGGCGCGGAACACAAGTGCATCAACTGCCTGGAGAGCGGGCTTCCTCTCACCGTGGAGAACGCCAGAAAGAGCACCCGCCTGCACAAGCGCTGCGGAAGCAGCTTCACGATGTTTGTCATGCTGGTGAGCATCATTCTGTTCTTTTTCATCCGGACGGACAGCCACATCATGCGCGTCGTGCTGCGAATCCTGCTTATTCCGGTGATCTCCGGCGTATCCTACGAACTCATCCGCCTCGCGGGAAGCAGTAATAATCCACTGATCCAGCTGATCTCGAAACCGGGCCTGTGGATGCAGCTGATGACGACAAAAGAGCCGGATGACGACATGATCCGCGTGGGAATCGCTTCCGTGGAGGCGGTCTTCGACTGGAAGAAATACCTTTCTGACGAATTCGGCGATACCGCTTCCGAAACAGAGCAATAACAGAGCCTTAACAGAGCCGTGAGCGGACTCCCATCCGCCCGTGTGCCGTCAAAGAGTCCCGATCATTTGCAAGGAGGCAGCTTGAAGAGCAGAGAAGACGCGGCAGAGGCCGCCTATAAAGAGTTGTACAGGGAAGGGGCGCAGATCCTTTCCTCCGTACTTGAACAAGAGAGGGAGGCGCAGCTGGATGCGCGGCTCCTTCTTGAGCATGTATGCGGCACGAATCTCCAGACGCTCCTTCTGGAAGGAGACCGCCCGGTTTCCGCGCAGGAAGCCGCGCTCTACAGAGAGTATGTGGCGCGCAGGAAAAAGCGGGAGCCTCTGGCCTATATTTTGGAAAAGTGGGAGTTCATGGGGCTCCCTTTCGAAGTCGGCCCGGACGTGCTGATCCCCGAACAGGACACGGAGAACCTGATCGAGGAGATTATGAAGGACCTGCACGACTCGGACCGGATCCTGGATCTGTGCACAGGAAGCGGCTGCATCCTGCTCAGTCTTCTGAAGTACTCAAACGGGACGACCGGCGTAGGGACTGATCTCTCAGAGAAAGCGCTGGCCGTCGCCCGAAGGAATGCGGAGCGCCTGGGACTTGCGGACAGGATCGAACTGCGATGCGGCGATCTCTTCGAACCCGTGAGAGAGGATGAGAGGTTCGATCTCATCGTCTCCAATCCGCCTTATATAGAGACGGAGACCATAGAGCATCTCGCGCCGGAAGTGAGGGACCACGAACCGCTGATGGCGCTGGACGGGGGAGAAGACGGTCTCTCTTTTTACAGGAGGATTATTCCGGAAGCGGTGCGCCATCTGGTGACCGGCGGCTATCTGTTTCTGGAGATCGGCTATGACCAGGCCGAGGCCGTCATGGCTCTCATGAGAGAAGCCGGTTACTATGACGTCAGATCGATAAAGGATTACGGCGGAAATGACCGCATTGTGTGCGGGATCAAAAGCATACGGCAATAATGCACACGCGCGTGGCGAGGAAAAAAGCTGCCTTTCGGCAGCCCGCACGCGGCGCGGCGGCTCGCGCTGCGAGCCTTAATAAAGCACACGCATACTGAGGAGATTGGATTTATGTTTGACAAACTGGACAGCGTTCTGCTGCACTATGAAGATATACAGAGAGAACTGGCAAGCCCCGATATCGCCTCCAACCAGGCCAGGTTCCGCAAGCTCATGAAGGAGCAGAGCGACCTTTCGCCTCTCGTGGAGGCGTACAGTGAATACTGTAAGTGCAGGGAAGCGGCTTCGGACTCCCTTCTGATGCTGGAAGAAGAGAGCGACGAAGAGATGCGGGAACTGGCCAAGGAAGAGCTCGCGGATTCAAAAAAGAGAATCGAGGAGCTGGAAGAGCAGATCAAGATCCTGCTGCTCCCCAAGGACCCCAACGACGACAAAAACGTCATCGTGGAGATCCGCGCGGGCGCGGGAGGGGACGAAGCGGCCCTGTTTGCCGCAGAAGTCTACAGAATGTACGTCCACTACGCCGAAAACCGGGGCTGGAGAACGGAGATCCTGGATTATGAGGAGATCGGGATCGGCGGCATGAAATCCGTCAGTTTCATAATCCGCGGCCAGGGCGCCTACTCCCGGATGAAATACGAGAGCGGCGTCCACAGAGTCCAGCGCGTGCCCGCCACGGAATCCGGAGGAAGGATCCACACATCGACCATAACGGTGGCGGTCATCCCGGAGGTGGACGACGATATCGTCATCGATATTCCCGATAAGGACGTCCGGATCGACGTCATGAGAGCCTCCGGCAACGGCGGCCAGTGCGTCAACACGACCGACTCCGCCGTGAGACTGACTCACTATCCGACCGGGATCGTCATCTACAGCCAGACGGAGAAGTCCCAGATCCAGAACAAGGCCAAGGCCTGGGCACTGCTTCGTGCCAAATTATATGACCTCGAGATGCAGAAGAGGCACGACGAGGAAGCGGACCTGAGGAGAAGCCAGGTGGGCACGGGAGACCGGTCCGAAAAGATCCGGACATACAATTTCCCGCAGGGACGCGTCACGGACCACAGGATCAAGCTGACGCTCTATAAGATCGACGCCGTGATGAACGGGGATCTCGACGAGATCATAGACAGCCTGATCGCGGCGGATCAGGCCGCCAAACTGTTGAAGATGAATGAGGCTGTCTGATAAAATATAAAGGGAATCCGCGGGGCGGATTGTCTTTCGGATATCGATATTTTGGCAAAGAGTATACGCAAAAAAAAGGGGATAACAATGGCAGCACATCTGTTTGGCGCCATAGATGTCGGCAGCTACGTCTATGAGATGAAAATCTTCGAGCTGTCCAAAAAGAACGGGATCAGGCAGATCGATAACATCCGGCATATGATCGATCTCGGGACGGATACTTATCATAACGGCAAGGTCTCCCGCGTCCATATGGCGGAACTGAAGAGAATCCTTACCGAGTCCAGTGCGATAATGAAGAACTATTCGGTGGAGGCTTATAAAGCCTATGGCACCAGCGCCTTCCGGGAGATGAAGAATTCCGCCATGGTGCTGTCCCAGCTTGAACAGGAGACCGGAATCCGCATCGAGATTCTCGACAATTCCGAGCAGCGATTTATGGACTACAAGTCCGTCGCCTCCAAGGGGGAGGCCTTTACCCGTTTTCTGGAGCAGTCCACCGCCATCGTCGATATAGGCGGAGGCAGTATACAGATTTCGCTGTTTGAGAAGGACAAACTCAGCGCCACGCAGAACCTCAGGATCGGCGCGCTGCGCGTGAGGGACCAGCTGCAGAGAGTCGGCGCGAGATCCGTACAGAACGAGACACTGATCGAAGAGCTTGTCAACACACAGCTGAATGTTTTTAAAAAGCTGTATCTGAAGGACCGGGATATCAAGCAGATCGTGGTGATTGACGACTATCTGGCCGATGCCTCCCGCAACGCGGCAAACTTCAGCGCCGCCGGCCGAATGATCCCGGGCAGTATGGGACAGGCGGAGTTTTTCGATACCGAGGCGCTCACCGCCTTTATAGACGGGCTTCGGGAGAACAACGCCTTCGATCTCTCTTCAAGGCTCGGCATCTCGGACGACAAGATTCCCCTTCTCAAGATCAGCTCCATCATCACCAGGTGCATCGCCAAGATCATGAAGGCCGATATGATCTGGATCCCGGGCGTGACCCTCTGCGACGGCATGGTATATGACTACGCCCTTTCCAGAAGATACATACAGCCCGAACACGATTTTGAACAGGATATCCTCACCTGCGCGATGCAGACGTCCAAGCGCTATAAGGGAAGCGAGGACCGCGCCAGGACACTGGAGCTCATAGCGCTGCAGATTTTTGACAGCATGAAGCGGATCCACGGAATGGGAGCCAGGGAGAGGCTTCTTCTAAGGCTCTGCGCCCTGCTGCACGACTGCGGCAAGTATATCAGCATGCAGAACCTCTCGGACTGCTCCTACAACATCATCATGTCCACGGAGATCATAGGCCTGTCCGGAAGGGAGCGGGAGATCGTCGCCAACGTCGTCCGCTACAACCACAGAAAGTATGACTACTACGAGGAAAGCGGAATGCGGGGAAGACTGAGCATGGAAGACTACATGACAGTCACCAGACTGACCGCGATCCTAAGGCTTGCCAACGGACTTGACCGGTCTCACAAGAAGAAATTTACGGACATAAAGATCCGGCTCCGGGAAGGAGAACTGCAGATCATTGTCAGCACCAAGAAAGATATCACACTGGAAAAAGGACTCTTCGAGAACAGGGCACGCTTTTTCGAAGATGTTTTCAGCGTAAGGCCGGTAATCAGACAGCGTGAATTCTGATCGGAAGGGGGAGTTAGAAATGGGGACGGAAATTATTGATTTCAGAAATCCGCAGTATTACATAAACAGAGAACTGAGCTGGATCGAATTCGACAGAAGGTGCCTGAGCGACGCGCGCAACAAAGAGAACCCTCTGCTCGAGAGGCTGAAGTTCCTGAGCATCACCGCTTCGAATCTTGACGAATTCTTCATGGTGAGAGTGGCTTCTCTCAGGGATATGGTGCAGGCCGGCTATAAGAAGAAGGACATCGCCGGAATGACGGCGTCCGAGCAGCTGTCCGCGGTCCTTGAAGAGACCCATACTTTCATGCAGCAGCAGTACTGGACGCTGAACAGGCAGCTCCTTCCCGCTTTGGAGCAGCACAAAATCAGCATTGTGCGTGACCTCGACAAGCTCTCCAAAGCGGATCTCCGCTTCGTGGAGGACTACTTTATCAGCAATGTTTTCCCGGTTCTGACTCCGATGGCGGTGGACAGTTCGCGGCCTTTCCCGCTGATCCGCAACAAAAGTCTCAATATCGGGGCCCTTCTGACCAGGAAGGAGACGGCCTCTCCCGGCATTCTGAGCACCGGCAAAAAAGCGAAGAAGTCCGGTAAAAGCCCCAAGACCAAATACGAATTCGCCACGGTCCAGGTCCCCGGCGTCCTGCCCAGGATCCTGGTTCTTCCAAGGCTCGATGACGAGCCCGCCAGACTTGTGCTTTTAGAGGATATCATCCGCCGGTTCCTGCCCATGCTTTTCGTAAATTACGAGATCAAATGCGCGGGACCTTACAGGATCATGAGAAGCGCGGACCTTGAGATTGCCGAAGATGAGGCGGAAGATCTGCTCAAGGAGATCCAGAAGCAGCTCAAAAAGCGGCAGAGAGGCGACGCCATCCGGCTGGAAGTGGAAAAGGGCATCGATGAGCAGCTGCTGCGCCTGCTCATGACGGAGCTTTCTCTGGACAAGGATTATGTCTACGAGGCAGACGGCCCGCTGGACCTCACTTATCTGATGAAGGCGTACGGGATCGAGGGACATGACGAGCTGCGGGAGCACCGATATGCCGCGCCCCAGGTCGTTCCCGAATTTCCCGCCGGCTGTGATATTTTCGAGCAGATCCGAAAGGGAGATGTCTTCATGCATCACCCTTATCAGACTTTTGACCCGGTTGTACAATTCGTGGCGGCGGCCGCCGTGGATCCCAACGTCCTGGCGATCAAGCAGACCCTCTACCGCGTAAGCGGCCATTCTCCGATCATCGCCGCGCTTGCCCGCGCCGCGGAAAACGGAAAACAGGTCACCGTGCTGGTTGAGCTCAAGGCCAGATTTGACGAAGAGAACAATATTGAATGGGCCAAGCAGCTTGAAAAAGCCGGCTGCCACGTCATATACGGTCTGCAGAACCTCAAAACCCACAGTAAGATCACGCTGGTCGTCCGAAGAGAAGAGGACGGCATCCGAAGATATGTACACCTGGGAACGGGAAATTACAACGATTCAACGGCAAAGCTCTATACGGACGTGGGACTTATGACCTGCAGCGATGCCATCGGCGAGGACGCGACCGCCGTCTTCAATATGCTGTCCGGCTATTCGGAGCCCAGGTTCTGGAACAAGCTCTCGCTGGCTCCTCTCTGGCTCAAGGACCGGTTCATCAACCTGATCGGACGCGAGCGCAGGCATGCCGAGAACGGGGAAACCGCTCATATCATCGCCAAGATGAACTCTCTGTGCGATCCCGATGTGATGGAGGCCCTCTACAAAGCGAGCGCGGCGGGAGTGGAGATCGAGCTGATCGTCAGGGGAATCTGCTGCATCCGGCCCGGGATCCCCGGAGTGAGCGACAATATCACGGTGCGCTCGATCGTGGGCAACTATCTGGAACACAGCAGGATTTACTATTTTGAAAACGGAGGTTCCCCCGAGATCTTTGCCGCCAGCGCCGACTGGATGCCGCGAAATCTCGACAGGCGCGTGGAGATCATGTTCCCGCTCGAAGACGGAAAGATCAAAGAAAAAGCTCTCCATATCCTGCAGCTCGAGCTGGAGGACACGGTGAAAGCGCACATCCTTCGAAGCGACGGCACCTATGACCGCGTGGACAAGAGAGGGAAGGAACTGATCAATTCCCAGCTTCAGTTCTGCGCAGAGGCTGTAAAAGAGGCTTCCGCGCTCAAAAGCGGCAGGGATAACCGCACCTTTATTCCCAAGGAACCCGTTGCCGCTAAGGAGTGAGGGTGATGGCGAAAGTCTCCCTCCGCCGGCATGCTCGCGCGTGCGGAAAACAGGATTGCGCCCCACCGGCGGCCGGCGGGGCAGTCCTTAACTTTTCTAAACCGAGTTAACATTTTATATGCTTTATGGTATCCTTGTTTTATATATGGGCACCAGCTGCAGGCAATATGCCTCAATGAACAGGAGGGCGCAGTTATGGCACAGGAATCCGTTATAAAGAACACACCTGCTGACCACAAAACCGGTTACGAATACGAAAAAGGCGCTAAATTCGTCGCGTATGTCTCTTCCTACACAAGAGGAAAGGGACAGAAGTACGGGATCCGAATCTATGATGTGGATATGGAAAACGGCTATCTGACCGAGAAAAATCAGATCGAAATATCAAATTCATCCTACGTGACAATTTCGCACAACAGAAAATTTCTGTATTCGATCACCGATTTCGGTATAGAGGCTTACAAGATCGTAAAGGGCGGGAACCTCGAGAAACTCGGTCTTGCTTCCATAAACGGAATGAGAGGATCCTACCTCTCCACGGACTATGAGGACGAATTTCTCTTCGTTGCCGGCTATCACGACGGCAAGATCACGGTACTCAGGCTCCGGGAAGACGGCTCGGTGGGAGAAATCTGCGACGAGCTCTTTCTCAAGGGACTGGGGAGCATAGCGGAGCGCAATTTCCGGCCGCATGTGCAGTGCGTGAAAATGACGAGAGACAACCGCTTCCTTCTGGCCGCGGATCTCGGAATGGACCACGTCAATGTATATACGCTCAACAGAAAGAGCGGACATATCAGACAGTGTGCGATCCTCCACTCCGAGCTGGAATCGGCTCCGAGGCATATCAAGTTCTCGAAGGACGGTCATTTCCTCTATGTCGTCCATGAGCTCAAGAATATTATTGACGTCTATTTCTATCATGAGGTGGACGGAGCTCCGGATTTTGAGAAGATCCAGACTGTATCGACGCTCAACAACTATCACGCGACCGGATCCGCCGCAAGCGCGCTGAACTTCTCCTCGGACTTCCGGTACCTGATCAGTTCCAACGCGGGCGATAATTCCGTGATCATCTTCCGGATCGACCCGGACAACGGATATCTCTACAAGATCCTCTGCCTGCCCATCAGCGGCGAGTACCCCAAGGACGCGGCGCTCTTCCCGGACAACAGGCATCTGGTCTCTCTCAACCACGAGTCCAATACCATGACATTCTTCAGCGTCGATCTGGACAAGGGACTTTTGGTCATGCACGGCAAGGAGATCCAGATCGACAAGCCCAACTGCATTATCTTCCACAAGCTGCAGGACGAGCAGGTCGACTGAAGATACGAAGATAAGGGCCGCGCGGCGGCTCGCTCTGCGTGCCTTTGGCAGCGCGTTTTCATACTGTGACTTCTGATTTCTCAGTGGCGGGGCAAAACCTGTCACTGAGTTTTATCTCAGAGGGAAGATTCTCACTTCCCGCAAGCGGAGAATTAAAAAAAGCGATACACAAAAATCTGTGCATTTATATGATAGGAGAACTGACCTATGGCATCAGGCTCTGAATTTGGTTCCATACTGCGCCTCACGACCTGGGGCGAGTCTCACGGCGCCGGAATCGGCGCCGTTCTCGACGGTTTTCCGGCCGGAATGGAGCTTTCGCAAAGTGATATACAGAAATATCTCGACCGGAGAAAACCGGGACGGACCGCCATCGCAACGCCACGGAAAGAGGCGGATGAAGTCGAGATCCTGTCCGGTGTATTCGAGGGAAGAACAACGGGAACGCCCATTTCCCTTCTGATCCGGAACACCTCGCAGCGGTCCGGGGACTACGGCAATCTCAAGGACTGCTTCCGGCCCGGGCACGCAGACTATACCTATTTCAGCAAATACGGCTTTCGCGATTACCGCGGCGGCGGGCGCTCGAGCGCGAGAGAGACGGCCGGCCGTGTGGCGGCCGGAGCCATTGCCGCCAAGTTTCTCGGGGAGCTGGGCGTGAACTTATGCGCCTACACAAAAGCGATCGGTCCGGTCTCCATCGACGAATCCCGCTTTGACGCCGCCCTGATCACACAGACGAGCACGTGTATGCCCGATGCGGCCGCGGACCGGGAGGCGCTTGCCTATCTGGAAAACTGCATGGCGCAGAAGGACTCCGCGGGCGGCGTGATCGAGTGCCGGATCACCGGTGTTCCCGCCGGAATCGGCGACCCGGTCTTTGACAAGCTGGACGCCAGGATCGCCCAGGCGCTCATGTCCATAGGCGCCGTGAAGGCGGTCGAGATCGGAGACGGCACAGAGGCGGCCCGGGCGAGCGGCTCTTCCAATAATGACGCCTTCTTCATGGACGGGGACACGGTCTCCAAGCGCACCAATCACGCGGGCGGGATCCTGGGAGGCATTTCCGACGGGTCTCCGATCCTTTGCAGAGTCCATGTCAAGCCCACTCCCTCGATCTTCCGGGAGCAGGAGACCGTGGATGAGAGCGGCCGCGAGAGGACGCTCCTCATCAAAGGAAGACATGACCCCGTGGTGGTCCCGAGAGCGGTCGTGGTCGTGGAGTGCATGTGCGCGCTCACTGTTTTGGATGCGATGCTGGCGAACATGACCAGCCGCGCCGACACCGTCAGGGACTTTTACAACACAAGGAAGCAGTAATTATATGACAAAAATGAAATATGAGATCATCAAACAGGAAGGGATGGCCAAGCGGGCCCGCATGGAGACCGTGCACGGGACGATCGAGACGCCCGTCTTCATGAACGTCGCGACGGCGGCCGCCATCAAGGGAGGCCTGTCCGCGGACGACCTGCGGAGCATCGATACGCAGGTGGCGCTCTGCAACACCTACCACCTTCACGTAAGGCCGGGGGACGAGACCGTTTACAAACTCGGCGGGCTCCACCGCTTCATGCGCTGGGACAAACCCATCCTTACGGATTCGGGCGGCTTTCAGGTCTTCTCGCTGGCCGACCTTCGCAAGATCAAGGAAGAGGGCGTCACGTTCCACTCCCATATCGACGGAGCAAGGATCTTTATGGGGCCCGAGGAGAGCATGCGGATCCAGTCCCATCTGGCTTCCACCATCGCCATGGCCTTCGACGAATGTCCGCCCAGCCACGCGGAGCGTGATTATGTGGAGAGAAGCGTGGCGCGCACGACCAGATGGCTGGACCGGTGCAAAAAAGAGATGGCGCGCCTGAACAGTCTTGAGGAGACGATCAATAAAGACCAGCTTCTGTTCGGCATCAACCAGGGCGCCGTCTACCCCGATATCCGGATCGATCACGCGAAGCAGATCTCGGAAATGGACCTGGACGGCTACGCCGTCGGCGGCCTGGCCGTGGGAGAGACCCACGCCGAGATGTATGAGATCCTGGACGCGGTCGTCCCGCATCTTCCCAGGAACAAGCCCACTTATCTGATGGGCGTGGGCACGCCGCAGAACATTATCGAGGGCGTGGCCCGAGGGATCGATTTCTTCGACTGTGTCTATCCCAGCAGAAACGGACGGCACGGAAACCTTTACACGAACAAGGGAACCGTCCGGATCAACAACGCCAGGTATGCGCTCGATCCAAGGCCCATCGAAGAGGGCTGCGGGTGTCCGGTCTGCAGGGCCGGTTACTCCAGAGGATACATCCGGCACCTGGTAAAGGCGCAGGAGACCCTGGGACTAAGGATGTGTGTCATGCACAATCTCTATTTTTACAACAACCTGATGACACAGATCCGCGAGGCGATCGATACCGGAACTTTCGCCGCCTTCCGAAAGAGAAAGCTGGAGGAGCTGGAAGGAGACGGAGATTGACGGTTCCGGCTTCATTTATACTTCATTTAGATAAATTGGCATTGAAAAACCATTGACGGTTGTTGTATGATAGGTTTCAAATGATTTAGAGGCGCTGCAATGCGCGATTGGAGGTACATAATTATGAATGGTTTCATGTTGACCGCGGCATCCACCCCCATATTCACAATCCTGTATATGGCAGTCATTGTCGGTTTCTTCTATTTCTTCCTGATCAGACCGCAGAGAAAAGAGCAGAAAGAGAAACAGGCAATGATCAACTCACTGGCTGTAGGTGACAGCGTACTCACGACGGCAGGATTCTACGGAGTGGTGATCGACATGACAGAGGACACCGTAATCGTTGAATTCGGCAACAACAAGAATTGCCGTATCCCGATGCAGAAGGCGGCGATCGTTCAGATCGAAAAACCTGAGGATGCCCTCGAATCAACAGATGAAAAATAATAAATGCTAAGTCTGAAGGCATGTGCGGGGCACATGCCTTCTATTTGGTATATCCGATACGATCAATATAATTCAAATTTCTCACCATAGAGATTATTATTTTTCATCTTTAAAAGAGATGGGGACGGAGGTAAATGAATTTGAACAAGAATATCGCAGTGATCGCCGGAGACGGCATCGGACCCGAGATCGTGGCAGAAGCCAAAAAAGTGCTGGACAGAGTCTGTGAGAAATACGGGCACACTTTTGTCTACACGGATGTCCTCATGGGAGGATGCTCGATCGACGCAAACGGAGTTCCGCTCACGGATGAGGCCATAGAAATCTGCAAGGAGAGCGACGCGGTGCTCATGGGATCCATCGGCGGCGACGCGGCCACATCTCCCTGGTATAAGCTGGCGCCGGAGCTTCGCCCGGAAGCGGGACTGTTAAAGCTCCGCAAGTCTCTCAATCTTTACTGCAACCTCCGGCCTGCCTATCTCTTCAAAGAGCTGGCGGACTCCTGCCCGCTGGCCGCCAAGGAGGGCGGAAGGAATTTCGACCTGGTGATCTGCAGAGAGCTCACGGGTGGTCTCTATTTTGGCGATCGGTACACGAAGGAAGTGGACGGCGTCACGACGGCAGTTGACACGGCGGTTTACAACGTAAACGAAATCCGCCGCATCGCGGTAAAGGCCTTCGAGATTGCCATGAAGAGGGGCAGGAGAGTGTGCAGCGTGGACAAGGCCAACGTGCTCGACACATCCAGGCTCTGGAGAAAAGTCGTCGCAGAGGTCGCGGAGAACTATCCCGAAGTGGAGCTCTCCAACATGCTGGTGGACAACTGCGCCATGCAGCTGGTCAAGAACCCCGAGCAGTTCGACGTGATCGTGACGGGCAATATGTTCGGCGACATTCTCTCCGACGAAGCGAGCATGATCACGGGCTCCATCGGAATGCTCTCGTCGGCGTCGTTGAGCGACGGAAGCTTCGGCCTCTATGAGCCCAGCCACGGAAGCGCTCCGGACATTGCGGGACTTGGCATCGCAAACCCCATCGCCACTATTTTGTCGGCGGCCATGATGCTCCGCTACAGCTTCGGGCTTCTCGAAGAAGCGGATGCCGTAGAGGCAGCCGTCAAGCAGACGCTGGCGGACGGATACAGAAGCATCGACCTGATGCCCCGCACCGGCGCGGAAGGTCTTGTCAGCCAGAACTGCAGCGAGCTGGGAGACCGGATCTGCGAGAGGATCTGACATTTCTCCCGCTCGGAACATTGTTCTTACTAAAAGTAATATTTCAAAAAGTAATAGTTCAAAGCAATATTTCGAATCAATATTATTATTCAGAGCATTGCTCATACGCAGGACAAGGAAGGAAAGGTATAGAAAATGAAAAGTGACAGCGTCAAAAAAGGAATTTCACAGGCACCTCACAGAAGTCTCTTCAACGCGCTCGGCTACACGGAGGAGGAGAGAAGGCGCCCGATGATCGGTATCGTCAGCTCCTACAACGAGATCGTGCCCGGTCACATGAACCTCGATAAGATCACCGAAGCCGTCAGGCTCGGCGTCGCCATGGCGGGCGGCATGCCCGTTGTCTTCCCCGCGATCGCAGTCTGCGACGGTATCGCCATGGGCCACATCGGCATGAAGTACTCCCTGGTCACCAGAGACCTGATCGCCGATTCCACGGAGTGCATGGCCAAGGCGCACGGCTTTGACGGACTGGTCATGATCCCCAACTGCGACAAGAACGTCCCCGGCCTTCTGATGGCGGCGGCTCGCATCAATATTCCCACCATCTTTGTGTCCGGCGGTCCCATGCTGGCCGGCCATATCGACGGCCGCAAGAGAAGCCTCTCCTCCATGTTCGAGGCAGTCGGCGCGGTCGCAGCCGGAAAGATGACACAGGAGAAGCTCGCCGAGTACGAGGAAAAGGTCTGTCCCACATGCGGTTCCTGCTCCGGCATGTACACCGCGAACTCCATGAACTGTCTGACAGAGACCATCGGCATGGGCCTTCAGGGCAACGGCACGATTCCCGCCGTCTACAGCGCGAGAATCCGTCTTGCCAAGCACGCCGGAATGAAGATCATGGAGCTGGTGGAGAAGAACATCCGCCCCAAAGATATCATGACCAAGGACGCTTTCATGAACGCCCTGGCCATGGACATGGCTCTGGGATGCTCCACAAACACAATGCTTCACCTTCCCGCCATCGCCCATGAGGCAGGCGTGGAGCTGAACATGGAAATTGCCAACCAGGTATCCGACAGAACGCCCAACCTCTGCCACCTGGCGCCGGCAGGCCCGACTTACATGGAGGACCTCAACGAGGCGGGCGGCGTCTACGCCGTTATGAACGAGCTTGCCAAGAAGGATCTGCTCAATCTCGACGTCATGACCGTCACCGGCAAGACCATGCGCGAAAATATTGAGGGCTGCGTCAATACAGACCCTTCCGTCATCCGTCCCATCGAGGATCCCTATATGCCCAATGGCGGCATCGCCGTCCTCAAGGGCAACATCGCTCCCGATACGGGTATCGTCAAGAGAAGCGCCGTGCTTCCCGAGATGATGAAGCACGAAGGACCGGCCAGAGTATTTGACTGCGAAGAAGACGCGATCGCGGCCATCACCGGCGGAAAGATCAATCCCGGCGACGTCGTCGTCATCCGCTACGAAGGCCCCAAGGGCGGCCCCGGCATGAGAGAGATGCTTAATCCCACTTCTGCGATCGCGGGCATGGGACTGGATTCCACCGTCGCCCTGATCACGGACGGAAGATTCTCCGGTGCGTCCCGCGGCGCTTCCATCGGCCATGTCTCCCCCGAGGCGGCCGTCGGCGGACCGATTGCCCTGATCCACGAAGGCGATATCATCTCCATCGACATCAATGCCAATAAGCTCAACGTCAAAGTATCCGATGAGGAACTGGCGCGCAGAAAGGCAGAGTGGAAGCCCCGTCAGCCCAAGGTCACCGACGGATATCTCAGGAGATATACAGCCCTTGTCACCAGCGGCAACCGCGGCGCCATCCTCGAGCTTCCCTCAGATATGCAGTGAGACTTTCGTCTTCCCGCCTCCTCCGGGAGGCGGGGAGATCTACGACCAGTAAGGGAGGAACCATAATGAAAATGACAGGTGCTGAGATCGTCGTCGCCTGCCTGCGCGAGCAGGGAGTGGATACCGTATTCGGCTATCCGGGCGGCGCGATCCTCAATGTCTACGATGCTTTATATAAACATTCCGATGAGATCCGGCACATCCTCTCGTCCCATGAGCAGGGCGCGTCCCACATGGCCGACGGCTATGCCAGGGCAACCGGCAAGGTGGGCGTGTGTCTTGCGACCAGCGGTCCCGGCGCCACAAACCTCGTGACCGGCATCGCGACGGCTTACATGGACAGTGTTCCCATGGTCGCGATCACCTGCAACGTGACGCTGCCGCTTCTGGGCAAAGATTCTTTCCAGGAGGTGGACATCGCCGGCATCACCATGCCGATCACCAAACACGGCTACATTGTCAAGGATGTAAAGAATCTTGCGGATACCATCCGCAAGGCTTTCCGGATTGCCACGACGGGAAGACCCGGACCGGTCCTGGTCGATATTCCCAAGGACGTCACGGGAGCGGTCACCGACTATGTTCCCATGAGCCACACCAGAAGACTGGTGGGAGAGGGCCGCAGATACAGTGATTCCGATATCGATCATGTCATCGAGATGATCAAAGAGTCCCATCGCCCCTTCCTCTATGTCGGAGGCGGCGCGGTGATCTCCGGGGCCAGCGAAGAGCTCCGGAAGTTTGTCGAGCTCATCGATGCTCCCGTGTGCGACACACTCATGGGCAAGGGAGCTTACGACGGCCATTTAGATCATTACACGGGCATGATCGGCATGCACGGCACCAAGACTTCGAATCTCGGCGTCAGTAAGTGCGATCTTCTGATCGCCATGGGCGCCCGCTTTACGGACCGCGTCATCGGCAATCCCGACAAATTTGCCCAAAACGCCAGGATCGTCCACATTGATATCGATCCCGCCGAGATCAACAAGAACATCAAGGTCGATTTTTCCGTCATCGGAAACCTCAAAGATGTGCTGCACGACCTGAACGCGAAGCTCAGCCCTATGCGCCACGAAGAGTGGATGAAGCAGATTCAGGAGCTGAAAGCCAAATATCCCCTGTTTTACGACAAGACAAAGCTCACCTGTCCCATGGTCATCGAAAAGCTCGATGAGCTCACAAAGGGCGATGCGATCATCACAACCGATGTCGGACAGCACCAGATGTGGGCGGCGCAGTATTACACCTTCTCGAGACCCCGCACACTGCTGAGCAGCGGCGGCCTGGGAACAATGGGATACGGACTGGGCGCGGCGATCGGCGCGAAAGTCGCCTTCCCGAAGCGCCAGGTCATCAATATCGGCGGAGACGGGTGTTTCCGCATGAATATGAACGAACTGGCCACCGCGAGCCGCTATAATATCCCAATCATTGAAATTGTCATTGACAACAGGGTGCTCGGAATGGTAAGACAGTGGCAGACTCTGTATTACGGGGAGCGTTACAGCGCAACCGTTATCGAAGATAAGGTCGATTACTGCAAAGTCGCGGAAGGCATGGGCTGCCTGGCAATCCGCGTAACCGAACCTTCCGAGGTGGAGCCCGCGCTCAAGAAGGCGCTCTCTGCAGGAGTTCCCACGCTCATTGACGTTGTCATCAACGAAGACGACAAGGTTTTTCCTATGGTATCCCCCGGAGCCCCGATCGAGAAAGCGTTTGACGCTTCCGACCTGGAGCCGCAGAGCCATAACTAATATACCAAGCGCAAGGAGGAAATTTATCACATGGCAAGAGTCTATAACTTTTCAGCCGGTCCCGCGGTACTTCCTGAGGAAGTTCTCAGAGAAGCGCAGGAAGAAATGCTCGACTACCGCGGATGCGGCATGTCTGTAATGGAAATGAGCCACAGAGGCAAGGTCTTTGACGGCATCATCAAGGAAGCCGAGAAGGATCTTCGCGAGCTCATGAACATCCCGGACAATTACAAAGTCCTGTTCCTGCAGGGCGGCGCGCACCAGCAGTTCTCGGCAGTTCCCATGAACCTGTATAAGAACGGCAAGGCCGCTTATATCATCACGGGCCAGTGGGCCAAGAAAGCTTACCAGGAAGCGACAAGATACATTGACGCCGTGGCCGTGGCTTCTTCCGCCGACAAGACTTTCAGCTATATTCCCGACTGCTCCGACCTGGACATTCCCGAGGACGCAGACTATGTCTATATCTGCGAGAACAACACGATCTACGGAACCAAGTTCTGGGAGCTTCCCAATACAAAGGGGCACGATCTTGTGTCTGATATTTCCTCCTGCTTTTTGTCCGAGCCGGTCGACGTCACTAAATACGGCGTTCTCTACGGCGGCGTCCAGAAGAACGTAGGACCTGCAGGCGTGGTTATCATGATCATCCGCGAGGACCTGATCCGTGACGACGTCCTTCCCTGCACCCCCACCATGCTCAAGTGGAAGACCCAGGCCGACGCCGACTCCCTCTACAACACACCTCCCGCTTACGGCATCTACATCTGCGGCAAGGTGTTCAAGTGGATCAAGGCCCAGGGAGGCCTCGAGGCAATGAAAGAGCGCAACGAGAAGAAGGCAGCTCTCCTCTACGATTATCTTGACAGCTCCAAGTTCTTCAAAGGAACCGTTGAGAAGAAGGACCGCTCCATCATGAACGTTCCTTTTGTCATCGGCGACAAGGAGCTTGAGACGCAGTTTGTCAAGGAGGCGGAAGCCGCGGGCCTGACAAGTCTCAAGGGACACAGATCCGTCGGCGGAATGCGCGCCAGCATCTACAACGCAATGCCTTACGAAGGCGTCGAAGCCCTGGTGGCTTTTATGAAAAAATTTGAAGAGGAGCACACGGAGAACTAATCATGACATATAAATTTGCTTGCCTTAACAACATTTCCCCTATCGGGCTCAAGAACTTTACCAACCGCTATGAGCAGGTCAGCGATCTGCAGGAGGCAAACGGGATCCTTGTCAGAAGCTCCTCGATGCACGACATGGAATTTTCGGAAAACCTCTACGCGATCGCCAGGGCCGGCGCCGGCGTCAACAACATCCCTCTGCAGAAATGTGCAGAGAAGGGCATTGTTGTCTTCAATACGCCCGGTGCCAACGCAAACGGCGTAAAGGAACTGGTCTTCGCGGGAATGCTGCTGGCCTCCAGAGACGTCGTGGAAGGCGTCGACTGGGTACGCGCCAATAAAGACAAGGCGGACATTGCCAAAATAGCGGAAAAGGAAAAGAAAAAGTTCGCAGGCACGGAGCTGCAGGGCAAAAAGCTCGGCATCATCGGTCTGGGCGCGATCGGCGTCATCGTCGCGAACGCCGCCGTAAACCTCGGCATGGATGTCTACGGCTACGATCCTTATGTATCCGTCGACTCCGCATGGCACCTGAGCCGCAAGATCACGCATGTTCTCAACGTGGATGATATCTATAAGAACTGCGACTTCATCACCATCCATGTGCCTCTGCTCGATTCCACGAAGCACATGATCGGCAAGGAAGCGGTCGCCAAAATGAAGAAAGGCGTCATTCTGATCAACATGGCGAGAGACCTTCTCGTGGACGAGGAAGCCGTTGTCGCGGCGATCGAGGCCGGCAAGGTCCGCAGATATGTTTCCGATTTTCCCAACCCCACAGTGGCAGGAAAGAAGGGCTGCATCACGACCCCTCATCTGGGCGCCTCCACGGAGGAATCCGAGATCAACTGCGCGAAGATGGCGGTGGATGAGCTCCGGGACTATCTCGAGAACGGCAACATAAAGAACAGCGTGAACTATCCCAGCTGCGATATGGGCGTGTGCACTGCGGGCGGCCGCATCTGCATTTTCCATAAGAACCAGCCCAGCATGATCACGCAGTTCACACAGATCCTCGGCGCATCGGACGTCAATATCGCCGGCATGGCCAACAAGTCCAAGAAGGAAGTAGCTTACACGCTGATCGATTTTGACAGCCCTGCGGACAAGGAACTTGTCCGGAAGCTCGGAGAAGTCAAGGACGTTTACAGAGTCAGAGTGATTAAATAAGGAGTTCAATATGGCTAAGATCAGAGCATTCGCGGCACTTCGGCCCGCGAAAGGTCTCGAGGACAAGATTGCGGCACTGCCATATGACGTTTATAACAGGGAAGAAGCAAAGCGGGTTGTAAGATCCAACCCGCTTTCTTTTCTGGCGATCGACAGGGCGGAGACACAGTTCCCGGATACGGTCGGCACCTATGAAGACTGCGTATATGCAAAGGCCAGGGACATGCTGGATACGGCGATCGCGGACGGAAACTTTGTTCAGGACAGCGCTCCCTGCTATTATCTGTATGAGCAGACAATGAACGGGCGCGCGCAGACCGGAATCGTCGCCTGCGCCTCCATCGATGACTACATCTCGGGCGTCATCAAAAAGCACGAGAACACAAGAGTGGACAAAGAGATCGACCGAATCCGCCACGTTGACACCTGCAACGCGCAGACCGGCCCGATCTTTCTGTGCTACCGCAATATTGACGCACTGGACCAGCTGACAAGGGAGCGGAAGCAGAGCCCGGCGGAATGTGATTTTCTCTCGGAAGGCGGGATCCGAAACCGCGTATGGATCATTTCCGATGAGGAATCCAAAAAGATCATCCGCGAAGCCTTTGAGGGGACCGACAGGATCTATATAGCCGACGGCCATCACCGGTGCGCCTCGGCGGTAAAGGTCGGCCTTAAGAGGAGAGAGCAGTTCCCGGACTATACGGGAGAAGAAGAGTTCAATTACTTCCTCGCCGTATTGTTCCCGCAGGACCAGCTGATGGTCATGGATTACAACAGGGTAGTAAAGGACCTGAACGGGCTTAGCGCCGAGCGGTTTTTGGAAGTTCTCGGCGAAGTCTTTGCGATCACCTGTGAAGGGAAAGAGCCGGTCCATCCAGCCGAAAAGGGGGAATTCGGACTTTATCTGTGTGACGGAAACTGGTACCGGCTGACTGCGCGCAGGCAGCCGGACAGCAGCGATCCCGTAAAGAGCCTGGACGTCTCCTTCCTGCAGGATCACGTGCTGGGGCCGGTCCTGAACATCAATAATCCCAAGGAAGATCCCAGAATTTCCTTTGTCGGGGGCATCCGCGGGCTTGGGGAGCTGCAGAAGAGGGTGGACAGCGGGAAAGACATGGCCGCCTTTTCCATGTATCCCACTTCCATGAGCGAGCTGTTTGCCGTGGCAGACGCGGGAGAGCTGATGCCGCCCAAGTCCACATGGTTTGAACCCAAACTTCTGAGCGGTCTTTTTATTCACAGACTCTGATCAACGAGAAAAAAAGCTCTTGCATAAAATCTTCAAAGTCTATATAATACAAAAGACGCTTATAGAGCCGTCAGTTTGACGGCACATGCTGGAATAGCGCAGTCGGTAGCGCAACTGATTCGTAATCAGTAGGTCGAGGGTTCGAGTCCCTTTTCCAGCTTAAGTCGGAAAGTGCGGGGTACCTGATCGGTTTCCCGCTTTTCTTTTTATTTTGATTATACGGAGGGAATTCTATGGCACAGCTTTGGGGCGGCCGCTTCACCAAACAGACCGATGAAGCCGTAAAGGCATTTAATGACTCGATCGGTTTCGACAAGAGACTCTACAGAGAAGATATCGAGGGGAGCATCGCGCACGCGCAGATGCTCGGAGCGCAGGGGATCATTACGGAAGATGAAGCCGGCCGGATCACCGCGGAGCTCGCCAGGATCCTCGCGGACGTGGAGAGCGGCGCTCTCCCGATCACAAGCGAGTACGAGGACATCCACAGCTTTGTGGAAGCCAATCTGATCGACCGGATCGGAGACGCCGGCAAGAAGCTTCACACCGGCAGAAGCCGGAACGACCAGGTGGCCCTGGATATGAAGCTCTATACCCGCCGCAAGACCCGCGAGATCCGGGAACAGCTCGGCACTCTCCTGGATACCATTTTGAGGCTCATGGAAGAGAATACCGACACTTACATGCCCGGATTCACCCATCTGCAGAAGGCGCAGCCCACCTCGCTGGCCCATCACCTTGGCGCCTATTTCGAGATGTTCAGGCGGGATGCGGGGAGACTGGACGACTGCCTCGAGAGAATGAACTTCTGTCCCCTCGGGAGCGGCGCGCTGGCAGGCACCACCTATCCCCTGGACCGCTATATGACCGCGGAAAAGCTCGGATTTGCGGGCCCCACGCTCAACAGCATGGATTCCGTCTCCGACAGGGATTACCTGATCGAGCTGATGTCGGATCTGTCGCTCATCATGATGCACCTGAGCCGTTTCAGCGAGGAGCTCATCACCTGGAATTCCAACGAATACCGCTTCGTGGAAATGGACGACGCTTTCTCCACCGGCAGCAGCATCATGCCGCAGAAGAAGAATCCGGATATCTGCGAGCTGGTGAGAGGCAAGACCGGCAGGGTATACGGCGATCTCATGTCGCTTCTTACCACCATGAAAGGCCTGCCGCTCGCCTACAACAAGGACATGCAGGAAGATAAAGAGCCCGCTTTCGACGCCATTGACACAGCGATGGCCTGCCTGTCGCTCTTTGAGGGTATGCTGGCCACGATCACTTTCCGCAAGGAAGTCATGCGCCTTAGCGCGGTCAGGGGCTTTACGAACGCCACCGACGCGGCGGACTATCTTGTCACCAAGGGCGTACCTTTCCGCGACGCGCACGGGATCATCGGAAGGCTCGTCCTTCACTGCATCGATGAAAACAAGAGCATTGAGAATCTGTCCGTGAGCGAGCTGAAGGAATTCAGCCCAGCTTTTGAGGAAGATATATACGAGGCTGTTTCTCTGCGAACCTGTGTGGAGAAGCGCCTGACGCTCGGAGCTCCCGGCTCCGAGATGATGAAAAAGGTCATCGAACAGGAAAAAGAATGGCTCGCCGGATGGCACAGCCGGATCGATCTGTGATACTTCAAGGCTCGCAGAGCGAGCCGCCTATAGAGGCGGGAGACTTCCCACCTGAGTTAATACGTGAAAAACCACTTGTTTAAGGAGGATTTTAAAATGAACAAGAAACTTCGCGCAGGTATCCTTGGCGGAACCGGAATGGTCGGCCAGAGATTCATCTCCCTTCTGGAGAATCACCCCTGGTTCGAGGTCACTACGATCGCGGCCAGCCCCCGAAGCGCAGGCAAGACCTACGAGGAATGCGTCGAGGGAAGATGGAAGATGGATACGCCCATCCCCGAATCCGTCAGGAAGATCGTCGTAAAGAATGTCCAGGACGTCGAGGCGGTCGCCTCCGAGGTGGATTTCTGCTTCAGCGCGGTTGACATGTCCAAGGACGCGATCCGTGCCATTGAAGAAGAGTATGCCAAAACAGAGACGCCTGTCGTTTCCAACAACAGCGCCCACCGCTGGACCCCGGATGTTCCCATGATCATCCCGGAGATCAACCCCGAGCACACCGCCGTCATCGAATACCAGAAGAAGAGACTGGGCACTACCCGCGGCTTTATCGCGGTCAAGCCCAACTGCTCCATCCAGAGCTATACGCCCGCTCTGGCAGCATGGAAAGAGTTTGAGCCCTATCAGGCAGTCGTATCGACCTACCAGGCCATCTCCGGCGCCGGAAAGACCTTCAAGGACTGGCCCGAGATGAACGGCAATATCATCCCTTACATCGGCGGAGAAGAAGAGAAGAGCGAGAAGGAGCCTCTTCGCATTTTTGGTCACATCGAAAACGGCGTGATCGTTCCCGGAGAAGGAATCACGATCACAAGCCAGTGCATCCGCGTTCCTGTTCTCTACGGACACACCGCGACCGTATTCGTCAATTTCCGCAAGGATCCCACCAAGGAGCAGCTGATTGAGGCGCTCCGGGCCTTCCGCGGCGTGCCGCAGGAGGAGAAGCTCCCCAGCGCTCCCGCGAACTTCATTCAGTACCTTGAGGAGGACAACCGCCCTCAGGTCTCCCTGGATGTCAATTATGAGAACGGCATGGGCGTGTCCATCGGCCGTCTGAGAGAGGATACCCTCTTTGACTGGAAATTCGTGGGCCTCTCCCACAACACGATCCGCGGAGCCGCAGGCGGCGGCGTCGAGTGCGCGGAACTTCTCACGGCTCAGGGATATATCACAAGCAAATAAAACAGCTGCAACCGAGAGAGTGTGAATGAGCAAAAGAGTCTTTATCGCAGAAAAGCCCAGTGTCGCCAGGGAATTCGCAAATTCCCTGGGGCTGCGCTTTACATCGAGAGATGGATATATGGAAGCGGAGGATACAATTGTGACCTGGTGCGTAGGGCATCTGGTCACAATGTGCTATCCTGACGCTTATGACCCCAAATACAAGAAATGGTCGCTGGCGACGATTCCTTTTATTCCGGACGCCTACAAGTACCAGGTGATCGACGGCGTAAAGAAGCAGTTTGGGATCGTAAAGAGGATCCTCACCGATAAGGATGTGGACACGATCTATATCTGCACGGACTCCGGACGCGAAGGGGAATACATTTACCGCCTGGTCGCGCAGGAGGCCGGCGTCCGCGGCAAAAGACAGCTGAGAGTCTGGATCGATTCCCAGACCAAAGAGGAGATCCTGCGGGGAATCCGGGAAGCCAAAGAGGACTCCGAATACGACAATCTGGGCTCCGCCGCCTATCTTCGCGCCAAAGAGGACTACCTGATGGGAATTAATTTTTCCAGGGCCCTGACGCTCAAATACGGCGACGGCATCAGCCGGGTCCTCGGGACCAAGTACTCCGTGATCGCCGTAGGCCGGGTCATGACCTGCGTGCTGGGCATGGTCGTAAGGCGGGAGAGAGAGATCCGGGATTTCGTCAAGACGCCCTTCTACCGGGTACTGGGGACTTTTAAGCCCGCTTCGTCCGAGGAAGAAGAGGAGATCACCGCGGAGTGGCATGCGGTGGAGGGCAGCCGCTATTTTGGCACGCCTGCCCTTTACAAAGAGAACGGATTTAAAGAAAAAAAAGACGCGGAGGCGCTGATCGAATACCTGCAGGAGCCCATCGCGGCCGGAGACTGCGAAGTCAAATCCCTGAGCAGGAAAAAGGAGAAGAAGAACCCGCCGCTCCTCTACAACCTGGCAGAGCTTCAGAACGACTGCTCAAGGTTCTTCAAGATCAGCCCCGACCAGACGCTGCAGGCGGCCCAGGAGCTGTACGAAAAGAAACTGACAACCTACCCCAGAACGGATGCGCGCGTTCTCTCTTCGGCGGTGGCAAAGGAGATTGGAAAGAACCTGAAAGGTCTCTCCTCCATGCCGATGTACCGCCCCTATCTGCAGAAGATCCTGGAAATGGAATCTTACAAGAAGATCGGAAAGACGCGCTATACGGACGACAAAGCGATCACGGACCACTACGCCATCATTCCCACCGGACAGGGTCTGAACGCACTTCCATCTCTGTCGGCGACCACCGCCAAAGTCTACGAGCTGATCTGCAGAAGGTTTCTGGCCATCTTTTATCCTCCGGCGATCTTTGATAAAATAGCACTTGAGATCCGTCTCGGAACGGAGATGTTCTCCGCTTCCTTCCGCACCTGCGTCGACAAGGGATATCTCGAAGTCATGGAATATTCCTTTAAGAAAGACAAGAGCGGAGAAGGAGAGGCTGACGGCGAAAAGGGAAAAGAAGGCGCAGAGTCTGAGGCGGACAAGGTCCCTTCCTTTGTCTCTTCGCTGCGGCGCGGGACCAAAATGGCCTGCACCGGGCTTTCCATCAAGGAAGGCGAGACCAAGCCGCCCAAGCGCTACAATTCGGGCAGCATGATCCTGGCCATGGAAAACGCCGGCCAGCTGATCGAAGAGGAGGAGCTGCGGGAGCAGATCCGCGGCAGCGGAATCGGAACCAGCGCGACGAGGGCGGAGATCCTTCGCAAGCTTTTCAGCAACAAGTATCTCTCGCTCAACAAGAAGACGCAGATCATCACTCCGACACTCCTGGGCGAGATGATCTACGACACGGTGGACTGCTCGATCCGGTCACTTCTCAACCCGAAGCTGACGGCGAGCTGGGAGCTGGGACTCACCAGAGTCGCGGAAGGAACGGTGACCGAAGAGGAATATCTGGAAAAGCTGAACGGTTTCGTGGCACGCAATACAAATAACATCAAGAACAGTAATTTTGGCGGAGCGCTGCAGCAGATGTATATGAGAGACAGTCAGTTCTACAAGCGTACGCCCGCCCCCGCTTCTAAAAGCCGGAAGAAGCCCGGCAGAAAGGACAAATAATATGCAGATTCAGGACTTTACCATCGAGAAACTTATGGATCTCAACGAGACGATCGCCGCCGACCTGTTCAAGGGAAAGACTTATCCCTGGGAAGTTCTGGGTGACATCAAGGAATTTATCATCGCGTTGGGAAACCAGCTTCCCGAAGACAGATTCGAGAAGAGAGGCGAGAACATCTGGGTGGCAAAGAGCGCCACGGTCTTCGACAGCGCCTATATCGGAGGTCCCTGCATCATCGATGAGAACGCGACTGTGCGTCAGTGCGCTTTCATCCGCGGCAGCGCGATTGTCGGAAACGGCACGACAGTAGGAAATTCCACCGAGCTCAAGAATGTAGTCCTTTTCAATAAGGTCGAGGTTCCCCACTACAACTATGTGGGCGACAGCGTTCTGGGCTTCCACGCGCACATGGGCGCGGGTTCCATCACCTCCAATGTAAAGGCGGACAAGAAGAACGTCGTCATTCACTGCGGAGAGGAGAACATGGAGACAGGCCTTCGCAAGATCGGCGCCATGCTGGGCGACTGGGCGGACATCGGCTGCAACAGCGTCCTCAATCCGGGAACCGTGATCGGACAGCACACGAACCTCTATCCCCTTTCCATGGTCAGAGGCTGCGTCCCTTCCTGGCATATCTATAAAGACAAAGACAACATCGTGGAAAAGATCAGAGAATAACTCAGGTGGTATCCCAAGCGTAGTTATTCGATGCACACGCCTTGAATACAAAGGAGCACCTGGCATGAGAGCTAATGTAAAGAACAGTCTGAATTATATACGCAAAATAACGGATTTTGTGCCTGATGTCGCGCTGATCCTGGGTTCCGGCCTGGGCGGATTCACAAAAACAATGGAGGAGGTCGTCTGCTCGATCCCCTACAACAGGATTCCGGGATTTCCGGTCTCCACGGTGTCCGGCCACGCCGGAAAATATGTGATGGGCTATATCAAGGGCGTTCCGGTCATCTGCATGGAAGGAAGGGTTCATTACTACGAGGGATACACGCCCGAGGAAGTCGTACTTCCCGTGCGCGTCATGCGCGCTCTGGGCGCCAAAGTCCTCTTTATCACCAACGCGGCCGGCGGGATCAGCGAGGACCTGCAGCCGGGTTCTCTTGTCATCCTCAGAGACCATGTCTCCCTCTTTGTGCCCAACCCGCTCAGAGGGGCCAACGATCCGAGTGAAGGAGAGCGCTTCCCCGATATGACGGAAGTCTATGACCGGTTCCTTCGAAAGATCATTGAGCAGAACGCAGCCCGCTCCGGCATGCCGATCAGCGAAGGCGTCTACTGCCAGCTGTCCGGCCCTTCCTACGAGACTCCTTATGAGATCAAGATCCTGGCCCAGATGGGCGTCGACGTGGTGGGCATGAGCACCGTCATGGAGGCGATCGCCGCAAACCATATGGGAATGAATGTGTGCGGCCTCTCCCTGGTGACAAATATGGCGGCGGGTATTAATACGGAACGGCTCAGCCACAACGACGTAAAAATGGCGGCTAAGGACGCGGAAAAGCAATTCGCCGCCCTGATCACCGCATCGATCGGTGATGTCAAACAGTATCTGGAGACATTGGACAAGTAATGGAAACGTATTTGACGATGATCGGCATTGTCGCGCTGTTTCTGGTGATCTCGGCGGCGATCGGGATCCGCGACGGCAGGCGGCGCGAGGCCCGGCAGAGAAAAAAGCTCCGGGAGTCCTTCGGAAAACCGGGCGCCAAGCAATATCGGGACGGAAGGTTTGAACAGATCCCGGGATACCTGTTGCGACACCGGAGTGATTTCGAGATCGACGATATCACCTGGAACGATCTGGATCTTGACCTTCTCTACCGCAGGATCGACAACACCTGCAGCGGAGCCGGGGAAGAGTATCTTTACCGGCTGCTTCGCTGTCCCCGCACGGACGGCGGGACCGACCTTTCCGAAGAGGGCATGCAGTGGTGGACCGCCAATGAAGCGGAGCGCATCGACGTACAGCGCACCCTTCAGGATCTGGGCCGCGACAGCAAGTATTCGGTCTACGACTATCTGGATCTCATGGACGATCTTCCGGACAGAAAACTGTCGGCGGACCTGCCCGCGATCGTGCTGCCCGTCGTCTCTTTCGGGATCATGCTCATCAGTCCGCCCGTGGGACTCATCGCCCTGCTGGCAAGCCTGGCCTTCAATATGATCACCTATTTCCGGGTCAAAGGAGAGATCGAGCCTTATCTGTCCACCTTCCGCTATGTGATCCGGCTCCTGGACTGCGGGAGGAAGCTCTCCGAAAGGACATTTCCCTGCTATGACAGGGAGAAAGAGGTCATGAAAGAGGCCTGCCGGTCCTTCAGCGGATTTATGAGAGGAAGCGGCATTCTTCTGAGGGGAAAGGGAGGGATCACCTCCTCGAATCCCGCGGACCTGCTGCTGGATTATCTGTGCATCATTTTCCACATCGACCTGATCAAGTTCGGCTCGATGCTGAAAGACCTGCGGGGAAAGGGAGCGGAGATCGACGCCCTGATCAGTGCCGTCGGGTCCGTTGACGCGCAGATCAGCGTCTCCTCCTGGCGGGAGAGCCTTCCGGCATACTGTGTACCTGATCTCACAGGCACCTGCTATGAGGTAAAGGACCTGGTCCATCCCCTTCTGGAAGCACCTGTTCCCAACAGTATATC
The DNA here is from genome assembly GCA_017469935.1 of Lachnospiraceae bacterium. GTDB lineage: Bacteria > Bacillota > Clostridia > Lachnospirales > Lachnospiraceae > CAG-791. The sequence goes on from JAFUFL010000022.1 coordinate 154,552, forward strand.
GGTAGATGCGCCGGTCCTTCTGACCGGCTCCAACGCCTCGGGTAAATCTACGTTTCTCAAAGCCGCGGCGCTGGCCGCTGTTTTGGCGCAGTCCCTGCACACGGTGCCCGCTGCCTCGTACCGGAGTCCCTGCTACAGGATCTATACCTCCATGGCGCTGCGCGATGACATCCGGAGCGGGGAGAGTTATTTTATCGTGGAGATCAGGTCTCTCAAGAGAGTGCTTGACGCGGCCTGTAAGGAATCGAAAGTCCCCGTGCTGTGCTGCGTCGATGAAGTGCTGCGCGGCACCAACACGATCGAGAGGATCAGCGCCTCTACGGAGATCCTGAAGAGCCTTGCGCGGGAGCGCATACAGATCTTCGCGGCGACCCACGACATGGAGCTCACACAGCTCCTGGAGAGCACCTATGTCAACTATCACTTCTCCGAGACCCTGGACGGAGACGATGTAAAGTTTTCTTACCTGCTTCAGGAAGGACCCGCGGACAGCCGCAACGCGATCCGGCTTCTTCGCGCGCTGGGATACGATCCCGGCATCGCGGACAGGGCGGAAGAGAGGGCGAAGCATTTTTCCTCGACAGGAGAGTGGAAGCCGTAAGAGCGGCGGCCCGGCAGAAAGGACAACAGTACAATGCCAAAGCATGTAAAGATATTTTCGGACGGCTCCGCCAGGGGAAATCCCGACGGACCGGGAGGATACGGCGCGATCCTTCAGTTCACGGACTCCCAGGGAGTCCTGCATGAGAAGGAGCTGTCGGAAGGATTTGAGAAGACCACCAACAACCGCATGGAGCTTCTGGGCGTGATCGCAGCACTGGAGTGCCTGCGCGTTCCCTGCCTCGTGGACGTCTATTCGGACTCCAAATATGTCGTCAGTGCTTTCAATGAGAACTGGATCGGCAGCTGGCAGAGAAACGGATGGAAGACCGCTTCCAAACAGCCCGTCAAGAACCGGGAGCTGTGGGAGAGGCTTCTCAAGGCAATGGAGCCGCACACCGTGACCTATCACTGGGTCAAGGGGCACGCCGGACATCCCGAGAACGAGAGGTGCGACGCCCTGGCGACGGCGGCGGCGGATGCGGCGAGAAAGTCATGATCCGGCCTTTCGCGCACACATTTTAAGGGAAGCAAAGGAGACAGAGCTTATATGAGCGGATCCATAAATGTCAGATTCAGGAAAGTCAGCGAGCTCGCCCATATACCGACGCGCGGAAGCGAGAAGGCCGCAGGCTATGACCTCTACGCGGCGCTTCCGGCGCCTGTCAGAATCGCCCCGCATGAGACGGTCAAAATAGACACGGGCCTTCAGTTTGAGCTCCCCGACGGGTATTTTGCCGCGATCTACGCAAGGAGCGGCCTGGCCGCCAAAGAGGGGCTTCGCCCCGCCAACTGCACCGGCGTGTGCGACTCGGACTACCGGGGCAACTACATTGTGGCGCTGCACAATGACAGTGAGACGACCAGGATCGTAGAGCCGGGCGAGAGGATCGCGCAGATGGTCGTGATCCCTTATCTGAGCGTCACGTTCGAGGAATCCGATACACTTACGGATACGGAGCGCGGCGGCGGCGGGTTCGGAAGCACAGGAAAAAAGTGACCGGAAGCTTCTTTCGGATTACTATACACATCGTTAACACGGAGGAAACAACATTATGAAGATCAGAACACGATACGCCCCGAGCCCCACAGGCCGCATGCACGTCGGAAACCTGAGAACGGCGCTGTACGCCTATCTCATCGCCAAACACGAGGACGGCGATTTTATCCTGCGCATCGAGGATACCGACCAGGGCCGCTATGTGGACGGAGCTGTCGATATCATTAAGCGCACCATGGCGGACACGGGCCTGATCGAGGACGAAGGCCCCGACAAGGACGGCGGCGTAGGCCCCTATGTGCAGAGCGAGAGAATGCGCGCCGGTATTTACGGAAAATACGCGCAGGAGCTGATCGACAAAGGCGAAGCCTACAGGTGTTTCTGCACGCCGGAGAGGCTCTCTACGCTCACCCAGGTGGTGGACGGCAAGGAGATCAGCGTCTATGACAAGCACTGCCTGCACCTGAGCCCCGAGGAGATCGAGAAAAACCTGGCGGAAGGAAAGCCTTACGTCATCCGTCAGAACAATCCGACGGAAGGGACGACCACGTTCCACGACGAGCTCTACGGAGATGTCACCGTAGACAACAAGGAACTGGACGACATGATCCTGATCAAGTCGGACGGCTATCCCACCTACAACTTCGCCAACGTCGTGGATGATCATCTGATGGGCATCACGCACGTCGTAAGAGGAAATGAGTACATCTCCTCCTCGCCCAAGTACAACCGCCTGTATGAAGCTTTTGGCTGGGAAGTGCCCAAATACATCCACTGCCCGCTGATCACGGACGAGGATCACCACAAGCTGTCCAAGAGAAGCGGCCACTCCTCCTATGAGGACCTGATCGAGCAGGGCTTCCTTCCCGAGGCAGTCGTCAACTTCATCGCCCTTCTGGGCTGGTCTCCCGACAGCGACAAGGAAATCTTCAGCCTTGAAGAACTTGTGAAGATCTTCGACTACCACAGGATCAACAAGGCTCCTTCCGTATTCGATTACCAGAAGCTTCGCTGGATGAACGGAGAGTACCTCAAGGCCATGGAGCCGGACAAGTTCTTCGAGATGGCGCAGCCTTACCTGACCGCGGCGCTGGGCGAAGGCCTTGATCTTCACAAGATCGCCGAGATGGTCCGCACCAGGATCGAGATCTTCCCGGACATCGCCGAAATGGTCGATTTCTTCGGAAAACTTCCGGACTATGACGTCTCTCTCTTCACACACAAGAAGATGAAGACGAACGCAGAGACTTCTCTGACTGTACTGAAACAGCTGCTGCCCATCCTCGAGGCACAGGAGGACTTCTCCAACGACGCCCTCTTTGCCGCCGTAAAGGCTTATATTCAGGAGAAAGGCTACAAGAACGGCTATGTTCTGTGGCCCGTCCGCATCGCCGTCTCCGGCAAACAGACCACGCCCGCCGGCGCGACGGAGATCATGGAAGTGCTGGGCAAAGAAGAGTCCATCGCCAGGATCCGCGAGGCGATCCGCCGGCTTGAAGCCTGAGAGAAGCCTCTCCTGAGACACTGACATCTATGTATTCCGATCTTGATCCCTCCCAGCGGGAGGCGGTCTGCCGTGACCTGCGGCCCTGCGAGATCATCGCGGGGCCCGGGAGCGGTAAGACAACGGTTCTTACAAGCCGCATCCTGTATCTTCTCGATCACTGCCAATTCAATCCTTCCCAGATTCTTGTCCTGACTTTCAGCCGCAGCGCTGCCGTGGAAATGAAAGAACGATTTCTCAAAAGAGCGGGGGACAGAAACCGCAGTGTGCGCTTCGGCACGTTTCACTCCGTCTTTTTCCATATTTTGAAAGAGAGCACCCGAAAAGACTATTCCATATTGGGGCAGGCGCAGCGGGACAGGCTTTTAGAGCATCTGCTCAAAAACCACTATCCGGATGAAAACGACAGGCCCACCGTCGAAGAGACGGAGAAAATGCTGCGAAGGCCGCCGTCCTCCTTTTCCGGAAGAGAGACAGAAGCCGCTCTGCAGAAAGAATACCGCGCCTATCTCAAAGAGAACGGATATCTCGATTTTGACGATATGATCTCCGAGTGCTCCCGGCTCTTAAAGAGCGACCAAAAAGTGCGGGATCACTGGCGAAGCATGTTCCGGGCGATCCTGGTGGACGAATTTCAGGATGTCAACCGCCAGCAATATGAAATCCTGAAGATCCTCTCGACGGGAGAGGGTCTGTTTGTCGTGGGCGACGACGACCAGAGCATATACGGATTTCGGGGAAGCACGCCGACGATCATGCGGCAGTTCATGGAAGATTACCCGGACGCAGAGCGCATTTTTCTGGGGTTCAACTACCGGTGCAGCGCCTCGGTCTGCAAGGCATCCGCCCTGATGATCGGGCAGAACAAGGTCAGGGTCCCCAAAGAGATCCGCGCCGTGCGCCCGCCCGGAGACAAAGTAGTGCTGCGGTCCTTTCGGGACGACGGCGAAGAGTACCGCTACCTGCGCGGGGCGATGCGCGCGCTGTCCCGGGAAGAGCTCGACCTTACGGCCGTTATTGTCAGGACCAACACGCATGTGGCCAGGATCAGCAGCTACCTGGCCGGGGAAGGGATCCCGTGCCTGGGAAGCACAAATCCTCCGGCGCAGATAACAAGCGCCGCGATCCGGGACATAGAGGCCTATCAGCAGCTCGCCCTGGAGCTGAAGGGGGGAGCGCTGTCCAGGAGCGCGCTCCTGAGAATACTGAACAGGCCGGAGAGGTACCTCCTGCGGTCCGCGCTGACGGGAGAGACCTGCCCGCCCGAAGAGCTGCTCCTTCAAAGCAGGGGAAATCCGGCCGCCGAAGCAGCTGTGCGCGATCTTCTCAAGGATCTCCATGTGCTGGGGAGCCTCACTCCCGAAGGATTTATGAAATACCTCATGGACGCCGTGGGATACGCAGAATGGGCCGTCACCCGGCTCGGGGAAAAGGAGACCGTGGAGGCCGCGCTCAGGGAGCTTGTAAGGGCCGCCGGGCGCGCGTCAGACCTTCGGCAGCTCCCGCAGGTGCTGCGAAGGATTCCCGAGCAGCGAGGGGCTCCCGCCGGAAAGGGAGTCCGGGTCATGACCATGCACGCCTGCAAGGGCCTCGAGTTTGACAGAGTCTACCTGCCTGCCCTCAACGAAGGCATCATTCCGGGAAGGCGCTGCACGCAGCCACAGGATTTCGAGGAGGAGAGAAGGCTTTTGTATGTGGCCATGACAAGAGCCAGGGACCATCTAGAACTTCTCTATGTCACGGGCACGAGAGAGAATCCCCGGCCGCCCTCGCGATTCCTGTCCGTTTATGGAGTCAGAGGCTTTGTATCCTTATAAGTATTGTGCTACAATAAAAGATACTGATTAAAAAAATAATGTTACTATTCAGCACTCCACGTCCCAAATGCTCCGCATTCTGGACTGTGGGCGTCCAGAGGCGCTCCGCGCCTTGTCCGCCCCGGAAAAAAGATCAAAAACGTTCCGGTGAGCGAGCTCCCCGAACCTTATTTTGATCTTTTTTCCGGGGTGCTGAATAATTACAAATTAAATGCAATTAAGCAGGGAGGCAAAAGTGGGCCAGATTTTCAAGATAGAACCCGCACACAGTATGAAACCGGGCGTTACCGTGATGAAAGACGGCGTCGTCATAGCCGCTGTATTTCGCGGCCCCGAACCCTGCGGGCTCGTCCTGTACAGGAAAGAGGACGGGAGCGAGATCAGTGTCCCGTTCACGGACGAATACAGGTTCGGAAGCCTCTATTCCGTAAAGATCACTTCCATCGATCCCTCTCAGTGGTGCTACAGGCTGTACTGCGGCAGCACTTATTTCGTGGATCCCTGCTGCAGGAGCCTCGAGACGGTTCAGATCGGCGATGAGACGGTGCGCGCCGGAGGATTCTTCTACGAGCCTGACGAGAAGCTCCCCGTCTACAGGGAGAGTGTCCATCGCCGCGGGGGTGAGACTGTCATCTACTGCCTCCATGTCCGCGGGTTTACCATGCTGGCCGAGGGCCTTAAGGCGATGCCGGGCACTTTCTCGGCCGCTGCCGAGAGGGCTCCCTATCTGAGGGAACTGGGCGTGACGACCGTAGAACTTATGCCCGTCTATGAGCTGCAGCCGATCACCAGGGAGCAGAGCGGTCCCCGCACAATGGAAGACGCGCTGGCCCTCTATCCCGTGAGCAAGGAAGGTCTTCCCATAAAAGACCTCGCTGCCCCAAAAGTCAATTACTGGGGCTACGCGAGAGGATTTTACTACGCGCCGGCCGGCGCCTACAGCACGCCCGGTTACGAGGGCGGCCCGCAAAAAGAATTTGCGGACATGATCGGAAAGTTCCACGAGGAAGGGATCAGCGTCTGTCTGCAGCTCTATTTTCCTCCCTCCGTCACCTCTCAGCATCAGATCGAGATCGCCAGGTTCTATGTGACGCACTATGCCGTGGACGGTTTCCGCCTCATGGGGAGCGTCGCCGATATCCGGGCTTTTTCCTCGGACCCGCTGCTCTCGGATGTGCGGCTCTTCCACACGGATTTTCCTTACGATGAGATCGAGGGCATGGATGCGGAGAACCCGGAATCCGGCGCGGTGCAGACCGACAATCTCTTCAGCTATAACGACAGGTTTTCCGTCCTGATCCGGCGCTTTGTCAAGAGCGACGACTATGTGATGCGCGAGTTTCTGTATGAATTCCTGAAGGTTCCGGCCGGACACGGAAATGTTCATTACGTCTGCAGCAGCGACGGTTTTACTCTGCGGGATCTTGTCTCCTATAACGACAGGCACAACGAGCCCAACGGAGAGGGCGGCCTGGACGGGTCGACGGCCAATTACAGCTGGAACTGCGGCCAGGAAGGCGACAGTGACCGGGAAGATGTCATGAGGCTGCGCAGGAATCAGATCCGCAATTTCCTGACGCTTTTATTCCTCTCCCAGAGCACGCCGATGATCAACGCGGGAGACGAGTGTTTCAATACGCAGTACGGCAACAACAACCCTTACTGCCAGGACAACGAGACCGGCTGGACCGGCTGGGACAACGGCGAGACCGGCGATTCCATCCGCGAATTTGTCCGGAAAATAATCCGCTTCCGAAAGGAGCACCCGGTGTTCAGCGGCCTTAAGCCTTTTAAGAGTACGGATTACATCGGCTGCGGCTATCCGGACCTCTCCCTGCACGGAAAAGAAGCCTGGAAGCCGGACCTGGGCCATTTCAGCCACGCCATCGGCATCTGCCTGTGCGAGAACTATGTGAGAGGCTCGCAGAAGGCCGAGCTCATTTACCTGGCGATCAACATGCACTGGGAGACGCAGGAGCTGGGGCTTCCCAAGCTCGCCCCCGGAAGGCGCTGGAATGTCCTTATAGATACGGCGCTCGAAGATTCTTTCCTGCAAAGCGAGTGCATTCCGGACGACCAGCATGTGGTGGAAGTCGCCCCCAGGTCCGTCCGCATCCTGTGCACGGTGACGTCCAATAAACCGGTCCGGCGCAGGAGGAAAAAATCCTCTAAAAAGGATGAAAATAAAAAGGATGAAAAGAAAACCCTAAAGGCCGCGGAGATCACTCCGGTTCCTGTCCCGGCAAAGGACGACGCTCCGGTTGTCCAAAAGACTGCCGACGTCGAAAAAGAAGAGTTGAAGAAAAAAGATGAAGAGTAAAGAGAAGATTACCGTCCGGAAAACCGCGGGTCATTTTAACACCGTGATGAAACATAAATACCTGGTCATGAAGGGGTGCTTCAGCGTAGGACTCTACAGGCAGGGCCTGCTCCACGACCTGTCCAAGTTCGCGCCGACCGAGTTTCTGGTAGGCGCCAGGTACTGGCAGGGAAACCGCTCTCCCAACAACGCGGAGAGAGAGGAAAAGGGGTACAGCGCCTCCTGGCTTCACCACAAAGGGCGCAACCGCCATCACTTTGAGTACTGGGTGGACTATAACCTGCGCGGAGAGATGGGAAGCGGTCCTGTCATCCCCGTTAAGATGCCCGGAAGATATGTGATCGAAATGCTCATGGACCGCATCGCGGCCAGCAAAGTTTACGCCGGCGACAAATACGACGACACTTATCCTCTCAAATATTTTGAACAGGGGACGCATGTGATCAGTTTCATGCATCCCGAGACGGCGAAGCTGCTCCACATGCTGCTCAAGATGCTGGCAGAGGAGGGGGAGGAGAAAACATTTGCCTATGTGCGCAGACACCTGCACAAATAAAGACACAGACGCAAGGTTCCGGCAGGCACTCGACCGCGTAGTCCGCCTGCAAGAACGGGAGCGCCACGGCATCGGCATGCAGAAGGAAAAGACTCTGCATGCCGTTCTTAAGGCTTATGAGGACCCCGACGAGGACCACCACGAGATCCCGATTGAGAACTATATTGCGGATATTTACTGCGAAGAGACCGGCACCATCACGGAGATCCAGACGGCCAATATGGGGTACCTGAGGCAAAAGCTCGATGTTTTTCTGCCTCTTTACCATGTGCGGGTGGTCTATCCGATCCCGGCGGTCAAATGGGTCACCTGGATCGACCCCGAGACGGGCGAGCTTGGCAAGCGAAGCCGTTCTCCCAAAAAGGGTAGCTTTTACAGCGCCTTCCGCGAGCTCTACAAAATATCGTCCTATCTGGACCATCCCAACCTTTCCATTAAGCTGATCCTCCTGGATATGGAGGAATACAGGCTCAAGGACGGATGGGGCAGGGACGGAAAGCGCGGCTCCCACCGCTACGACAGGGTGCCCACAAGGATCGTGGGGGAGACCCTGCTCACAGAGCCCCGGGATTACATGCAGTTCATTCCCTATGAGCTCGACGAGCCCTTCACGGCCGGGGAGCTGGCAAAGAGCTGCGGGCTGAGGGTAAAGAGCTTCTCCACCGAGGCGCTGATCCTGCGCAAAATGGGCGTGATCGAGCAGGTCGGTAAGAGAGGGCGCTCCTATCTATACAGAGTAGCGAACTGAAACGGCCGCTATTAGAATACGAAACATGAGGAATAGTATGTTTAACGATTTACAATTTGAAAAGGAACTCGCCGCCATCGACCTGCTCGGCCCCGAGCCTTCGGACGAGCACAGCCGCGAGCTGTACTATATAGGGAAACTGAGAAAGCTGATCGCCGACAGATCACAGGCGGCGGGAAGGCCCCTTACCGCCTGCACGGTCACCTTCGGCTGTCAGATGAACGCAAGGGACTCCGAGAAACTGATTGGGATCCTGATCAAATCCGGATTTGCGCCCACGGAGTCGGAGGACGCCGATTTTGTCATCTTCAACACCTGCACCGTCAGGGACAACGCGGACCAGAGGACTTTCGGGCGCCTGGGCAGGATCAGCCATCTCAAGAAGAAAAACCCGCACATGAAGGTCGCGATCTGCGGCTGCATGATGCAGGAGAAGGGGAATGTCGAGAAAGTCAGAAAGAGCTATCCCTTTGTCGACCTGATCTTCGGGACCCACAATATCTACCGCTTCGCCCAGTATCTGTGGGAAGTCTATGACACGGACCGCAAGGTCACCGAGATCTGGGACAAGACCGACAAGATCGTGGAGAACCTTCCGGTCGAGAGAAAATATCCCTATAAATCCGGCATCAACATCATGTTCGGCTGCGACAATTTCTGCAGCTACTGCATTGTTCCCTATGTGAGGGGCAGAGAGCGCAGCCGGGATCCCAGGGAGATCCTGCGCGAATGCGAAAATCTGGCCCGCGACGGCGTGACCGAGATCATGCTGCTGGGACAGAACGTCAATTCCTACGGCAAGGGACTCGAAAATCCGATCAGCTTTGCCCAGCTCCTCGAAGAGGTCTGCAAAGTGGATGGGATCCGGAGAGTCCGCTTCATGACGCCCCATCCCAAGGATCTGTCCTATGACCTGATCCGGGTGATCCGGGACAATCCCAAGGTCGCCAGACACGTGCACCTGCCTCTCCAGAGCGGCTCCGACCGGATCCTCAAGAAGATGAACCGCCACTACACCAAGGAGCAGTTCATCGCGCTGGCGCAGAAGATCCGCGAGGAAATCCCGGATGTGGCCATCACGACGGACATTATCGTCGGGTTCCCCGGCGAGACCGCGCAGGATGTGGACGACACCGTGGATGTCATTAAGAAAGTGCAGTTCGACAACGCCTATACTTTTATCTACTCCCCCCGAAGGGGAACGCCGGCGGCCAAAATGCCGGACCAGGTGCCCGCGGACGCCGTCAAGGAAGGGTTTGACAGAGTCCTTCTGACCGTGCAGGAAAACGCCAGAGCGAGATCGGCGCTGCTTGAAGGACGGGTCATGGAAGGCCTCGTCGAGGAACTGAATTCGCAGAAGGAAGGCTATGTGACCTGCCGCCTTTCCAATAACATGATCGTCCATGTGCCGGGAGACGCCTCCCTGATCGGCACCTATCAGCCGGTCCGTCTCGAAGAATGCCGCGGCTTTTACTATTTTGGCCGCATCGAAAAAGAGGCGTGAGGCCCGGTGCGGATCTTGCCAAAAAAGCACAGAAATGAAGGAAATGAATGAGTATTAAGCTGGAAGAACAGGATTTATCCAAACTCAGTCCCATGATGCAGCACTACCTCAAGACCAAGGAGGAATATCCGGGCTGCATCCTCTTTTACCGACTCGGCGATTTCTACGAGATGTTTTTCGAGGACGCGGAGATCGTATCGAGGGAGCTGGAACTGACGCTGACGGGAAAGAGCTGCGGCCTGAAGGAGCGGGCGCCCATGTGCGGCGTCCCTTACCACGCGGTGGACAGCTACCTGACGAGACTTGTCGAAAAAGGCTACAAGGCGGCCATCTGCGAGCAGGTGGAGGATCCCAGGACCGCCAAGGGCATGGTGAAGCGGGAGGTCATCCGCATTGTCACGCCCGGCACAAATCTCGACATGGAGTCCATTGAGGAGGGGAAGAACAACTTTATCTTCTGCATCCTCTACAGCGGGCAGGGAAAGAGCGGGATCGCCGTGGCGGACGTCACGACCGGCGAATTCTATATGACGGAGACGGAAGGCGACCGCAAGATCTACGACGAGATCGTCCGCTATTCGCCTTCGGAGATCATCTGCAGCGACAGTTTTCTCCTCTCGAGCCTGGACCTGGGAGATATTCGGGACAGGCTGGGCATCATCGTCAATACGCTGGGCGCTCACTATTTTGACGAGGCGGCGGCGCAGAAGGTCCTGCTGGAGCACTTTCACGTCTCCAGCCTGATCGCGCTGGGCATGGACGACAAGCGGACGGGAGGCGCGGCAGCGGGCGCCCTTCTTCGCTATCTTTATGACACGCAGAAGAACGCGCTGTCCAATATTACGGGAATCAGCGTCTATGCGGCGGGAAAATACATGCTGCTGGACAGCTCCACGAGAAGAAACCTGGAGCTCACCGAGACCATGCGGGAAAAGAAAAAGCGCGGCTCCCTTCTGTGGGTGCTCGACAGGACGCAGACGGCCATGGGCGCGCGCCGGCTCCACCAGATGATCGAACAGCCCCTCGTGGACCGCGAGATGATCGAACAGAGGCTGGACGCGGTGGACAAATTGTGCGGCAACACGGTGGACCGCGACGAGATCCGCGAGTACCTGCAGACGGTCTACGACCTGGAGCGGCTCATGACCAGGGTCAGCTACGGCTCGGCCAATCCCAGGGACCTCATCGCGCTGCGCGGTTCCCTCAAAATGTTCGCCCCCATCCGGCAGGTCCTGCAGGATTTCGACGGCGGACTGCTCGCACAGCTCCGGGACGACATGGTCGATTTCGACGAGATCGTGGACCTTCTGGAGAAGTCCATCGAAGACGAGCCCCCGCTGCAGGTGCGGGAGGGTGGCATCATCCGGACGGGGTTTGACCCCGATATCGACATGCTCCGGGAGGCCAAAACCCAGGGGCGCAAGTGGCTGATGAATCTCGAAGCCGAGGACCAGCAGCGCACCGGCATCAAGAACCTGCGCATCAAATACAACAAAGTATTCGGCTATTACTTCGAGGTCACCAATTCTTTCAAGGACCTCGTGCCGCCGGATTACCAGCGAAAACAGACTCTCGTGGGCGCCGAGCGCTACACCTCCGACAAGCTCAAGTCCCTGGAGGACACGATCCTGAACGCGGAGGACAAGCTCAATACGCTCGAGTACGACAAGTTCTGTGAGATCCGGGACACCGTGGGAGGACAGATCTCCGTGATCCAGAAGGCGGCCAGAGCGCTGTCCATGCTGGATGTTCTCTGCTCCCTTTCGCTGGTCGCGGAGAGGGGACGCTATGTGCGCCCTTCCATCAATGACAAGGGATCCATCCGGATCAAGGAGGGCCGGCATCCGGTCGTCGAGAAGATGCTGCAGGGCGAGTTTATCTCCAACGACACGCTTCTGGACAGCAAAAAGAACGCGATCGCGATCATCACCGGTCCCAATATGGCCGGCAAGTCCACGTACATGCGCCAGGTGGCCCTCATCTGCCTTATGGCCCAGATCGGGAGCTTTGTTCCCGCTTCCTCGGCGGACCTGTGCGTCGTGGACCGGATCTTTACAAGAGTCGGCGCTTCCGACGACCTTGGGAGCGGCCAGAGCACCTTCATGGTGGAGATGAACGAAGTCGCCAATATCCTCAGGAACGCGACGCCTTCTTCCCTCCTGATCCTGGACGAGATCGGGCGGGGAACTTCCACCTACGACGGCCTGTCCATCGCCTGGGCCGTCATTGAGCACATCAGCAACAAGCGGTTTCTGGGCGCCAAGACGCTCTTTGCGACCCACTACCACGAGCTGACGGAGCTCGAGGGCAAAATAGACAATGTCAGCAACTACTGCGTCGCCGTCAAGGAAAAAGGCGATGACATCGTTTTTTTGCGGAAGATCATCAAGGGAGGGGCGGATAAGAGCTACGGCATCCAGGTCGCCAAACTGGCGGGCCTTCCCGACATCGTGATCGACCGGGCCAAGGAGATTCTCGAACAGCTCACGGACAGCGATATAACCGAGAGCATCCGCAGCATTGAGACCAAGGCCGGGCAGAGCGCGGGAAAAGCCAAAAAAGCCAAGCACTACGACGAAGTGGACCTGGGACAGATGTCCCTGTTCGAGACGGTGAGCGACAACGATGTGCTCAAAGAGCTCGAACAGATCGACATATCGAACCTGACGCCGCTGGATGCGCTGAACACGCTCTACCGCCTGCAGACGCAGCTAAAAAACCGCTGGAGCGTATAATATAAGGGGATGTCCCCAATTGAAGTTTACTGAATCTATCAGAGACACCCGCGCGGCTCGCTGCGCGGGCTATGTAAGAGGACAGAGTATTGGAAATTCATTTACTGAGTGAAGAAACGATCAACCGGATCGCCGCCGGCGAAGTGGTGGAGCGGCCCGTAAACGTGGTGAAAGAGCTGGTGGAGAACTCCATCGACGCCGGCGCCACCGCCATCACCGTCGAGATCCGGGAGGGCGGAAAGAAGATGATCCGCGTCACGGACAACGGCTGCGGCATAGAAAAGAGCCAGATCACCAAGGCCTTCGAGCGCCACGCGACCAGCAAGATCCGCGACGACAGCGACCTGACCCGGCTCGTCAGCCTCGGATTCCGGGGCGAGGCCTTGTCCAGCATTGCCGCCGTCGCCCAGGTGGAGATGATCACCAAGACCAGGGAATCCCTGACCGGGATCAGGGCCACCAATCAGCCCCTGAGCGGCTTTTCGGAGAATGAGCGCATAAAGCTCGATCTCGAGGAGATCGGCGCTCCTGACGGCACCAGCGTGGTCGTCCGAAACCTCTTCTATAATGTCCCCGTGCGCGCCAGATTCCTCAAACAGCCGCAGACGGAGGCCGGCTACATCACCGACCTCGTGGAGCGGCAGGCGCTCTCGCATCCGTCCATTTCCTTCCACTACCGGGTGGACGGCAGGGAAAAGCTCCACACGACGGGAAACGGCGACCTCAAAGAGCTCCTGTACCGGATCTACGGCCGCGAGATCAGCAAAAAAGTGCTGCCCGTGAAGGTTGCGGACGGACACTACTCGCTGGAGGGATTTATCGGAAGGCCGGAGATCAGCCGGTCCACCAGAAACTTCGAGATCTTCTTTGTAAACGGAAGAATGCTGAGGAGCAATACGCTCTCCAGGGCAGTGGAGGCCGGCTACCGGACCGACCTGATGCAGCACAAGTTTCCCTTTGCGGTCCTTCATCTTGGCATTCCCACCGAAGAGGCCGATGTCAACGTGCATCCGACCAAAATGGAAGTGCGCTTTTCGGAAGCGGAAGCCGTATTCCGCTTTATCGATGAGAGTGTGCACGGCGTGCTGCACGGCGCGGAGCTGATCCCCGCGGAGATCCTGGAGACCCAGGCCCAGGAGCGCGCAAGAAAGAGAGAAGAAGCGGAGGAGGCAAGGCGACGCCTCGAGAGCGCGCCTCACCCGGAGCCTTTCGAGCGGGCGAGATTCGTGTCGGAACCGATGGCTTCCTACGGAAGCGCGGCCGCCGGAACAGAGACCGCGTCCGGCTCCGTCCATGCGTCAGGCTCCTCTCTGGAAATCCTGTTCACGGATGCGGAACCTGTGAGCCCCAAGGGCCCCGCCAGAGTGGAGACCGAAGACTTCCTCTTTGAGGATAAGAGAATCGGGGATAAGAGGATCCCGGCTCCCGGCTCCGACAAGGAGTCTGCCGGGTCAAAAGAGAGAGAGCAGGAAGTGCCTCTGTCCCAGACACCGGCCTTCTCACAGCCGGAGACAAAAAAAGGGAGCTACCAGCAGGCCAGCCTGTTTGAGCGCACCGATTTTTCCGCCCCGAAGGAGGAGAAGATGCTGGTCGAGGACAACCGCCCGAAATTCCGTATCATCGGCCAGGTATTTGAGACGTACTGGCTGATACAGTACGAGGGAAAGCTTCTCGTGGTCGACCAGCATGCCGCCCATGAGAAGGTGAATTACGAGCGCCTCATGAAGCGTCTTGAGAACAATGACCCTTCTTCCTCCGGCTCCCAGATGCTGGCGCCCGCTGCCGTGATCACCCTGACCGGCCGGGAAGAGGGCGAGCTGCACACGCATGAAGCGGTCTTTAAGTCCATGGGCTATGAGATCGAGCCTTTGGGCGGCAGCACCTACGCGATCCGCGCCGTTCCCATGGAACTCTACGGAAATGACGCCACGGAGCTCCTTCGGGACACCCTCGAGGAGATGGTGGAAGAGAAGATGACGGGCACGCCCTCAGCCATCCTCGCCAAGATCGCTTCCATGTCCTGCAAGGCCGCCGTAAAGGGGAATTCCCTCCTGTCGGAGAAAGAGGCGCAGGTCCTGATCGATGAGCTGTTAAAGCTTGATAATCCTTATCACTGCCCGCACGGAAGGCCGACCATGATCGTGTTCTCCCAGTCGGACATGGACAAAAAGTTCAAGAGGATCGTCACATGAATACAAAGACGCCATTACTGATCATTGCGGGACCGACGGCCGCCGGCAAGAGCGCCTCCGCCGTCGAGCTGGCGATCCGCATGGGCGGCGAAGTGATCTCCGCGGATTCCATGCAGGTTTACAGAGGAATGGACATAGGGAGCGCCAAGGTCACGGAGGAAGAGATGCGGGGCGTCCCCCATCACCTGATCGACTGCGCGGACCCTTCCGAGACCTGGAACGTCGTCCGCTTCAAGGAACTGGCAAAAAGAGCGGCCGCCGACATCGCGGACAGGGGAAAGCTCCCCATATTGTGCGGCGGAACGGGCTTTTATATCCAGGCGCTCTTATACGACATCGATTTCACGCAGATGGAGGAGAACACACCTCTGCGGCAGAGACTGGCGCAGATGGCGCAGGAGCGCGGGCCGGAAGCGGTGCACGCCCTCCTCGCGCAGACAGATCCCGCCTCCGCGGCCGCCATCCATCCCAACAATATCAAAAGAGTGATCAGAGCCCTGGAATTTGCCCAGGAGAGCGGAGACTCCATTGCGGCCCACAACGCACAGCAGAGGGAGAAGGAACCCGCCTACAACGCGGTCTTTTTTGTCCTGACCATGGACCGCGCCGCGCTGTATGAGAGAATCGACAGACGGGTGGATCTTATGATGGAGCAGGGCCTTTTGGAAGAAGTTACAAGGCTCTATAAAATGGGAATTTCCCGGGACAGTACAGCCATGCAGGGCATCGGCTCCAAACAGCTCTACGGCTTTTTGGAGGGGGAATACGACCTGGACGAAGCCGTCCGCCTGATCAAGCGGGACACGCGGCACTTTGCCAAAAGACAGCTCACCTGGTTCCGCCGCGAGAAGGGCATCCATTGGGTAGATCTCGATCGGTTCGCGGACCGGAAAGCGCTGTGGGACTATATGCAGGAGACCGCGCAGGAAGCGCTCGGGATCTGATATACACAAAATGAAATGACAAAACTTAAGGAGACAGATATATATATGCAATCGATTTACCGGCAGTTCGGTATAACGGATCAGGTACTTAATTACGCCGCGCCCGTACTGGAGAGACTCTCCGGGCGCTTTGAACAGATCGATGAGACCGCCGAATACAATCAGCTGCGGATCATCAAAGCCATGCAGGACGCGCACATCGGCGAGGCCAACCTCAAGGGGACGACCGGCTACGGCTATGACGACATCGGAAGGGACGGCCTCGAGAGAGTCTACGCCTCTTATTTTCACACGGAAGACGCGCTGGTAAGGCCCCAGATCACCTGCGGGACCCATGCGCTGGCGCTCGCTCTCATGAGCAATTTAAGGCCCGGGGACGTGCTTCTCTCCGCAGCCGGCGCGCCCTACGACACGCTGCAGGAGGTCATAGGCATTCGCCCTTCCAGAGGGTCGCTCGCGGAATACGGGATCGGCTACAGGCAGGTGGACCTGCTGCCGGACAGCACCTTCGATTTCGAGGGAATAAGAGCCGCCCTTGCGGACGAAAAGATCCGTCTGGTCACCATTCAGCGCTCCAAAGGATACCAGAGCCGCCGGACGCTCAGCGTCGCGCAGATCGGAGAAGCCATCGGGATGATCAAGAAGATCCGGCCCGACGTCATCTGCATGGTGGACAACTGCTACGGAGAATTCGTGGAGCGGACCGAGCCCTCGGACGTCGGCGCGGACATGATCGTGGGGTCCCTCATCAAGAATCCCGGCGGGGGACTGGCCCCGATCGGCGGCTACATAGCCGGCACAAAAGAGTGCGTAGAAAACGCCGCTGTCCGGCTGACATCACCGGGACTCGGAAAGGAAGTCGGCGCCACTCTCGAGGTCCTGCCTTCCTTCTACCAGGGCTTCTTTATGGGGCCTGTAGTGACCGCTTCCGCTCTCAAAGGCGCGATCCTGGCCGCCAACCTGTACGAGCCCCTGGGCTTTGCCGTACTTCCGGACAGCACCGAGAGCCGCCACGACATCATCCAGGCGATCACTTTCGGAACGCCGGAGGGCGTGATCGCCTTCTGCCAGGGCATCCAGGCCGCTTCCCCCGTCGACAGCTTTGTCACGGCGGAGCCCTCGGACATGCCCGGATACGACAGCCAGGTCATCATGGCAGCGGGAGCCTTTGTGTCGGGTTCCTCCATTGAACTTAGCGCGGACGGCCCGATCAAACCGCCTTACAACGTATATTTCCAGGGCGGACTTACCTGGCCCCACGCCAAGCTCGGCATTCTCAAGACGCTCCAGAACCTTCTGGACAGAGGACTCTGCCGTCTGGACTGAGCCGTTTAAGCTGTTTTAAGCTGTTTAAGCTGAAATAGCCGCTATGCGAAAAAAGGCCGCTTAAAGCCGAACAGACGCGGCGCGGCGGCCCGTTTCGTGAACATTTAACAAGCAACCTGAAGCACTCTGTCTTTGCGGCGCCCGGAGAGGTCCATGGAGGCAGAATGAATCAAAATAAGGAACCGGTCGGAAAACCGGCCGAAGAGAAAAGCGGCGGTCCGATCCGGGAACCGAAAGAAGAACAGCCCTACGAGCGCTTTCTGGCCTGCGGGCCTCAGAGCCTCACCAACGCGGAGCTTTTGGGGATCATCCTCCGGACCGGAACCAAGGGCGTGTCCGCCGTGGAGCTGGGACGGAGAGTGCTGGGGATCCACGATCCGCAGTGCAGTTCCCTGTCCGCCCTCCCCGGGCTCACCATGGAGGAGCTCAGAGCCCTTCCCGGGATCGGCGAAGTGAAGGCGGTAAAACTTCTGTGTCTGTCCGAGATCGCCCGCCGGATCGTGAGAGAAAAGATCCGCAGGGATAAGCGGCTTGACACGCCCGACATGATCGCCGAGTATTACATGGAGAGCATGCGGCACCTTGAGACAGAGCAGACGGTCCTTCTGCACTTTGACAGCAAGATGGCGCTTCTGGGGGAAGACATCCTGACCAAAGGCACCGTTAACGGAGCGCTGATCTCGCCCAGGGAGATCTATATACAGGCACTTCGCAGGGGCGCCGTTCGGATCGTCCTTCTGCACAATCACCCGAGCGGAGATCCCCGCCCCAGCAGAGAGGACATAGAATCCACAAAGCTGATCCGAAAAGCGGGAGAACTGCTCGGGATCAGCCTGACAGACCACATTATTGTCGGAGACCTTTGTTATTGCAGTTTAAAGGAAATGGGATTACTAAGTGATGAAACTACCGAATTTTAGGAGCAGGCCCGTCTTTGTTGCCTTGCTTTCCGTCGTGATGGCGCTGACTCTGGTCGGCCGCCTGTATTATCTGCAGATCATCCGGGGAGCGGAGTTTACCCAGTCCTTTGAGGAGAGCGTGACGAGAACCGTCAGCATCCCCGCAAAGAGGGGACGGATCCTGGACCGGAACGGAAATGTGATCGCCGATACGCAGGCTTCACAGAATGTGACGATCGTGGATACCACCGGCAATTCGAGCGCCGAGAACGACAGGCTCAACAGGATCATCCGGAAGACGCTCGGGATCCTCGCCGAAAATGACGAGGATCTTGAAGAAGATTTCGGAATCTCCTGGAACGGATCAGGGTATGAATTCAATTATGACGGTTTCAATCACCTGCGCTTTCTGGCGGATGTTTACGGATATCCGCTCATCGATACGCTTACCCAGGAGCAGCGGGAGAGCAGCGCGGAAGAGATCGTCCTTATGCTGGCGGACCGCTATAAGATCCCCAAGGAAATGAACACCTCGCAGGAGAGCATCCTTCTGCTCAACACGGTCATCACCCGCTACCGCCTGGCCCTGAACGCTTTCCAGAAATACATTCCCACGGTCCTTGCCAGAAATGTCGGTACGGGGACGGTGGATGCGATCATGGCGGAAAGCGACCTGGACGGGATCAGCATCGCCAATACCTACAAGCGGGTCTACAACGACAGCAAATACCTCTCGGGCGTTACGGGCTACATAAGCCTTGTCAGCGCCGAAGAGATGGAGGCGAACGAAGGCGTCTATGACGCGGGCGACTATGTCGGCAAGGTGGGCATTGAGGCCAGCATGGAAGAGACCCTGCGCGGCACAAACGGCTATCGGGAGATCAGCGTCGACAACCTCGGAAGAGAAAAGAGCGAGATCTCTTACACGCGCCCGCAGGACGGAAACGATGTATACCTGACCATAGACAGCGACCTGCAGAAGACGGTTTACCGGCTGCTGGAAAAGAACATGCGGGATATCATCCTCTCCAAGCTCACGGACAGCGTCACCACCTTCGAGATCACCGAAGAGACGGACGGTTCCGACATCCTGATTCCGGCGGCGGACGTCTACGGCTCCATTCTCAGCTATATTATCGACCGCGATCATTTCTATTCGGAGGACGCCTCGGAGAGCGAAGAGCAGATGCGCGGGATCATTGAGGCCTATCTGGAGAGCGTCAAGGAAGGAATCCGCTCGGAGCTGAGGTCCGGACGCACGCCTTTCAATGTTTTGACCGCGGAGTATCAGCAGTATGCCTCCTATATCAGCCGGGCCCTCTTTGACAGAGGCGTGATCGATACAAACCTCGTTGACGCGGACGACGAGATCTACAGAGAGTGGACCGCCGGCAGCACGGAGTCCCTCGGAGGCTTTCTCTACCACTGCGCCGCGGAAAAATGGATCGACAGGAGCCTGATCGGAACGGATTCCGAGGATACGGACGAAGTTTTCGAGGCGCTTGTCCGGTATGTGCTCGACGAGCCCTGCGAGGACTACAGTTTCGGAAATATCATGTGCAAATACCTGTGCGAGTCGGGCGCCGCAAGCGGCGAGCTGGTCTGCAGGATCCTCTTTGACCAGGAGATCTTCGATCCCGCCGACTCGGAGAGAGACGGCATAGAGTCAGGCCGCAGAGGGGCCGCCTTCGATTATGTCAAGAGACTGATCGAAAGCGATAACCTGACGCCCGGCGACCTGCACCTTTA
The DNA here is from genome assembly GCA_017469935.1 of Lachnospiraceae bacterium. Taxonomy (GTDB): domain Bacteria; phylum Bacillota; class Clostridia; order Lachnospirales; family Lachnospiraceae; genus CAG-791. The sequence goes on from JAFUFL010000022.1 coordinate 174,446, forward strand.
CCCTTTCAGCGGGTCGGTGGTTGTCACCAATCCCAACGACGGTTCCGTCCTGGCCCTTGTCAGTTATCCCGGCTTCGACTGCAACCGCATTCAGGAGAGCGGGTATATCGACAGGATCTCGGCCAACCCTTCCAAGCCGCTCCTAAACCACGCCACGCAGCAGAGATACGCCCCCGGTTCCACGTTTAAGATGGTCACGGCGGCAGCGGGCATCAGCGAAGGCGTGGTCACGAGATCGGATACCGTCAGCTGCCACGACCGGTTTGATAAGATCGACCCGTCGCCGGCCTGCTGGATCTATCCGGGCGGACACGGCTCTATGAATATGCAGAACGCGATCACAAATTCCTGCAACATGTACTTCTATGAAGTAGGGTACAGGCTGGGAGAACTCGGCGGGTCCTTCAGCAATGACGACGGAATCGAGGTCCTGTCCGAGTACGCCGCCATGTACGGCCTGGACAGAAAATCCGGCGTCGAAATAGAGGAAGCCGAGCCTTCCGTGGCCACAAAGGACGTCGTCCGCGCCTCCATCGGCCAGTCCAATAACGGCTATACGACGGCCGCTCTCGCCAGGTATGTGTCCGCAGTCGCCACGAGGGGCGATCTCTACGACCTGACGCTCCTCGACCACTCCCAGGATAAAGACGGCAATGTTCTCGAACAGTTCCGCGCACAGTCCTTGGATCCCGTGGATGTTTCCGACGACTACTGGGACAGCATATCCGAAGGAATGCGGAGAGTATGCGCGGGCAATTCCGCTTTTAATAACGTCCGATACAGCGAGGAGGACGGTTCCGGGCGGATCGGCGCGGCCGGAAAGACCGGTACCGCGCAGCAGTCCCTGAGCGCCCCCAACCACGCGCTTTTCCTCGGATACGCGCCCTATGACGATCCGGAGATCGCGGTCGCGGTCTGCATACCGAACGGCTACAGTTCCAGCTACGCGGCGCTGGTGGCCTCCCAGGTGATGCAGTACTATTTTGACCCGGATTCACTCTCGGGCATTCTGTCCTCGAATGACATTCCGAATTATACAAACGGTGATTAATCCATGAGCAACAGAGCAGATACCAATTCAATAGTAAAGAATATAGAAAAGCTGGGAAAGATCGATCCCGTTCTGTTTGCCTGCACCATACTGCTCAACGGAATGGGACTTGTCTCCATAAACAGTGTCGCGCAGGTCACGGGAAACAGCGCCATGATGACCAAGCAGGCCCTGGGCAGCGCCCTCGGGATCGTTCTGATGGCGGCCCTTTCCCTGATCGACACCAAAAAGATCACCCGCTATTGGAAGATCCTGTATGCGGTGACGATCATCGCGCTCCTTTGCGTCCTGTTTTTCGGCGTATCCGGCGGAGGCGCCAGGAGATGGATCGCCATCGGAGGACTCACTTTCCAGCCCTCCGAACTGGCAAAAATTCTGTTGATTTTATTTTATTCAGAGTTCATAATTAATTTGGAGAGAAAGCTAAATCGTACGCTGGTCTTTGCGCTCAGTACTCTGCTGATTCTTCCGCCGTTCTTCCTGATCCTTAAAGAACCGGATCTGTCAACCAGTATCATGATCTTTCTTATCTTTTGTGTCATCATTTTTGTGGCGGGACTTGATCGAAAGATTATAGCGGGAATCACAGCCGCCGCCATACCATTTGCACTTATCATCATCTATATGACTGTAATAGGCGCTGCCTCTTTCCTGGGTGATTACCAGCGGCAGAGGATCCTGGCCTGGCTTCATCCGGAGGACTATGCCACTTCCACCGCCTATCAGACCATGAATTCCATGACGGCCATCGGATCGGGACAGCTGATCGGAAAAGGGCTGCATGTGGAAGGCGCCGACACGCTTTTAGGTACAGGTTTCATCTCCGAATCACAGACCGATTTTATTTTCGCGGTAATCGGAGAGCAGCTTGGTTTTCTCGGATGCTGCATCATGATCTTTCTGATCACGATGGTCACGGTCCGCTGCTGTCTGATCGCTTCGGAAAGCCGGAGCCTTCACGACAGGATCATCGCTTCGGGAATGGCCGCCTGGATCGGATTCCAGAGCTATCTCAACATCGGGGTGGCCACCGGCCTCCTTCCCAACACGGGGATTCCGCTTCCTTTTGTGAGCTACGGACTGACAAGTCTGATCTGCCTGTACGGCGGTCTCGGATTTGTCCAGAACGTACATATAAAAAATCATTCTGCAGACAATGACGCAGACGCCCGCTGAGCGGGCTCGACCAACTTAATGGAGAGAGCAATGAGGATTGCATTAATCGCACACGATGCAAAGAAGAAACTGATGCAGAACTTTTGTATCGCATACAGAGGGATCCTGAGCCGCCACAAACTCTATGCAACCAGTACTACCGGAAGGCTTATTGAAGAGGTGACCAACCTCACGGTCCACAAACACCTGGCCGGACATCTGGGCGGCATGCAGCAGATCGGCGCACAGATCGAACAGAACGAGATCGATCTGCTCATTTTCCTGCGCGATCCGCTCACGCCCAAGAGACATGAGCCGGACGTAAATGACGTCGTCAAATTATGCGATATGCACAACATTCCCATGGCCACGAACCTCGCGACGGCAGAGCTTTTGATCAAGTCCCTGGACCGCGGAGATCTCGAGTGGCGCGAGATGTATAAGTGATATACATTTAAACAAGAACCGGATATGAATAAAACCAAGCTATACACATTATTTCTCTGGGGCGCGCTGGTCTGCGGCGCGCTGACAGGATGCGGAAGAGTAATAGACAACGATTATGAGAGTATGATGAATTCTGATCAGTTCAACCCGACGGTAATTGCAAGGGAATCCGTAGACCGCGAGAAGTCCTTCGCCCACGACCTGTGCCTGCCGGAAGATACAAAGGCGGCCGGTAATCCCGATTTTTCCCTGCCCTCGGCAGGGCTGTTCGATCTCGGAAACAGGACTACCATGTACGGCTCGGGACTGACGACCAGAGTCTTCCCCGCGAGCACCACCAAGCTTATGACGGCTCTCGTGGCAGTCAAGCACGGCAATCCCGGCCAGACGATCAGGATCTCGGAAAAGGCCGCTTATCCCGGGGCCGACGCGCAGCGGCTTGTCCTTGAGCCCGGCGATTCCATGACTCTCGAGCAGGCGCTCAATTATCTGCTCGTCTTCTCCGCCAATGACTGCGCGATCGCGATTGCCGAGAACATAGCGGGCAGTTACGACGAATTTGTAGACCTCATGAACAAGGAAGCGCGTGCGATCGGAGCTACGGGAACTCATTTTACCAATCCGCACGGTCTCCACGACGAGAACCATTACACGACGCCTTATGACCTGTACCTGATCCTTAATGAGGCGGTCAAATACGATATGATCCGGAAGATCCTGCCGCAGTCCGGTTACAACACGATGTTTACGGGCGTGGACGGCTCTTCCAAGAGCATCGAAGTTCCCGCGACGGATGCCTATCTGACCGGGGACATACAGGCTCCCGACGGAATCACGGTATTGGGCGGCAAGACGGGTACTACGGAACCGGCGGGGCACTGCCTGATCATTTTATCGCAGAATCAGAAGGAAGAGTATTATATTTCGGTTGTCATGAAGACCGAATCACTCGAAGACCTTTACGACGGCATGAACGGCCTGCTGGGCCAAATACCTAATTAGCGGTTGTATTTTAGGGGTAAATCAACTATAATGAAACCATAAATTCCCTGTTTTTTATGGAAAACAGGGAATTCCCATCATAACATACAGGAGGGTAAGTCCATTGGTTCAATTAATCATCGGCAATAAAGGAAGAGGAAAAACAAGGTGTCTTCTGGAGAAAGTCAATTCCGAGGTCAAGGATATTCTCGGCAATATCTGTTATCTTGATAAAAGCGCTAAGCACATGTTTGAGCTTAACAACCGTGTACGTCTGATCAATGTATCAGATTTCATGATTGAGAACACAGACCAGTTTATCGGTTTTATCTGCGGAATTATTTCTCAGGATCATGACCTTGAGCAGATGTACTTTGACAGTTTTCTGAAGATCGCTCACCTGGAAGGCAAGGATATTACCGAAACCATCAAACGGATCCGGAAGATCGGAGATATGTTTAATGTCAGCTTCATCATCAGTATTTCGATGGACGAAGAGGAAGTTCCTGAAGAGCTCAGAGAACTGATCGCAGTTGCACTTTGATCAATATGATACGGAGGGCCTTGGGAATCTTGCATTTCCAAGGCTCATTTTTTTCTGCCTGTCCGTTTCGACAGCAGAATGACCTCCCTTACCTGTTTCTGATCCGGAGGTAAACAATTTGACGGAGAAACACAAATCGACCAATGTAGTCCAATACAGGCGGCCTTTTAGGCTCAATGTCGGTCTCATCATGTTCCTGGTCATCTTTATCTATGTGCTGATCAGCCTGCTCGGTTACCTGACATCGCACAAGACAGAGGTCTACCAGGTGCGTTCCGGCGCCCTGTCTGACAACCTGGTCTACCAGGGAATCGCGCTCAGAAATGAGACCGTCGTAAAAAGTGATTACACAGGTACCATCAATTTCTATAACAAAGAAGGCGAGCGGATCCCGGTGGGCGGACTCGCCTTTTCCGTGGATGACGCCGGCAAGATCACCGACTATCTCGAGGAGGACGAGGAGCCGTTCCTCTCGGAAGAGGACCTGCAGCAGTTTCGAAGCGAAGCCATCTCGTTTTCCAAGAAATTTGACCCGGCGAGCTTTGCAAACGTCTATGATTTCAAGAGCGGAGCGGTGAGCAGCGCGCAGAAGATCTCGAACCGGAAAGTGCTCGGAGAGATCCCGGACCTGAGCTCAACGTCCATCCATCCCTGTTATGCGGAGCAGGCCGGTGAGATTCTCTATTTCGTGGACAACTGCGAAGACATAACCTTCGAGAATCTGACGGTGGAAGATTTCGACCGGACAGGATACAAGAAGAATCAGATCACAAACGGGAATAAGATCACGGCCGGAGAGCCCGCCTACAAGATCGTGACCGACGAGAACTGGTCCGTGGCCATTCACGTGGCATCCGCGGAAGAAGCAAAGGAACTGGTCGAAAAGGGTTATATCCAGGTGCGTTTTCTCGAAAACCAGATGGTCTCCTGGGCAAGTGTATCCTCAAGGAACGATGAAAACGACAATTACTATGTAAACCTGCGCTTCAACAACTCCATGTCCGAGTTCTGTTCGGATCGGTTCCTGGATATCGAGCTGATCTCCTCGCAGAGGTCCGGCTTAAAAGTGCCCAACAGCTCGATCACAAAGGGGACCTTCTTCCTTGTGCCCAAAGAGTTCGTTTTTGAGGGCGCAGGAGGCCAGAGAGGCGTCCTTCTCGAGATCTACACGGAAAACAACGAGAAGAGCATCCAATTCGTTCCTGCGGTCCCCTACAGCGAAAATGAGGACAGTTATTATCTCGACGACAGCGTATTGAGGGCCGGCGAGATTATTGACCGGCCCAACTCATCGGAGCAGTTTACGATCGGAGAGCAGGATGAACTGATCGGCGTCTATTATATCAACAAGGGATATCCGGACTTCCGGCAGGTCAACATTCTTCATCAGAACGAGGAATACGCCATCGTGGAGCCCAACTCCTATTACGGACTCCAGGAATACGATTATATTGTCCTGTATGCCAATTCCATTCATATGGGCAACTATTACCGGTAATCTCAGAAAGGACAGGAGTATCATTTTGATCAAGGAAAATATCGAGCAAATAGAAGAGAGAATATGCGCCGCCTGCCGCAGAGCCGGGCGGGACCGCTCCGAAGTCAGCCTGATCTGCGTCACCAAGACCAAACCGGTGGAGATGCTGCAGGAGGCATACGATGCCGGCCAGAGGGACTTCGGCGAGAACAAGGTCCAGGAGATCTGCCGAAAGAACCCCGAGCTGCCTTCCGACATCAGATGGCACATGATCGGCCATCTGCAGCGCAATAAAGTCCGGCAGCTGATCGGGCAGACGGCAATGATTCACAGTGTGGACAGCCTGCGGCTGGCGCAGACCATCAGTTCCGAAGCGCTGAGAGCGGGCGAAAGGATTCCCGTTCTGATCGAGGTCAACATGGCCGGCGAAGAGAGCAAGTTCGGAGTCGCCCCGGAAGAGGCGGCAGAGCTCGTCAGAGCCGCCTCTGAGCTTGAAGGCATCAGGATCAGCGGCCTGATGACCATCGCTCCTTACACGGAAAACCCCGAAACGAACAGGCCCTATTTTTCGGGGCTCCGAGAATTAGCTGTTGACATAGGTCAAAAATGCATCGATAATGTGTCTATGAGTGTTCTTTCAATGGGAATGACCGGCGATTTTGAAGTTGCGATCGAAGAGGGAGCAACACATATTCGCGTTGGAACAGGCATCTTCGGAGAACGGATCGCTAGCGAATCTTGATATAAAGGAGTAACAGACATGAGTGTTATGGATAAAATAATCAACGCCATGAAGTTTAATGACGATGACGATTACGATGACGATGAGGAATATGAGGACGATGAGGAGTATTACGGAGACGAAGCTCCCGCTGCCGCGCCGGAACCTGCAAGGGCTTCCCGCGCCGCTCAGCCGGCCGCTGCCGTAAAAGAAACTCCGGTTGATGAGGAACCGGCGCCTTCTCCCAGACCGAGAAGGAGATTCGGCTCATCAGCTGCGGTCTCTGCCGACAGAAGCGAGTCTTCCTCAGTATCCAGGCAGGTCAAGAAACAGTATTCGGAGGCAGGCATGGAAGTATGCATCATTAAACCCACATCCGTCGAGGATGCCAGAGAAGTTACGGATACCCTGCTCGCCAACAGCACGGTAGTGCTGAATCTGGAAGGGCTTGACGTTGAGATCGCGCAGCGTATTATCGACTTCACATCCGGTTCCTGCTATGCGGTACACGGAAATGTTATGAAGATTTCCCACTATATTTTCGTGATCACTCCTGCGAACGTAGATGTTTCCGGAGATATTTCTACCGGGACGGGCGTTAACCGCAGTGAGGGAAGCTCTCTCAGCATGCCTTATGGCGGAAGGAACCACACCGCCGGAGGCTTCGGCTCCGGAAGCTTTGGCTCCGACAATTGAGCCGGCGGCCTGCAGTGCCGGTCGAAACCTGCACTTAACTGAATCAGGACAGGACCTGCAATTTCTGTAAAACAGGCAGATCTAAAGCGCACCGGACATTGTTTGGTGCGCTTTTTACGGCTGACAGTCCCCAAAATGCTCCTGCATCCGGTTTTGACCGAGACGGTTCATTGACCGGATCGGTCTGACTGTATCAGTCAATACATAAACGGAGGAAGACTATGAAAATCAATCCCACACGAGCAGCCAAGGCTCTCGCTCTGTTCATCCTGCTGGTCGCTCTTGACCTTTTTACCAAGTCAGCGGCCGTAAACGCCCTTAAAGGCGGCAAAAGAATTCCGCTCATCCCGGGCGTGCTTGAGTTTTATTACATTCAGAACCGGGGCGCCGCTTTCGGCATGTTTCAAAACGGCACTTTTATACTGAGCCTTGTGTCCCTTGCGGCTCTTGTCGTTCTGGTCCTTGTTTATCTCAAGGTGCCGGACGGCAGGAAATACCTTCCGCTGAGACTGGTACTGATCTTTATTGCGGCTGGCGCCGCCGGCAATCTCTATGACCGGATCACGCTCAAGTATGTAAGGGATTTCATCTATTTTTCCCTCATTGATTTTCCTGTCTTTAATGTCGCCGATATCTATGTGACCTGCTCCGTATTTATCCTGGCCTTCCTGATCTTCTTCCGTTATAAGGAAGAGGACCTTCAGTTTATAAGCAGTCAGGAGCAGGACCGCGCGCAGCACTCCGCAGAGGACCGCTAAAGGAGGGGATTAAATGGATCAGACCAGTGTATTTACCGTTCCGGAAGAGCTCGAAGAGGAGCGCTTTGATGCCGTCGTAGCCTCCCTGTCCGAGGGGCAGTCCAGAAGCTATCTTAAAAACCTGATCAAGGACGGATCTGTCCTTCTAAACGGCAAAACAGCGAAGCCGAGCACAAAAGTGCATGAAAATGACGTTGTCACGCTGGTCCTTCCGGAGAAGATCGTGCCGGATATCCTTCCCGAGAATATACCGCTGGATATCCTGTATGAGGATGACGACGTCCTGGTCGTCAATAAGCCCAAGGGAATGGTGGTGCACCCTGCGCCCGGACACTATTCCGGCACCCTTGTGAACGCCGTGATGTACCACTGCGGTGACAGCCTGTCGGGGATCAACGGCGTGATGCGTCCCGGAATCGTGCACCGAATTGACAGGGACACCACCGGGAGCGTGATCATCTGCAAGAACGACGCGGCCCATAACAGCATTGCGCAGCAGCTGCAGGAGCACACGATCGTCCGGCGCTATTTTGCCATTCTTTATGACAACATCGCGGAAGACGAATTTACGGTGGACCAGCCGCTGGGAAGGGATGCGCGGGACCGAAAGAAAATGGCCGTAAGGAGCGACGGCAAGAGAGCGGTGACGCACTGCAAAGTCCTGAGGCGCTTTGGCGCGTATACCTATGTGGAGTGCCGGCTTGAGACCGGACGGACCCATCAGATCCGCGTGCATATGGCGTATGTTCATCACCCGCTTCTGGGAGATGAGGTCTACGCCGGCCGGAGAAAATCACCCTTCGTGACCCAAGGGCAGTGCCTGCACGCCGGGATCCTGGGATTCATCCATCCCAGGACAGGGGAGTATATCGAGACGAGCGCGCCGCTTCCCGAGTATTTCGAGGCAATCCTTGGCAAATTAGACAATTTATAATTTGATTTTCTTTTATTCTTATGGAAATTGTATAATTCACAGTATTTGTGTATAATAATTACATACACAGCAGCATACCGGAAATGAACGACAGTTTTTTTACGGAGGTGGAACTATGAAAACAATCATCACGATCGGAAGACAGTACGGCTCAGGCGGACGTGAAGTCGGACAGAAACTGGCCGCGCATTACGGCATTAATTTCTATGACAACGAGCTGCTGGACAAGGTAGCGAAGGACAGCGGATTCTGCCCGGAGATCGTTCAGCAGCAGGACGAGAGGCCCACCAGTTCTTTCCTTTACAATCTTGTCATGGATACTTATTCCTTCGGTTACAGTAATTCCGCTTTTTCCGATATGCCGATCAGCCAGAAGATTTTTCTTGCCCAGTACGACACGATCAAGAAGATCGCCAAGGAAGAGGGCGCCTGTGTGATCATCGGCCGATGCGCGGACTGTGCGCTGCAGGATTTCCCCAATGTCATCAATCTGTTCATGCATGCCAGCGAGGAATTCCGAATTGCAAGAGCCGCCGCTTATCCCGATGTGCCCGAGGCAGAAAAGGCCAATCCGGACAAGCTCAGAGACTTTATCCTGCGCAAGGACAAGCAGAGACAGAGCTATTACAACTATTATTCCATGAAAAAATGGGGCAGAGCGGACACCTACCATATGTCCGTCGACACAGGTCTTCTGGGCATCGACGGCACGGTCAAGCTGCTCACGCAGGTCATTGAGGACTTTGAGAACAGGTCCTGACCGCAGAGCGCCGCAGCCGGTCACGGTGATCGGTCAATTTCATCGGAAAAAACGGGAATTCGGAAAGGAATTCCCGTTTTTTTACGTCAGAATTTCGGCCATCGGTACATTTCCTGTTGCCAATCATGTATAATATTCGTATATAACAGTGTCAAATACTTTATTATGTTGTTTTTAAATCTACCAAAATACAGTGAGGTGACCATTCATGAACAAAAAGCTTAAAGCCGCATTGGCGGGACTGGCCTTCGTGGCCGGCTGTGAGGTTGGCATAGCGCTGCAGCTGGTCAAAATGATCCGCGATTATACGATCAAGGAAGCTGCAAGCAAGGAAGACGCAAGCAAAGAAGAGACCGATAAAGCAGACGCGGTTAAAGAAGAGACAGTTAAGGAAGAGACAGTTAAGGAAGAGACAGTCAAGGAAGACACAAATACAGAAGAGACAACTAAGGAAAACACAAACAAGGAAGGCACAGATAAGGAAGACACAGATGAGGAAAATGCGGGCGGAGAGTCCGCAGAAACGGCAGAAACGGACACAGAGGCAGAGATCTGCCCGGTATAATAAGCAGTAGATCAGGAGGTCTGTATGGCATTTCGAATAATAGCCGATTCAAGCTGTGATATTTTCGACTTGAAGAATAAGCCCGCCAATTTGTATTTCAACACGGTTCCTTTTGTGATCACAGTAGACGGAAAAGACTTTGTGGATGACGAAAAGCTGGATGTCGACGAACTGGTCGAGGCGATGGCCGTGAGTAAAAAAAGCCATACTTCCTGTCCTTCGCCGGCCGACTGGATCCGGGAGTTCGGGGAAGAAGACGATGTGTTTGCCATCACCATTTCCTCCAATCTGTCCGGCAGCTATAACAGCGCCTGCACGGCCAAGGAAATGGTCCTTGAAAATAATCCGATCCGAAATATAGAGATCCTGGATTCCCGCGGAACGGGCCCGAGCCTTTCCATGACGATCGACAGACTGCAGGAGCTGATCGCAGAGGGCCTCGGATTTGAGGAGATCAAGACGGAGATCCATAAATTTATGGCGGATCACAAGCTGATCTTTGCCCTTTCTTCCTATCACAATCTGGTCAATAACGGAAGAATGCCCAGGATCGCCGGCATCGTCCTGGGACATCTGGGACTCTGGGGCGTCGGCATCGCCAGCGAGGAAGGCACGATCAAGATGAAAAAGATCGCCAAGGGAGGACGCAAAACACTGCAGGTCATTCTGAGTGATTTTAAAGAGCGCGTCGCCGACAAGGAAAGCATCGTTATTTCTCATTGCCGGAACGAAGCATTTGCGAACAATCTCCGAAAGGCGATCGAGTCCGAGTATCCCGGCAAGATTGTCAAGATCATCCCGACCAGGGGATTATGCAGCTACTATGCGGAAAAAGGCGGTGTCATTGTAGGATTTTAATCTATTTGGGGGAATGCTGAAATAACAGTAATTGTTCAGCGCTCAGTCCCAAATGCATTTGATTTTTTTCAAAGTGCTCAAATTCACCAAAAGAAGAGCGGCGTATTACGCCGCTAAATATGGATTTAACGTCGTAACTATGCTATAATGAAGCCCGGAGAGTGCTTTTACTGCCTCTCCGGGCTTATTGCGTTCCGGGCTCGCACATGGCCGCCGCTATTCCGCATACGTTTTTTACAGCGTCATCTCCCGCAAACATGTGCCAAAAAAATGAATTTATAATAAGGAGTTTTGTTATGGAATCCTATCGCGATGAAAAAAATACGCGCACTCTTGAGAAAATCAATGACCTGACCGTCGATCTTCCCATGTTCGTCAGAAGGTTCGCCAACGAGTATCTTGTCACCAAGAACAAGGCGCCCCGCACTGTTCTCGGCTATGTCGGCGACATAAAGGTCTTCTTTGAATACCTCGAAAAAACCATGGGGATCCCGGTCATGCAGATTTCCATAAAGACCCTCGGCTCGCTCACGGCGGACGACATCCAGGACTATCTCATGTACCTGATGCGCTACAAGCGCACGGATCCCAACAACGGCACTGTGATCAAAGAGTCCAACCAGGCGCCGGCCAGGGCCAGAAAGCTTTCTTCCCTCCGCGCGCTATACCGCTATTTGATCGCACACAATCATTTGGAGAAAAATGTGGCGGAACTCGTGGATATGCCCAAGATTGAAGAAAAGGCGATCACATATCTCGAAAAGGACGAAGTCCGCGAAGTCCTTCACGGAGCCGAGACGGGCGATACACTGACCAGGTCCCAGTTCAAATTCGCCAAGGGACAGCAGCAGCGCGATGTGGCCATCCTGACTCTCCTCCTTCACACCGGCATCCGCGTGAGCGAGATGGTCGGCATCGACCTTCAGGACATCGACTGGAACGAAAGAAGGATCAAAATCTTCCGCAAGGGCCGCAAGGAACAATACGTCTACTTCAACGAACCGGTTCACGAGGCGCTCGAGGATTACATCCGGAATGAGCGCAAGGTCGCGTCCGAAGACTTGAACGCGCTGTTTATATCCAGAAAGGGCCAGCGCATTTCCGTGCGCGCCGTTGAGCGCCTGGTCAAAAAATACACGGCCTCCGCGGTTCCCATGAAGCGGATCACGCCTCACAAGCTCCGGAGCACCTTTGCCACCAACCTCTACGAAGAGACCGGGGACATCTATGTGACTTCGGACGCGCTCGGCCACTCGAGCCTGGAGACCGTCAAGAAATACACCAATCTCCACGATGAGAGGCGCAGGAGGGCCGCAGAGGCCATTGAAAAAGCCTATTATAAGGAGGATGGAGAAGACGGTTCAAACCCGTCCTGAGGGCTTTAAGAAGGCTTATTTGACGGCAGAACAGATACGTTTATCAAATAGCATTCTGATTATAAATTCATTACGGATGCGCCCTGGGATCAGCCCTCAAAGAACTCGATGATCGTGTGGATGGCCAGATCCATGATCTTAGGGTCCGTAAACCGATGATCTCCGTTTTTCATCGGAACAAATTCGATGATATTCCGGTCGGCGAACTCATAAGACTTATCAAAGGGGATGATCTCATCCTTGGTGCCGTGTATGATCAGGAGATCTTCGGCGTAATCAATATAGTCGTTTTCCGTTACGTCCGCCGCCTTCAGCTCTTCCAGGAAAGGCTTCTCTATTTTGATCTTTCTGTCAAAACCGACCAGAACAGGCTTGCCTTTCAATATTTTGTCATAATCATCCGCGGACATGATGCGCCTGATCATCGAATCATAGATCGTGATCGCCGGACAGCGCAGCGCCAGCCTTCGGAAGGGATTCTCTCCGTGTTCGGCGATATACTTGAGGAACAGATAGCCGCCGAAGCTCGTTGCGTAACCATAGAGCTCATTCGTGTGGAATTCCCTCCTGACATATTCCAGCACCAGCGTCAGATAGGTGTCGCATTCGCTCAGATGCAAATTCTTGCGGGCGTCATCGCCGTGGCAGGGCCAGTTAAACGTGATGACGCAGTATTCCTTGTGCTTGGAGATGAGCTTGGACGCGAATTTTTCCGCCGCTTTATTGTCTTTGTGGCCTCCGAATCCGTGCCCGAAGATCACCGCTTTCTTTATAGCATGCAGATCGCAGCAGTACAGCTTGCATCGAATGCTGTATCCCGATTCATTAATGTCAAAATATTTCTGCATTTCATTCTTCCTTCCCAATATCAGATCCGGCGCTTTGCGCCACTACTCATTATATGTCATAGAGCAGAAAAGCTCTATAGCAATCAAAAAAGTCTGCTGAGCATAACAGCTTCAGCAGACTTTACAAATTCTGAATAATAAATCAAAGATCAGTACCTTCAAAACTGAACACCGAAGAGCTTTTTAGCTCTTTCCAAGAACTTAAGGATAAGCTTCCGACCTATTAGTACGTGTCAGCTGAATGCGTTGCCGCACTTACACCTCACGCCTATCTACCTTGTACTCTTCAAGGGGTCTTGTGATGTCTCATCTTGAGGGGGGCTTCAC
>JAFUFL010000109.1 GCA_017469935.1 Lachnospiraceae bacterium
CGAGACGATTGAAAGAATCAGCGAGCAGCGCTTCGACAGGCTCTCCGGGGAAGAGCGGAAGGCGCAGGCCGGGAAAGCGATGTTAAGCGACTTCGATAAGGAGCGCCTCGTCTCGGATATCAATTATCTTTACGAGTTCGTTGTGTTCCTTAAGTGCAGCGGCAGCTACGAAAAGGGCAAGAACAATGCACTGCTGCAGTTTGAGCAGCTGGCGGATCAGGTGCAGTGTAAGTACATATAGGAACAGGCGAGCGTCCGTGAAGGAGAAAAGATCCCGGAGAAGGACAAACAACAGAGAAACAGTTATCTGATCGAAAAGGCCTTGTATTCGGGCGCTTTCTTCTATGACAAGAACAACAATCTGCTCAAGGATGCGGACGAGACGGTGGAGAGCAGTCTGGAGTCCTACTATCTGACAAGACAGAAAATTAATAAGATTTTAAAAGGAAAGCAGGGGGTGAGCCGATTCGATCTGATCACGCTCTATTTTTACTGTTATGTCCCGCTGTATGGCGACGACCTCCCTGCAGAGGAACGTAAAAGGCGCTGTCTGGATTTCATTGATGAGATGAATAAGATCCTGAAGAAAGCCAATATGTACAAGTACAATGTCACGAATCCTTACGAGTGTTTCATTCTGCTGTGCGTGATGGCGGAAGATCCGTTCCAGGCCTTTACCGGGCTGTATTCTTATGACAGGGAGAAGAAATTCTGACCCGTGCTCCGGTACTTGACAACCTCCGCCAAAATGCCTAAAATAGCGTTTGTTACGGTTTAAGTGACAGGCGGACGCTGAACATGTGTCAGTAGCAGGTCGATTCCGCACATCGCAGAGAACCCGTTCACCGGCTGAGAGACGGGTATGTGCGCGGCAGTGTGAATTTCAGCATGGGAGTCCTTCACGAAAACGATAAGTGAATGCCGCTGCGGCAGCAAAGAGCAGCACCAAAATGAGAGCAGGCGACGGACCGGCTGTCTATGATCATTTTGATCAGGACCACAGACATTACGGTCGGCGGAAGGGTCCGCTGAAGAGCAGCCTGAACGTGGGTGGTACCGCGGGAATTTGTCCTTTCTCGTCCCATGTCCGATTCCGAAGAGGGGTCGGATGTGGGACGTTCTTTATATGTAATTATTCAGCAACCCGAAAGGAGTAGTTATGAACAGGTTTGAAGAGATCAGGAAGAAATTCCTGGAAGAAGCCGAGGGACGCACAGACTCCCGAAGCATCTACGAGCTTCGCAAGAAGTATCTGGACCGCAAAGCCGGTGAAGTTAATGCGCTGATGAAAGAGATGCGCAGCATTCCCAAGGAGGAGAAGGCCGATTTCGGCAAGAACGTGAACCTCCTCAAGGACTGGGTTCTCGAGAATCTCGAGAAGATGGAAGTGAAGGCCAAAGAGGCCGAGCTGCAGCACCGCTATGAGAAAGAGAAGATCGACGTAACGATCCCTGCCAAAGAATACACCCGCGGCAATCTTCACCCCATCACGCAGATGAAGAATCAGATGGTCAATATTTTCGCAGGAATGGGATTTGAGATCTATGAGGGTACGGAGATCGAGAACGATTATTACAACTTCACGGCTCTGAACACGCCCATGGACCACCCGGCCAGAGATATGCAGGATACCTTCTATCTGTCTCCCGAGTACCTGCTCAGGACGCAGACCAGTGCGGGCCAGATCCACGTCATGGAGGCGAAGAAGCCCCCGATCAAGATCCTGTCCCCCGGCAAGGTTTTCCGCTCCGACGACGACGCGACGCATTCCCCTATGTTCAGCCAGATGGAAGGCCTGGTTGTGGACAAGGGCATCACGCTCTGCGACCTGCAGGGTATGCTGGACGAGTTCGTGCAGCAGGTCTACGGCGAGGGAACCCGCACGAGACTTCGCCCTTCCTTCTTCCCCTTCACGGAGCCCAGCGTTGAGGTTGACTGCAGCTGCTTTGCGTGCGGCGGCAAGGGATGCAAGCTCTGCAAGGGAACCGGCTGGATCGAGATCCTGGGCGCCGGCGTTGTCAACAACAAGGTTCTTGAGAACTGCGGCATCGATCCCAATGAGTACAGCGGATTCGCTTTCGGTATCGGGATCGAGCGCGCAGCTATGCTCAAGTACGGCATCAACAACATCAAGCTCCTGTTCGAGTCCGACCTTCGCGTCCTTGAGCAGATCAATGACGCCTGACGCGGGAAAAGGAGGAAACAGATATGATCGCACCACTTAGCTGGTTAAAAGAATATGTAGACATCGACTGCACTCCTCAGGAGCTGCAGGACAAGCTCTTCTCCTGCGGTTTTGAGGTGGAGGAGCTCCATGAAGTGGGAGAGGACATCTCCAAAGTCGTCGTGGGCCTGGTCGAGACCTGCGAGGCCATTCCGGAAACGCACCTGCACGTCTGCACCGTAAACTGCGGCGAGCACGGCACGTTCCAGATCTGCTGCGGCGCCGACAACGTAGAAGCCGGCAAAAAATTCCCCACAGCACTGGTAGGCGCTACCGTCTATGCGACCAACCGCGAGCGTACCGCCATCGAGGGCGTCATGACCATCAAGAAGGGCAAGCTCCGCGGCCATGAGTCCCACGGAATGCTTTGCTCCGGCATGGAGCTGGGCGTCAGCGAGGATATGTATCCCGGCGCGGGCTACAACGGCCTTCTGGTCCTGCCCGATGACGCGCAGGTGGGCGCGGACGTAAAGCCCATCCTTGGCCTGGACGACTGGCTCTTCGATATCGCCATCACGGCCAACCGCCCCGACTGCCAGAGCATCTTCGGCATCGCGCGCGAGGTCGCCGCGGTCCTGGAGAAGCCCCTGAGAATGCCCGCTCTGGACTACACCGAGACGGACGTCAAGCTGGACAACTTCAATATCACCGTTGAGGCTCCTCAGCTGTGCCCCCGTTACATCGGCCACTACGTCTACGATGTCAAAATAGCGCCCTCCCCCGCATGGATGCGCCGCCGCCTGGCGCTGGTGGGAATGAACGCTATTTCCAACATGGTTGATATTACGAACTATATTTTGACAGAGCTTGGGCAGCCCATGCACGCGTTTGACTATGCGTATCTGCGCGGCAACGGCATCAATGTCAGAACGGCTCAGGACGGCGAGAAGATCGTCACTCTTGACGAACAGGAGCAGACGCTGAACAGCTCTAACCTCGTGATCTGTGACGGCGAGCGCCCGATCGCGCTGGCAGGCGTCATGGGCGGTCTCAACTCCGAGATTCTTCCCACCACGCAGGCTGTCATGTTCGAGTCCGCCAAGTTCGCGCGCGACAACATCCGCCGCACTTCCAGAAGCGTCGGCAAGCGCACGGACGCTAGCGCCCGCTATGAGAAGGGCGTCGACGAGTACGCGACCGTTATGGCCATGAAGCGCGCTCTGCACCTGGTCGAGGAGCTGGGCTGCGGCAAAGTATCGTCCACCCACTTCGACGTCAACACCGGCAACAGCGTGGAGCCCCGCGAGATGAGTGTCGAGATCGACCGCATCAGCGGCGTTCTGGGCATCACGGTTCCGGACGAGGACATCGTCCGCATCATGAACAACCTGGACATGAAGCCCGTGATCTCCGAGAAGGACGGCAAGCGCATGCTGACTCTGCAGGTGCCCGCTTACCGCGACGATATGGAAGGCTATCAGGATGTGGCCGAGGAAGTCATCCGTCTGTACGGCTATGACAAGCTGGTGCCCACGTTCCTTAAGAGCGCGGAAGTCACCACCGGCGGCTGGAATCCCGTGCAGCGCCGCGAGATCCGCGTCAAGGAGGCTCTGTGCGGCATGGGCGCTTATGAGTGCATGCACTATTCCTTCTTCTCACCTTCCGACCTGGATCTGCTGCGGTATCCCGCGGATGCGCCGGAGCGGGGGGCGATCCGCATCATGAACCCGATCAGCGAGGAGCTCTCTCTGATGAGAACTACTTTGACGGCTTCCATGATCCATGCGGTCGTGCGCAACCAGAAGAACGGACGCCTGTACGGCAGACTTTTCGAGATCGCCAAGGTCTTCGTGCCGAAGTCTCTGCCGCTCACTGACTATCCGGATGAGAGAGACCATCTGGTAGCGGCTTTCTGGGGCAAAGGAGAAGACTTCTACACCATCAAGGCTGCGGCTGAAAAAGTAGCAGATACCCTGCACGTGAACTTCACGTATCAGGCGGGCAGCACAAGCTTCACGCACCCTTATCAGACGGCAGATGTGCTGTGCGAGGGACAGAAGGTCGGCTATATCGGCAAGCTCGCATACGATATCGCGGAGGCGGAGAGCCTGCGCACGGATCTGCTTCTGATGGAGCTGGATCTGGCGGCGCTCTATCCTCTTTGCAAGGATACGCCTGCTTTCGAGCCCCTGCCCAAGTTCCTGGATGTCTCCCGTGACCTGGCTCTGGTCATGGACAAGAAGATCACCTGCGCACAGGTTGAGGACGAGATCCGCGCGGCCTGCAAGTATGTCCGCGACATCAAGCTCTTCGACGTCTACGAAGGTGCTCCTATTCCTCCGACTATGAAGAGTCTGGCGTTCACCGTCACCTTCCGGGCGGGAGAGGAAGAGTTTACTGCGGAGGATCTGGATAGATTTGTGGCTAAGATCCTTAAGAAACTGAATGTAGTGCTCGGCATTTCGCTGAGGGCGTAAAACTGTATTGCGGCGCGCAGCGCGCGGCCGCAGGCGCGTAACAGAAAGCCCTGTCCACTTTTGAGTGGGCAGGGCTTTTTTATGTGCGCATGGGCGAATGTCAGGGATGCGGCCGAAGGAAAAATATGCATATTTAAAATCTGGTGTTCATCCAGCCTGTTATGTCTTCGATTACCTTCAGGCGCGCCTTTTCCTGCAGGACGCTGTGGCGCAGGCCGGGGTAGACGATGGAGGTGACGTCTTTGTAGCCTGCTCTGCGGAGGAGGCCGGCTTTGGTGTCGCCGTAGGTTCCGTTTGCGGCAGTGACATCGTCGGAGCCGGTGAGAAGGAGGACCGGAGTGTCGGTAAGCGGCGGGACCATGTTTTCAAGGGTTTCTGTGGAGGCCAGGTCGGCCTGCAGAAGAATAAAGTCGCGGAAGAACCGGTTGCTGTAGTCCGGGCCTTTGAAGGGAAGGCGGGCGATCCAGTTCCATTTGGAATGATCGGAGGTGATGAAGGAATAATGGCTTCTCTCGACGGCAAAGGGAGCGTTCAGGCGCGCAAAAATTTCCGGGTAGAGGAGTAAGTTCTGGGCGTTTTCTCCGTGTTTACGGATGGAACTCTCGGCGAGAGGAAGAAGCTTTTCTTTGCGTTCCGGGGGCATTACCCTGCAGGAAGGGCCGGTGTAGATGATGCCGGAATATTTTGACATCTTTTCGTAGATCGCGATCTGGGAAACGGTCGTTCCGAGGCTGTGGGCGAAAAGGATGACGGGAAGTTCCGGCCGGGTCGCGCGGATCATGGAACACAGCCGGGCGCCGTCCCTGGCGTAATTGCGAAAGAGGTTGCCGTTTCCGTAGGCGGCGCGCGTTCTGCCGTGCTGCCTGTACTCGTGGAGGGCGACGGAGAAGCCGGCCTGATTCATGTAGTTCGCAAACTCTTCGTAGTAGTCGGAAGTCTCGGCAAGCCCGGTCATGATCTGAATGACTGCGCGGGGGGCGGGGGCCTCCCAGGTTTTGTACCATATCGTTTCGCCGTCGTGAGATATAAATTCCATCGAAGTTCCTCCTGGAGCGGCAGTAATGCCGCAGATTTAATTATGGACCATTGGAGGGGAGAGTGCAATATTGTTGGGCGGCGGGCGACTGTAAGGTGTCGTTGAGAGGAGGATACTGCAGTCGGCGGGTGGCGCATTCGGATGCATAATATGCATAGAAAACTGCATATATGCAATGGGAATTTTTCTCATATGTGTCTTTCAAAACCCTTTGTTCAAAAAAAACGGAATTTTAAGGGCTCATCAAAATGGATTATGCATAGTATGCAGAAAATTATGCATATTCTTAATTCGGTGGTATGCCTGCCGGAACCGGAGCAGCGGAGTGGTATATCTGCAGGTGCTGAGCTGCGGAAACTTCGATTACAGGCGGAGTGCTGATTAAGTGCCGGGGGAGGTAGTACACGCGGCATTAGATCAGCAGAAGCAATCACAGTCAGAATGACGCCCAAGTGGTTGCGGAGGGTACTCCACAACCACTCCGCCGTCAGAATTATGATAAGACAACCGCAAAACATCCCGGCGGCTAGCCCGGCAAGCCAGGAATGACCGCATGCAAGTCCCAAAATGCACCGCATGCAAGTTCCAAAATGTACCGCATGCAATCCGGCCATTAATAACATTGTATGCTGTCAGGTTGTGTTATAAATCCTCACACGCAATCAGATATTCCATTTTGGTTCCATTCAACTGCTGGTTGAAAATGGAATTAAAATGGAATTATTTGGCAATAATTCCATTTATTTGGAATTGCGACCCTTGACCACATACCAAAAGCACGGTACTATTATGGAAAATAATTCTTCCGAAGGCCAAGGAGGAGATCTATGAACTTACAGGAAATGAGAGAATGCAAGCGGGCACTCGGCTACAGCAACGAGACGCTGGCTGAGATGTCGGGCGTGCCGCTGGCGACCGTTCAGAAGGTGCTGAGCGGAATTACCAGGAGCCCGAGACAGAAAACGGTAGAGGCACTATCGAGAGTGCTTGAAGCCGGGAAGACGCAGTGGTCTGACAGCGAAAAGAATGAATTCGCAATGACCGGGAAGAACGGCAATGAAGATTTCGAGAGCCAAACGCCCAGCAGTGGAAAAATCGAGAGCCAAATGCCCGGCAATGAAGAGTTCGGAAGGAAAACGCCGGGCAGTGGAAAAATCGAGAGCCAAATGCCCGGCAAGGAAAATCCTGATTATGTGAGAACCGGCTATGCCTATCCGGAAGTATTCACGGGGATTCGAAATGTTGTCAGGGAACAGGCCGGTCCCAACACAATTGAGGATATTTATGCCCTTCCGGACGGGATCAGAGCGGAACTGATCGACGGAAAGCTTTACTATATTCCCACACCGACAAGGACGCACCAGAAGATCGCCGGAGAAATGTATCTGGCGGCGGCAGCTCACCTGAAGGCTTACAGCAAAGAGTGTGAAGTTTATATTGCGCCGTTCGGTGTCTATTTAAACGGAGATGACTCCCTTTACGTGGAGCCTGATCTTTCGATCATACGCGATACGTCGCGCCTTAGTGAGCGAGGGTGCATGGGTGCGCCCGACTGGATCATAGAAGTGGTCTCGGCACCGACAAGAAAGACGGATTATGCAGTGAAACTGAACAAATACAGGGAGTCGGGAGTAAAGGAATACTGGATCGTGGATCCTTCTCTGCGAACGGTCCTGACGTATTTGTTTGACAGTGATAAAAATGTGGAAGATGCTGACCTGTTCTCTTTTGACGCGGAGATACCGAGCTCGCTGTTTAAGGGGCTTGTGATCAGGCCGTCAGACTTGTTCTGACCATAAATCCGTGCGGAAAATAAATCTATTCTGAAAATATATCTGTTCTGAAATGAGAGAGGAATGGAATGTCAGTTAATACTCATATACAGGAAGTGAAATTCAATAACTGGAGGCACGGACTTCTAGATATCGGCGGGCGCAACCGGATGATCAATTTCAGGAGGACCAGGAGAACGACTCTGAAACTGATCGAGCCCTCTTTTACGGAGCTGTATCGGAGAATTGCGGTCGCGGAAGAGACCATCACGTTTAAACGCCGCGTCGATACCGGCAGCGACAGGAAGCTGGCGGGGCTGTTTTATATGCTTGACAAGGTGGGAGCGCCGGTGGAACTTTCCGTGGGAGAGATCGGGTCCGACCTGCCGACGGAGGAGATGGGGATCACGCTCAGGAATCTGCGCGCCAGGGCCAGGCTGTCCAGGGAAGAGCAGGGTATAAATACGCTCTATCTATGCTTTGGCTTTTTGGAGTGGCGGCGGAAGCCGTCGGATCCGCCTATGCTGTCCCCGCTCGTCATGGTGCCGGTGACCGTGGAACTCAGCTCCATCAGTTCGCCCTTTACGATCAGGAGAATTGATGAGGACACGGTGCTCAATCCGACTTTGGAGCATGTGCTGTCGTCGGAGTACGGGATCAGCCTTCCGGACGTTGACGCCGCGGGAGACGACGTAGAGGCAGTGATGGCGGGAATCGAGAAGACGGTGGAGCCCCTTGGATGGAGAGTGATCAGGGAGGCGAATCTCTGCCTTCTTTCTTTCCTCAAGATCGTTATGTACAAAGATCTGGCAAAATATCGCGAGCAGATCTTCTTAAACCCCGTGATCAGGGCGCTCTGCGGGGATTATTCCGGGCTGCCTCAGATTGAGCCGCAGTGGAAATCGTTCGACCACGACAGTGTTCCCTGCGAGGAGTCGAATCTGGTCGTTAATGCGGACGCGAGCCAGCAGGACGCCATTGCCCTTGCGCGCGAGGGCGTCAGCTTTGTGCTGCAAGGACCGCCCGGAACGGGAAAGAGCCAGACGATCACCAATATCATTGCCGACGCGCTGGCAAATGGGAAGAAGGTGCTTTTTGTCTCGGAGAAGATGGCCGCGCTGAGCGTGGTCTACAGAAGGCTGCAGGATGTGGGACTGGAAAAATATTGCCTGTCCCTGCACAACTATAAAGCGGAGAAAAAGGGCGTGATCCAGGACCTCGTCAACACGCTGGATGCGCCTGTCAGGGAACTGAGGCCCGGCGTGTCGGACTTCCTCGAAGAGATGGAGGAGGAACGGAGTGAGCTGAATCGATATTTTGGCGAGATGGATGCGCGAAGAGAGCCGCTGGGAATCTCGATCTACGAGGCGATCTCGCAGGTCGCGCAGATGGAGGATACGCGCTTTTACAAGGCGACGGAGCTGGTCGGGAACGTGTCCGACAGGCAGCTGCGGCGGAGGATCGCGGCGCTCAGAAAGCTGGAGGCCTTCGCCAATGTGTATGACGGAGATTTGAGGAAGAATCCCTGGAGGAACACGGCGATCACGTCCGTCACGTATGAGCTGAGAAGCTATATTGACCAGACGCTGAGCAAGCTGGGAACGGTCGTGTTCGGGGCGGATTCGGTCATGCTGCTGGCGGC
>JAFUFL010000110.1 GCA_017469935.1 Lachnospiraceae bacterium
CGACCTGCAGATGCTGGAGTACGCGGGGACAGGAGTGTGCCTCGGGGACGGCTCGGACGAAGCCAAGGACAAGGCGGACTATATCACGAAAGCGCTGGCGGACGACGGGATCCTGCATGCGATGGAGCATTTGGGGCTGATCTGAAAGTTCGCTGCCGGAGGCGCCGATCTGAAAGCTCATTGCCGGGAGCACTGATCTGAAAGTTCGCTGCCGGAGGTACTGAAAATGGTTCCGGCCGCGCTGCGTGACAGTTTATTGATTCGGACATCGATTCTACAGGAATCAGGAAACCGCTCTGTATAATGATGGCATAGTCAAGACAGAAGTCTGATTCAGAGACAATAGTCATATATCATTACAACGGGGAGGAATAAAGATGTCTGAAGAAAAGAAATATTGTCCGTATTGCGGCGGTCAGATGCCTGCAGGCGCCAAGGTGTGCCCGACTTGCGGAGCGCTCGTCGGAGAAGCATCGGTGGAAATGAAGGCGGCCGGATACAATAGTACTAAGCAAGAAGCAGAGGGCAAGGATGAGCAGATCAGTCCCGGAACATTTCTGAACAAGGGGCAGTACAGAATTGAGAGAGTGCTCGGGCAGGGCGGCTTCGGAATTACCTATGAGTGCCGGGATCTGCTTCTCGGCAGGAGAGTCGCCGTTAAAGAGTACTTTCCGGCCAATGCTTACAGAGACCAGAATGGGACCAACGATGTTTTGGTCACACGGAGCAAATATGATGCTTATCAGAAAGGTCTCAAGAGCTTCATAGAAGAGGGAATGAAGCTCACCACATTTCAGGATGTAAATGAGATCGTGAGTGTTTTCGCTGCTTTCGAGGAGAACAAAACAGCTTACATAGTTATGGAGCTCCTGGATGGTGAGACGCTGCAGAGTTACCTCAGGAGGAACGGAAAGCTCGGTTACAAGAGGACACTGATGATCATCGAGCCGGTGATGAAGGCACTGGAGTATGTGCATTCCAAGGGACTGATCCACAGGGATGTCAAGCCGTCCAACATCATGATCCTCCGAAACGGGAGCGTAAAGCTTCTCGATTTCGGCTGTGCGAGGGAGGCAAACTATGACGGAAGCACGCTGACTTCCATGTATACACAGAATTACGCTCCCCCGGAACAGAGGGATGCCCATGGCGTACAGGGACCGTTTACCGATGTCTATTCCCTGTGTGTGACAATCTTCGACATGATGGCCGGAGGTATTGTTACGGACACTAACGGAAAGCTCTTTTTTGGCGCGCTCGCAGCAAGCGGGGCACCGAAGCAGGCAATCGAAGCGCTTAAGAGCGGGCTGGATCCGAATTATAAAACCCGAACGCAGTCGATTGCGAAACTGAGGAATGATTTCTGCATTCATGAGTCGGACAGCGCGGGGAAAGGAGCAGCCATGACAAGAAACAGTAAGCAGAAAAACGTAGTTGCATCCCGGAGCGCAGAGTTCAGGCGCGCGCAGCCGGCAGCCGCACAGACAGGCAGAAGCAGCAGCCCCGCTCCCAAAAAGAAGAGCCCGATCAGGACAATACTGACCGCGCTGCTGACCATTTTCCTGACGGGCGCCGTGTGTATGTTCGCACTGTTCGCCTTCGGTTCGAATAACAATGAGGCCGGCACGCAGGAGCCGGCAGCTGCGGAAGAAGTTGTTGCTCCTGCCGCACAGGAGCAGACGGAGGACAATACGCAGGCTAAGGAAGAGGAAGCCGTTCCTGCCGCAGAGGAACAGACGGCAGACAATACGCAGGAGGCGGAGGGAAGCCAGACGGGCTCAAAATTTATCACTTCGCTGTCGGATCTGACGCAGGAGCATTGGACACAACTGTATAACGCCTGCAAGGATCAGGAGAAGGCGCTGCAGAAGAAGGAGGTCTTTGGGAAATTAACTTATGAAGGAAGTCATTACTGGTTAAAATCCATTGAAAATCTTCAGTATGAAAATGCGGAATTTGTAACGATTCGCGGTTCAAGTAGAAAGTTCTCCAATGATTACAAGTATGAAAATTATGATAACCTGTTATTTGTCACCTTTACGGCAGATATTACGGATGGTTATGATAATTCCGCAACGGGAGCGGTCGGCGTTATGTCCTTTGGAAATGTCATGATCGACGAAACGGGGACATTAAGATTTGGGAGCGTTTCCATTAGTGATCTGTTTACTAACATAACAACTATGGATTCAAGCGTGATCAGTAACTTTTCCAACAATTATTCCCGCGACAAAACAGTCTCTTTGGAGGAATGGAACAAATGAGCAATAAGTCCGGAAGCGGCATAATCTACACGGTGAGCGGTAATACGAAATTCAACCAGGAAGATTATACTGCCGCCGCCAGGCACAATATAAGCGCTGTGTACTCGGCAGCAGATTTTGCCGTCATGGATTATCGGGATATCCATGACTACCTCGAAAAGGTCTGTACACAGCGGGTGGGATTCTGCGGCTATCTCAGGCGGGATCTCTACAGGCTCATGAAAAGAGAAAGAGTTCTGACCGACGAAAAGTTTCACGATGTGACGGTCAGGAAGATGAACGAATATCTCCGCAGGTCATTTAAGTCCTGCGGAGTGCCCTTTTCCTTTGAGGGCAAAGAAGTGAAGACGGACAGGTGGCTTACCCAGAAGAATGTCTCCAGGGATGTAGTGCTCCTCGTCGGTTTCGGTCTGCGTATGGAACCGGAAGAGGTAGACGACTATTTTACAAAAGGTCTCAACCAGATGGGATTCAGCTTAATCAATCCGCGGGAAGTGATCTGCTATTACTGCTATGCCAATAATCTGTCTTTTACAGATTATGAGACGATCGAGAGGATCTGCGAGAAGCGCTTTAACAGGCTCTCCGAACAAGAGCGGAAAGTGCAGGCCGATAAAGCGATGTTAGTAGAGTTCTCAAAGAAGCGCCTCGTATCGGATATCAATTATCTTTACGAGTATATTGTTTTCCTTAAGTGCAGCGGCAGCTATGAAAAGGGTAAGAACAATGCGCTGCTGCAGTTTGAGGAGCTGGCGGATGAAGTACAGAGCGACTACCTGTTTGAACATGAGGCGTACGGGGATCAAGAAGAGGCTGCAGAGAATGACAGGGAGCAGAGGACCAGCTATCTGATCGAGAAAGCCTTGTATTCTGCGGTCTTCTTCTATGACGAGAACAACAATCTTCTCAAGGACACGGACGAAACGGTGGAGAACAGCTTGGAGTCCTATTACCTGACAAGGTCCAAAATTAACAAGATCTTAAAGGGAAAGCAGGGAGTGAGCCGATTTGATCTGATCACGCTCTATTTTTACTGTTTTGCCGCAGGATGCGTCAACTACGACATCTCTGTTGAGGAGCGAAAAGAGCGATGCCTCGCCTTCATCGATGAGATGAACAAGATCCTGTTTAAAGCCAATATGTACAAGTACAATGTCACGAATCCTTACGAATGTTTCATTCTGCTGTGTGTGATGGCGGAAGATCCGTTTGGGGCGTTTGCGGATCTGTATACTTATGGGAAGTCGCGCTTGCCCGCCGACATTCCGAAAGGCCGGAAATAAAGACCGAAGACGTGGCCGGCGATCACGTCCGGTACTTGACAACCTCCGCCAAAATGCCTAAAATAGCGTTTGTTACGGTTTAAGTGACAGGCGGACGCTGAACATGTGTCAGTAGCAGGCCGATTCCGCACATCGCAGAGAACCCGTTCACCGGCTGAGAGACGGGTATGTGTGCGGCAGTGTGAATTTCAGCATGGGAGTCCTTCACGAAAACGATAAGTGAATGCCGCTGCGGCAGCAAAGAGCAGCACCAAAATGAGAGCAGGCGACGGACCGGCTGACTATGATCATGTTGATCAGGACCACAGACATTACGGTCGGCGGAAGGGTCCGCTGAAGAGCAGCCTGAACGTGGGTGGTACCGCGGGAATTTGTCCTTTCTCGTCCCATGTCCGATTCCGAAGAGGGGTC
>JAFUFL010000023.1 GCA_017469935.1 Lachnospiraceae bacterium
ATCCAACTAGCCCAGCTGCGGGACATTAGCTCAGTTGGTAGAGCACTTGACTTTTAATCAAGTTGTCGGGGGTTCGATCCCCCCATGTCTCATCCGTAACTCCTCAGCCGATCACTCGATTGCGGCTGTTTTTTGTTATTTGAGAACAATATCGCGCGGATATGGCGGAATTGGCAGACGCGCCAGATTTAGGTTCTGGTGGGATCCCCCGTGCAGGTTCAAGTCCTGTTATCCGCATGACCGCCGGCAGGTATAATCTCCTGCCGGCGGTCTTTTTTTCAAGGCTCGCAGAGCGAGCCGCTGCGCCGCGTGCGGGCTGCTCTTCGGACAGCTCCTTTCTTTCCGCACGCGTGTGCATCATTTAACTCAGCGTAGGACTTCCCACCTGAGTTATGCATGCAATTTCGTTCGGTTTTCAGTATTTACGTAAAAATTTCGAGTGGAAATTCCACCGAATTCTCTCACGGTAGTCCCCTCGCGGATCCGGCCGCACACCGATATTCTCTCCCCCGTATTGGCCTCGGGATGTTCCAGAATCTGTATAAGCTTCCGGATTGCTTCCCTTCCCAGCTCGGCCGGCGAACACTTGATGCAGGTTATGCCCTCCGCGGGATTTTCTTCATAATGCCCTTCTATAACAGCCGCCGACACATCCTCCGGAACTTTGATTCCGCGCCTGCGCCATTCTTCGATCTGCAGGCGCGCCTCCCGGTGAGACGAGAACAAAGCGCATGATGCGCCGCCCTCTCCCGCCGTGATAAAAGCGCTGTTTTCCGCCTGCTGTCCCGAATTTATCTCCATAAAGCCCATATCGAGCTTTTGCGCCTCTTCCCCGAGGATTGAGGCATACCGCCTCGAATCGAGGCTCAGATCGCCAAAATAGGCCGTTTTACGGTGTCCCTTTTCTTTCAAATACTTCAGCATGGCCCGCGCATCGATCCGGAAATCCCTGCAGACGCTGGTATGCCCCGCCAGGTCATTCCCCACGATCACCACCGGCATCTCGCTTTCCAGAAGGTCCGCAAAGCGTCCCTTGTATATATCCGACCTGCTCACCAGCAGGCAGACCCCGTCGACTCTGCGGGCTCTCGTTCTTCCGACCCAGCTCACATCCGTTCCGCAGGAATTCGCTCCCATGATCACCAAATCTCTGCGGCTGTCGTCCGTCTCCTGTACCATGCCGCAGATCAGGTCCCTATAGCAGCTTGACTTCACCAGCTCAGCGTATTCGGGCGCCAGGATTCCCAGCGTGCCCCATACTCTGACCGCCGCTCTCGGCGCGTTCCTGTAGTCATGTCTATAATGCAGTTCTCTCGCCGCCTCCATCACCTTCTTTCTCGTCTCCTCACTGATGTCGGGATATCCTTTCAAGGCCCTGCTGACCGTTGAAACCGATAACCCCAGTAACGCTGAAATGTCCTTCAGATACGCCATTGTTAGTTACCTCCCTGTTCCTATCCTAGTCAGCCCCTCGCTGCAGTTGCAAGTTTTCCCGTTTTCTTTTCCCCCTCCTGTTTGGTCAAAATATCGACCATTTAAGTATTTTCGCATAATCCAACGAATATTTTCGCGATTATCATTATTTTGATTAGCATAGCCTAATCTGTATGCGTAATTTCGCTAACTTTCTCCGACATCAGGCTCGAAACTTTCGATGGCAGGCCGCTTCCGGCTCTTCCCGCAAACGTTATTTTGATATTCTCCCGTCACCCTTCCGCACTTTCCCAAAAAAGAATATAATTTCCAAAATTTGTTGTTGACAAATCCTCCCCGATTTTATAGAATACTTGTGTTGTGTAAGTGTAGCTCAGCTGGATAGAGCGTCTGGCTACGGACCAGAAGGTCGCGAGTTCGAATCTTGTCACTTACATCGAGAAAGCTCCGTCGTAAGACGGAGCTTTTTTTGTGCTTGGAAAGCCCGCCGCAAGGCGGAGCTTTGTGCTGTATGCATGCTTATATTTTACATAAGGAACCAGGCCCTGTTCATAAAAAAGGGGCGCCGCACTAAGCGACGCCCCTTCGTGAGCATATCATTTCAATCTCTTCTATTTTACCCGATGCCTCTCCGGATCAGTCTCTCTCTACGATCGCCGCGCAGCCCATGCCGCCGCCTACGCAAAGGGTTGCAAGACCCTTCTTGGCATCTCTCTTCTGCATCTCATAGAGCAGAGTGACAAGGATACGTGTGCCGGAGCATCCTACGGGGTGTCCGAGAGCGATGGCGCCGCCGTTGACATTGAGCTTGTCCATATCGAAGCCGAGGTCGTGGCCGACTGCTACAGACTGTGCCGCAAAAGCTTCATTTGCCTCGATCAGGTCGAAATCGCCGATCGTGTAGCCGCACTTCTCCATGGTCTTGCGGGTAGCCGCTACAGGGCCGATGCCCATGATGCGGGGCTCTACGCCTGCCAGCTCGCCTGCGATCCATGTAGCCATGGGCTTAACGCCGAGCTCCTTGGCCTTCTCTTCGCTCATGACGATGATCGCTGCCGCTGCATCATTGATACCGGAGGAGTTAGCTGCTGTGACAACGCCGTCCTTCTTGAAAGCAGGGCGAAGCTTGGCGATGGACTCCTTGGTTGTGCCGGGGCGAGGGCCTTCGTCTGTGTCTACGATAACGGTTTTCTTCTTGGACTTGACTTCTACAGGGAAGATCTCATCCTTGAACTTGCCTTCCTCGATCGCCTTGGAAGCCTTCTGCTGGGACCAAGCTGCGAACTCGTCGAGCTGCTCTCTTGTAAGTCCCCACTCTTCCGCGATGTTCTCAGCGGTGATACCCATGTGATAGCCGCCGAAAGCGTCTGTCAGAGCGTCTCTGATCATGGAATCCTCAAGCTGTGCATGGCCCATGCGATAGCCGAAACGGCCCTGCTGCACAAGATAAGGAGCTCTGGACATGCTCTCCATACCGCCTGCTACGACGATATCGGCGTTGCCGTTCTCGATCAGCTTAGCAGCCAGGTTTACGCAGTGAAGGCCGGAGCCGCACAGAACGTTGATGGTGATGGCGGGAACTTCCACCGGAATACCTGCGTTGATTGCAGCCTGTCTGGCGGGGTTCTGTCCAAGGCCTGCCTGGATGACATTGCCCATGTAAACTTCGTCAACCTGCTCAGGCTTTACGCCGGCTCTCTTGAGAGCTTCCTTGATCGCCATAGCGCCCAGATCGGGAGCGGGGATAGAGCTGAGCTGTCCGCCCATTGTTCCGATCGCTGTACGGCAAGCACCTGCCAGGACTACTTTTCTCTTGCTCATAATAGTTTTCCTCCTTGATTACATTTTGCTAAACAGCCCCCGGATAAGCAAGTCCGGGGGCTGAAAAACCCATTTATTCAGAATGTGAGTTTACTGTCAGTCTCTCTCTACGATGGTCGCGCAGCCCATGCCGCCGCCGATGCACAGAGTCGCAAGACCGCGCTTTGCGTCTCTCTTAACCATCTCGTGAAGAAGAGTAACAAGGATACGGCATCCGGAAGCTCCTACGGGGTGTCCGAGAGCGATGGCGCCGCCGTTGACGTTGAGCTTGTCAAGGTCGAAGCCGAGGTCTTTGCCGACTGCTACAGACTGAGCTGCGAAAGCTTCGTTTGCTTCGTACAGATCGAACTGATCGATCGTGAGGCCGGTTCTCGCAAGAACCTTCTTGGTTGCTGCGACAGGTCCGACACCCATGATGGAGGGATCTACGCCGCCCAGAGCGCCTGCTACCCATGTTGCCATAGGAGTGATGCCCAGCTCTTTGGCCTTCTCTTCGCTCATAACGATGACTGCTGCCGCACCGTCATTGATGCCGGAAGCGTTGCCTGCTGTGGTCACGCCGCCTGCGTTGATGGCGCGAAGCTTTGCAAGACCTTCGGGAGTTGTGCCGGGGCGAGGACCCTCGTCGGTGTCAACAATAACGGTCTGCTTCTTCATCTTAACTTCTACGGGGACGATCTCATCCTTGAACTTGCCGGCTTCCATGGCTGCACAAGCCTTGTTCTGGCTGTTTGCGGCAAATGCGTCGAGTTCTTCTCTTGTGAGGCCCCACTGCTCTGCTACGTTGTCGGCAGTCTTGATCATGTGATAGTCATTGAATGCATCCCAAAGAGCATCCTTGATCATGGTATCAACAAGAACGCCGTTGTTCATTCTGTAACCATAACGGCCCTGCATAACAGCATAAGGAGCGAGGGACATGTTCTCCATGCCGCCCGCCACAACGATGTCAGCTGTGCCGGCGATGATCTTCTCTGCTGCCATGTTGACGCAGTTAAGACCGGAGCCGCATACTACATTAATGGTGACTGCGGGAACTTCTACGGGAAGTCCGGCACCGATGGAAGCCTGTCTGGCCACGTTCTGGCCCTGGCCTGCCTGAATGACGCAGCCCATGAGAACTTCGTCGACCTGATCAGCCGGAATGCCTGTGCGGCTGAGCGCTTCCTTGATAACGATAGAGCCGAGATCAGCAGCCTTAACTGTGCTGAGCTGTCCGCCCATCTTGCCGATTGCTGTACGGCATGCTCCTGCCAAAACAACTTTCTTTGCCATTTCTTTCCTCCAATTCCATTTGCTATATATGGTGTACTCCTTGCAGCTGCGAAAAAGCGCCTTTTTTCTCCGGCCCGTTTTCGCCTCCAACATATCTATTATATCACGGCAGATACATATTGTGAATAAAATATCATATTTCAGCACAACGGAAAATAATTTAAAATCGGGGGCGGCGAGCTCGCTCGCCGAACGGGTTTTAAATGATTTTCCGGGGCGGACAAGACGCGAAGCGGCAAGGACGCTCATAGTCCCGAACGCGGAGCATTGGGGACTACGGGTGCTGAAAAACTGTTCTGAAACTTACATTCAGCAAAGGCCGCACGAACCAAACGGTCCATGCGGCCTCTCTGTTCACGGCAATATAAATTATGCCTTAAGCTTTTTGATCTCTTCTGTAAGGGCAGGAACTACCTCATACAGGTCGCCTACTACGCCGTAGTCAGCAATGTTGAAGATGTTGGCATCTTCGTCCTTGTTGATGGCTACGATGCAGTCGGAGCTGCTCATGCCTGCCACGTGCTGAATAGCGCCGGAGATACCGCAAGCGATGTAGAGCTTAGGTCCGACGGTCTTGCCGGTCTGGCCGACCTGGTGAGCGTGTGCGATCCAGCCGCTGTCAACAGCTGCACGGGAAGCGCCTACTACGCCGCCGAGCAGGTCTGCAAGGGGCTTAAGAGTGGTGTTGAATCCATCGGGGCCGCCCATTCCGCGTCCGCCGGATACGATAACGTCAGCGCCTTCGAGATCGACCATCTCGCCTGCTGCGTCTTCGATTGTCTCAAGAATGCAGGTGCGGATGTCTTCGGGAGCTACGTGGTAGTCTTCTCTGATGACTTCTGCCTTGTTCTCGCCGGCTTCGGGTTTCTTGAAGACGCCGGGACGAACGGTACCGCACTGAGGGCGGTGGTCAGGGCACATGATGGTAGCCATCAGGTTGCCGCCGAATGCAGGACGTGTCCATGCAACGTTGCCTGTCTCTTCGTCGATGTCAAGGCTCGTGCAGTCTGCAGTAAGACCGGTTCTGAGTCTGGAAGAGAATCTGGGGCCAAGGTCACGGCCGTTCGGTGTAGCACCGATCATGACTGTGGTGGGGCCATACTTCTCAACTACATAGGTAAGTGCATTTACATATGCGTCCGTTGTGAACTGCTGATACTCAGGTCCCTCGATTACGATGACCTGATCTGCGCCGTAGATGCCGGCCTGCTCAACAGCATCAGCTACGTTGTTGCCGATGACTACGCCGACCAGCTTGCCACCCTGCTTTGTCGCAAGGGTACGGCCGGGATTCAGGAGCTCCAAACCGACTTTCTTCGGGGAACCGTCCTCGTTAGTTTCAATAAATACCCAAAGGTCTTTTGTCTTAGCTTCCATTATTATCCCTCCTGTCAGACAATGCCATTATCAACCAGAATCTGTGCGAGCTTGACTGCAGAATCTGTGCCGGTCTCTTCTTTGATCTTCATGCCGCCCTGCTTAACGGGAGGAGTAAAGGACTTCTTAACGTGTGTGGGAGATCCTGCCAGACCATAGTGAGCCTTATCCATTGTAGCGTCGAAATCGTCGCCCAGTGTCTCGAATTTAGCTCTGTTAGCCGCAAGTTTACGCTTGATTGTGGGATAACGGGGATCGAAAGAAGGCTTTGTGAAAGTGACAAGGCAGGGGAACTTGATTCCGATGATCTGCTTGCCGTTCTCAGCTTCCTTCGTGACCTTCAGGCCGCCGTCAACCGCTTCGCACTCAAGGCCATAAGTAACCTGGGGAAGTCCCAGCCATTCAGCGATCTCGGGACCAACCTGTGCAGTATCACCATCGATAGCCTGTTTGCCGCAGAAGATAGCGTCGAAAGCGCCTTCGGTCTCTTCGATCTTCTTGATGGCGTGGGAAATGATATAGGAAGTAGCAAGAGTATCGGATCCGCCGAAAGTACGGCCGGTTACCAGATAGCCCTTGTCAGCCGCGATCGCGACGCACTCCTTCAGGACTGCGACTGCCTGCGGCGGTCCCATGGTGACTACTACGATCTTGGTATCGGGATTTTTGTCCTTAATGCGGGCTGCTGCCTCAAGAGCATAGCCGTCAAAAGGATTCAGAATAGCCGGGACACCCTCACGGATCAGGGTGTGCTTTACCGGATCGATCTTAATCTGAGTCGTATCCGGAACCTGTTTTACGCAAACAAGAATGTTCATATTGTCCTCCTCCTGGGATGTTATTTCGTATACTGCCGCCCGCTGTTTCCGATCAGCAGGACGCAGTGTATACAATCTGTTCCAAATATAACATGCACCGCTCTCTCAAAGCAATCAATCGTCATAACCAATAACGAATAAGCTTATTCGAAAATCGAATTCATATACAGCAGTGCAAACCGGGTACAGCTCTGCACCTCTGCAGAGCCTCCCCGAGTTATATTATGGTTCGATCATGTAAACCGTTTCGATCACTTCTTATCTGTGGGCACCTTGTTGCGAGGGCCGTTGGAGTAGTCATAGAAACCGATGCCGGTCTTGACGCCGAGTCTCTTGCCGCGGACCATCTTGCGAAGCAGAGGGCTTGCCGCATACTTGTTGTCGTGAGTCTCTTCGAAGAGAACATCCATGATTGCCAGGCAGATGTCCAGACCGATGAAATCGCCGAGTTCCAGCGGGCCCATGGGGTGGTTGCAGCCGAGCTTCATGCCGTTGTCGATGCCTTCGATGTCAGCTGTTCCTGTGTAATAAACGTTGATTGCTTCGTTGATCATGGGAACAAGGATTCTGTTTACGGCGAAGCCTGCAGCCTCATTGACCTGTACCGGAACCTTGCCGAGCTGCTTGGAGATCTCGATGACCTTCTCAACAGTTTCAGCGGGAGTGTTGATACCTGCAATAACCTCAACCAGCTTCATAACGGGAGCGGGGTTGAAGAAGTGCATGCCGATGATGGGCTTGGAAAGGCCTGCGCCGATCTGTGTGATGGATAAGGAAGAAGTATTGGACGCATAGATGCAGTCGGGGTTCTGTACGATCTCGTCCTGAAGCTTCTTGAAGCAGTCCTGCTTGATCTCCATGACTTCAAGAGCAGCCTCAACTACGAGGTCGGGATCTACAGCGATGTCGCTAAGTCCGGTAACGATCTTTCCGGTGATAGCGTCTGCCGCTGCCTGCTCCATTTTGCCCTTGCCTACCAGCTTGTCAAGACCCTTCTTGATCTTGTTAAGACCGCCGTCAGCAAACTCCTGCTTGATATCGCAGAGATAGACCTTCTCAACAGCATCACACTGAGCGAATGTCTGAGCGATTCCGGATCCCATTGCACCAGCGCCGATAACAGCAACTTTCATTTTAGTATCCTCCTTTGATAACTATAAATATATTGCAAAACAGTATTGCCTTAAATTAATTGCACTCCTCCCGGAATGCGCACTCTTTTGGCCGGGCAGAATTATTCGTTCTTGAAAGCGACCTTCTTAACCTTCTTCGGGTCGTCTTTCTTGCGAAGGAAGTTGGCCATTCCCTCTACCTGGTCATAGCTCTCGAAGCAGCTTCCGAAGAGTTCTTCTTCGATCGCGACGCCTTCGTCGATGCTTACCTGAAGGCCTTCGTTGATTGCCTTCTTGCATGCGCGTACTGCGATCGGAGCATTTGCTGCGATAGATGCCGCCATCTTCTTGGCTGCGGGCATGAGCTCCTCAAGCGGATAAACTTCGTTTACAAGTCCGATCCTCTTGGCCTCTTCCGCCTTGATGTTGCGGGCCGTGTAGATCAGCTGCTTGGCCATGCCGGGGCTGACAAGACGAGCCAGTCTCTGTGTGCCGCCGAAACCGGGGGTGATTCCAAGGCCGACCTCAGGCTGACCGAACATAGCGTTGTCGGAGCAGATGCGGATATCGCAGGACATGGAGATCTCGCAGCCGCCGCCCAGAGCAAAACCGTTGATGGCAGCGATCACAGGAATAGGGAACTTCTCGATCTTGAGGAAAATGTCATTTCCCTTCTTGCCGAAAGCCGCGCCCTCTGCCTTGGTCATGGTGCTCATCGCTCCGATGTCTGCACCTGCAACGAAAGATTTCTCGCCGGCGCCGGTGAGGATCAGGCAGCGGACAACGCTGAGGTCAACATTGTCAAAAGTCTGCTCCAGCTCGTTAAGAACTTCCTCATTGAGCGCATTGAGTGCCTTGGGACGGTTGATGGTGATAATACCAACGGCTCCGTCCACTTCATAGTCAATAAATCCCATTTTTGTGTCCTCCATCCATCTTGATTGTTTATAATCATGGCGGTCCTGATAGCGTAAGGAACCGCCGTGTTACCTGATTCATTCAGGAAAGGATCCTTACGGATCTTATTCCTCGGGCTCGATCAGACCGTAAGATCCGCCCTTTCTCTTGTATACTACGTTGATCGCTTCTGTCTCGGCATTGCGGAACACATAGAAGCTGTGTCCGAGCAGTTCCATCTGCACGCATGCATCTTCGGGATACATCGGCTTCATTTCGAACTGTTTGCTCCTCACGATCTTGATCTCTTCATCGGAGGTGTAAGGCTCCTCGAGATACTCTCTCTTGAAAGCTGCCTGCGCTTTGTGCTTCTTGACGATCTTGCTCTTGTACTTCTTGAGCTGTCTCTCGATCACTTCCTCCGCGAGATCAATGGTCGTATACATATCAGTGCTGACCTGCTCACAGCGGATCACGCCTTCCTTGGTGGGAATCGTTACCTCCATGATGTGACGTCCATGGTTGATCTCCAGAGTGACATGCGCCGTGGTGTCCTCGGCAAAGAATTTCTCAAGCTTGCCGAGCTTGTCCTTGACGGCCTTCTCCAGAGAAGCGGTTACTTCCATGTTCTTTCCAACGATGACATACTTCATAGACACCTCTTTCTGCAGTCCCAAGTACTGCTGTTTTTTCGATGCCGGATGTCCGGTTAGATAATTATATCACAATCCCCGGCATGTTGCACAGAACTGTTCGCTATTTGCACGACTATTAATACAAAATTTATACATTCGTCAGGAATTCCCGGGAAAGACGTCAGGCCGGTTGCTATTTATGCACAAACGCAAAAAAATACTGCAGGAACACGGGAATTTCCCGTTTTCCTGCAGCATCTCTTTTTTAACAAAAAACAGTGTAACTATTCAGCACCCCACGTCCCAAATGCTTCGCATTCGGGACTGTGGCGTCCAGAGGCGCTCCGCGCCTTGTCCGCCCCGGAAAAAAGATCAAAAACGTTTTGGAGAGCAAGCTCCCCGAACCTTATTTTGATCTTTTTTCCGGGGTGCTGAATAATTACATATTTTTAATAGAAAATTCTCCTGATCGCCGCGATCGAGCGATAGTCCGCTCTGGAGACCTTGATACCGTCCCTCGCGTTGGAGGCGTGGACCATCATTCCGTCGCCGATATAAATGCCCACATGTCCGTAGAAGCAGATCAGGTCGCCCGGTCTTGCGTCGCTGAGGGAATCGATTCCGATCCCGTATCCTCTCTGAGACGCGTCGTAATGGGGAAGGCTGACGCCGAAGTTGGCGTACACAGCCATCGTAAATCCGCTGCAGTCCGTGCCGTGCGTCAGGCTCGAGCCGCCCCATACATAGGGATTTCCCACAAACTGAAGGGCGAACTGCGCGACTGCCTCGCCGGTCTCAGAGCCGTGCTTCTGCATGTCTTCCTTGGCGGTGTCCGCCGTGACCTTCGTGTTGTCCGCGGCTGCCTGCGCCATCTCGGCCACTGCCAGAGCTGTCTCCGCCGCCTTTTCATCGGCTTTTGTGTGCTCCGTCTCTTCGTCCTCGACGATGCTGGCTGCCTCCTCTGCCTTCTCGGCGGCCGCCTGCGCGACTTCGGAAGCCTTGTCCGCTTTCATCTGCGCGTCGTCCGCGATGTCCTTGACGGTCGCGTTCTCAATGCGCTCCTGCTGTTCCTGAGTGGTCTCCGCCACCGGATAGGCGTCGGTTACGCTGACGTCTTCGCTCTTGACGTACCCTTTGCCCTGCTCCGTGGAGACTTCGATCCATCCGTCGGTCTCGTCTTCCATATCTTCTTCGACGGTGATCTGTTCTCCCTGGGAGACGGTCATCATGACGCCTTTGTCGCTCTTATAGCGGTGGACCTCGACTTCATTGTCACTGTTGTCCGCAAAAGCCACGTTCTTCTTGACCAGTTCCGAGAGAAGCGCCGCCTCGTCGCCCTTGACCAGATACTCGCCCAGGACGTAACCTACAAGCTTGCCCGATTTGATCTTCACCCAGTCACTTCCGCTGTCCTGGATGATCTTCGCGACGTCGTTGCTGTATAACTTTCCGATCACTTCGCTGCCGAGCGAAGGATCCGTGTGAATGTTCAGATAAACATTAGGTGCTGCTACTGCAAGTTCAATCTTATCTTCCTGTTTCAGGCTCGTCTTCTCCGAAGCGCCTTCTATTACAGCTTTCCTCTCTTTATCATCATCCGCCTTGGCTTTCTGTCCCTTTCCTACGATCGGTAAAACCGCGTCGGCGATCAGCTCAGTCTGTGCGTTTTCCGGCGTAATGACATTGCCGGTAACGGGATTAAGATCCGCCGCTGCTTCTATTCTGGCGGTATATCCCATTGCATTTGCCGGTACTCCCATCATGGCTGCCGCCATGGTAAAAGTGACCAGTCCCGTCAGTACCTTAGATCTTTTGAAAAACATATTGCCTCCTGACTGTTTTCCGGATTCTTGCGCCGCCGTGGGCTGCGCGAGTTTCAAGTTCGTGTCAGGCTGTAAAAAACTCGTAACCAAACTGTTTATCAGCCGCGGGTACTATAACAAATGCTCTTTTTCCTGTCAACCAATCTACTTTTTATTCAGCAACTTTAGATTTTTTTTAGAAAGAATCGTATATTTCTGTTACAAAAGCCCAATTAGTATTAAGAACGGGGTGAATATTTTTGCAATATATTTTTAATAAGATTAACACAGACAAGAAATCGATATTCTATGTTTTGACACATACGTAAACACATGCGAAACAAATAACAATATAATCGCAATCGTTGCTCCCGCGTCCCCTCAGGACTGCCTCAGGATGCTCTGCACGCCCGTGAAAGCGATCTGGCTCACTTTGTCTCCCAGTTCCTCCATCGAGCAGGGGATCTCATCCCGCAGCCACCTCTGGTAGACGTACATGGCGCCCGCCACGAAGAAGCTGACCTGGATTCTGAGGTCACTCTCCGGGAGCTTGGAGTGCCTAGCGTAGATCTCCGACAGGATCTCCACCGTGACATTCTGCACTTCGTTCCAGAAAAAGGACAGGCTGGGATTGCCCGCGACCATTCTGCAGAAATCCAGGTGCTCCGCCAGCATGGAGTTGACCTCCTTTGCGAAAATCTTTCTGTCAAAAGACAGAGAGAAGAAACTCTTGATCGTGAGCCGGGCCAGGAGCTCCCTGGTCTTCTCTTCGGCGTATTCCCTTATGATGTCCTCCGTCGAGTTGTAGTGCAGATAGAACGTCTTTCTGTCTATATCGGCCTCCCTCGCTATGTCGGAGATGGTGATCTTCTCGGTCCCCTTCTTTTTGAGCATGTCCAGGTAAGCCTTCTGTATCGCTTTTTTGGTCCTTGTGATCCTTCGGTCCTTCATTTTTCCCCATTTCCTCTCAAAATGTGTATTATTCCCTATTATGTTCAAAACTGGCAATTGATTAAATGTATATTTAATATGATAATACCCCATGTGTGGATAAATCAATATCCGCGCATTTCTCATATTTTTATGGTAGTATGATGGTATCAGCATCACAGATTGCTTTTAGCGCCCGTCCAGAATAAGCCGGGCGCCCCGAAAAAGCTTATAAGGAGGAACAAATGAGGAATTACGAACTTGACCATCAGATGGAGCACATCTTAACACTGGCAGCTTACGCGGAAGTCGAGAAAAAGCCCGTCAGCAAGAAGAATTACCAGAGAATCCTCGAAAAGCAGAACAAAGGCGTTCATGAACTCATGAAAGCCGCTTATGAGATTCCCTTCTACCGCGCCCGTTTCGAAGAGAGCGGAACCACCCCCGACGACTATCACTGCGCCGAGGATCTCTACAAGTTCCCGCTCCTGACCAAGGACCAGCTCAGGGACTGGATGGACGAAGAGGCCGCCAAGGATCCCGAGAAGTACAAATACTGGCATGTTTCTCCCACCTCCGGTTCCACGGGAAGACCGCTGCGCGTGCTGATCTCTCCCTATGAATATGCATACGTCACGGCGAACTGGCTCCGCACCATGGGCTACGGCGGATTCAATCCTTTCTTCGGAAAGACCATGTGCCGCCCCAACTCCCTGCACGGACCGGTCAAGGAATACGATTCCCCCATCCAGAAGCTCGGAATCCTCCGCCGCAAATATATGTCCGACACCATCAAGCAGCGCGTCGACACCCAGACCCTGGTCGATGAGATCAACGCTTACAAGCCCGATTATCTCTACAACCACAAGAACCTGCTGATGCGCATCGCCAAGTATGTCAAGGAGAACGACCTCTACATCCATCAGCCCAGCTTCTACACTCCTTTCGGCGAGATGCTCGACGATCCGTCCAGAGCCCTTCTGATGGACGTTTTCGGCCCCGGCCTCATCGACGCCTACGGCATGGGCGAGACGGGCTCCTGCGTCATCCGGATCCCCGGCAAGAAGTATTATCAGGTCAACAGCGACCTCTTCGTAGTCAACGTCTACAACGAGGATCTGACGGGTCCCGCTCTCAAGGGAATGATGGTCATCACTCCTCTGTACAAGACAGAGCTTCCTCTGATCAACTACACTTCCTTTGACCAGGCGGACAGCTACATGAAGAAGGGCCTTCGCTTTGTCAGAGGCGTCCAGGGCCGCATGAACGACGTCATCCACCACAGAGACGGAAGCGTCACCGAGTGGGGCAATATCTCCGGCGTAGTCAACTACATTCCCGAGATCATCTCCTACAGAATGGTGCAGGAGACCTACGAGGACCTGACCCTTATGATGGTAAGGAACCCCGAGACTCCCGTGGAGAAGCAGCCCGAGATCGAGAAGATCCTCGACGAGAAGCTCATGGCCAT
Organism: Lachnospiraceae bacterium; assembly: GCA_017469935.1. Lineage (GTDB taxonomy): Bacteria > Bacillota > Clostridia > Lachnospirales > Lachnospiraceae > CAG-791. The sequence continues at coordinate 13,573 of JAFUFL010000023.1, forward strand.
GTTCAAGGATCCTTCCATCAAGATCACCTATCAGTGGCTGGATGAGATCCCCGTAGATCCCAACGGCAAGCTCCGGGTTATCATCAGCAAGGTCAAGCCCGGCGCCATCGGCGAGCCCGAGCACGCGGGCGAGGACGTCGGAAGCGCGGACATCGTTCCGGATGAGAAGAAGGACGCCGCTGAAGAATAATAATACGAATTTAAGGCTCGCAAGCGAGCCGCTGCGCCGCGTGCGGACTGCCTCTAAGGCTCCATCCTTTCCGCACGCGTGTGCATCCTATAATTTCCGCGCGGTCAGCTGATCGCGCGGATTTACTTTATCCCCCGATTGGTGTATATTTTTCCTTATGAATGAAAAAACACAAGAATTAACCTTTGGTGCCATGATCGTAGCTATCTTCGGCGTTCTGCTCCTCGTAAACCGACAGACGGGCGGAATGTTCGAAGGCTTCTTTATGTTTATTTTTCCCATCCCCATGGTGGCTTTCGCGGCCAAATACGGCTGGAAGGACTCTCTTGCCGTCTTTGTCTGTACGGTTCTTATTGCGTTCCTTTTCGGATCTTTCACAGGGCTCTTCTACGCGATCTCCATGTCCTTCATCGGCATGGTATACGGGTCCTGCATTCACGCGAAAAGGGATATGAACCGCACTCTCATACTCGTCATGGTCCTGTCCGCGGCCGCGGAGCTGTTGTGCACGATCGCCCTGGCTGCGGTGGCCGGCTTTGATCTCAATGCCGACATCATGGCCATGCAGGAGGCGATGAACGAGGTCTTTGCGCAGGCCGGCGTGGATATCGCCGCCAGCGGCATCCTGACCTACGATTATCTTCGCCGCATGTACATCATCACGACGGGATTTGTGGGCGCCCTGGAAGGCCTCATCGTCTATTATCTGAGCTATGCCATCCTCAAGAAGCTCCGCTATCCCATCCGTAAGCCGCAGCCGATCACCAGCTACTATCCCTCGAAGATCTCCGGCGTCATTGCCCTGATCCTCGTCTTTGTCTACGCCTACAGCGTCGCGAAGCCTTTTCCCAATGAGATCGCGCAGAACGTCCTGCAGTCGGCAGGCATGTGCGGCGTCATTTACCTGATCTTCTTCGGTTTTGTGGCGCTCATCATGGTGTGCCGCGTCTATCTTCGCCTGCCCGGTTTTCTCGGGATGCTTCTGACACTGTTCCTGACCATGACCATTTCTTACATCCCCATGCTCGCCGGCTATCTCTATATCACCGGCAATCTTCACCGCATGCTTGACGCGAAAATGTCGGAAATGTCCCAAAACGTGTCAAAATAGTCCTTGAACGGGAAATCCGACAGAATTATCATACATTTCAACCACAGGCCTGACAGTGAAAGGAGGTTTCACTGCTATGGGTAAAGAAAATGGTGTAATGTTTCAATATTTTGAATGGTATCTGCCGTCCGACGCTTCGCTCTGGAAGATCGTCGGCGAGAGCGCACAGGCCATGGCCGAAAAGGGCGTGACGTCCGTCTGGCTCCCGCCCGCCTACAAAGGACAGGCCGGCATACATGATACCGGGTACGGGGTCTACGATCTGTACGACCTCGGCGAATTTGACCAGAAAGGTACGGTCCCCACCAAGTACGGGACCAAAGAAGAATATATAGATGCGGTTAAAAAATTACAGGCCTGCGGTATTGATGTCTATGCGGACATAGTCCTGAACCATCGCATGGGCGCGGACGAGACCGAGATGATCCAGGTCGTCGAGACCAACGAGGCGAACCGGACGGAAACTGTCTCCGCTCCGCAGACTATTGAGGCGTGGACGAAATTCACTTTTCCCGGAAGAGGAGGCAAGTACTCCGATTTCATCTGGGACCACACCTGCTTCAACGGCGTCGACTACGACGAGCGCAAGGATAAGTCCGCGATTTACAAGTTCAACGGCCTTCAGTGGAATCGCGACGTGGACCGCGAAAATGTCAACTACGACTATCTCATGGGTGCCAACGTCAACTACAGCGTTCCCAAGGTCAGGGAAGAGCTGACCCGCTGGGGTCAGTGGTATCTGGATACGACCGGCGTGCACGGGTTCCGCCTTGACGCCGTCAAGCATATTCAGAGAGACTTCTTCCCCGAGTGGCTGGGAAAACTTCGCGCCAATAACCACGAGGAGCTCTTCGCGGTCGGCGAGTACTGGAACGCGGAGGTCGACATCCTTCAGGAATATTTAAGGGAATGCGGATACTGCATGTCCCTGTTCGACGTCCCGCTCCACTTCCACTTCTTCGAGGCCAGCAACAGCGGCGGCGAGTTCGACATGCGGGGGCTCTTAAAGGACACCCTCGTAGAGCGCGATCCCATGCACGCGGTCACCTTCGTGGACAACCACGACACGCAGGCCGGACAGGCTCTGGAGAGCGCGATCAAGCCCTGGTTTGTGCCGCTCGCCTATGCCGTGATCCTGCTGCGGCCCCAGGGATATCCCTGCGTCTTCTTCGGCAACTATTACGGCGTCAAATCCATGGAGGGTCCCTCTTTCCAGAAGAGGATCGACCTGATGATGGACCTGCGCAGGACCAACGTGTACGGCGCGCAGCATGACTATTTCGACGATCCCGACGTAGTCGGCTGGACCCTGGAGGGCGACGAGGAGCACGGCGGAAAGGGCCTTGCCGTTGTTCTCACCAACCGCACCGGCGGCGACAAAGCCATGCTGGTCGGCAAACAGCACGCGGGCGAGACCTGGATCGATATCCTGCAGCACAAGAAACACGAGATCGTGATCGACCCGGAAGGCTACGGCGTATTTTCCTGTGACAACGGATCCATGAGCATCTGGGTGTGTAAATAATTGTGTCACGGGGACGTATCTCCTGACACATTTTATGAAAAAGGGACGGCCGGCGCTGACACGTC
>JAFUFL010000111.1 GCA_017469935.1 Lachnospiraceae bacterium
TGTCTCGGAAAAGTCGCTGCTTCGCAAAATGATCCGAGCCAACGAGGAGATCGCGGGAGCCTGCTATACGCAGAAGGATGACATGGATGTCATCATGAACCAGGCGGAGAAGAAGATCTTCGAGATCTCCCAGAGGAGAGACTCCACCGGTTTTGTGCCGATCCGGCAGATTGTCATCAACGCGATCGAGAAGATTGAATATGCCAGCCATATTAAGGGAAACGTGACCGGCCTTTCCACCGGGTTCACGGATCTGGACAACCGAACGGCGGGATTTCAGCCTTCTGACTTCATCCTGATCGCGGCGAGACCTTCCATGGGCAAAACAGCGCTGGTCCTCAACATCGCCCAGCACCTGGTGCTCAAAGAGAACCGCTGCGTCGCTATTTTCTCACTGGAAATGTCCAAGGAGCAGCTGACAAACAGGCTTTTCTCCATGGAGTCCCATGTGGACGCCCAGAAGATCCGTACGGGCGACCTGACGGAGCAGGAGTGGGCGGACCTGGTCGAGAGTGCAGGCAATATAGGAGAGAGCAGGCTGATCATCGACGACACGCCGGCGATCTCCGTGCAGGAGCTGCGCTCCAAGTGCCGCAAGTATAAGCTGGAATTCGGCCTGGAGATGATCATCATCGACTATCTGCAGCTGATGAGCGGCAGTGGAAAATCGGGAGAATCCAGACAGCAGGAGATTTCCGAGATATCAAGATCCCTCAAGGCGATCGCCAGGGAACTGAATGTCCCGGTTGTTTCGCTCTCCCAGCTCTCGAGAGCCGTGGAGTCGAGGCCCAATCACAGGCCCATGCTCTCCGACCTGCGTGAATCCGGCGCCATTGAGCAGGATGCCGATGTGGTCATGTTTATTTATCGCGACGACTATTACAACCAGGATTCGGAGAAAAAAGGGATCGCGGAGATCATCATTGCAAAACAGCGTAACGGCCCGATCGGCACGGTGGAGCTGAGCTGGCAGCCCGCACTGACCAAGTTTGCAAATCTTGCGAGATAAGAGGAACAGGGGAGCGAGTCCCGAAAGATATCGGTATAGGCAAGGAGGATAAGGCAGAAATGGATCGATATTTTGACCCGGAGGTGGAATGCGCCTCCCGGGAGCAGATCACGGCCTGGCAGAACGAAAGGCTTGTAAAGCAGGTTGAGAGAGTTTACAACAATGTCCCTTACTACAGAAAGAAGATGGACGAACTGGGAGTCCGCCCGGAGCACATCCGCGGGATGCAGGACCTTCACCTTCTTCCGACCCTGACCAAAGAGGACCTGAGAGACCAGTATCCCTACGGACTCATGGCGGCTCCGCTGTCCGACTGCGTCAGAATTCATTCCACGAGCGGAACGACGGGAAGAAGAGTCGTCGCTTTCTACACACAAAATGACGTGGATCTGTGGGAGGAGTGCTGTGCAAGGGCCCTGGCAGCAGCCGGAGCGACCAAGGACGACGTGGTGCAGGTGTGCTACGGCTACGGGCTGTTTACCGGCGGAGCAGGTCTTCACGGCGGCTCTCATAAGCTGGGGAGCCTGACGCTTCCCATGTCATCGGGAAACACAGACCGCCAGCTTCAGTTTATGACGGATCTCGGCACGACGATCCTGTGCTGCACGCCTTCTTACGCGGCCTATCTCGCGGAATCCGTTAACGAGAGAGGACTCAGAGACCGCATCAAACTCAAGGCCGGCATTTTCGGCGCGGAGGCGTGGACGGAGGAAATGCGCAGAGGCATCGAGGAAGGACTCGGCATCAAGGCGTACGACATCTATGGGCTCACGGAGATCTCCGGTCCCGGCGTCGCCTACGAATGCAGCGCGCAGCACGGCATGCACGTCAATGAGGACCACTTCATAGTGGAGACGATTAACCCCAAAACGGGGGAGCCCGTGCCTCACGGAGAAAAGGGCGAGCTGGTATTCACAAGCCTCACCAAAGAAGCGTTTCCTCTGCTCCGCTACAGGACCAAGGATATCGGAATCCTTTACGATGAGCCCTGCTCCTGCGGAAGAACGCACGTGAGAATGTCCAAACCGATGGGAAGAAGCGACGACATGCTGATCGTCAAAGGCGTCAATGTATTCCCGTCCCAGATCGAGACCGTGCTGATGAACTGCGGCTATCCGGCTAATTATCAGATCGTTGTCACCAGAGCAAATAATACCGACCGCATCGAGGTGCAGGTCGAGATGACCCCCGAGATGTTCTCCGACTCCCTGTCCGAGGTGGCCGGAAGAGAAAAGCAGCTTGTCTCCGCGCTCAAGGCGATGCTCGGAATTTACTGCGTAGTCAAACTTGTGGCACCCAAGAGCATCACAAGGAGCGAAGGCAAGGCGAAGAGAGTGATCGATAAGAGAAATCTTTATCAATAATGTCACTATTAACGGCGTCTCTATCAATAACGTTGAACGACCCTCTTGCTGAGGAGAAAAGGAGGTTCAAATGACAGTCAAACAGATTTCTGTGTTTTTGGAGAACAGGCCGGGTGCACTGGCGGAATTCACTAAAATTCTGGAGAAGAGCAGGATCGACCTCAGAGCCCTGTCCCTCGCGGAGAGCGAGGACTTTGGAATTGTACGTGTCATTGTAGACGATCCTTTCAACACGATCCAGATTCTCAAGGAGGAAGGCTACGTCTGCTCGATCACCAAGGTCATCGCCGTGGAGATCGAGGACAAGCCGGGCGCGCTGGTCAACATGCTCAATATTCTGGGCGACAACAAGGTAAACCTTGAATACTCCTACGCTTTCCTTGCCAAAAAAGCGAACAGCGCATTTATGGTCTTCCGCGTGGCGGATAACGACAAAGCGATCAAGGTGCTCACGGCAAACGGCATCAGGCCGATCTGCCATGAGGATATGGAGCAACTGTTCAAATAACGCTCTGCGGCGCATCTTATAGTGCAGGGGAAAGAGATCCCAAGATCCCATTTTGTGAGACGAAAAGAGGGGCTGTCGCACTAAGCGGAAAGTTGATAATCCTACGCTTGTGCGTCATGCCCCTTCTAAACTGCATTGAATTCGCAGGGATTCGCACAGATCCTTCCCTCGCTCCGGAGGGAACCGCTTTTCCGAACTCGCCGTCCGCTCTGATGACCGGACGTCTCAGACATATGGGCTTTCGGGCTGCAGGAGCTGCAGCCCTCATTCCCTCCTTCGCTCGGGAATGATCCGGTTCATCCGGCTGCTCATTCAAAGCAGTTTAGAAGGGACATGACGCACACGCTCAGGTTGATCCCTGCCACGACTCAAAAACAGCCTGACGGCTGTTTTTTTGATGAACGGAAAAA
>JAFUFL010000024.1 GCA_017469935.1 Lachnospiraceae bacterium
ATTGATATGCCCGCCCACCATTGCATTCAAGGCATCTACAAGAAGGTCTGCCTCTTCATCATTTAGCCTCCCTGGCTGCGTGTGAAAGTAAGTGATCCCATCCAGAGCGCCATCAGCGAAAAGAAGGCTGTTTGCATCATCCGGATCTTTCGGCAGGCTAAATTCGTGCGGGAGCTTTCCTTCACTATCTAAGTTTTCTCTGATAATCGCCAATATCGGCCTGTCGTACATGTTTTTCTCCTTTACTGTTCATTGTGCTTGCCAAAATATTTTATACCGCTTCCGTTTTCCGCCCCTTCCGTCCTGTAATTTCTTAATATATCTAATCCATGTAAGAGGGTCTGACCCGGTGTCCCCTTTCATGTCCTCTGCGGAAACGGCAATATAGCTGTACATCATAAAGTATATGCCGTCTCCGCTGTCGCCGAACGCCATCGGTGAAACTATTCTACACCTTCAGTTCTTTTCCAGGTACTTTTCCCAATACCCATATACCGCCGTCTTCTCCGCGTGCTCTGTACCGATCTTTCCGTATATCTCCGCAATCTCCTCGAAGGTCGCCGTTGACAGATCCACCGGAACAATGCGCAGATCAAACAGCCCCCAGTCGCTGTAATTGTGATAGAGATCGATATAGGCATACGCGTTGGCCTTATAGCACCAGGACATAAAGGACCACCCCTGCTCATCGAACCACTCGAAGCTGTCCTTCCACTCGCTCTCTTTTTCAAAGGCATTCCACTCTCCGACAAGAACCGGCTTGTTATACCCCATCAGGTTGTGCAGGGCACGGTAGAAATTCAGGCAGGTTTTCTGTGAGAACTCTGTCAGGTTGTAAATGTGATACTCTATACAGATATTCTCCCAGTCATAGCCGCTGAGCTTCGCTCCGTTCACAGGAAAGGAAAAGCACTCGATCAGGATCAGATGGTCCGGATCCTCTTCCCTGACCGCCTTGTAAAGCCTGTCGAAGAAGTCAAAATTCACCTTACCGCCAAATTTTCCCGGTGCCCTCCTGGGCTCGTTCAGAAGATCATAGGCTGCTACGGTCTTATTGCCCCTGTAGTGCGATGCAATTGTCTTCCACAGTGCTATCGTACTTTCTTCATTTTTTTTATTTCCGTAAAGCGCATACTGCGCATCATCTCCGGAATGAATGTCCATATTCTGCGATCCCACGGCTCCGTGAAGATCGATCACAGCGTACAGGCCATATTTTGTGCACATATCCACGGCCCAATCGAGCTTACCGAAAGCATCCTCTCGCAGCTTATACCCGTCTTCCGTCACATTATAGCAGGTAAAGGGAATGCGCACTGTGTTCATCCCCAGTTCAGAAATGATCCGGAAGTCCTCCTCCCGGATATAATTGTCCAGATACAGCGCATCTAATTCCCTGATCTGCTCCTCTGTAAGATTCGGGTTTTCTTTCATGGCCGCGGCGGCGCGCACCTGCGTGTACAGTCCTGTATCATACTGCCCAACACTATTGATCCCCATCCAGAACTCCTGGATGAACCATCCGCCGAGATTGACGCCCTTAAGCTGCAATATTTTGCCATTTCCGTCGTACAGATTTGTTCCATGTGCCTGCACATAGCCGTTTCTCGCATCGATCGCCTGCGGCCTGCTCGGATTGGGATCCTTATGCATGAGATAAAGAAAGTACACTCCGGAAATCAGAAGAATCGCAGCTGCTGCGACTACAACCCTCATTACAATACTGACCATTCTTTTCATCGTTTCTCCCAGCCGGTAACCACTTGCTCCAGGGTGTCCTCTGCTCATCATCTTCATCCCTTCACGATTTGCGATTAAACCATCCTGCCAGTATAGCCCCGGAAATATTATGCCATACAGAAAAAATTGCGCCCGGGACTGTCGCCATAGTCAGGTTCGGAAAAGCAGATCCGGCAAGTGTTGTTGCAAGTCCCGAATTCTGCATTCCTATCTCTATGGCAACTGCCTTTTTTCTGGGCAGATCCATCTTAAACAGAACACCGATCAGATAGCCCAAAAGGTACCCAAGCAGATTATGAAGAATCACAACGACAAAGATGACTGCTCCCGTAGACAATATTTTGGCGCTGTTATGTGATACGACCGATGCAACAATGAGACAGATGGCGGTCACGGATACCAACGGCAGGGAATCTCTGATTCTCTGGGTATACTTTCCAAATAATCTGTTGACCAGCACTCCCAGTCCGATGGGAACGATCACAACCTGTATTATGGATAAGAACATTGCTTTGGCATCTACACTTACAGATGTTCTCAGATACAGGTATGTCAGTAAGGGAGTAAGAAAAGGCGCCAGCAATGTATTTATACTGGTCATTCCCACCGAAAGCGCCGTATCGCCTTTTGACAGATAGGTTATGACATTGCTTGATGTTCCCCCGGGACACGTTCCGACAAGCACTACTCCCACCAGCAATTCATCGTTCAGGTTGAACGCTTTCCCCAGCACAAAAGCCAGCAAAGGCATTATGATAAACTGTGCTGCACATCCTATTATGATATCTCTGGGTCTTTGGAACACTATGGCAAAATCAGACAGCTTCGTCGTAAGTCCCATTCCGAACATAACGAGCATCAGAAGATAATTGATCCATTTTGTCTGGATCCAAAGGCTCGTCCCCGGCACAAAAAGTGCCGCTGCTGCAATGATCAGGACGATCCATGCCATATTCCTGCCAACAAAATCACTTGCTTTCTTCATCTTGTCCTCCGTGTCGGCGTTTCGATTTTTTAGACATCCTTTTTTACAAATTCCAAAGTCTGCTGATCCACATAGGTTCCGCCGGTATTCTCAAAAACAACAGTTGGATCCAGCAACTCATCAAATGATGCGCGTTCTCTACCGCACCTTCAAAGTTCTTAAATATGCCTTTTGTTCATCCGTAATCCGATAGCTTTCAATGCTTTTCCGGATAGCCTTGTTATGCACCCAATCAGCCAGCCTCCTGTCTTCCAGGTAGGGTAAAACCAATTCATACTGCTTCGCCAGAGCGGTCGCAAAATACCATGCGATCACCATGTTGACGTAGTACTCCTCTGATCTGACCTCCGCAACCATATCCGCATACTTCGTGTCAAAATGCTCATCCAGGAAATACTTCATCAGCATACCGATCGCAAATCTGACTGTGTAGGTCTTATCTGAATTGATCCATGTCTGAATGGATGAAAGCAGCTTCTCCGGCTCTTTTTTGAAAACTTTGGGAGAAAGCTGATCACAGGTTGCCCAGTTGTCAATAAAAGGAAGGAATGCATTAACCTTCCCTATGCACTTGTCAAAATCCTTTTCCAACGATATTACAAACGCATGCAGCTGGTCTTCATCAAAATACTGATGCGGCAGATATGACAGAAATTCACCAATGTCCTGATCATTACTCAGGCTCTTTGCAAAGTCCCGAAGGGCAGGTGTTCTGACTCCTATGATCCTGTCTCGGGATACGGTGGGGATGATTTTCGCCTGCATCAAAGCATAGTCCTTATCCTGCAAGCGGAACAACTCCGACACGATTTCATTTCTCTTCATTTGTTTCCTCCGACAGATTTGTACACTTGTGCTCCTCCAACAATCCCGATTCTGCCCCGTTCTTCCGTATTTCAGTTTCTTAAATACAATGACACCGCCTGCAGATCATAGCAGCAGACATTCTCATTCATGGAACTCATCCGGCTTATATACTCGCCCAGAAACATCGCCTTGAAAGGATAAGAATTTGCCTCATATTCTGCCTCGCATTCAGGGCGGGTCATCTGGACCAGCTCCGTCATGTTTTCGGTGACATACCGATAAGCATCTATATCCTGAATCGCGTTCCAGTCTTCACCTGCACCATCCGGCCCGTCTGAATCTCCTGCCATCAGCAAGGCTTTTTTAGATTTGAATGATGGGTTGGATTTCAGAAGTTCCGCATATTCAGTAAGTGGTGCAAGCAAGTAAAAATCCATTTGTGAGATGTCCGCAGGATCAGTATAAGGAGTAGCGGAGGTAAACCACGGTGAAACCGTTTCAAAGAAAGTGTCTTTGTCTGCCACTTCCGGGGACGCGTATGGATTGTCCTTAAGTCCTTCAGGGTCCTGCAGCATAATGACGGCATTGTCGTAGCTTTCCGCAAGATACTCGATGGCGCAGAGGTCGTCAAGAAGGCCGTCCGTGTAAATGAAACACGTATCCGACTGAACCGTATCAGTCTTTGCGGTTCCACATCCTGCAAACAAAGCAGTTATTATTATCGCCAAGGTTAGTATCAGCCGCTTACCTCCGCATATTTGTAAAGATGCATCATTCGCTGCTAACTGCAAGGACATCCCCCTTCAGATAAAGATTCCCTTTCACTTCTTCCCTGACCGGGGTAAGCTCGCCCTTTCCGACCAGATACGCAAGGTTCTGACGGCTGCACAAAAGGATATCGCATGCCCCGGAGGTGTCCAGTATATTATTTCTGACAAATGAAAGAAAATCCTCCAGCCCCAGCGGAACCGTGACTCCGCTTGCATAGAGCGCTGATGCTGACAGATCCAGCGAATCGTTGAATGTGACCGCGTAGCCTCCGGCGGTTATTTTACCGGAGGCAAAAAGGGCTTCATTTTCCAGAATCTTTCGGATTGCGTTTTTTTCATGTTCCTCAGAGCCCGTATAGGTATTAAGATCCACCTTTTTCGTCGTGCCGTCCTGAAAGAAGCACAGCAAGGTTTTGCCCGCACACATAGTGCAATCCTTAAGGTTTCTCCCTTGCCGCTTTTTCACATATTCCGGCAGTGCCTCACGCTTCCTGATGCAGAGGCTGTCCTGTGAACAACGGCCGCCCGACTTTTCGAGAAAAGTCAACTCATCGTATTCGCGAAGCCCGTGATTGCGAAGAATCATATTGATGTTCTGTCTGCCGCTTGGAATGATGCGCTCCCGGACCCACATGAAGCTGACATCCCTGGGAATCGTGAAAATCCCTCTCCTGACATAGGCCGTCAGAAGCAAAGGGGCGCTCCACTCATCGAGGTACTCTGCGAGCTCTATGATAAATGTCCTGCTCTTTTCATAATAGAGAAGCGTTCCGACTGAGAGTCTGTTCTCCTGATCCCAGATTTCATAGATTTTCATAAATCTGATACCTTCCGTAAATCATTTCCCAAATTTTCTCAAAATAAACCCCGGGCAGTATACCGTCAAGCCCTTCAAAAAGGACACTTCTGTCCGCTTCGGTGAGTTTATGCGGAAATACCTGTCCCGGATTACTGATCAGTTCTAAATTCTTGCGACAGGACCATGTTCCGATAAAATTATTGCAAGGTTTATCCTCCAGCACATTGAACATGGCAGCTGCCTCCTTCGTCCGACAAGAATAAAGCAGTGACAACCCATGATCAAACAAAGGGGCGATTCGAAGCGTCCGGGCCCTGGCATTTCTCAAAACTTCTATATTGGCGCCATGCCGGTCTCTGTTCAGAATCAGAAAATCAACCGCTAGCATTGCATCAATGTACTCCCGCCAGCCGTTTCGGGCGCAGAAATCATAGTGTGACTCCCCTGGGAGTGCATTTACCCTGTAATAGTCGTCCAGAGCGATCTTGCTCTCACCGCGCCTCTTAAAATCTTCGGAGGCACAAAGGTATGTCGTGTATGTCCTTCCTTCCACCTCGATCTTCGCATATATGAGTTCATAATGAAGATGAGGAATCCCCAGCAATGTGAGCAGTCTGTCCACAATAATCTCGTTGACACACTCATGCCCGATAACCCCCTCAACCGGATCAAAATTTGACAGCTTATAATAGCGCTTTACACTGTTCAATGTGGATCCGCTTTTTAAAAAAGTCCCCGCCGTCCCGCTGGAGTTTCTGATGTGAGACCACTTAAGGTAAGTGAGATCCTGAAGATCGTGTATGATTCCGGTTTTCATCGGCGCCTCTTTCTCTAATATATTTGACGCTCGTCAAATATTCTTCGGTATTTGTTTCAAATATATCATTATGTTTGACGGCCGTCAAATATAATATGCGCCGGTCCCCCTTGCAAAGGGCTTATGAAAGAGAGGTATAGCTATGAAACTTGACAAGCTGCTGTCTCCCGGAAAAATCGGAACTCTGGAACTGAAAAACCGCTTTGTAGTGCCGCCCGTCCAGACATTGATCATGGTTACGGCATGGGCAGAAAAGAGGTCCTCGCTCTTCGCGGGATTGCCGTCAATATCTGTGGTTTCAAAAAATACACTGACAACCCATTTACGGATCACCTCAGCCCCGGCTCATCAAGGATCTTGCTGTCTTGTGTCCCTGACAGCGTAATAACGGCGACGGCATCAGGGAAGACCAGATAATACTGTTTGCGGACAAATTCCTGCTCGTCTGCCGTAAATCGGAAGCTTCCCTTTTTCACGGTCCTGCCTCCAAACGTTACATTCTTTGCTTCTGCCGTGACGTCGCTGTAATTCGTCCGGCAGACGGATGCGTAAGAATCGAAGAGACTTTTTACAAATTCCTCACCGGCTGTCTCATAAGCCGTCGAATCACAGGGATACAGACGAATATCGATCATCGTGTCATAATCATTATTGACAGCTGCAAAAATATAGATCGGCAGATTTTTCAAAAGCATCGCTTCGGCCGACATCCCATTATAGGCAGTCAATTCATCGTCGTCATAGAAATGCCATCCTTCCGGCAATTTCCATGTCATACCGATCGCCTCATTCTCATAGCTGTCTGCATTATAAGTGCCGCCATATTTTAACGCGAATGCGGCCCGTTCTTCTCCAACCAGAGCCGCGTCCTGCTTCATATAACGGAAAGAGGCATCTCCTTCTGTATCTTTATAGATCAGGCTGATCTCCTTTCCGGTCGTTTCTCCGACGCTCTCCGGATCAAGAATAAAACGAATCGATACGACATTACTTCCCAAGACATCGGTTCCCTCTTCCTGCAGATATTTGGTTTCGCCGTAACCCACCGGAGATATGTTGAATTTCCCACCTTTCTGCGACATCTGATCATTCAGGTATTCACTGACGGCCTCTGCTCTCGGCACCGTAAAAGACTGACCGCCTTCGACCCGATCACACCGTGCATTGACCCCGACCTGGAGCCCGGCAATATCATCATATGTCCCAACCGCACGGATATACCGGTCGGAAACCCTGTCCAGCAATCGCTTTCCTTCCTCTGTCAGCTCCGCCTTACCGTAAGGAAAGACACTCTTCCAGGGGATATAAATTGTTCCGTAAGTATCACAGGTCACGTCGGAGAAATCCGCAAATCCGTCACCAACACTCTTTGCGATCTCATCCCGGCGGGCTGCCAGCCTTTCACACTTGTCCTGTGAAAGATCCTGAAGATTTTCATAAGCAATATTATAATCAAGGTTTCTGTTCTCAAAAGCGGACAAGCTGCAGCTGAAAGCGTGCAGTTTTTCTCCCTCCATCTCCATCTGCAGGAAAACCGATGATCCATCGCCATCCAGGCCCTCAAGTACATGCACATTATAGCCTTCAAAATCATAATCTGATAAATAGCCAGCCGATGACAACTGTGTGCGCATCACATGGTCGCTGACGGGCAAAAGACAGCTGTAGGCTGCGAGGTCCTCCTTTGTCGTTTCTCCGCATTTCACATATTCAGCTTCCAAAAGAGAGGCGACCCTTCGCAAAATATTGCCTGATTCTTCATTAAACCGGTATCTGTAGATGATGCAGGCGCCGAGCGGCAGTTCCGCGTCTGTCGGATTGACTGCCCGAACAATGATCCCGGCTGTTCTGAATCGGAGTTCAAATTCCGGGCTCACAGAGCCGGATGGAATCATACTCTTCTCAATATCGACATCCGTTTTATACCCCTGCATGATCAATTTCTGAACAGGGCTCCATAGCGGGGTGCCGAGTTTTTTCCCGACCATTATCAATTCATCCAAAGGGAGAAGGTTGTCCATAAACTTAACGCGATATGGATCGTCACTATAGAAAGTCAGAGAAGTATCCTGATACATCATTTTCAGGTTTCCTGAAGGCAATGTCAGGCAGGAATCCGAGTACCAGTAGCGGTCAAAGGAAAAGACTTCACCGTACTCTGTCGTGACGGAAAAACTTCCGTCTTCCCCAAAGCTGTATTCCATCCCGACATTCCCGTCATAAACGGTGCCGACCGTTCCTTTGCCGTCACCATTCATGTTCAGCGGGGAAAAATGCCAGTCGGGCATCTTATCCTGTCCATTGCTTCCGGAAAAGCCTCCGCAGGCCTTGATCATATCTCCTTCAAAGGTCGACGGGACATAGACTGCACTGGCGCCGCCGTATTTCAGCGTAAGCTCATAGCCGCTCCATTCAAAACCATAATCGACCTCAACAATGTCCACCGCGTCAACATTTTCCGTGTAATACCGCTCGTCAGTTACCTCTCCGGTAAATCCGACAGCCAGCGTTTTTCCGGTAACATCGAACAGCATCCTGAATTCCGAAAGATCCTCTTCACTGCCTTCCACGGGTTTATAAGCCGCCTGCATATAATAGTAATCATCAAATTTGATTCCGTAGACTTCCGCTCCAGTCCCTCTGACCAGATCACAAAAGATCATGCTGTCCGGGAATGCTCCCACACTGCAGGACTCTGCCCCGCTTCCCGCCGGCGCGGGGACCTCTATGACCGGCATTTCCCCCTCGATGGACTGAAACTTCCATGCGCCGGCAAACATCCGAGGCAGGAAAGCAGATGCATCATAGGTATCTGTTTCCGAAGTCCTCGCTCCTTCCGCCCCTTCCGGGATCACATCCTTACCCGTAATATTCTCGATCCTTGACGGCAATATTCCTTTCAGAACCGCATTGCTGCCGGTTCCGCACCCGGTCATGGACAGAAGAAGCATCCATGCAAAAAATGAAAATAATGATAACCACCTCTTCATTCTTCTTCCTCCTTCCACGTATAGCCCCTGGATACTGCAAATTTCTCTGCCTCCGACCCGCCTTCGCCGTGAATGACAGGTCCTGCAGCATCATAAATATAGATGGCTTGGGGATGAATATACGTTACCTCCGGACCGATATAGAGATCCGTCAAGCCGTAGCAGTCATAAACAGCGTGCTTCCCGATCTTTTTTACTCCTTCCGGTACCTCCAGCATTCCCTGCCGGCCTTGCGGTACGGCGATCAGAGTCTCGCCTTTCCCATCAAGCAGGCAGCCGTCCTTACTGCTGTAAGAAGAATTTTTTGCGTTCACCTCAAAGCCTGTCGTATAGAAGTCATTAAAAGCTCCCTCTGCGATATCCTTTAATTTTCTACCGATAACCAATGCATCACAGGTATAATGTGAGTCGCTGTAGCTTGCAAAAACTTCCTTCCCGACAGATTTCAGTCGCTCCGGCAGTTCTATATGTCTGAATCCATAGACCAGATCCCGGGACTCGCCTTCCTCTACACTTCTGTAAACACGGGCAAATGCCGAATCTCCCAATGAAGTCACAGTAGACGGCAATATCAGCTCATCTGTCTGGAGACGGCAATTCTCAAAGGCATGTTCACCGATACTCTCAAGACCCTCGTTCATTTCCACAGCTTTGAATAAGGCATCGTAAAAAGCATACCCCTCGATCGTCACGATCTCAGGTGAAAATCTCACCTCAAAATCATCTACGGAAATTTCCATGCTTCTTGCCGCATCAATCAGTTCTGTATTGGCGAAGGCGTAGCGCCCGATGGTTTCACACCCATCCGGGATCTGATAGATATAATGGGAGTCATGTCCGTCCTTTTCGATCGTCAGGGCTGCCAGATCCGTCTTTGCCCTTGTCGGGAATCTCACAAGCGTTTTACCGTCTTTTGTAAACAGCACTCCGTCTTTTGTCATGAAATCCGGATTGTCCTCGGTAATGATAAAACGGCCGACGGACGCTTCCGAATATGTCCCGCCGAAAGCTTTCGGGCCGATCTCTTCAAGATGACCCGGAAGACGGAATTCGTCGATTTTGATCGAGATATCCGCAAATGCGCTGTCATTGATATGGGTAACGGTGTCCGGAATATCCACGCCGACAAGTCCATCGGACTTATAATTGCCCAAGTTTGTGACCTCGGCTGTATCATCTGTATAATCGTAGAAGCTGATCCTTTGTAAGCTGCTTCCTTTATCGTAAACGGCTTTCTCGCCGTCACCGATTTCCGTCACCGGCACACCTTTTACCGTGTCCGGGATCGCAATACTGCTGTCATTGCCTTTATAGCCGGTAAAGACAGCGTGATCATCATAGACCCTGAAACTGTATACCCCGTTGAGCCCCGGAACAGACTCATTGGTATAAGGCTTCAGATCTATTTCGCCGGGTGCGGTGATCACATGATTCAATTCATTTTTTACGGCAAATGTTTCAGCGGCCGAACCTTTACTGCAATAAATCGTCAGATCATAGATTGATTCAGGGCCGTCCCCCCGCCTGCTGGGAAAATCATCGAGGTTCATACGTACCAGCGAGTCAGGAAAATAAAAAGCAGTATTGGACGGAAGCTGGGCAAAGACGCCGGGCGTCAGGCCGACGACCCCGTCAGGCACGATTATCGAGCCGCCGATCTCTGCCGGGCACAGGGTCAGGACATCGCCTGCCTTCGATGTGATCATCCCGTTCACGGTTGAAAAAGCTTTGTTTTCTTCACTGACCTCAAAACCGACGATCGGATATCCCGAAAAGGCTTCCGGGCCGATTTCGCTGACTTTAGCCCCGATCCTGACCAAATCGATCAGTCCGGCTTCTTCATCGTCTGAGAAAGTAAAGCCTGCGCTGAAGGCTCCCGCCCCGATACGCTCAAGACTGTCCGGCAAAACAAGCGCATCCAGGTTGCGACATCTCTCAAACGCATAATTATCAATATTTTTCAGTGTCTCCGGAAAATGGACCTCAAAAAGGTCTGCCTCACAAAATGCGTGATAGGCGATCTCTTCCGTTCCCTCCGGTACAGTGTAAAACCGCCCTTTTTTTTCCGGATAGCGGATCAGCGTCTTCCCGTCAGCGGAAAAAAGAACGCCATCCTTATCACAGACTGCTTTGCTCTTCCCGTTAACGATAATTTTTTCGAGGCTTTTCGCGGATCCTATGGGGGCCCGCCCAATGTTCTCAAGTGTGGAGGGAAGCGTCAGTACTTTCAGAGCAGATACATAGCTGACCGCAGAATGCTCCATGCTTGTGACCCCTTCCGGGATCGTGAGCTCGCGCAGAGAATAGGCAGACTGGATCGCGTTCCCACAGATTCGGGTCAGGGGATATCCGTCTATTTCGGAGGGAATCTCGATCGACAGATCATCCCCGGAATAAGATGTCAGCCAGGCTTCCTTATCATGGATCTCGAAAGTCAGCGCTCCCTTCTCCGTGTTCTTAACGACCTCTTTGTATTCCACATAGCCATCCGTTCCCTTGTTGATCTCACAGATCTCAGAGCCATGCTCCGCTCCGTTGATATCCCTGAGTACGACCTGAACGACGGTCGGCGAACCGAGCGCACTGGCTTTTTTGCTCACAAAATGCAGGCTTTCATCAATCTGGAGCATATGAGCCGAAAATACTCCTGTCTGGGCATCCCACTCATAATAAGGCAGCATCGTGCCATCTTCCGAACGTGTCGGGTAGACTGTGTCCGAAGTATATTCGTTTAGTGTTACATATTGACTCAGATCCACAGAATTTTTGCCGCCGGGCAAAACGGATGCATCTTTGTAGCTGAAGGATTTGACTGCGAACTCCCCGTCTGTTTCTTCGACTGTCGCCGTCACATAGTCGTACGGGTAGGGAACCATTTCCGGCCCATAGCCAAAGAACATCCGCATACTGTCATACGTCGCCTTGCCTTCACGCGTCTCCGACTGGACGAAAGCACTCGGTACGGGCATAGTTCCAAAGTCTCCGGCCGCATAGATCAGAGAAGGATCCGTCGGTATGTGGAGCACATGTTTCTCATCAGGTTCGACCTCTACCTTACACAGCGCCCGGCGGTAAAATCCGTCCCCCTCATCGATCAGAACCGTATAGGTCGCTTTGTCAAGATTATCCACCTGTTCCTGCGTGAGCTGAAGCGTCACCTCTGCGCCGGTATTTTCGGGTTCCGGCATACTCCAGTCGACAGCGGAAGCTGTCGTCCACTTTTCCGTATACAGATCGACAAAAGAGGCATACTCGTCGGATATATAAAGGTTTTCATCCCCATTTGATACCACAGCTTCGTAGAGTTCCCTGTTCTCGCCCGGAAAATACAGGGACAATCCGCAGGAACCTTCCACTTCATTCGTATTATAAATGACGGCTGCTTTCAATGCTGTTTCAATAGCCTTCGACTCCTCGGGATAGATCTGTTTCATTTTAGACGAGAGATCCCCGATATCCAGCAGATCATACGCCGTCGCCCTGGAGTCTCTGAGCCCGAAGGTTTTTGTCGAAGACCGGCTTCTGACCATATCCGGGAAAGCCTGTCCGTCGACACCTGTCTTCATTTTCAGGGCCAAAGAGTCAATACTGTCAACCAGCGAATCCATCTGCTTTAAATCCAGCACTGCCAGCGTGATATCCGGATCATTCAGAGGACTTCTCTTGGCCGCATAGTATGCTTTATAGGCATCGACGATCGCTTTGCCGATCTCTTCCGCTTCACTCGTCTCATTCAGGACGTCCATGAAGCTGTAGCACCATCCGTCGCCCGGCTCCGTCTCCTCGGAGGCAACCATATAATCCGCGTATTTGCTCCAGATGACCGCGTTCTCGGCGGTTGACATCAGACAGGCATCAAAACCGACCCAGTCAAGATGTGCACTGCCGTTCTTTCCGAAGGGAGACTCCTTCAGAACAGCGTCCATCTCCTTAAGCAGTAGAGAATCCCCCGAATAAATCGCGTCATTTCCATAACCGTAAACAGACCCGCCGCCATGATCCCAGAAAATGAGGGCATAATGATCTGCCGGGTAATACGTCACCGCATAATCCAGAAAAGCTTTCAGCGTTTCCGGTGCGCCCATATCTGAAGTGTTCTTCGTGGCGGCAACAACCCGGTCCCCGCCCTCAAGGCTCATATCCAGCACGTTATTCTGATTACTGGGTA
Source organism: Lachnospiraceae bacterium (assembly GCA_017469935.1). Lineage (GTDB taxonomy): Bacteria > Bacillota > Clostridia > Lachnospirales > Lachnospiraceae > CAG-791. The sequence continues at coordinate 13,077 of JAFUFL010000024.1, forward strand.
TATCGGATTTCCACATTCGAGAGCCGCCTGCGTAGATCAGTAGATTCGTTTTGGAAAAATCGATCCCGGACTCCGTCATCTCCTGCATATCGCGGGTCGCATAGCCATAGGAGGCTTCCAGATCAGACCCTACCATATAGACAAAAACGGAATAGTCTTTCTTTTCATTCTTCTTATCCCTGTCCACAGGATAGATGACCTCGTCGCCTGAATTCTGGACCTGATTCGCTTTCATCAGTGCTCTGTCCGGCGTTGCTTCTTCCTCATCATTCTCAACAAGGCGGGGCTTTTCTTTCCTGGCCTCCTCTGCCTCTGTTCCGGCGAAATCGACTCCGAGCCAGTTCATGACCGCATCCGCAGTCTTCTCCCACTGCTCCTCCGGTGTGATCCGGGCCGTTCCGTCTCCCTTCTGAGGGCCATAGTCGCCGAACTGGGCGTGATTGCCGCCTTCGATGACTTTCTCCTGCGTGTCGGCGGGATGATTCCCGCGGCTCTTCTCATACATCTCCCGGTCCAGGCAGCCGTCCTCGCTTCCGTAGATGCTCAGGAGCGGGATCTCATCCGGAATTTTCCTGTTCGGATAAGAGGCGAGAAGAATGAGCCCTTTGACCGCACCCGGGTGCCCGACAGCGGCTGCGGAAGCCGCAACGCCGCCCAAGGAGTGGCCTGCCAGATAATAATCCTGATAAGCTTGCTCCTGTATGATCTTGTCGGCGGCTCCGGCGGCGGTAACGGCAACACGGAACGGGGCTTTTACGAGGAAGCAGTCCGCCCCGCGCTGCGAAATCCTGTACAGGAGCGGCGCGTAGGCGGTCTCCTCCACTTTGGCGCCGCCGTAGAAAATGACGGCGGAGGATTCACCGGGGCCGTCAAAGAAGTAACCGGTGTCTGTTTTTTGGACAGACACCGGTACGGCGTCTTGTTCATGTTCGCCTGTCAGATATGCTTTGGCGGTTTCCCCCGCTCGGTAATAAGTCTCCAGATATCCCAGGCTCACCACAGCAAGGAGCAGCACCGAAAAAACAGCTGCAAGAAGAGCCTTGCGGCGCGGCGGCATATTGCGGCGCCTTGCGGCCAGCCATGCCAGGGCGGTTCCGAGCAGGATACAGACGGCTGCAGCGGCTGCGGTTGCGATTATATATTTCATGGTGTCCTCCTGTGCTGTCACATAGTATTTCTCATTAAGTTCCGATTCATACCGTACATCCACCCTACCATACTTCCTGCCCATTTTCCACCAACGAAAAAAGCGCCCGCCGCCATTATGGCGACGAGCGCATATTCCCGTTCTCATTCGTACTTGTCATTTCCCAACTTGCAGACCTTTATACTTCCGCCATCCGATCAGCAGCGCAGCTATGACGATCATAGTGTAAAAGACGGGGGCCGCCTGATAATTCATAAACAGCCTTCCCACCAGATTGAGCAGCCTGTAGTTGGAAAAGCCGGAATTCATCAGGACGGCATTCGG
>JAFUFL010000080.1 GCA_017469935.1 Lachnospiraceae bacterium
CAGCACCAGCGTATGGGACGGGTCGAAGCTGAACGGATCTTTGTACTTTTTCTCCGCCTGGATCGGATCGGTGCTGCAGAGCTGCTTCACCATGCCCGTATTCAGACGGGTGCCTTCCTCCAACTCAGACGCGATGATGAGCCGCTTACCCTTCAGTTCCGCCATCTCAGGCTTCACATTGCGCTTACAGTTCATGGTCAGGGCCTCGGCGGAGATCTTTCCGCTGTAGTTGCCCAGCACTCTGGCGATGGTGTTCCAGAATGTGCTCTTACCGTTGGCGCCTCCGCCGTAGGCGATGATCATGTGCTCCTCATGGACGCGGCCGATAGCGGCCTGTCCCACGATGCGCTGCACATAGTCGATAAGCTCAGAGTCACCGCAGAAGAACAGGTTCAGCGTGTCCAGCCAGAGTTCCATGCCTTTGTCGCTCGGGGCGCAGTTGGTGATCTTGGTAATGAGATCATCGGGATCATGCGGTGCGCGGCCTTCCAGCCCCTTCGACAGGTCATAGGTTCCGGCGGGTGTGTTCAGCAGCTCGGCGTCATAGTCCAACTCCGAAACGTCGATAGCGACTATCGGTTTGCAGGCATTCATGGTATTGACGATGTTTTTGTAGTTGCGGTATTTCATGACGAATTTCTGATAGGTGATCGCACCGATCAGGGCGTACAACAAGCCGAGCTTGTCATCCGGGACAGATTTCTCCAGTTCTTTGCCGTGCCCTTTGACAATATCTTCCGCGATACCCAGACCGATGAGCGCGTCCTCTGCGGCAGTGATGGCCTCATGCGCGTCGGAAAGCTGCGCATCCAGAAAAGCCTCAACTACACCGAGGGACTTCTCCTTGTTCTCATACCAGCGGTCGCCGCCAAAGGCCAGGTAGTCTGTGGCGCTGGTGTATCTGAGCGTCCCAGCGCACTCTGCCGCCAGCGCCCGCGCCTCGCCAATATCCGAGTAATCCTCCGGCTTCAGCCGGCCCGAGCCGAACTCGTCGTTGTATTCTTCCGGCGGGATGTAATTGGGATCTGCCTGCACTTTCTGGGCGAACTTGACGGCGCTCTTCCAGATGGTCTTCAGCTCCGAGGCGGGGAGCGGCGGATCGCAGTATGTGGCGCGTTCCAGAAAGAGCTCATGCGCCTTGTCACAGATGCCGTACTTCTTCAGTACCCGCCCGGCGAAGTGGGACATAGTGTTGTTCCGAGCCCCCTCCAGAATCGTTCCATCCGCCGGGAGAACCGCAGTGTCCTCCTCCGGCTCATAGTCCAGATCGGTGAGAATCTCGTCCACCGTCAGAAAGCCTTCATGCCAGAACACATCGTCCGCGGTGATACTGGTGCCGAACATGAAACGCCCGGCGTCCAGAGCCTTTTTATCGAAGAAGGGGTATTTCTTCCGCAGGGCGGTCTTTATAGCGGCGATCCTGTCTGCGCTCACGCAGTGTTCGATGGTGGCGTGAAAATGGAAGCGCGGCCGGGCGCACTTGCCGCCCTTGGGGAGCATGTTATGACGGCTCGGTGTGGTGGCGAACTCCACATCCCGAAGATCTGCGTCCTCGGCCAGTTTCTCCGGTGTAATCCACTCGGCGGGATCTTCGGTGTGATCATTATCGCAGTCCATTTCGATGACCGTAGCCTCAATGAAATTGTCGATGCCTCGGTAGTCGTTCAAATATCTGGCGGCCACATGGTCGTGCGCGACAGCCGCAGCCAATTCCGCCGCGTTTGTGGCTTCCTGTCTGTGTGGATACAGGCAGTTGGTTTCGTTGCCCGTGCAGTCCGCAGTGTAGATGGTGAGCTTCATTTCATTACCTCCGCAATCAGTCCTCCGCCAGGGAGGGTATATTCTCTGCCCGCATACGCGTCTTTGTTCTTTCCTTTAACATAGGGCTTTATATAGGAAACCCTGCCGGTCTTGTAATGACGGTAGTGACCGCGCACACCCCAGGCGGGGCAATGCCAGGTGTGGATGGCGGCCGTCCTGCGAAAATGTTCGCGCACCTCTGATTCCGTGATGCTGATGTCCAATACTCGGACTTTTCCGGGCTGGGTGAACGGCGCAATCAGTTGGCTTGCCCTGGCGGGCTTCAGAGCCTTACGGTATTCTTTACGGAAGGAGATTTTCTCCGCGCCGTAGAGCATCAGGTACTGGACAAGACAGAAGGCGAACAGGTGCTGAAAAGAAATCTGTGTAGCCAAATCTTCATTCTGCGGCCGCCCGGGAGCAAAGCCTCCCTTTATAATCCAATCCTCATCCTCCAAGTGCAGTTCCGTGAAAAATTCAAAGATTGCGCTGTTTCCGTGTACGGAGAAAAGGCGGATCATCACTTCATCATCTTTCTCCGGAGGGATTTCGACAACGCAGATTTGCCTATCCCCATTTTCGAGACGCGCTTCCATGTTCAGCTTCCGAATTGCGGGACACCGCACCATGCCGACGATGGTCTCGGCATCGAGCGCCTTGGCTGGCAGCAGCAAGTGTTGGGTATACTCTTTTACTGTCAGGCTCATCCAGTCTCCGGTGAATTCATATTGTTTCATCGGCTTATCACTCATTGCGGTACCTCCTCACGCGCGGCGTCTCGCCGTACTCGAACCGCGCCTGACGGGCAAGGCGGTACGCGCGCTCTGTCGCGCCTTTGTTCATGTCACAGGTGTAATTGCAGTCAGCACCGAAGAGCTGGAACTTCCCGTCTTTTCCGACGCCGGGCATGGCTCCGAAGTAGTCACCGTCAACGGTCTCAAAGTTGAACAGGGATACGCCGAAAGGCGCGGGGCCGAAGCCTTCCTCAAATACAGCGTCCTCCAGATCCCGGATGCTGTCTCCAGCGGGGATGTTACCCACGACCAGGAGCGGATTGATCGCCGCGGAATCCCAATCCTCATCCTCAAACGGGAAGGCGAAGCCTTTGATCTTCTCGGCGTCCTCGGCGGTCATCCTGCCCTTGACCTCCACATACAGGTCATTGCCCTCTGTGCAGCCGGCGTGGTTGAAGGTGACGTCATGCAGCAGGAAGTCCGGGAGATACTGCTGACCGTTAGGCAGGATGAAGCCCTCCGGCTCATATTCCCATTTCACTCCGCAGGCGTCGAAGAAGACAGCCCAGCGCGCCTCCAGACGGGAGCGGAAGCGGTAGCCCTTGTACTCGGTCTCAATTGCTCTTAATGTGTTCATCTGTTTTCTCCTCACAGTCTTCAGTAAAATAGCGGATCGGCATCTGCCGCTTTTCCGCCTTGGCGATCTCCGCGGTCATACCGGCGGTGATCCTGTCTCCAAACACTCACAGCTCCTCGCACCTGCCGAGGAACACCATATTCATGAACATGGCCTCGTCCCTCTCTGTCGCTTCC
>JAFUFL010000025.1 GCA_017469935.1 Lachnospiraceae bacterium
AGCTTCTTCGAGTTTCCTATGACGCTGTGAATGATAAGTTCGTGTCGGAGGATCTGTCGGACGCGCTGGAGACAGCGCTGGGACCGGATCTTCGCACGGAGTACGACAAGCAGAACGCCGGCGATGAGCCCGCGGAGCATTTCGCGATCGCGGGACTTAAGGATGGACTGGCGATCATCGGATCAGGTACGCTCGGTGAAGATGTGCACATCATTTATAATGACAGCAATGAGGCAGTGCTCTATGAGAAGACGTCCTCTTACCACAAGGCGTTTGACCCGCTGGCAGTGTATTACAACGGTGAGCTATATGTCATCGGCTATAACACGATTGAACCGGAGGTGATGTATTTCAGGTCCGATCCGGTCAAGGATAAGACACAGGCACCCGTGTCTCCGGAGGAGACGGCCGGCCGCTCGCGTTATATGGGATTTGTGACGATCGGGCTGATCGCGGGCGTAGTGGTGGTGCTTGCTGTGGGGAAGAGGAGAAAAGAGTGATTATGGGAAAAATACAGCTGAATAATGAACTTAACTTTTCATATCCGGATGCATTTAAAGTGCTGACGGAAGAAGATCTCAAAAAGTATCAGTTTTTCGAGGAAGCGCCCGGTTTCTGCATAAGTGACGCGCAGCGTCATATCATGATCTCCATTTCCTGGAGACAGGCCAATCCATTTGTGGCTATGCTGGCCGGGACGGCAGATATTGCCAGGAATATGGAAGCCAAGATCCGGAAGCCGATGAGCAGGTATGGGTACAAGCTGGAGGGCTTTATGAACAGGCAGATCGGCGGGAAGAGCGCCGACGGGTACAGATATACTTACAGTGTGCAGGATATCGGAATGCTGGGAGAAAGCCTGTCGGTCAAGAGCGGCAGCAATTTCTACTATATTCACTGCTATCTGAGGGAAGCACTGCGGGAGGAGAGCCTGCGGGTGCTCGATGAGATCTTCGGTGCTGTGACCTGGGAGGGGTGAAGAACAAACCGATTTAAGGGTAATAATGAATCAAAAGGGGATTTCGCGAATATGCGAAGTCCCCTTTTAAATTTGAGAAAATTGCTGTTCGTCGGTGTCCTGGGTTGCCTTGGGCCGGGTATAAGCTGAGGACCCCCTACGGAATGGGAATAGCTTGTTATTCGTCGGTGGCCCCTTGCCCGGGGCAAGCCGTAACAAGCTAAGAACAGCCCTACGGAATGGACAAAGTTTGCTATTCGTCGGTGTCCCCCGGCTGTGACAAGCCGGCACAAGGCAACCACCCCCCGACGGTATAGTGATATTTTGGCAACCGTTGGTCACTCACAGCGCCACCGCCACGCCACACCGCCTCCACCCGCAAATATCCACAAAAAAAGGCTCCCGGCCGAAGCCGGGAACCAAAAGAGATCATAAATAATCCATGTCGCAGATCAAAAATGTGTCAGAAGATACGTCCCCGTGACACAAATTACCTTCTGCTCTTGTCGTACGGGATACCTTCCGCCTTGGGAGCCCTGGAATTCTTGGAAGTGAGTGCCAGGACGATCAGGGAGATCAGGTAGGGCATCATGTTGTAGATGGAGCCCGGGATCTTCAGAGCCGCCAGGAAGGGGAAGCCGCTGTAGACATTGGAAAGTGCGCGGAAGAAACCGAACAGCAGGGCTGCGCCCGCGATGTTCAGGGGCTTCCACTGGCCGAAGATCATAACCGCCAGAGCCAGGAAACCGAAGCCGGCGACGCCGGTCTCGAACTTCCACTCGGAGACGCCCGCCGTGATGTAGACGATGCCGCCCAGGCCGCCGAGGATACCGGAGATCAGGACGCCCGCCCAGCGCATCTTTGCGACGCTGATACCGACGGAATCCGCTGCCGCCGGGTGCTCGCCGCAAGCCATGAGGCGAAGGCCGAAACGTGTCTTGTACAGGATAAAGTGGGAGGCGAAGAGCAGGATCACGGCGACAAGCATGAACCAGTTGAACTGGAAGCCGGCGACGTTGACGATCAGTGCTTTTTTCGCCTGCACGTACTGGACCGTGGAGGAGACGTTGTCGGGATTCTCCGCGACGTTGATGGACTTAACGATGACCGTTGCGAGAGCAGCGGCAAGCATGTTCATGGCAGTGCCGACCAGTGTCTGGTCTGCGCTGAAATTAATGCCCGCGACGCCCAGAAGGGTCGAGTAAATGAGGCCCATGAGCATGGAGGCCAGGATTACCAGCAGGACGATCACGAAAGCGGAAGTGCCTGCCGGGAGATATTTCATGACCAGAGCGCCGCCAAGGGCTCCCATGACCATGATGCCTTCCAGGCCCAGGTTGATAACGCCCGAGTGTTCGGAGAAGCAGCCGCCGAGTGCGACCAGCATCAGAACAGATGCAAACAGCAGTGTGTACTGAATAAGCAGGATCATTTCTCGTCGCCTCCTTTCTTGCTGCCGTCCGCAGAGGCCGGCGTCTCAGTCTTGCCCGAAGCATGCGTCTCGATCGGAACGTCGTTGCTGTTGGCAGTGTTTTTGCTGCGCTTTGCGATCTGTGTATTGATGAAATACCGGAAGAACGCAACGAAGCCGCAGAGGTAAATGATGATCGCGGAGATCAGGTCGGAGATCTGCGCCGGATAAACTGCTTTGTCCAGATAGGAACCGCCGCTCGTAATGTGCTGGATGAAGTACGAGGAGAAGATGGTTCCGATCGGGTGCAGGCCGCCCAGGAAGGTGGCCGCGATGCCGTTGAAGCCCATGCCGGGAACGGAGGACTGCGTGACGCTCCACTGCTCGAAGCCCGACAGGAAGAGGAACGAAGCTCCCAGGCCTGCCAGGGCGCCGCCGATGGCCAGTGTCAAAATAGTGTTGGTCTTCTCTTTCATTCCGCTGTATTTGGCGGCTTCTTTGTTGAGACCGGTGGCCCTGAGCTCATAGCCGAACACGGTCTTGTTGAGGACGACCCAGATCAGGACTGCGATCAGAACGGAAAGCGGGATCGCGATCGTGACGTATTTATTGTTGCTGAAGATGGCGCCGAGTCCCATTGTGGGAAGGAGCGCGGAAGGGTTTTCCGACGACAGCGCCAGTGTGTAAGGGCTCGCGGTTTCCTTGACCGGGGTGAGCGCCATATTGACGGTGTAGAGGCCGATCCAGTTGAGCATGATGCCCGAGATGACCTCATTGACGTTTCGGTAAGCCTTGAGAACGCCTACAGCCGCGCCGAAGACGGCACCTGCGACCATGGAGAGGAGCAGGCATACCGGCCAGGGCATCTTCCATACCAGGGCGGCATAGAGGCAGAGGCCTGCGCCGGCCACGTACTGTCCGGCCGCGCCGATATTGAACAGACCTGCGGAATAGCAGAACTGAACGGAGAGGGCGCACATCAGGAGAGGCGCTGTTTTGACAAGGGTGTTGCCAAAATATTTCATGGCCGCCTTGCCGCTTCCATAGGTGAGGAAGTTCTTGAGGATCGTGATAATGCCTTTCGTCGCCTGCGCGGGATTGATGATGAGCAGGACGATGTAGCCGATCAGAAGTCCCGCGACGATGCAGACAAGCGAGGCAAGGAGCGTCTGGAAGCTCTGATTGCTCAGAAGCGATTTGTTGTTCTTTTTCATGCCGTGTGTCCCTCCTTCCTTGCGCCTGCCATGTACAGACCGAGTTCTTCACGGGTGGTCTTGGCCGGGTCGAACTCGCCGACGATCTCGCCCTCGTACATTACAAGGATGCGGTCCGGGACGCCCAGGACCTCCTCGAGCTCGAGGGATACTAAAAGGACGGCCTTGCCGGCGTCTCTCTGGGCGATCAGCTGTCTGTGAATATATTCAATCGCACCTACGTCAAGTCCGCGGGTGGGCTGAACCGCGATCAGAAGTTCGGGATTCTTCTCCAGCTCACGGGCGATGATGGCCTTCTGCTGGTTGCCGCCGGACATGGAGCGGACGATCGTGACCGGGCCTTCGCCGCTTCGGACGTCGAACTGGTCGATCAGCTTCTCGGAGAAAGTGCGGATCTCGGGCTTTTTCAAAAAGCCGGCGGAGTTGCTGAAATCAGGAGAGAAATATCTCTGCAGGACCATGTTGTATTCCAGGGAATAGTCCAGGACCAGGCCGTGTTTGTGACGGTCCTCCGGGATGTGGCTCAGGCCGCTGGTGGAGCGCTCGCGGATGGAGCAGTTTGTGATATCTTTTCCTTTGAGCGTTATCTTGCCGCCGGCAAGGGGCTCAAGGCCGGAGAGGCCGTAGACCAGCTCGGACTGGCCGTTTCCGTCGATACCGGCGATGCAGACAATCTCGCCCGCGCGAACGGTAAAGCTCACATTGTTGACGGCCATCTTGGAGCCTCTCTTGGAGGCGACGGACATGTTCTCCACGCGCAGGACTTCTTCGCCGGGGTGAGCTGGCGTCTTGTCGACCTTGAGGCTGACGTCGCGGCCGACCATCATGCGGCTCAGCTCTTCCTGGGAGGTGTCCTTGATGTTGACCGTTCCGATGTATTTGCCGCGGCGAAGTACGCTGCAGCGGTCCGCAACGGTCATGATCTCATTGAGCTTGTGGGAGATGAACAGGATCGATTTGCCTTCTTTCGAGAGGTTCTTCATGATCACCATGAGGTCGTCGATCTCGGCGGGCGTCAGCACGGCGGTGGGCTCGTCGAAGATGAGAATCTCGTTGTCTCTGTAGAGCATCTTGAGGATCTCGGTACGCTGCTGCATACCGACGGTGATATCCTCTATTTTGGCATCCAGGTCGACCTTGAGGCCGTACTTCTCAGAGAGCTCCGTTACTTTCTTACGGGCCTCTTCTTTCTGCAGGACGCCGTATTTGGTGGTCTCGGCGCCGAGAATGATGTTGTCAAGAACGGTGAAGCACTGCACGAGCATGAAGTGCTGGTGGACCATTCCGATGCCCAGGTCGTTGGCATCGTTGGGATTGTTGATCTTTACTTCCTTGCCGTCCTTCTTGATTACGCCCTCTTCGGGCTGGTACATGCCGAACAGCACGGACATCAGTGTGGATTTACCGGCGCCGTTTTCCCCTAGCAGCGCGTGGATCTCGCCCTTCCTCAATTGCAGAGTGATATTGTCATTTGCAATGATTCCGGGAAATCGCTTTGTGATGTTCAGCATCTCAATTGCGTATTCAGACAAGATGGATTCCCCCCTTCCTCTCGGGAGTTTTACTCCCGTATGATTTGCTGTCATAGCGATCTTGTGTTTCACACAAAACATTACTTTTATTTTAACAAGTTACAAAAAGAAAGGGAACAACATTTATTGTTGTTCCCTTAAATGATTATCGATGGGGAAGTCCCCCTTGTGACGAATCAGTCGGTGCCTTGTTCCGGCGTTGGTTACTTGATGTTGCCGAGGAATGTGACAGCGACAGTGTCAGCTGTGGGCTCTGCTGCGGATGCATCGACAGTGACCTTGACGCTTCCGTCTGCCAGAGACTTGACAAGTGCCTTGTAGTCATCCTGTGTGAAGCCGTCGTTCCAAACGGTGGACTCCATAGGAAGCTGTACATAGTTGAGAGTCGGATCGTCGCCGGAGACCATGCCCAGAGACTGGATCTGTCCCTTGTACTCATCCCACTTGCCGTCCTTGATGGCGGTGAGCAGAGTGTTGACGGTTGCGCCAAGACCCTTCATTGCGCTGGTGATGGTCATGCCTTCGCCGTACTGGCCGTCTACGAGAGCCTTCTGGTCGACGTCGACACCGATGAACTTGCCGCCTTCTTTGCCGGCTGCCTCAGCTGCGGAAGTGTAGATACCGCCGCCGCATGCGAAGACGACCTCTGTGCCGCCCTTATACCATGTGTCCATAGCCGCTGTGATATCAGCGTCGCCGTAGAACTGGTTGCCGTATGCATAGTTGATGGTTACGTCTGTGAGACCGAGTTCCTTAGCTGCGTCGTTGGCGCCTGCCACGAAGCCGTAGCCGTAACGGATAACTGCGGGAACAGCCATGCCGCCGAGGAAGCCGAGCTTCTTATAGCCCATCTTGACGGCTGCGACGCCTGCCATGTAGCCGGAGATCTCTTCCTGGTAAACTGCGCTGTACACGTTCTCCTGAGAGTAGGTGTCAGTGCCCGCTGCGGTGCACAGATCGTACTCGGATACGTCCAGAGCCACGAACTTGACATCGGGATACATCTCGGCACCTTCAACAATCGCCTCTGCGAATGCGTAGCCGGGAAGTACCAGAACGTTGTAGCCGTCTGCAACGGCCTTGTCGATCATGGCTTCACGCTCTGCGGTGGAGTCACCTTCGGGCTTGTAGTATGTGAAGTCGATACCGTTGGCTTCTGTGAAAGCCTTGCAGGCCTCATAAGTGGTCTGGTTGAAAGACTGGTCGGTGATATCGCCGTAGTCGGTTACCATAGCGACCTTCATGTCGCTTGCCGCTGCCGCGTCGCCCGCCTCTTCGGTCTGTGCGCTTTCAGCCGGTGCGCTGTCAGAGCTTGCAGAAGTGGAGCCGCCGCAAGCCAGGAGCGATACTGCTGTTACTGCTGCTACAAGAACAGCTAACAATCTCTTTTTCATTAACTTGTTCCTCCTTAGTGTTCCATATGAATGTGAACTTTAAAGTTTCATCCCTATTATAGATGCTATTTTGCCAAAAGTCGAGAACATGGAACACGGTAAGGTATGATAAAATATAATTATTCAGCACCCCGGAAAAAAGATCAAAATAAGGGCCGGGGAGCTCGCTTGGCGGAACATTTTTGACCTATTTTCGGACCGGTCATGGAGGTGAGGATGGGAATCGTAGTAATAGGCGGGACATTTGTTGACATCAAGGGGTATCCGCTCGCGCAGTATATTCCGGGAGGCCGCAACGTGGGTCGGGTAGTGCAGGTGCACGGCGGCGTCGCGCGCAATGTCGTGGAAGACATCGCCAATGTGGAGCTTCGCCCGACATTTCTGAGCGTAGTGGATGATACTGGCCTTAGCGATGACGTGGTAAGGAACCTGATCCGTCACAAGGTGGAGATCCGCTACATCGCCCGAAGTCCCGAGGGGCTGGGCACATGGCTTGCAGTGTTTGACAATGACGGAGATGTGATCGCCTCCATTTCAAGGCGCCCCGATCTGAGTGCGATCGAGCAGGTGCTGATCGAACACGGAGACGAGATCTTCAGCGCCGCGGACAGCATAGTCGTCGAGTTCGACGTTGAAGTGCCGATCCTCAAAAAGGCCCTGGATCTGGCGGAAAAACACGGCAAGGAGGTCTATACCGTGATCTCCAACATGTCAATCGCTATGAAGCGCCGCGATCTGCTGCAGAGGACCTCGGTATTGGTCTGCAATGAGCAGGAGGCCGGAATGCTGTTCTCGGAGGACTATGCGGATATGCCGACAGATCTTTTGCAGAGCAGACTGGTCCAAAAAGTGAAGCAGTCGGGAATTCCGAGGATCATCGTGACACTGGGGGAGCGCGGGGCCGTCTACGCGGGTCAGTCGGGAGAATCCGGCTACTGCCCCGCAATGCGGGTAGATGTCGTGGATACGACGGGGGCAGGTGACGCTTTCTTTGCCGGTGTGGCGATCGGAATGACGTACGGGAAAACGATGGGGGAGTCCTGCGTGATCGGCACAAGGCTGGCGGCGTCGGTCATAGCGTCACAGGAAAACGTCTGTCCCAGATTCAGACCGGAGGAATTCGGGATCGAATCACCTGCGGGAAACAGCAATAACAGACAGGAGGGTAACAGCAAATGAAAGACCAGAAAAACAGAATGGTCAACGAAAGGGACTTTAAACAGGATCCCAATTACGTGGCGCCGGACAAGGAGAAGGAGAAACTGATCTTACAGCTTGGGACTATGATCACGGACCGCTACCTTGTCAAGTATTCAAGGACCATGAAAACGGATGATCCGGAGTACTGGGCGCTCGACGAGGTTCTCACGAAGGAGGAGGCGAAGTTCCTCCTGAGCTTTGGGAAGACCCGCGTGCCTTACGACATCGAAGAACTCGCGAAGATGAATAAGATGTCTTACGAGAAGACGAAGAAGATGGTGGACCACCTGGTGTGGGTTGGCCTCATCGAGATGACCCGCGAGAACCCGGATCACCACAAGCAGTACAATGTGCCGATCTTCGTGCCCGGCTCCGCGGAGTTCATGATGATGAACGACGAGCTGACGGCGCAGCATCCCAAACTGGCCACCTTCTTTAACCTGATGACTCAGATGCCTCTGGAGAATGTGACGCCCATGATCCCTCCGGGAGGCGCGGGAGTCGGCATGCATGTCATCCCCGTGGAGAAGGCCATCGAGAGCGAGAATATGTCCGCCAGCGTGGAGCACATCTCCCACTGGCTCAGCAAATACGACAAGTATTCCGTCGGACAATGTACCTGTAGAAAACAGCAGACCATGCGCGGCGAGGGCTCGGGCGAGATCAACGGGGAGTTCTGCATGGGCATGGGCGATATGGCGGAGTACTGCGTCGACAGAGGCATGGGCCGTTATATCTCTTATGAGGAGGCGCTGGAGATCCTACAGAGGGCGGAGCGCCACGGCTTTGTCCACCAGATCACCAATATCGACGGCAGTGAGAAAATAGTGGCGATCTGCAACTGCGCGCCCGGCGTCTGCAACGCGCTCAGGACCAGCCAGCTCTACAACACACCCAACATGTCCAGGAGCGCCTATCGGGCGCATGTGGACAAGCTCAAGTGCGTCGCCTGCGGAAAGTGCGTGGAAGTATGTCCGGTGGGCGCGGCCAAGCTCGGCCAGAAGCTGTGCACCAAGAAGGGCGAAGTGAAGTATCCGCTCACTCTTTTGCCCGATGAGACGGCGTGGAGCGCGGACCACTGGAATATCCATTACCGCGAAGACGCCAAGATCAACTGCTATGACACCGGCACGGCGCCCTGCAAGACGGCATGTCCCGCGCACCTGGCGGTGCAGGGCTATGTGAAGATGGCCGGAGAAGGCCGCTTCATGGACGCCTTAAAGCTCATCAAGCAGGACAACCCCTTCCCGGCGGTCTGCGGCGCGATCTGCAACAGGCGCTGCGAGGACGCCTGCACGAGAGGCACGGTGGACGATCCCATCGCCATCGACGAGATCAAAAAATTCATCGCCGATCAGGAACTGCACGCCGACAAGCGCTTCATCCCGATTTGCGAGAAGGACGACGGCGGCATGTGGGGACCCGACTACAAGATGGCGGTCATCGGCGCGGGCCCTGCCGGCATGACGGCGGCTTATTACCTGCGTACCCGCGGCTACGACGTCACCGTATTTGAGAAGGAGAGCCGTCCCGGCGGCATGCTGATGAACGGAATCCCGTCCTTCCGTCTGGAAAAGGACGTCATCGAGGCGGAGATCGACGTGCTTCGCGAGATGGGCGTCGAGTTCAAGTGCGGCGTGGAAGTCGGAAAAGATATCACGATCAAGGACCTCAAGAGAGAGGGCTATAAGGCCTTCTATCTGGCCATCGGCCTGCAGGGCGGCCGTAAGACCGGCGTGCCCGGCGAGGACGCGGAAGGCGTCGAGTCCGGCGTCAGCTTCCTGGCGAGGACTAATCAGGATCACACGATCCGGCTGCAGGGCGACGTTGTCGTCATCGGCGGCGGAAACGTGGCCGTGGACGTGGCCCGCATGGCGGCCCGCGTCACGGACGGCAAAGTCACCATGCTCTGTCTCGAGAGCGAGAGCGAGATGCCCGCGGCGCGCGACGAAGTGGAAGAGGCCATCGCGGAAGGCGTCACGGTCATGAACGGCTGGGGTCCAAAGGAGATTCTGACAAAAGACGGCAAGGTGACGGGCATCGTCTTCAGAAAGTGCGTCTCCGTCTTTAATAAGGTCCATGTCTTTGAGCCCAAGTTCATGGAGGACAGCACGATCACCATCGAGTGCTCGAATGTCCTTGAGGCCATCGGCCAGTCCGCGCAGTGGGGTAAGCTTCTTGAAGGTATAAATGTGAAGCGTCACCTCAACGGCACGGTCAAGCACGATCCGCTGACCTTCGAGACCGGCGAGCCCGGCATCTTTGTGGGCGGCGATATCGCGCACGGCGCGCGCTTTGCCATCGACGCGATCGCGGACGGCAAGAAGGCCTGCGAGAGCATGCACCGCTACGTGCATCCCGGACAGTCCCAGACCATCGCCCGCGACAAGCGCGAGTTCATCGAGCTGGACAAAGACAATATCGTCATTGAATCTTTTGACACCGCAAAGAGACAGGTGCCCGGCAGAAAGCCCGGCAATCCGGTCGGCACTTTCGCGGACCTGCGCCTGCCCCTCACGGAAGAGCAGATCAAGACGGAAGCTTCCAGGTGCCTTGGCTGCGGCGCCACCGTCGTAGACCTCAACCGCTGCATCGGCTGCGGTCTGTGCACGACGCGCTGCGAATTTGACGCGATCCACCTCAGCAGGGATATCCCCGAGGCCTCCAACATGGTGCGCTGCGAGGACAAGCTGCCCGTGGTGGCAAAATATGCAGCGGCCAGAGAGATGAAGATCATCAAAAAGAAACTGACGGCCCCGAAGGGGAAAAAGAGGCGCTGATTTCGACACCGAGGTCAAAAAAGAAGTACTGATTTCAATATATTGACGGGAAAGACGGAAATTTCCACAGTATTAGGAGGGCATTCTTCCATGCTGTGGAAATTTTCCGTATTAAGAGAAAACGGTATTTCGATATAATGAAAACAGGTATAAAAGGCGGACTTCTGACATGGGGGATACAGACAGGTGAAGAAGCAGTTTACAGATAACAGAGCCGCAGACATCCTGCTTATTTTGGGGCATAAATCAGGCGTCACGGTCGCGTCCGTGGCCCAGAAGCTGGGCGTCAGCGAGCGGACTATAAGAAACGATATCCGTCAGCTCAACGAGGATCTGCGGGGCAGCGCCGTGATCGAGGGCAATCAAGGGCGGTACAGTCTGCGGATTTTTGACCCGGATAAGTACAGGAAAGCTTTTGACAAAATATGCAATATCGACGGGGCTTTCGGCACGCCCAGAGGACGCCAGAACTATGTGTTCGGGGAACTCATGCGGGCGGACGCGCCGATCCTCACGGATGAGCTCGCCTATGAGATGAATGTCGGCAGGACTACGCTGATCAGCGACCTTAAGAAACTCAGGGAGGAGATCGAGCCGTATGGCCTGAGCATTGTCGGAAAGACCAGCAAGGGAATGATTCTCCACGGGAAAGAACTGGATATCCGGACTTATATATTGGAGCAGTGTTTTGACGCTCTGTATGAGGATTACCCTCTGGACCGGGATATCGAGGAACTGGTCAGGTCCGAAATAAAAAAGAAGGGATTTGAGAAGCAGGTGGGGAGACAGTTTGAGCGCTATCTGCTTCTGATGGTCGACCGTTTTCTCACCGGACACTATGTCGGAAAGCTCACAGACGCCTATTACAACCTGACTGCCAACGGAGAGTTTTACAATGTGAACAGCCTGATCGACAGGCTCGGCGGAATCATGCACGTGGACTTCCCGGTAGAAGAGAAATTGTTCGCTTTTTTGCCCATCGCGGGAATGCGCACGCCGGCTGACCTGGGGGCCGTGCAGGAGATGGAGCTCGACGCGACCATCGGACCGCTCTCCGAGAAGATCATGGCGCAGATCAAAGAAGAACTGGACATTTCCATTGATCCCAAAGATTTTACGGAGGAATTTGCCTACCACCTCATGTTCATGCTCAACCGCCTCCGGTTCAAAATACACCAGCCGAACGCAATCTTGGAAGAATTAAAGACCAAATATCCCCTGGCTTATGAGATGTCCGGCATTGCGGCCCGCGTCATTGAGAGGGAATACGGGCTGGAAGTGAATCAGGACGAGAGAGGACACCTCGCTTCCTATTTCGGCGTATTTCTGGAAGAAAACAATATCGGACAGCGCAGACCTTTCCGCATTGTTGTAATTTGCGGAACGGGGCGCGTCACGGCTAGGCTGATCAGTGTGCAGCTGAAGCGAATCGTGGACAGCCAGGTGCAGATCAAGACGATGTCGGATACGGCGGCTTCTCCGGAAGTGGTCGAGAATTACGACATCATCCTGACAACGGTCGAGCTGCCGTTCAAGACTGCAAGGCCGGTGATCCGGATCCGCGAGATCTTCGACGAGAAGGAACTCAAACAGAAGCTTGAAAAGGCGCGCTATTGGGACAGAGTAGAAATCCCGGTTCTGGACGGCAATCAGTATATCATGAGCAGCCTTCTGGACGAGAACAAAGTATTCTTCTTCGAAAAAGGACGCTCCTATGAAGACGCGCTGGCGGAAATGACAGAGATCCTTTCGGATGAAGGATACATCGACGAAGGCTTCGGAGAGCGCCTCGCAGAGCGCGAAGCGAAGGGAACGATGGTATTTGACAACGCGGTCGCGATCCCTCACGGAATCCAGACGGCCAATGACCGCATGCTGCTGGCGATGGGCATCTTCGAAGAAACCGTGCAGCACAAGGGACATGACGTCAGGATCATATTCTTCATGGCACTGCCGGAGCAGTCGGACGTGGACGACATGCTGATGATCCGTGTCTATGATGAGCTTCTGGAGATATCCAGAAATCGTGAAATGCTGGACGCGATCGCCCGGACGCGGGACTATCAGGAATTGCTGCGGGTGTTGTATAAGTCGTGATGTGGCTGATTTTGAGACGTGAGTGGCGCCGGAGGTATCTCCGGCGCCACTATTGCGTTATTCTGCCTGAATTCTCTGATTTCTCCATTCCGGTTAAAAGATCTTCATTTGTACAGTCCTATACTGAACACGATTGCAATCAGAATTCTGATCCAGCCGGTAATAAATCTTGAAATTGTGACAGCTGCAATTCCCACCTGTGTAGTCTCCGGCTTAGCCTCTGTCATTCCAAGCCCCACAGGGATGAAGTCGCAGGCACACTGGCAATTGATGGCAAATAGTGCGGGAAGCGCCATTGCGGGAGGAATACTCCCTGCTGCGATAAGCTCACCTATGACTGTGGAAAACATTTGTGCCGCCATTGCTCCCGCTCCGAGAATTGCACTAAGGCCGGGAATGGAACAAATTATTCCGAGTCCCATAAGGCCGGGAAGGCTTCCGCCCATCGGCTTTATCAGATCGGCCAGGAACTCTGTCAGGCCGGTGCCCTTACAAATTCCTATGAAGAGGGCTGCGAATCCCATGAAAGGAAGGATCATCTCAAGGCAAGTCCTGACAGCTTCTCTGGCAGACTGCTGAAAGAGGCTGATCACCTTACTGACCGTGAGTACCGGCTGCAGAATCTGTTCCAAGGGTCTTGCGGCATTGCATGTTTCCGCTTTCTTGCTGTTCGCGACAAAAGTGTCGCTGCCTGCTTTCATCTGCTTCGCGTTTGCGGCATAAGTGTCACTTCCTGCCACTTCCTCCGTGCTCGCGACAAAAGAGTTGCTACCTGCCTCCGCCTGCTTCGCATCCGCAGCAAGGGTGTTACTGTCTTCCTCCGCCTCCTCGTCACGAACTGCACCGTCCGCCTCAACCGCCGCCACACAAGCTGGTGTAACAGCAGAGACATACAGATCCGGTGTCATATATTTTGCCAGCGGACCGCTCTTTCCGGTCGCCAGGATGTTGACGGTAGGAATTCCCTTGCCGGGATAGATGCCGCATCGAAGCGTTCCGCCGCAGTCAATGATGGCTAGCGCCACTTCCTCATCCGGACAGGACTCAAGATTTCCGTTAACCGCCGTCATCCCGGAGAGCTCGACAATCCTGGCCAAAGGTTCGGGCTCCATGCCGCCGCCCGTCATGTACAGGACTTTGTGGCGTTCCTCTGTGGGCGTGACGGTCACAGGGCCTCCGTAGCCGCCGTCTCCCCGCGTGATCGTGATCGCATGATAGCCGGGCTTGCTGCACGTGCCTTTAGGAGTGCCAACCCTGTTGCTGTCCGAGGCGCCGGAGGCGGCCGCCGAGGTCGTCACTGCATGCTCAGTCACTCTTTTCTCCGGAGGTTCCGCCATAGACCTCGCTGCAGGTTCCGGCGTCGCCTTTGACGCAGATTCCGCCGCTGCCTCTCCTTCTTTTTCTACCCACAGATCCACCTTTCTGTCCAAGCGGATCCCCTGTTTCTTCTCTACGCGCCGGGTGACAAGCTCTGTCACATAGCCGGAAACAAAGTTGGCAAGTAGTCCCGCCGCCATGTAGCGGATCGCAAGAGGAAACAAATCGAGATCTTTTGCCATGACGCCGTTTGCGATTCCCAGCCACAGGAACAGCTCCGCCGGATTTATGTGCTGGAATACGCCGCTGTTGGTGTGGCAGTGGTAGCTCGCTGAGGCAAAATAAGCCGGCTTGCAGCGCTCCGGCAAATATCTTCCCATAGAGATCGCCATGGGGTTTCCAAGTACGATCGCCGACAAAAACGGAAGGAGCATATAGCGAAGGATGGCATTGGAGCCGCATTTCGCCGCAAGCCGCTCGACTCTTGCCCGCCCGATCAGACTGGTCGCTGCATTGAGCATAATAAGGAAAAGA
Organism: Lachnospiraceae bacterium; assembly: GCA_017469935.1. Classification (GTDB taxonomy): domain Bacteria; phylum Bacillota; class Clostridia; order Lachnospirales; family Lachnospiraceae; genus CAG-791. The sequence continues at coordinate 14,438 of JAFUFL010000025.1, forward strand.
AATAATTCCGGCAAAAGCTCCGTGATCCATGTAACAAGCTGTCCCGCCCCCGATTTAACGATTTCCTGAATACCGTTTATCAAAATCATGAAGAACCTCCCTGCCATCATTATAAAGCAGGGAGAGACGAAATATTTGATAAAAATGCAGTTTTCTTGTTTTACGGAATTTACATTATGTGCAGGAAATTAGCCACAATGCTGAACGAGTGATGTAGAAGGAAGCACCTGCGGCACTAGATTAGCAGAATCATCTCAAATCAGCCCTAATGCCGAAAGAGTGCCGGGGAAGGGATCACCTGCGGCACGAGATCAGCACACTCATCTCAAATCAGCCCTAATGCCGAAAGAGTGCCGGGGAAGGGATCACCTGCGGCACGAGATCAGCACACTCATCTCAAATCAGCCCTAATGCCGAAAGAGTGCCGGGGAAGAGATCACCTGCGGCACCAGAACAGCAGACTCACCACCCCCAGAATCACCACCACACCCACTCACTCCTCTCAGTTCACCTTTTTTCCACCCCATGGAAATCCACCGTACTAGTCCCTTTTCCGCGCCGCGGAAATCCCCCGTACTAATCCATTTCCACCGTGGCGGAATTCGCGGAATTAAAGCAGCCCTCTTTTTTTATTAAGATACAACCATCAAAGGAAACAACAACACGAAACAACACAAAACAATACGTAACAGTACAAAACGAAACAAGAACTTATAAAAAAGGAGGAAAAGCAAAATGGCAAACTGGTTAAATCTTGAAGGCAAAGTTGTGGCGGTAACGGGCGGCGCTTCCGGAATCGGAAAGCACATCGCAAGCACACTCGTTGCGGCAGGAGCGGACACGGTGGTCATCGACATGAACGCCAAGACAGGCGAAGTCGTTGACGGCGCTTACCAGGTACAGTGCAATGTCACGGATCCTGAGAGCGTTAAGGCGATGATGGCAGAGATCCTTGCAAAGTACGGACACATCGACGCGATCGTCAACAACGCGGGCATCAATCTTCCCCGTCTTCTGGTAGATGTCAAGGGCGAGAAGCCGCAGTACGAACTGGATGCCGCATCTTTTGACAAGATGTTCGCAGTTAATGTAAAGGGACTTTTCCTCTGCGCACAGGCGGCAGCGAGAGAGATGGTAAAGCAGGGACACGGCGTTATCGTGAACATGTCCTCCGAATCCGGCAAGGAAGGTTCCCAGGGACAGAGCGCATACTCCGCCACTAAGGGCGCGGTTGACAGCTTCACCCGCAGCTGGGCAAAGGAACTTGGCAAATATAACATCCGCGTGGTCGCGGTAGCGCCCGGCATCATGGAAGCGACCGGACTTCGGACACCGGCATACAACGAGGCGCTTGCCTACACGAGAGGCGTAAAGCCTGAAGAGCTCTCTACTGATTACACCAAGGTCATTCCGATCGGCCGCGACGGCAAACTCGACGAAGTCGGCGATTTCGTAGCTTACCTCGTATCGGACAGAGCAAGCTACATCACCGGAACAACGCTTAACATTTCCGGCGGCAAGTCCAGAGGGTGATCTGCTAAGGCCCCGGGACAAAACCCTTCCGGGAATCGGATTCAAAACCGGGAAGGGAATCGGAACCCAAACCGGCAAGGAACCGGAACAAGAAATCATCAAACACTACGGAGGTGAGATATGCTGGCAATCTTGATCGTCATGGGAATTGCTTTTTTGCTGCAGGGACTGTTCGGCTTCTTGCAGATGAAGCATCTGACAAATGAATTCCTGAAGCTCAGAAGAAAAGGAAAAGTTGCTTTCGGAAGAAAGTCGGGAGGCTTCAGGGCAGGAGCGGTCGTAATGTTCCGGGTCGATGACGACGGGATCGTACAGGAGGCAAAAAAGCTCGAAGGTACGACTGCTTTTGCAAGGGTAAAGCCCCTGGAAGGTTTTGAGGGCAGATATATAGGGAGCCTGACACAGGCGGACGGCCCCAATCGCCACAAAAACCTCTGCAAAGCAATTGAAGATGCAGCGCTCACCTACCGGAAATATGCGGCAGGCGAAACAATAGATGAGACGCCGACGCCGGGTCTTCTTGCAAAGACAGAACTCGCAGTCGGGAGCCTGCTGGATAAAACAAGAAAAAAAGCAGCAGTTCGATGAGAACACTTAAAACTTTGTTTATCAAGAAAGGCGGAACAATATGGATTTCTTAGTAAAATTTGCATCGGCATTCATGAGTGTATTCCAGGCAGGCGGAGAAAACTTCGTAAGCTGGGTAACCGGTATCATCCCTACGATCCTGATGCTCCTGGTCATGATGAACGCGGTCATCGCCCTGATCGGAGATGAGAGGATCGAAGTCATCGCAAGAGTCTGCACCAGCAACCCGATCCTGCGCTACGCGGTACTTCCCTGGGTCAGCGCATTCATGCTCGGCAACCCGATGGCCCTCTCCATGGGCAAGTTCATGCCGGAGTTCTACAAGCCCAGCTACTACGCAGCGGCAAGTTACCACTGCCACACGAACAGCGGTATTTTCCCTCACATCAATCCTTCCGAGATCATGATCTACCTCGGAATCGCACAGGGACTTACCGCACTCGGACTAGATTCCACACCCCTGGCACTTCGCTACATGCTGGTCGGCTTCATCGCCAACTTCATCTCCGGCTGGGCGACAGACTTCACAACTGCTTTCGTTCAGAAGCAGCAGGGCATCAAGCTGAGCAAAGAGCTCAAGACAAGAGCATAAGAACAATATTTTGGCAAAAAAGAGAGAGCGCTGATTGAAAGAAAGAGCGCATTAATCAAAACAGAGAGCACTTATTGAAACGAAAAAAGTACCTATCCAGACCAGAGGAGGAAAATAAAATGGCAGAATATCGCGCAATTCGTGTAGAAAAAGGTTCAGGCGGTTTTGGAGGCCCTCTTACGATCCAGGGCACAGAGCAGAGAAATAAAGTTATGTATATCACAGGCGGCGGCGTTGCTCCCGAGATCCTTGAGAAGATCGTAGAGCTGTCCGGACTGGAGCCCGTAAACGGCTTCAAGACCAGCTGCCCCGAGGACCAGCTGGCCCTGGTGATCATCGACTGCGGCGGCACACTTCGCTGCGGACTGTATCCCAAGAAGCGCATCCCCACCATCAACATCAACCCTGTAGGAAAGGCCGGCCCGCTTGCCCAGTTCATCAAGGAAGACATCTACGTCTCCGGCGTCACAAACGCGAACATCAGCCTTGCGGACGCTTCCGCAGCTCCGGCTCAGGAAGCTCCGGCTCAGGAAGCCGAGGCACCCGCAGAGGAGAAGAAGGGAATCGACACCAGCAAGAAGCTCTCCGAGCAGATGGCTGAGTCCGGCAACGCAAGCGTTCTGGCAAAGATCGGCCTCGGCGCAGGTAAAGTCGTAGCGACCTTCAACCAGGCAGCCCGCGACGCGGTGCAGACCTGCATCGGCACACTGCTTCCTTTCATGGCATTCGTATCCATGCTGATCGGTATTATCAACGGAACAGGCTTCGGCACATTCTTCTCAACCCTGCTGCAGCCCCTGCTCGGCAACATCTTCGGACTTCTGGTTCTCGGAATTGTGTGCTCGATCCCCGGCCTGTCCGCGATCCTTGGCCCCGGCGCCGTCATCTCCCAGATCCTCGGTTCCATCATGGGTGCTGAGATCGCAGCCGGAAGGATCTCCCCCAGCCTTGCACTGGTCGGCCTGTTCGCACTGAACTGCCACGCAGCCTGCGACTTCATCCCTGTAGGCCTCGGCCTTGCGGAAGCAGAGACAGAGACCGTTGAGGTCGGTGTAGTGTCCGTCATGTACTCCCGTTTCATCACAAGCTGGATACGCATCCTTCTCGCGATCGTGTTCAGCATCGGACTTTACGCAGCAGCATAATCAGAAATTCTAACCAAATCTAGCCATAGGAGGGTAATAAAATGAAGGTCATTTATGAGAATAAGGTCAAAGCAAGCGGTATTGCGGTAGAAGAGTTTAAAGAGGCAGGAATGTTCATCATCTTCGGCGAGAATGCGCCCGAGGAGATCAAGGACTACTGCTACAGCGTAAGCGTCAATCCCATTAACGGCGAGATCGCCGCAGGCCAGTACGTTGACATCGACGGCCAGGAATATAAGATCACCTGCGTCGGCTATGAGGCGCCCATCACACTCAAAGGCCTTGGCCACTGCACATTCAACTTCAGCGGCGCGACGGAGGCGGAGCTTCCCGGCACCATCTATGTAGAGGCAAAGCCCATGCCGGAGATCGGGATCGGATCCGTGATCCGGATCATCGAGAAGTGATCAGATACCTTAAAGGCTTCCCCCGCCGAGAAGTGATCTGACAGCTTAAAGGCATTCCCCGCCGAGAAGTGATCCGGACACCTTAAGGGACTCCCCCACTGTACAAGACCGTACATTTAAATGCATAAAGGAAATCAAGGAGTAAAAGGCTGCGGCAGCTGCTGATGGAAATTCAGCAGCTGCCGCAGCCTTGTTCGGGGCTGTTGAGCCGCCCCGGGCGCAGTATATTTTGCAAGATTGATTAATCCTTATTTGATCCTGACACCATTGCGGTCAAAGTAGAACCTCTTGCCGTTAATCTTCTGCCAGCCGGTCACGATCCTGCCGTTGCTGTCGCAGTAGTAGAGCTTGCCGCCGACACTGACCCAGTTGTTCTTGCGTAGGGAGCCATCTCTGTTGAAGAAGAATTTCTTACTGATGTCAGTATACGGCATCGGATTTTCGGAGCTGTAAAAGTAATGTCGGGTTAATAGGATGTGCGGAACATGGTATACTTAAGCGGGAATTCTGATGAGAGAGCACAGACCCGGAAAGGGTGAACCATTATGCATGAGATGGGAATCATACTACATATTGCAAAGATGCTGGATGAGACGGCACAGGAACAGAACATTAAGAAAATCGGGTCGGTGACTCTGGAGGTCGGCGAGGTGTCCGGAATTATGACGGACCTGTTCGTCGACTGCTGGAATTACTTTAAGGTCAGGCACCCGGTGCTTGCGGAGTCGGAACTGCGTCTTGTGACGATCCCGGCAGTGACCTTCTGCGGAAACTGCGGGAGGACTTACGAGACCGTCAGATACGGCAAGGAATGCCCGTACTGCGGCAGCGGTGAGACATGGCTGGTCGACGGAAACCAGTGCGTGATCAAGGAGATCGAAGCGGAGTGCGAGGAGTGTGAGGAGTTCGAGGAGAGTGAAGAGTTCGAGGAGTGCGAGGACGAATAAAAAAGCGGCCGCGTGAGAAATTCTCAGCGGCCGCTCTGCGAGCCTTGAACTTATTCAAAAAGCATCTTCATTCTGAAAACCGTCTTTTCCTTCTCCCCGCAGAGGTAGAAGGAATTTTCCGATTCGGCAAAGCCCACATTCATCGTATCTCCGAGCCGTGCTTCGCCGATGTACTCGGAAGAGAGTTCACGCAGCTTTCGCCGGCGCAGCGCTTCGGGCATCAGATCCACTGCCAGGTCGTAGTACCTGGCATTATTCATGTGCCCGTTGAGATCCACATAACTGTAGGGGACTTTGAACGGCTCCGCGGCGGAGATCTTTTCCGTGCGGATGCGCCCCGGCATGGGCAGCTCATTTCCGGTCACGGTCTCTTTGATAAAGATGTCATGGCTCTCCGGGAAAACGATCCCGCGGGTCTTACTGTCAATCAGGACCCATAGCGAGACGGCTTCGAACAGGACTTGCCCCTTGGTGTCCACAAGGCGGAAATATCTGGGAAAATACAGATGCATCGTTTTACCCGGCCAGGAGAGAAGCGTGACCTTCTCGTCATATTCCGGAAGCCGGTGAAAGACCGCGCGGTACTGCGTAACAGCCCACAGAAGTCCCTGATCCAGCGTCTTGTCCCGGGGCACCCCCAGATCGATCGTGTGCGCGATCGCCGCCTCCTGAAGACGCGTGAACAGCGAGGACAGGCGCAGGGTGCGGGACATATCCACATCAGAGGAGAGGACCTGGAAATCCTGTCTGTATACCTTCATAATCAAAACCTCCGGTTGATCCGCTTATCGAAGGCGTTCACCACATCGCCGAAGGTGGACATTTTAGACCACTGCCTCTGCGGGATCTTGACATCGAATCTCGCCTCGAGCCGGCAGATGATCATAGTAAAGCCCATGGAGTCGATGGCTGTGTCTGTATTGATAACCGTATCCTCGTAGAGCGGCTGCCCTTCCATATCGGGGACGCACTCGTAGATTACTTCTCTGCAGGTTTCAACAATTTTGCTTCGATCCATGGCGCAGATATCCTTTCAGTTGCAAGTCAATATGTGTCAGTTATTCATGCGGCATAATCATTATATCCGCAATCCGGAGTTCTGTCATGTATGCGCTGTCAACGGGATCACTCCTGTATCGTGTAAGCGGAGATATCGAACAGGGACTCATCCACTTCACCGTCAATAGATCCGACCGTATAGAGCGAATCGCCGACATAAGCGGCGGATTCGATCACCGGCGCCGCCGTGTAGCAGTACGCAAGGGATCCGTCTTCGGCAAAATAGAAAACGGTCTCGGGGCTGTATTCCGTCTGCGGATAGACCTCTGCCGGGAAAGAAGCGCCTTCAATCTCGCGGTCTTCTTCGACCTGGTCTGTCCTCACAGACGCCATCCGCATTTCGGAGAAGAGGTCATCCATCAGAAGGATGTTGTCATTTGTGACACTCAGAGGAAGATCCGTGACATAGTTTCCGGTCTTTTTGTCCGGATAGAGGTTGTACACTTTGCCGTCCTTGATAAAGGTGACTAAGGTGCTCTCCGCTCCGGCGACTTTCGTCGTTCTGGCGGAGTAGTAAACGCCATCCTTAGCGTATACATCATAATCCTGTACTGTGTTAAGGGCGTCCAGACGGCGCTGGTAGCGGAGGTGAGCTCCGGCGACGGGATCGATGCCGTCCAAAATATTGTCGAGTTTGGTCTTGTTGGCTTCTTCGGCAGCCGCCATCTGTTCCTTAACTTCATCGATGGTGAGAAGCGTATAGCTTGAGGTGTCCGCCTTTTCCTGCGCGTAGATCAGCAGCATATCGCCGGTCCCGTAGATGTCCAGTTCTATGACGCCGCCCCTGGCATTGCCCCCGGTGACGGTTCCATCTGCCAGCGAGAGATTGAAGGCTCCATCTTCGGAAGACCAGGAAGTAATGTCGATGGTGTCGCCCATTAACGTTAAGGAGCCGGTCCCTTCTGCCAAAAGGCTCATGGTGGACTCGATCTCCATCTCCGTGGAACTCACGGTATAGCCTTCATTCCGCACGGCGAAGATAGTGTATTCACCTTCAACGGGAAGATCCGATACAGTGTACTTATCGGCAATCTCTTCCGCCTGCGTGGGTTGTTCGGGAACAGCTACTTCGGCTTTCTGCGCTTCTCCGGAAACTTCCGGCTGTGCCGGATCTGCCGCGTCTGCATTCGCGTCCGCCGCTTCTGCCGGAGCGGCTTCCGCCTCCTGTTTGCTCTCCTCTGTAGTTACTTCAGCGGGCTTTTCCGGGCCCGTGGAGGAAGAATCTCCGCCGCAGCTGCATAGCGAAGCCGCGAGGACTGCTGCAAGTATCAGTGACATTAGTTTTCTCATAATCTCTGTGCCCTCCCTTTGCATCAGGACAGTGGCCGCAGCCACATATGAAAAACAACAAGTATGACTGACTATGCGAGCTGTATTTTGTAAAAGGCCCATGTGCATATGGACCGGTTTACGGACAATGGATTTCCCAGCGCTTTACCTTGCCGGTCGCGGTGCGGGGGAGCGGCTGATCCGTGAACAGGATCTCACTGAGCTGCTGTCCGCGCGGAAGCTGCGACATGGCGCCGCGAAGTTCTTCCTGTACCATGGAGCGCGAAAGTTCCCGCATCTCTTCCGGCCATGTGGACGATTCCTTGTCGACGAGCAGAAGGACCGGCTTCCCGTCCCTCTCAAGAACTGTGAAATCGCGCCCGGGAAGAGCGGCCATAATACGCGCCTCGTACTCGGGAAGAAAGATCTTGGTGCCGTCGGCGAGTACAAGAATCTCCTTTTTTCTGCCGATGACATGGAGTCTGCCGTTTTCATCCCATTTCCCGACGTCGCCGGTGAAGAAAAGATTTCCTTTCAGGACTGCCGCGGTATCTTCCGGATGCTTGTAGTAACCCTTCATCATGCAGCTCGGAGACGAGATGAGGATCTCTCCGTCAGAGGCCAGCGCCACAGTATCTTCAGGGCAGACTTCCAATGCGAACGGGTCAAAAGAGGGACTGCCCGGCACGCTGATCGCGACGCCGGAGCTTGTCTCCGTCAGCCCGTAACCGAAACTGACCTGTACGCCCTGCTGTACCGCGCTGTTTAACAGCTGGGGAGAGCAGTCTCCGGCTCCCACGAGAACGAGACGGAGTTCGTTGTTCATCAGTTTGTGCTGCACGAGGAAACTCAGAAGAAGCGGAACGGCAGAGAGGACCGTCGGCTTGTAGAATTCGAAGTCCATGGTATAGTACCTTGCGCCCCGACCAAGGGCTACAGCCGCGCCGCATTCCATTCCCCACAGGAGGCCGCACACGAAGCCGAACACATGGTTCAGTGGAAGCATGCACAGCAGTGTGTCGTCCTGAGAGAGAGGAAGCATACAGCTCCCATTATAAGCAGCTGCCAAAAGACTCCGGTCTGTCAGGACGACAGCCTTGCTGCTCGCCGTGGTGCCGGAAGTAAAGAAGAGGATGTCGCTGCCCTCGACAGAAGGATCGGCGGCCTCTGCCCGCGGCGCGATCCCGTCAGTGAGATAAGGAGTCAGCTCTTCCACCAGATCCGGATCGCTGCTCCAGAGAATATCGATATCTGTCTGCCTGATCTGCTCCTGCAAAAGAGTGCCGTCGGCGTTCTCATCCAGAAGAACGGTCTGCAGTCCTGCGACGGCGGATGCGAAGATCGTCTCGACGCAGTCAAGGGAACCGTCGCACAGAACGCCCAGACAGGTCATTCCAAAAGCGCGCATCTCTTCGGCGCGCGCAAATACAGACGCCGCAAAATCGGCGCTGCTCTTCTTTACAGGCGCTCCGCCTTCTTCATAAACAAGAAGCGGCCGTTCAGGATCATTATGCGCGAAGAATCTGAGAGCCTCCGCGAAACTATTAAATTTTGGAGGAAATACTTTAGTCTTCATAGGTTAAGTATAGCATTCTTTAACAAAGAATGTGTGAAATTACATCGAATGTTAATGAATATTTAACAATTTGGCGGTATACTAATATTAATACGACTGCTTGGGAAGCAGAAAAACCAGTTTAATAATGAAAGGTAGAGCAAAATGGACAAGAACATCAAGATCTGTATTATCGGCGGAGGCCCGGCAGGCCTCTCCGCAGGCATGTATCTGGAGCAGAAGGGTTACGAGAACTACACTATCCTCGAGAAGAACGACCGCGTCGGCGGAAAGTGCTGGTCTCCCTATTACAACGGACGCCGCTATGAGATGGGCGCGATCATGGGTGTTCCGTCCTACTACGCGGTACACGATGTCGAGGAGTTCTGCGGCATCACCCACGACGGCCCGAAGCTCAACCGCAACTACAAGAACAGACTGGGCCAGGTCATAGAGCCCTTTGAGCCCAAGAAGAATATCAAGAAGATCCCGCGCCTTCTCAAGATGAAGAAGCAGCTTAAGAAATTCGGCGAGCTCCTTGAGACCAAATATAAGGGATATGATATCAACGGCCACCGCGGCGTAGCGGAGGGACGCTACGAGGGATTCTCCGCAGCCAGTGCCAAAAGAGAGCCCGTCAGCGGCGTAAACCCCAACCTCAAGGACCTGGCGCTTCCTTTCAAGAAATTCTGCGAGATCAACGGCGTAGAGCTGGTGCAGGACATCTGGATCGGCCCCTTCACGTCTTTCGGCTATGGATATTTTGACGAGATTCCCGCGGCTTATGTCCTGAAGTATCTGGATTTCCAGACCTGCATGAACTTCGTCAAGATCAACCTCTGGACATGGAAGAACGGAACGCAGTTCATCTGGGAGTCCTTAAACGACCACCTCAAGAATCCGGCCAGACTTAACAGCAAGATCGACAAGGTCGAGAGAAAAGACGGCAAGGTCTATGTGACCGTGAACGGCGAAGTCGAGGAATACGACAAGATCATCGTCACTTCTCCTCTCTATGTGCCTCGGAAAGAGAACAGAGACGACGGACTGGTCGGCATGGTGGACTATTTTGACGCGCGCACGGACGAGAAGAAGCTCTTCTCCCAGATCGAGTACGAGCGCTATGACGTGCTGGCCGTCGAGACCAAGCCGGAAGACCATCCCGAGATCTCCTACTATGTATTCGACAACATGGTCCCCAAGAGACTGGGCCATCTGATGGTTTACTACCGCCGCTGGAGAGACACGGTGGACCAGGTCATCACGACCTATGCGCTCCGCAAACATAAGAAAATGGAAGAGGTTCCCTATGAAAAGTGCAGAGCCAGAGTTCTCAAGGACCTGGAGGTCATGGGCAACCCTGCTGCCAACGTCGTAAACGAGTGGAGCGTCTACTACTTCCCGCACGTGTTCACGAACGCTTACAGGGACGGCTGGTATGACAAAGTAGAGGCGATGCAGGGCAAGTACGACACCTACTATGCGGGCGAGATCATGAGCTTCGGCGACATGGACGAGACCTGCGAGTACTCCCGCGAGCTGGTGGAGAGATTCTTCTGATTTGTCCCGGGCGGACCTGAGGAGACTCTTTCACAGTGAATGACATCACAGGAGACAATCGATTATGAAATTTTACAAAGATCATTATGACGTGATCGTGATCGGAGGGGCCCTGGCGGGCCTCTCCTCCGCGCTCATGCTGGCCGATAAGGGGCTGGATGTGCTCGTGCTCGAGCGCCACAACCTGCCCGGCGGCATCGCCACGAGCTTTGTCCGCGGCGGTATAGAGATCGAGGCGGCGCTTCACGAGATGATGTCCATAGGTCCGAAGAACAATCGGCTCAAGGTAGGCAAGTTCTTCGACGACATGGGCGTCGATATTGACTGGCTGCAGGTGCCGGAATGTTACCACGCCAGCCTTCCCGGCCTGGAAGTTACTTTGCACCCGGGCCTGGAGCGGTTTTCCCGCGAGATCGACGAGCAGGTGCCGGGCACCTATGACAAAGTATTGAAACTCCTGAAGCTCTGCGACACGGTCTTTAACAGCGTCAATGAGCTCTCCATTCATCCCATGAGCAAGCCGCAGATGCTCCTTAAGCACGAGGCGTTCGTCAAGACGGCGGGCTATTCCACCAAGGAAGTGCTCGACACTTTTGACCTGCCGCAGAAGGCGCTGGATCTTCTGGCGCCCTACTGGATCTATGTCGGCAGCGGTTTCTCGGATCTTCCCTTCACCATCTATTCCGTCCTGATGGCGGATTACGTGGGCTACGGTTCCATGATCCCCAAGAAGCTCAGCCATGAGATGAGCCTGAAGATGGCGGAGCGCGCCGAAGAGATGGGCGTGCAGATCGAGTACCGCCAGCATGTGGACAAGATCCTGGTGGAGAACGGGCGGGCCTACGGCGTGCGCACGGCGCGCGGCGACGAGATCCACGCGGACTACGTGATCTCCTCCGCTTATCCCAACAAGGTATACACCAGCATGATCGAGCCTCTGCGTGAAGTGCCGGCAGAAGCCACCAAGATGGTCAACGGCAGGCGCCTGTCGCTGACTGCCTTCTCGGTCATCCTGATCCTGGACAAGCCGGCCGAGGAGCTGAATATTAAGGATTACAGCATCTTCCGCGGCGACACCATGGACACGGATGTGCTCTATGAGAACCTGGCGGGCCTTGGCCCTTACAGATATCTGACCTGCATCTGCCACAATTACGGCAATCCCGGCGTGACGCCGGAGGGCACCTGCTCCTTCAGCGTGACGGTGCTCCCGCGCGTGGACGGTTGGAAGACTGTCAAGGCGGAAGACTATGACCGCGTCAAGCACGAAGTGGCCAAGCAGCTGATCGACGACATGTCGGACTATTTTGGCGTAAATCTTCTGGACCATGTGCTGGAGTGCGTCATCGAGACGCCCATGACCATAGCCCACTACACAGGGGCCTGGAACGGCTGCATCTACGGCTACGCGCACACCATGGAGGACCACATCGTCGCAAGGCTCCAGACGGCGGAAGCGGAGCGCTTTATAGAGGGGCTTGAGTTTGCGGGCGCCCACGCCATCTCCGGAGACGGCATGGGACCGGCGGTGACCAACGGAAGAAAAGCCGCCAAGAATATACTGGATGACATTGCGGCTAGAAAGGAGGCAAACTGATGAAAGTCAAAAATTTCTTAGCGGACGTCAGCGGAGCCTCCCGCGTCACGGCGGCGCGCATGATGGCGTTTGACGCCGCTTCGCCCGCGCTCACGGACGTGGACCCGATCGGAAATGTCTCAAGAGAGTGGCACCCCGGCCCGATCGAACTTGTGGTAACCGGGATTAAGCCCGCCTGCAAGACGGCCAAGACCATCCGCTTCGAGCGCACGGACGGCAAAAAATTGCCCTTCTTCTATGCGGGACAGTACATTGTGCTCGACTTCAAGATCGGCGAGAGCCTGATCTCCAGGCCCTATTCCATTTCTTCCGCGCCTTATGAGGCCAGGGCGGACAAGCCCTTCGTGGAGATCACGGTCAGAAGATCCAAGGGCGACGGCTTTATCTGCGACTATGTCAACGATGAGCTTAAAGTCGGCGATATTTTGACAGGGACCATGGGACTGGGGCAGTTCTACTACGAGCCGCTGCGCGATGCAAAGCATGTAGTGGCACTGGCCGGCGGCGTCGGCATCACGCCTTTCGCCTCCATGGCCAAGGAAGTGGTGAACGGGACGCTGGACATCGACCTGACGATCCTCTACGGATCGGCCTCCTCGGACGATATCGTCATGAAGGAGGAGCTGGAAGCGCTGGACGGTGCCTGCGATAAGCTGCACATCGTGCATGTGCTCAGCGGCGACGAGCCCGGCTGGACCGGCGAGAAAGGGTTCCTGACGGCGGAACTCATCAAAAAGTATTCGGCGGAGGATACGACGTACTTTATCTGCGGGCCGCAGGTGATGTACACCTTCCTGCGCGGTGAAGTCGCAAAGCTGGACGTTCCCAAAAGGCGCGTGCGCTTTGAGGTCTTCGGGCAGGTCAAAGACATCGCTGTCTATGAGGGCTATCCCCGCGACCTGCGAGATGAGACCTTCGAACTTACCGTGGTGCGCGGCATCAGCGAGGTAAAGATTCCCGCGAAAGCCTGCGAGAGCATTGTCGTGGCGCTTGAGCGCGCCGGCATCCGCATCGAGACCGGCTGCCGCAGCGGCGAGTGCGGATTCTGCAGGACCAAGGTGCTGTCTGGCGACTACTTCGTCTGCCCGGAGGGCGATGGCAGGAGAGAGGCGGATAAGGACTTCAATTACGTGCATGCGTGCGCGGCGTATCCGCTGTCGGATATGAAGATCAAGATCCCGATTTTGTAAAATAAGAAACCCGGGCTCTTTGTATAGAGTCCGGGTTTTTAAATCCTTGTGTTAAATGTGTCAGGCGGCAGTTTGCTGATATTCCCTGGCACTCTTCATAATGAGGTACGGGATCAGTGTGAGGCCGATGAACACCATGCCAAATCGGGAAATGAGGTTTCCCCAGTGTCCGCCAAGGGCGGGGATGATGGTGGCCTTCTCAAAGTATGCCTTCCAGATGAATAAAAGCGCGACGGAGACGCCGGCCTGGATCGGAAGATTTTTGTATCCGACCGGGATCTCATAGTGGATGTAGTGGCGCTCCACATAACTTCCGAGAAGAAGGCCCAGGAAAGCTCCACAGGCTTTGAAGCAGTCGTTCATCATTTTCTGCGGGTCGACCAGAAGTTTACCGTCCACATAGTCCATCGGATAGGGCTTGACCTGGACATAGATCAAAACAGCGACCACTACCAGGATGCCGACAAGTGTGAGGATATCGTAGGTTTTCTCGTTATCGCCGATCGCCTGGCTTGCCTTTCTCACGATAAGGATCATAACAATACCTTCTGTGAGGCCGACAAGGACGTCCTGCGGAGTGTGGACGCCGAGGAAGTTTCTTGAAAAACCGGTCAGCAGGATACAGATGATACAGATGACGGCGAGCCATCTTCGCTTACTCCATTGGTTCTCGACGACACTTCCATAGAGGGAAGAAGCCGATACGGTGTGTCCGCTCGGGAAAGAATAGCCGGTGGCGGCCACCTTAGAATCCCCTGCGGGCTCGATCAGGTCCGAGCGGATCCAGGGGCGGTAAGCACAAACCGTGAGTTTGACGACTCCGTTCAGGAGATCCGCGCCGAGATAGGAAGTAAGAATTCGATAGCCCCATTTCTTACTTACGCACAGAAAGATCAAAAAAGGGAGAAAGGGAAGGACGTCGACAGCGACCTTGCTCATCCCGTTAAAAAACTCATCAAAAATACCGCCTGTTGCCAATCTCAGGTTCTGCAGAAACAACAGGTATTGCAAATCAATTCCAATTTCCATTATTTACTCCATTTTGTATTGTTTATCAGTTTGTCTGTTCAGTCGGGTAATCGGATTTTCCGGTCACCTTTGTCTTGAGGATCTTGAATCCTCTCTTTAATGCATAGGGTGCTACGCATTTTTTCATTTCCTCCGCGGTGTGCATGTCTGCCGCATGAGGAATATCCCTGCTTAGATGGATCGCGTCAAATTCGCAGCGTGTAGTGCACAGGCCGCAGCCAATGCACTGGTTGAGGTCGACGACAGTCGCGCCGCACTTCAGGCAGCGGTTGGCCTCCGCTTTGACCTGCTCTTCGGTGAGAGGAAGCCTGAGATCGCGGAAGGTCTCTGCCGCTTTTCCGGGTTTTAAGCCGGGAGCCTGTCGGCCGGCGTTGTCATAGGATTCAACGCGGATATCGGTGCGGTCGAGCTCGATGAATTCGCGCAGATCGCGGCCGATAGTCAAGGACTGGCCGGGGTGGACGAAGCGGTTGATGGAGACCATGCCTTCCTTGCCGTCTGCGATGGCGTCAATAGCGAACTTCGCGCCGTGATAGATATCGCCGCCGACGAATATGTCAGGCTCATTGGTCTGGTAAGTAGTCGGATTGGCCATTGCCGCTCCGTTCCCGCGAAGCTGTACGTTGGTGCCATCGAGCAGGCCGCCCCAGTCGGCGGACTGACCGATCGCCATCAAAATATTGCTGCAGGGAACAGTGATGGTCTCATTCTCGTCGTAGACAGGTGCGAAGCGATGATTTCCGTCGAAGACGGAGACACATTTCTTGAAGACGATCGCCGTGACTTTGCCGTTCTCGGAGAGCACCTCTTTGGGCCCCCATCCGTTCATGATGGTGATGCCTTCTTCTTCCACTTCCGCGATCTCGTCTTCGGCCGCGGGCATTTCCTGTCTGGACTCGAGGCAGAGCATTGTGATTTTGCCATCTGTTACGCGAAGTGCCGTGCGAGCCACATCTGCCGCCACATTGCCGCCGCCGACCACTACGACATCGCCGCTAAGCCGCACGGAATTATCCTGATTGACACGGCGAAGGAAATCGACGCCTGTTACCACGCCTTCCGCGGATTCGCCGGGCACGCCGGCAAGTCTTCCGCTCTGAAGGCCGATGGCAATGTAGAAGGCCTTGAAACCTCGGTCACGCAGCTCCTGAATCGTTACGTCTTTACCGACTTCCACGCCGCACTCTATTTTGGCGCCCATGCGCTTAATGATCTCAATTTCTGCCTCCACGACGTCTTTTTCAAGGCGGAAGGAGGGAATGCCGTTCATGAGCATTCCGCCGGGACGGTTCTCGCGCTCGAAGACCGTGACAGGATATCCTTCAGTGCGCAGGTAATAAGCGGCACTGAGGCCTGCCGGGCCTGCCCCGATGACAGCAATGGGATAGTCATCCCACTGTTTGCCTTCGCCGTTCTCGCAGACGGGCAGGTACTGCGCGAGTTCATCCGAAGCGGTTCCTTCCTTTACAAGTTCCAGCTCGCGAAGAGCGAGGAATTTCTTGATCTCATCGATGGCGACCGGCTGGTCAATAAGCCCGCGGGTGCAGCGGTCCTCGCAGCGGCGGTTGCAGATCGCTCCGCAGACTGCCGGGAAAGGATTATCCTGGCGGATGAGCCTGAGGGCTTCCTGATAGCGGCCCTCCGCAGCCATCTTTATATAGCCCTGGACTGCCAGGTGCGCGGGACATGCCGTCTTGCAGGGGGATGTGCCTGTGTCGTAGCAGTTGATCTTGTTGTGGTCGCGGTAATCGGGATCCCACTTGTCTTCGCCCCAGATGTGGTCATCGGGAAGTTCATGCATAGGGTAGACAACCTTGCTGCCGTCGGCCTTGCAGAGCTTCTGGCCCAGCCTTGCCGCGCCGGCGGGACATACTTCCACGCACTTGCCGCAGGCGACACATTTGGCCGGATCTACGTGTGCGCGGTATGCGCTGCGGGACATGTTGGGCGTATTGAAGAGCTGGGAGGTGCGCAGGCCGTAGCAGCTGCCCGGAGAGCAGTTGCAGATACCGACGATGCGGTTCGGGCCGTCCAGGTTGGTGATCTGATGGACGTAACCCTTGCGCTCGGCGCGCTCCAGGATCTCTTTAACTTCTTCCCGTGTGACGTACTTGGCGTCCTTGCCGGAAGTGACGAGAAACTCCGCGATATCGCCTACACCGATGCACATGTGGCCCTCTATATCGCCTACGCCCTCGCCGCGGATGCGCTGAGCTTTGCGGCAAGCACATACCATTGTACAAAAAGTGTCATATTTGTCAAGCCAGTGGGAGAGGTGCTCCACGCTGACGGAGGTGGAAGCGGTGTCGATGGCCTTTTCCACCGGAATGACGTGCATACCGATGCCCGCGCCTCCGGGAGGGACGAGCTTGGCGGCCAGCTCCAGAGGCTCCTGGGGAGCCAGGTTGAACATGGTCGCGACTTCCGGATGCAGATCGGGGAGCGTCTTGTGCTCGACCATGTACTCGCCGGAGCCGACGACCCACTTGGGCACCAGATACTGGATGTGATGGTCTTCGTTGTCGCGATTCTGCTCCAAAATACCGATCCACAACAGGTGGTCGATGATCTTCTGGGCTTTCTTAACGCTGATGTGGTTGCGCTGCGCCAGTTCGGCGGTGGTCAGCCCCACGCGGCGCTTCTTGAAACTGAGCAGAAAAGCGACCTCACGCTTTGTAAGAAGCCGGTCCAGGATCCAGAAATCCATGTGGTTTTCGTGCATCCCGCCCGGGAGCTTCCTGGGGATATTATCGGTGATCATTCTCGCAAGCTTCATCACCATCTTGCGCTTGACCGGGTCATCGCAGTGATGGTCTCTGATCGGATAATCTCTTTCATTGACATGTATTCTCGGATTTACCTCTTTGGGCATTGCGGAACCTCCTTGTTATGACTGAAGTTGTACATGTATTTATTGTACCAAATTGCGGTGTCGTAAGGAATTATTTTGCTGATTGACGGGAAAAAGCTTGCTTTCTTTGCGGGGGAAATCTGACGAATTGCTGATTTTTCCCATCCCGTTGGGCTGGGATCACACACAGCGCCAGGTAATTGACTGCGTTGGATTATTTGAACACTTTTGCATTCCCTGGCCTCCATCGCTTTTTCTGATTACCGGTATATAATAAAGAAATCAAGAGAAAATACCTCTGGGTTGGATTAATAGCAAGAACTTTTCCTCGATGGCCCCCATAGCAGGCAGTTGTCAATGGTCCTTTATGGAGGCAGCGGCCTTTAAAATGAGCCTTGTGATCCAACGATTCGGAGAACGAGCCTGCTATTTACAGATTTTTA
Source organism: Lachnospiraceae bacterium (assembly GCA_017469935.1). Lineage (GTDB taxonomy): Bacteria > Bacillota > Clostridia > Lachnospirales > Lachnospiraceae > CAG-791. The sequence continues at coordinate 32,203 of JAFUFL010000025.1, forward strand.
GCTTCTGCTCTTTTTCCCATGGAGGCAGATTGATCAAATTACCAACCTATAATCCAACTCGCCGGGGCACCACTCCGGCCAAAGAATTCCACCTTGGCACAAAACAAGGCTTGTTGCATTAGGTATATTTTTCTGCTAATTTGAACAGTCTCTTTCAGAACAACAAGTAGAAGAAAGCGCGGAACATATGGTAAATTGAGTTAAGAATAAAGAACTTAGGAGACAGGCCATGAGAAATCGAGACTTGTTAATGTCATTATTACTCATACTGGCGGTAACCGTTGTACTCCCGGTCAGGGCTTCTGAAAAGGGAGAGGGGGCAGCCCAGACCGCAGAGCCCGACCCTTCATCAGCGCTCAAGGTCACGGCGATCGACTTCGGTGACGACGGCTGGGGCGACGGCACGATGATCGAGAGCGGCGGGGAGTGTATGCTGATGGATACCTTTATGCCGGAATGCGAGGATGAGCTCAAAGAGTTTCTGATCGACAACGGATATACGAAGTTTTCCATCTATCTTTCCCACTATCATGCGGATCACTTCTGCAACATCCGGCCCATCATGAGGGACGACCGCTTTACAGTTACCGCCGTCTATCTGCCGGATGACGGATATCTGTGGCCTACCGACGAGGACTATGGAGCCGAGATCGGCTGGTTCATGAGCATAGACAGAGGGATCAGGGAGCTTGCCGCTGAGAAGAAGATCCCGCTGACGGTCCTTCATCCGGGGGACAGCTTTCAGGTCGGAGACGCCCTGGTGGAGATCCTGTACGGCACCACTTATGAAAATGAGGACCATAATCCCGCCTATATAAATAACAATTCCCTGGTGGCGCGCATCACGGGAGGCGGGATCCGGTATCTGACCTGCGGCGATATAGAAGAAATCATGGAGAACGAGATTCTCGAGAAAGGAATTGACGTATCCGCCGACCTGTACAAGATGAGCCACCACGGCGGTCCCACCAGCAACACCTATAAATTTCTTGAGGCGGTCAATCCGTCCTTCGCTTTCTTTAACAGCACGGAGGATTCGCCGGACCATTTCGCCCGCGACTGGGCATCGGGACCGGCTGGGGACATGATGGACTTTGCCAATGTACACAGTTCCCGCTACAACGGAAATATCACTTATACGGCCAGGGACGGTGTGATCACGGTTCGCGCTGACAGGAATGTTGTTCCGAAGATAATGATTAACAAGGTGCCCGGGGGGATCGGACTGTGCATGAGCTTTCAGCAGTTCAATGATCAGCAGGAGCCGAAAGAGACTGAGAAGATGCGAACGGCTGCAGAAGCAGCTGCCGAAAAGAGCGGATTATTGCCGGCTGTGTACCGGTGAAAAACGATGATATCATTCATAACTGTGGAGAATGAACAAAAGGAGCACTCATCATGATTGACACCAAGAAAGAACAGGAACGAGACGAACTTCATCGCGCCATATGGGCGATCGCGGATGAGCTTCGCGGAGCCGTAGACGGATGGGATTTTAAAAATTACGTGCTCGGCACCATGTTCTACCGTTATATTTCGGAGAATCTGACCAACTATATCAACAATGGCGAAGCAGAAGCCGGCAACGAGGACTTTGACTTTGCGCAGATGCCGGATGAGGAGGCCGAGGAGGCCAGAGAAGGGCTGGTGGAAGAAAAGGGCTTCTTTATATTACCGAGTGAACTCTTCTGCAATGTCCGTGTCAAGGCGCCGGAAGACGAAAACCTGAATGAAGCTCTGGAGAGGGTATTCCGGCATATCGAGGAGTCCGCGAAGGGGAGTTCTTCGGAAGGGCAGTTTGCAGGGCTGTTTGACGATTTCGATGTAAACAGCAATAAACTGGGAGCAACTGTTGCCAAGCGCAATGAAAAGCTGGTCAAGCTCCTGAACGGCGTTGCTGATATGAATCTGGGAGATGTGAAGCATCATGACATCGATGCGTTCGGGGATGCCTACGAATATCTGATGACCATGTACGCTTCCAATGCTGGGAAGTCCGGCGGCGAGTTCTTCACACCGGCGGACGTCTCTGAGCTGCTGACAAGACTTGGAACCGTCGGAAAGAAAGAGATCAACAAAGTATACGATCCGGCTTGCGGGTCCGGTTCTCTTCTTCTGAAGGCGGAAAAGATCCTGGGCCGGGATGCCATACGCAACGGGTTTTTCGGTCAGGAGATCAATATCACAACGTACAACCTCTGCAGGATCAATATGTTCCTGCATGATATCGAATTTGATAAGTTTGACATTGCTTGTGAAGACACCCTTACGGCACCGCAGCACTGGGACGACGAGCCGTTTGAACTGATCGTCTCAAATCCGCCCTATAGCATCAAATGGGCCGGAGATGAAAATCCTCTTCTGATCAACGATCCACGGTTTGCTCCTGCAGGGGTGCTTGCACCCAAGAGCAAGGCCGATCTGGCTTTTATCATGCATTCACTAAGCTGGCTCGCTCCGAACGGAACGGCAGCCATTGTCTGCTTTCCCGGCATAATGTACCGCGGAGGAGCGGAGAAAAAGATCCGCAAGTACCTGGTCGACAACAACTTTGTGGACTGCGTGATACAGCTTCCGAGCAACCTGTTCTTCGGAACCAGTATCGCGACTTGCATCATGGTGTTGAAAAAGAGCAAGCCGGACAGCCGGGTTTTATTCATCGATGCCACGAATGAGTGCATTAAGGTCACAAACAATAATAAGCTGACGCAGGAAAATATAGAAAAGATCGTGGACACCTTTGCCGGCCGCGAAGAGGTGAAGTACTTCGCTCATCTGGCATCCTATGATGAGATCGCGGAAAATGATTATAATCTCTCTGTCTCGACCTATGTGGAGGCCGAGGATACCCGGGAGAAAGTTGACATAGTCAAGCTGAACGCAGAAATCCAGGAGATTGTGGCCCGGGAGCAGGTGCTCCGGGAAGAGATTGATAAGATCATCGCCGAGATCGAGGGAGATAATACGGATGGGCAGTAAACTGATCAAAACCAATGAGACTTACCGCGACTGGATCCGAGAAGTCAGCAGCCGGTTCCGCAGAAGCCAGATTAAGGCGGCTGTGAAAGTTAACGATGAGATGCTTCGGTTTTACTGGTCGCTTGGACGTGATATGGAGGCTCAGAAGGAAGCCTATGCCTGGGGCAGTCATTTTTATAAGACAATCAGCGAAGATCTGCGGACCGAACTACCGGACGTGAAATCCTTCTCACCCAGAAATCTTTTGTATATGCATCAATTCTACCGCCTGTTTCCGGAGGCTGGAATTGAACCCAAGATAGGCGCGCAATTGGATAATAGCGTATTTACGAAACAACTTGTTTCGCAGTTGTCGGATGTTGGAATCGCGCAACAGGATGTTTCGCAAAGTCCTGCAGCAGATGAGGTGTTCCGGATCCCTTGGGGACATATGATTCAGATCATGAACAAGGCTAGAGGAGACAGGGAGAAAGCGTTATTCTATGTACGCAAAACAATGGAAAATAACTGGTCCAGAGCCGTTCTTTTGAACTTTCTGGATACGGATCTGTATGAACGCCAGGGCAAGGCCTTGACAAACTTCGCACGGACACTTCCGGCGGAGCAGAGTGATCTGGCGCAGGAGATCACAAAGGATCCCTACAGCTTTGACTTTCTGACGCTGCGGAAAGAATACGATGAGAAGGAACTGAAGGATGCTCTGATGGACCGGGTGCAGAATTTCCTAATGGAGCTTGGGACAGGCTTTGCCTATATGGGCCGGGAAGTTCGCATTGAAATAGGTAACACAGAAAAATATCTGGATATGCTCTTTTACAACACGCAGCGGCATTGTTATATCGTTGTGGAGGTAAAAGCGGGCAAATTTGATTCGTCATACGCCGGGCAGCTTGGGACCTATGTGGTCGCCGTAAACCATCAGCTGAAAACGGAGCATGACAATCCTACCCTTGGTCTACTGGTCTGCAAAAATCTCGACACCGTGGAGGCACAATACGCTCTTGAATCCAGCAGTCAGCCGCTTGGGATATCCAGGTATGAGCTGACTAGACTGATCCCGGAAGATTTCAAGGGCAGCATGCCGACAATCGAGGAAATCGAGGCGGAACTCGCCGATCCGGAAGGAGGGCAGGAGGAATGAGCAGACTGGATGAACTGATTAGGGAGCTGTGTCCGGATGGGGTTTCTTGTGTAGCGTTGAGTACTATCGCAGAGTATCCAAAAGAGCGTATTGATGCTGTGAAAGTCGATGCAAATACATATGTCGGCGTTGATAATTTGCTTCCTGAAAAGAAGGGGAAAACGGTCTCGTCGTATGTTCCCAATGAAGGTAGATTAATTCATTTTCATGTGGGCGACATTTTAATCGGTAATATTCGTCCCTACTTAAAGAAAATATGGCTTGCGGATTCTGATGGCGGAACAAACGGTGATGTCTTGCCAATACACATTAAAGACAAAAATGTAGAACCGAAGTTTTTATATTATTGCCTCTCATCGGACAAGTTCTTTATGTATGATATGCAGCATGCTAAGGGAGCAAAAATGCCTCGTGGCGATAAAGCAGCTGTAATGGAGTACAAAGTTCCCGTACCGCCACTGGAGGTACAACGTGAAATTGTCCGCGTGTTAGACAAATTCACGCTCCTTTCAGCAGAACTTTCAGCAGAGCTCTCAGCAGAGCTTTCAGCTCGTAGAAAGCAATATGAATATTACAGTCAACAGCTTTTAGAAGGGCATATGAAAGAATCTCAAAAAGTTCCTATCTCTGCATTGGGAAAATGGCAAGGTGGGAAGACTCCTTCTATGCAGGAGAAAAGGTTCTGGGAAAACGGAACAATCCCTTGGATTTCCTCTAAAGACATGAAGTCATCAGTGTTGACGGATACAGAAGATCATATAACCGAGGTAGCACTGTCGGAAGCATCGATGAATTTGCTCCCGGAAGAGAGTGTTGCAATTGTAACCAGATCCGGAATATTGAAGCACACATTTCCTGTTGCGTACATTCCGTTTAGAACCACTGTCAATCAGGATATAAAGGCATTAGCAGTTGCAAATGGAGTCTCTGCCAGATACGTGTCATTTGCTCTTCAAGTATACGGGGAAGATATTCGAACTAAAACCAAGAAGCAAGGAGGGACCGTAGATTCCCTCGACTTTCAGAAGGTCTTGGATTACCAGATTCCTCTCCCTGACTATGATGTGCAGCTTCGAATCGTAAATGTCCTAGAAAACTTCGAAGCGATATGTGATGACTTAAAAATCTGTCTGCCAGCCGAGAGCGAAGCGCGGCAAAAACAATATGAACATTATCGCGATTTGCTCTTGACATTCGCTGAGACCGGCAGCACACTCGCGACAGACAGACAGACAGACAGACAGAC
>JAFUFL010000026.1 GCA_017469935.1 Lachnospiraceae bacterium
CAACTTGATTAAAAGTCAAGTGCTCTACCAACTGAGCTTATGTCCCGCAGATGGGCTAGTTGGATTCGAACCACCGCATGCAGCAGTCAAAGTGCTGTGCCTTACCACTTGGCGATAGCCCAATGGATATAAGCAATAAAAAAAGGTGGGTAATGGGACTCGAACCCACGGTCTCCAGAACCACAATCTGGCGCGTTAGCCAACTACGCCATACCCACCATAAAACAAAGATCCGATTGAATCGGAAGTATGCCCGAAGGGACTCGAACCCCCGACACCCGGCTTAGAAGGCCGGTGCTCTATCCAGCTGAGCTACGGACACATAATCTTGGCAGCAGAATGTGCCTGCCTGCAACTGTCTAAAAATAGGCAATTGTTTAAGCGGGTGATGGGAATCGAACCCACGTATCTAGCTTGGAAGGCTAGTGTTCTACCATTGAACTACACCCGCATATTAATGAAGGATTATGAAATTCACATCTGAATCGGGGTGACAGGATTTGAACCTGCGACCTCTTGGTCCCAAACCAAGCGCTCTACCAAGCTGAGCAACACCCCGGAACCAATCTCAAATGCAAGTGTTATTATAAGTTGAAGCACTGAGATTGTCAACATAGTTTTTCAACTTTTTTTAATCGCCTTTTTTTAATCGGCAATAAATCGCCCGGCGCGGCCTGAGAGAGGCGGTCACGGAAGTGAGTTCCGGTGCCGCCTCGGTTAGAGATCGCTGCCATGTGATTCAAGACAGCGGTCATTGCTCGAGCGGTTCCATATAGCGGATCTCATAGGAGATCACTTTTCCGTCCTCAAGCGTCAGCACGATATAGGACGGCCTTCGGTTTTCCTGGCGCGGCCAGGAAGTGCTGCCCGGATTGAGCATGAGGATGCCCTTGCAATACTCGGCGACCGGCTCGTGAGAGTGCCCGTAAACGGCGATGGAAGCGCCGCGGCGGGCGGCTTCCCTTTGCAGGTCCGAATATCCGGCGTGAAGATTGTAGCGGTGGCCGTGGGTCATGAAGATCCGGCAGCCGCACAACTCGACGATCCTTTCGTAAGGAGCATCGGTGAAGAAGTCGTTATTGCCGGCGACGTAATAGAAGGGGCAGTCCGTGAGCTCGCGGTAGACAAACTCACTGCCTTCAAAATCGCCGGTGTGGAGCATAACGTCCATGTCCCCTTCCGCGGACAGGATGCGGAGAAAAATATCATCCTGCGCATGGGTATCCCCAAGGATCAATATTTTCATTGGGCTGTACCGTCCCCTGAAGTTTCTTTTGAGGCTTCTTCTAAGGAGCCGTTCTCCGCGCACCAGACATGGTAGAGCGCGATCATGGCGCGAAATGCCTTGCCGCGGTGGCTGATCTCGTTTTTCTCCTCTTCCGTGATCTCGGCGCTGGTTTTGCCGTACTCGGGAAGATAGAAGAAAGGATCGTAACCAAAGCCGTTCTGTCCGTTAATGCTGTGCGCGATCACGCCTTCCATGGTGCCGCGTACCACGTGCTCGGTCCCGTCGGGGAAGATCGCGGCCACGGCTGCGACGAATCTCGCCGTCCGCTCCTCTTCGGGGACGTCCTCCATGCGCTTCATGATCTGCTCCATCTTGTAGTTGTAGTCCGTATCATAGCCGAGATAGCGGGCGGAATAGATGCCGGGCTCGCCCCCGAGGGCGTCGACCACAAGGCCGGAGTCGTCGGACATGACGATGATCTGTGTATCCGTCGGGTCAAAAGAGAGAGTGCCGTCCTCTGTTTTTTGGCAGATCAGTGCGGAGACGGCTCGCGCCTTGATGAGCGCGTTCTCTTCAAAGGTCGTGCCGGTCTCGTCGGGATCGGCTTCCACGCCGGCTTCTCTCATGGAGAGGACCTCCGCGTCCGGATCGGTGATGATGTCGCGGATCTCGCGAATCTTGCCTTTGTTGCCTGTTGCGATGATAAAGAGATGTTTCATTGTTTGTTTCTCCTTTGCGGCTTGGGACCGGGGAACATGTAAAAATAGGTCTTGAGCATACCGTTATAGATCTTGCGGTTTTTGGCCGCTTTCAGTCCCAGTTCGGCCTCACACCCGCTGAAGGAAGTGATCAGGTACATGGACCAGGAATCCAGTCTTCGATAGGCGTCCCCCAGCTCGCGGTAGAGCTTTCGGACGGAATCTTCTTCGGAACCGGTCAGGCGCTCGCCGTAGGGCGGGTTGGTGATCAGGAAACCGTACTTTTTGGGGTGGGAGAGTTTGGCAACGGGCCTCGTCTGGAAATGGATCAGGTGGTCCACACCGGCGAGCTTGGCGTTTGCCCTGGCGGCGGCGATCGCATCGGGATCGATGTCGTAGCCCTGCAGGTCCGTCTCGATGTTCGGCGTCTCCAGGTCGAGCGCTTCGTCGCGGCTGTCCTTCCAAACGGAGGGAGCAATCAGGTGCTTCCAGGTCTCGGCCGTAAAGGTGCGGTTTACGCCGGGAGCGATGTTTGCGGCGATCATGGCGGCCTCGATCGGGAAGGTGCCGCTTCCGCAGAAAGGATCCACGAGGATCCTGTCGGGCTTCCAGGGGGTCAGCGCGAGCAGGCCCGCGGCCAGATTTTCCGCGATGGGAGCCGTGACCTTGTACTTGCGGTAGCCCCGCTTGTGGAGGGATTCGCCGGTCGTATCGAGGGCGACCGTCACTTCGTCCTTCATCAGAAAGACGCGGACGGGATAGGAGTCCCCGGTCTCGGGAAACTGCTGCATCTTGTATTTGCGCTTCATCCGCTCTACCATGGCTTTTTTCATGATGGACTGGATATCGGAAGGGGAGAAGAGTTTGCTCTTGACGCTGGCCGCCTTGGCAACCCAGAAGCGGGCGTCGGCGGGCAGAAATTCCTCCCAAGGCAGGGAAAGAGTTCCCTGGAACAATTCCTCGAAGGTCTCGGCGTGGAAGGAGCCGACCTTTAAGAGGACGCGCTCTCCGGTGCGGATGCCGATGTTGGCGCGGGCTACAGCCTCCTCGTCGCCGAGAAAGGTCACGCGGCCGTCGCTGACCTCGGTGATCTCGTACCCGATCTCATAGATTTCGTTTTTCAACACACTCTCCATGCCGAAATGGCAGGGAATGATCAGTTCGTATTGGGACATAGTATTCTCCGTTATATGATGCACACGCGCGCGAATAAAGACAGAGGCTGCCTTGCGGACAGCCGCGCGCGGCGCCGGCCCGCGCATTGGGCCTTTAACCTGTGATTTTCCTACTCATCATAACTGGGGAGGGGAGTTTGCGCAAGTGGTGGAGGGAACTCCTCTTCATCAAAGGGGCGAACTTCACACCGAAGCATATATCCTGTCAGCAGCGCCTTTTCAAAAACGTGGAATAAACTTTGCACCGGAGCATATACCCTGTCAGAAACGACTTTTCAAGGACGGGAAAGGACCTAAACAATAAAAAAGAGATGACACCGCTGTGCCATCTCTTTTTTGCTAAATCATCTTTCCCGTCCTTGAAACCGGAGTGTATGACAGGGTATATGCGCAGGTGCGCAAGTCATTCCGGTGAAACCGGGGTGCATGACAGGGTATATGCGCAGGTGCAGAACTCACCACCTACTTACACGATTCCCTGCGCCTCCATAGCATTAAGAACCTTCAGGAAGCCCGCAATGTTAGCACCGGCAACATAGTTGCCCTCCATGCCGTACTGCTTGGAAGCCTCGTCGATGTTGTGATAGATGTTGACCATGATGGTCTTGAGCTTGGAGTCGACCTCTTCGAATGTCCAGCTCAGTCTCTCGGAGTTCTGGCTCATCTCCAGAGCGGAGGTAGCTACGCCGCCTGCGTTGGAAGCTTTGCCGGGAACGAAGAGAACGCCGCTGTCCTGGAGATACTGGGTAGCATCCAGAGTGGTGGGCATGTTGGCACCCTCACAAACTGCGATAACGCCGTTTGCAACGAGCTGCTTCGCATCGTCGATGAGAAGCTCGTTCTGGGTTGCGCAAGGAAGAGCGACATCAACCTTGATGGACCATACGCCGCGGCCTTCGTGATACTCTGCGGAAGGTCTGGCTGCCTTGTACTCGGTCAGTCTTGCGCGCTTCACTTCTTTGACCTCTTTCAGAAGGGCTACATCGATTCCCTCGGGATCATAGATCCAGCCTGTGGAATCGGAGCAGGTGACAACCTTCGCGCCCAGCTGCTGAGCCTTCTCGATTGCATAGATTGCGACGTTGCCGGCGCCGGAGACAGCGACAGTCTTGCCTGCCAGAGTCATGTCGTGGCACTTGAGCAGCTCTTCGGTCAGATAAACGAGGCCGTAGCCGGTAGCCTGGGTTCTTGCCAGGGATCCGCCGTAGGTGAGGCCCTTGCCGGTCAGAACGCCTTCATAAATATTGCGGATTCTCTTGTACTGGCCGTACAGATAACCGATTTCACGTCCGCCAACGCCGATATCGCCTGCAGGTACGTCCGTGTCAGCACCGATGTGTCTGTAGAGCTCGGTCATGAAGCTCTGGCAGAAAGCCATAACTTCTCTGTCGGATTTGCCCTTGGGATCGAAGTCGGAGCCGCCCTTGCCGCCGCCGATGGGAAGGCCGGTCAGGGAGTTCTTGAAGACCTGCTCAAAGCCAAGGAACTTGATGATGCCGAGGTTTACGGAAGGGTGGAAGCGAAGACCTCCCTTGTAAGGGCCGATCGCGCTGTTAAACTGGATACGGAATCCGTTGTTGACCTGGACCTGACCGTTGTCATCTACCCACGGTACGCGGAACAGGATCTGGCGCTCGGGAGTTGTGAGGCGCTCAAGGAGAGCTTCTTTTCTGTACTTCTCCTCATCAGCTTCGATCACGACGCGAAGGGACTCGAGAACTTCCTTGACGGCCTGATGGAATTCGGGCTGTGCGGGGTTCTGCGCGATCACTCTCTCCAGGATTTCATCAACATATGACATTTTCGTTTCCTCCTTTTGACTGGTGTAGTTTCCTGCAGAATGCCATGCCGTCGATTGGATACGAATAATGTAATATAAGTATTATTGTATACAATCTCTGACATAAAGGAACGCTTTGGCTGAAAAACGCCATTGGGCATAATCAACAAAGCGGACACTGCTTTCTCTTTTGGGTTATTATAAAACGCCCAATACACATGTGCAATATGGCAAAATAGAGAAGCAGAAAATGTTATACAGGGCAATTATTGTTGATATTTTACAATAATTATTGTATACAAGAATACAATAATGAAACTTTGCGCGATTTAGCGCTTTAATGGGAAAAATTGACGGATTGGATTAAAGGGTAGGCTGCTGCGGTTTCAAGGCATGATGGGGGGATTCTGGGGGAGATGGGGGATTCCGGGGACGCAACTCATTTCTGACGTTTGAGTGGTTGTGGAGGAGGCTCGGCAACCATTCGGGCGTCATTTTGCTTGATTCAGGTTCGTTCTGACGTTTGAGTGGTTGCGGGGCACCCTCTGCAACCACTTCAACGTCAATCTACTTGATTCAGCCCTGGTTGGATCATATGCGGGAAATTTGATCAGCTTGCCCCCATGGAAATTTGGCGGAAGGCTGAAATTCTGTAAATATCGGCATATTTCTGGGCAAGTTGGACCATAGGGCACATTACTAAGACGGTTGCTTCCATTTTGTGTTGTGACAACTTTCTGCTATGGGGGCCATCGAGGAAGAATTCTTGTTTCTGGTCCAACTTCGGAAAGAACTGTCCGGATTTCTGCATAATCTGCAGTAGATCAGAAAAGTGAGTGGAGGCCATGAAAGAAAAAATGTGCAAATAATCCAACTCGCTCTTCTGCTGGAGGAGACTGCCAAACAACTGCCGCAGGAGCCCCCACCTGCGGCACCAGAACATCAGAAGGAACTCGAACAACTCACAATGCCAAACAACTGCCGCAGGAGCCCCACCTGCGGCACCAGAACATCAGAAGGCACCAGAGGGGCAGAAGCCATAGCAGAATAGACTTAAATAACTCACAATAACAAACAACTGCCGCAGAAGTCCTCTTCTGCGGCAGTTGAACGTAAGAAAAGCGTGTTCCGGATTTCTCTTAAATGAGACAACCCCGGAATTGCTATTTTGGCAATTATTAAATATGATTGGCCGGACCTTTTCGAGAGGTTACAGCAGCGCGACGCCCGCCTTCTCGCAGGCCGCGATCACGTCCTCGGGCCAGATCGAGCTGTGCACTTCGCCGATGTGGGCTTTGCGCAGGAAGAACATGCAGATTCGGGACTGGCCGATTCCGCCGCCGATGGTGAAGGGGAGCCGCTCCTCGAGGATCGCCTTCTGGAAAGGGAGCTCCGCTCTCTCGGGGCAGCCTGCTTTGGCGAGCTGCTCGCGCAGCGCGTCGGCGTCGACGCGGATTCCCATGGAGGAGAGTTCCAGCGCGATGTCGAGCACGGGGTAGTAGACGAGGATGTCGGCGTTGAGCTTCCAGTCGTCGTAGTCGGGCGCGCGCCCGTCGTGGGGCTCACCGTTTGCGAGCTTGTCGCCGATCTGCATCAGGCAGACGGCACCTTTTTCGCGGCTGATCAGGTACTCGCGCTCCTTGGGAGTCTTGTCCGGATAGAGGGCTTCCAGCTCGGAGGTTGTGATAAAGAAAATATCATGAGGAAGGATTTCCTCGATGTAGTCGTAGCGGATCGCCATGTATTTCTCGGTCTTGCGAAGGACTCGGTAGACATTCTGGACGACTGTCTTGAGAGTCTCCATGGTGCGGTCCTCTTTGGTGATGATCTTTTCCCAGTCCCACTGGTCCACGTAGATGGAGTGGATGTTATCGGTGTCTTCGTCGCGGCGGATCGCCACCATGTCGGTGTACAGGCCTTCGCCGACGCTGAATCCGTATTTGCCCAGGGCATAGCGCTTCCATTTCGCGAGGGAATGGACGACTTCCGCCATCTCTCCGGATTCTTTGATGTCAAAAGATACAGGGCGCTCCACGCCATTGAGATTATCATTGAGTCCGGATTCGGGACGGACAAACAAAGGAGCGGAGACGCGGCGCAGGTTGAGCCGCTCTGCCAGAAGATTCTGGAAGAAATCCTTTACGGTTTTGATGGCGATCTGGGTCTCGTGAAGATCCAGGGACGACTGATACTGATCGGGAATGATTAATCTTTCCATAATGCCCTTTCCGCCGGCCGCAGAGTAACTTCGCGGCAGCATTAAACTCTGTGGGAAGGTTCCCGCCTTGACGGGCGGTGCCTTCGCGGCACAGGCGGCTCGCTCTTCGAGCCCTGAAAACTATAAAACACGGTTAATTTAATCGCAAATCCGGGAAAAATGCAATAACAGGTTAAAGAAAGGAATGTTATACTGCTTTGTATGAGCAAAAATATAAGAATTTCGGTCCGGGATCTCGTGGAGTTTCTCATGCGCGCCGGGGACCTGGATGAGCGGTCTGCAGGCGCTTCCGAGGAAGCCATGCTCGAAGGGGCGCGAATGCACAGAAAACTCCAGAGGGAAGCGGGGCCCGACTATACGGCGGAGGTGCCGCTCTCGATCTATTATCCGATCGTGCCGGCGGACGCGGATCCCGACAGCCTCCCCTACGTGCTGGTGGAAGGCAGGGCGGACGGCATTTTCTGCGGCGCGGATCCCGAGAATCCCATTTTCGGGGAGGCCTGGACCATTGATGAGATCAAAACAACATACAGAAAGGTGAGCAGGATGAAGGAGCCTGAGCCGGTGCACCTGGCGCAGGCCAAATGTTACGCCTACATTTATTGTGTTCAGAATCAGCTCGATATTGTGCGGGTCAGAATGACCTACTGCAGCCTCGTGACGGAGGAAATCCGCAGATTCACGCTGGAGTACACGGCGGAAGAAATCAGCAGCTGGTTTGAGAGCCTGATGGAGGAGTATGTGCGCTGGGCGGCGATGGCGGCCCGGTGGGAGGCGGTGAGAAACCGCTCGCTCCGGTCGCTGGAATTTCCTTTCCGGTACAGGGAAGGGCAGAGAGAACTGGCCGTGCATGTGTACCACACGATCTGCCACGGCAGGAAGCTGTTTCTGGAGGCGCCCACCGGGACGGGGAAGACGATCTCGGCCCTGTTTCCGGCGCTGAAAGCAGTCGGCGAGGGGAAGGCGGACAGGATTTTCTATTTTACTGCCAAAACAGTGACCGGCCAGGTGGCTCTGGAGACCTTCACCATTCTCCGGGGCGCGGGGATGCACCTTAAGAGTGTGCAGCTGACGGCAAAGGACAAGATCTGTCCCATGGAGAAGCGCGCCTGCAATCCCGACGACTGCCCGCGGGCCAAAGGACACTATGACAGGGTCAACGAGGCGCTGTTCGATCTTTTGACGCGGGAAGAAGATATTCGAAGGGAGACGCTGGAGGCGTACGGAGAGAAGTACAATGTGTGCCCTTTCGAGCTGGGGCTGGATGTGTCGACCTTCGCGGATGCGATGGTGGGAGACTACAACTATTTGTTTGATCCGCACGCGCGGCTGGCGCGCTTTTTTGCCGAGGGAAAAGGGGGAGAGCGGTACCTGTTCCTGATCGACGAAGCCCACAACCTGGTAGACAGGGGGCGGGACATGTTCTCCGCGACGCTCTCGAGGGAAGAGATGAAGGTCTTTCGGAGCACCGTGAGGGAGACGTATCCGTCCCTGTGGAAGAAGCTCGGCAAGCTGCTCACCGCCTTCCGACCCTTTAAGGAAGCGTTTGAACAAAATTTTGAACAAAAAGCTTTTGAGGCAGAGCGGACAGCGGGGGATCAAGGGGGAGCAGCGCGGGCGGCAGAGAGCGGCCCGGGCACAGCGGACGCGAAGAGCGCCCTCGGCGCCGGCGCGCCCGGGACGGCTTCGGGAATGCGCTTCATGGAAGTTATGGGAGGCAGAGAGCGGGTCCTCTTGGTGGAGGAGATTGATGCGGTGGCAGATGCCGCTTCCAAGGCCCTCGAGGAGATGCAGTTCATCCTGCAGGAGCAGAGGCGGGGAAGGGAGCAGGCGGGCAAGGCGGCGGATGCGCCGGCCCCGCAGGTGCGGGAAGAGTTTATGAACGCGCTCTTTACCCTGTCGCATTTTGTGACCATATATGGGGGGATGGAAGGCGATTACCAGATTTATGCCGAGAGATACGGCCGGGAAGAATACAAATTGCAGTTGTTCTGCGTGGATCCATCTGGTAAACTGGCACAGTGTCTCGAAAAAGGAGAGGCCAGCATCCTGTTCTCCGCTACTTTCCTGCCCATTCGCTATTACAAGCGGCTGCTGGGCGGAACGGAGGAGGATTACGAGGTGTACGCAAGGTCGTCCTTTAATCCGGAGAAGCTCGGGCTCTTTATTGCCGGAGATGTGACGAGCCGGTACAGGAGCCGCGGGGTAGACCAATATGTCAGGATTGCGGCCGGCATACACAATACCGTGTCCGAAAGGCACGGCAATTATATGGTCTTTTTCCCCTCCTACTCTTTCATGGAAAAGGTGCTGGAGCAGTATGGAATAATGTATCCCGAGGACGGGGAGACATCATTCTGCGTGCAGAGGCCGCAGATGACGGAGGAGGAGCGGGTCCGGTTTCTGGAGCGCTTTGAGGAAGTGAGCGATACCGGGAGCCTTCTGGGATTCTGCGTGCTGGGAGGTATCTTCAGCGAGGGAATCGACCTGCGGCAGGACAGGCTGATCGGCGCGGTCATCGTAGGCACCGGATTCCCGCAGGTGTGCGCGCAGAGGGAGATTCTGAAGGAATATTTTGACAGGCAGGGGGAGAACGGATTTGATTATGCCTACAGATATCCCGGGATGAACAAAGTCCTGCAGGCAGCGGGCAGAGTCATTCGGACGGCGGACGACGTCGGTGTCGTTGTGCTGATGGACGAGCGGTTTTGCACGGGCGCTTACAGGCGGCTTTTCCCGGTGCAGTGGAGCGGCGCCGAGGTGACGGACAGTCGCGGAATTGGGGATAAAATCGGGAAATTCTGGGACGAATGGCTCTAAAATGTGGATAACTTTGTGGACAGTGTGGATTTCTTTGGCAAATATGCTTCTTTTCTATTGCAAAAAAGAGAAAAATGTGGTAATTGGAAGCGCCGCCGGGAAATCCCGAACATGATGAAGGAGGAAAAACTATGTGGGCGGAAGAAAGTGTGATCTATCAAATCTATCCCCTTGGGATGTGCGGTGCGCCTTATGAAAATGACGGCGTACAGGCGCACAGGATCCTCGAAGTGAAGGAGTGGATCCCGCACCTTAATAAACTCGGCGTCACGGCAGTCTATTTCTGCCCGGTCTTCGAGTCGGATACGCATGGATACAATACGAGGGACTATAAGAAGATCGACTGCAGGCTCGGAACCAATGAGGACTTCAAGGAAGTGTGTGACGCCCTGCATGAAGCCGGGATCCGCGTGATCCTGGATGGCGTGTTTAATCATGTCGGCAGGGGATTCACACAGTTTGTCGATGTCCTGCAGAAAAAATGGGATTCCCCTTACAAGGACTGGTTCCACATCAGCTTCGACGGAAACTCGAATTACAACGACGGGCTCTGGTATGAGGGCTGGGAAGGCAACTATGACCTGGTAAAGCTCAACCTGCGCAATGAGGAAGTGATCGCGCACATTTTTGACGCGATCAAGTTCTGGGTGGACTATTTTGGCATCGACGGACTGCGGCTCGACGTCGCGTACTGCCTGGACAGGGATTTCATCCGCAGACTCCGCGGGTACACGGATTCCCTGAAGCAGGATTTCTATCTGATCGGCGAGATCCTGGGCGGCGATTACAAGACCATCATGGGGGACGGAATGCTGCACTCCGCGACCAACTACGAGTGCTACAAGGGGCTGTTCTCCAGCTTCAACAGCATGAACATGTTTGAGATCAACCACTCCCTGATGCGCCAGTTCGGCTCCGACCCCTGGTGCCTGTACAGAGGGTATCACCTTTTGTCCTTCGTGGACAATCACGATGTGACCCGCGTGGCCAGTGTGCTGACCAACAAGAAGCACCTGCCGCTGATCTATGCGCTGGCTTTCGGCATGCCCGGCATTCCCAGCATCTACTACGGGAGCGAGTGGGGCGTCGAAGGGGAGAAGAGACAGGGTGACCCGGCTCTGCGCCCCCGCATCGAGGCACCTCAGTGGAACGAACTCACGGAGTGGATCAGCAAACTTGCGGCGGCCAAAAAATCGTCCGAAGCTCTCTGCTACGGCGACTTCCGCAGCGTTGTGCTGACCAACAAGCAGTGCATCTTCGAGAGAAAGGCGGCGGGAGAGAGGGTCCTTGTGGCCATCAACGCGGACGAAAACGAGTATGTCGCCCACTTTGACGCGGGATGCGGAACGGCGGTGGACCTGATCACCGGGGAGACGCACGATTTTGGCGGGGGAAGCAGGCTTCCCGCCTACAGCGCATCGTTCTGGAAGATGGAAAAGTAAGCATGTTTTCTCCGGAGACAAATGTGTGTACAGTTTCCGAAACTATATGCTATAATGTGCATGATTTCATTTACTATATTTACTTTTTAAAGGCGAAACAAAGCCGGAAAGAGGGACTGCTATGACTATGGTGCTGATTGCAGGGCTTTTGCCCGTCGCTGTACTTCTCTTTTATATTTATTCGCACGATAAGATCGAAAAGGAACCCCCGGGACTGATTGTCAAGCTGCTCCTGCTCGGATGCGTTTCCTGTATACCGGCCATGATTCTGGAAATGTTATGGACGAATTTCCTGCAGGGAATCATGGATCCCAACAGCGTAGCCTTCATTCTGATCGAAAACTTCCTTATCGTCGCGCTGGCGGAAGAGGGAAGCAAAAGAGTCCTGCTGCAGATCGGAAGCTGGAGAAATCCCGCATTCAATTACGTGTTTGACGGTGTCGTGTATGCGGTCTGTGTATCGCTGGGATTCGCGGGATTGGAAAACGTGCTCTACATCGCCGGATTCGGAATGGATATCGCGGTGATGAGGGGACTGGCGGCCGTTCCGCTTCACTGCATCTGCGGCGTATTCATGGGCCATTATTACGGGCTGGAGAAGACGTACAGCGTACGGGGCATGATCAATGAGTCCAAGAATGCAAGAGTCATGGGGCTTCTGATTCCCATTCTGATTCACGGATTCTACGATTTTGCGGCTACGATCGGAAACGAGACCTTTGTATATATCTGGCTGGTGTTTGTCGTGGTCATCGACATCATCGCGATCAGGTCGATCAAAAAGTACTCCAGGTTTGATACGCCGATCTGAGCAGAATAAGGCACACCGAATAATTTAAAAAAACTGTTGACACGCGGTGGACACTGAGGTATATTAATCATTGTCCACCGCGCAAAGCGGTTCGGAAACAAGATTATAAATGCGATAGTAGTACAGTTGGTAGTACGCCACCTTGCCAAGGTGGAGGTCGCGAGTTCGAGCCTCGTCTATCGCTCTCGGCAGCAAGGGCTGCAAAACAATTTCATAAATGCGATAGTAGTACAGTTGGTAGTACGCCACCTTGCCAAGGTGGAGGTCGCGAGTTCGAGCCTCGTCTATCGCTCTGAAGGAACCAAGAGATTGGTTCCTTTTTCTTTGCCCCGAAGGGGGGGCGAACCTGGCGACATGGCTCATTGCGCAATGGGCGGTGTGTCACAAATGTACTTGTAAAAACAGCTCCGATAAAATACAATAGCTAAGGCAAACAAATGGGCTTTTTGCCCCACATTGACTCTCAACAAGGAGAGCAGTGATGAAAGGAGAGGTTATGAAAAAGAAACTACTGGCCGGGATCCTTGCTGTAAGCATGATGGGAGCACTTCTCACGGGCTGCGGCAAAGGAGCGACACAGGGCGAAGGATCGACGCAGGCAGCTGCCGAAGCTCCGGCGGAGACCCCGGAGAGAGCGAAAACCAATGAGATCGTGATCGGCATCGCGCAGGATCTCGATCAGAGCCTTGACCCGCACTACGCAGTGGCGGCGGGAACCAAGGAAGTAATGTTCAATGTTTTTGAGGGACTGGTCAAATACGACTCCAACGGTGACACGGTTCCCGCCGTAGCTTCGGATGTACAGATTTCCGAAGACGGTCTTGTCTATACTTTTACACTTCGTGACGGCGTGAAGTTCCACAACGGTGAGACCGTGGATCTTGACGACGTGATCTACTCAATCCAGCGCTGCAAGGACGACCCCAAGGTCAATCCGCAGACTTCCACAGGTCTGGCATGCATCGCGAGCCTTGAGAAAGACGGAGACAATAAGCTTGTGATGACGCTCAGCGAGCCCAACACGGAACTGATGTCTCTTCTGACACTGGCAATCATTCCTTCTGATTATGACAAGCAGGACACCGCGCCCATCGGCACAGGTCCTTATAAGTATGTCTCCCGCACGGCGCAGGAATCCGTCGAACTGGAGAAGTTCGCGGACTACTGGGGAACTCCCGGCAACCTGGACAAGGTCACTTACAAGATCAACGAGAAGGCCGAGGGCCTTGTAATGGGTCTTGAGAGCGGCGCACTGGATCTGGTATCGCACCTGAGCAGCACGCAGGTCGGAGAGCTCAGCAAGGAGAATTTCAATATCGAGCAGGGCACGATGAACCTCGTGCAGGCCCTCTATCTCAACAATGAGGTGGCTCCTTTTGACAACGAGCTCGTCCGCCAGGCTCTATGCTATGCGGTCGACAGGCAGGGAATCCTGGATATGGCGTTTGACGGCTACGGATTCCCGATCGGATCCAACGTGTTCCCCGCATTTACCAAGTACTATGACGAGAGCCTCGTAAACTACTACGAGCACGACGTCAAGAAAGCCAGGGACCTCCTCGCGCAGGCGGGCTATCCTGACGGCTTTGATATGACAATTACTGTTCCTTCCAACTATCAGCCGCACTGCGATACCGCAGAGGTCATCGCCGAGCAGCTGAGGGAAGTCGGCATCAACGCGACTCTGCAGCGCGTGGAGTGGGAGACCTGGAAAGCGGATACCTACGCGGGAAGAAACTTCCAGTCCACAGTGATCGGCCTGACCGCGGATCCGCTGACAGCCAGAAGCCTTCTGGAGAGATTCACGACCGGACAGCGTGTGGCGGATGCGGAAGGCAACCGCGGCAACAACTTCATCAATTACAACAACGCGGACTATGACGCTCTCTTCGAGCAGGCCGTCAAGTGCTATGATGATGCAGAACAGGTCAAAATATACAAAGAAATGGAAAAGAATCTTACCGAGCACGCAGCCAGCGTCTATATTCAGGATATGGCGGATATGGTGGCTGTGCGCAAGGGGCTGACCGGCCTTACCTTCTATCCTCTGTATGTGCTGGACGTCTCCACACTGAAGTGGGAATGAGGATGAGAGCGGAATCGGACTGAGCGATCATGTGCGCAGCAATAGGGCATTCTTATTGCTGCGCATTTTTTTACTATTCAGCACCCCGGCGTGCTGAATAGTCACCGTTTGATCACCGGCGCAGCCGTTGTGACAAATGCATCCGACAGAAGGAGAAAACCACTTTGAAGTATGCACTTCGCCGTATCCTGGCACTTTTTATCACGATGATCCTGGTATCATTTCTGGCTTTTGCAGCCTTTCACATCATATCCGGCGATCCCGCGAGGGCCATTCTGGGAATGAACGCCACAGAAAAGCAGCTGGCACTGCTGCGGCAGGAACTGGGACTGGATAAGCCGTTTCTTGTACAATATTTTAACTGGCTGCTCGGCTTCTTTTCGGGAAATCTGGGAATATCCTACAGCTATAGGCAGCCGGTGGCTTCCCTGATCATCCCCAAGCTCCAGGTGACCCTTGTGATGGTCCTGATCAGCTTTGGCATCATTGTCGTGCTGTCGCTCCCTCTGGGACTTCGCGCGGCACAGAAATCCGGCGGACGTCTGGACTGGCTCAGGACTACGGTCGACCAGCTGTGCATGGCGGTCCCCGCTTTCTTTCTGAGTATCCTGGTATCCTATGTCTTCGGGATCGTGCTGAAATTCTTTACGCCCGGAGATTTTCCGAAAATGGAGAGGGATCTGACAGGGGCCCTGCGCTATCTCTTTTTTGCCGCGGTCTGCATTGCGATTCCCAGGATCGCGATGGCGGTGCGCATGCTCAAGAGCACGATCATTGAGGAGATGGAGAAGGACTATGTCCGGACGGCGATCTCAAGGGGCAATACCAGGGCGGAAGTCCTCAAAAAGCATGTCCTGAAGAATTCGCTCGTGCCGACGATCACGTTTCTGGGACAGACAATGGCGGAGATCGTGGGCGGCAGCATTGTCGTAGAGCAGGTCTTCGGAATCCCCGGCATGGGGAGGTTTCTCGTGGCGTCGATCTCCAACAGAGATTATCCGGTCGTGGAGGCGCTTGTCGTCATTCTCGCTTTCTGGGTCATTCTCTCGGGAACCGTGGCGGATCTGGTGGGCCAAAAGATAGATCCTCGCTTAAGACTGGGGGACCGCTCATGATGAAGAAAAAATGGAATGGCTATCTTATCGCAGGGTGCCTCATCACAGGCATCATTATTCTGTGGATCGTGATCGGAAGATTTTATACTCCCTATCCGCCCACCAAGATGAGCTCCGCAAAACTTCAGGGGCCGTCGCTGGCGCACCTGTTCGGGACTGACAAGTTCGGGCGCGATATTTTCAGCCGCGTGATGCAGGGATCCGGCACTACACTGGTCATCGCCGCGCTGACCATAGTGATCGGCGCGGGAGTCGGAACGGTAGTGGGTGCAGTGACCGGGTATTTCGGCGGCATTCTGGATGAAATCCTGATGCGTCTCAACGACGCGCTTACCGCATTTCCGAGCATTCTTCTTGCTCTGGTCATCATCAGTATCCTGGGACCGGGCAAGTACAATGTAATCATCGCGCTTGGAATCGTCTTTATTCCCTCTTACGCGCGCATGATGAGAACGGCGTTCGCCGCGCAGCGGGAAGTGAACTATATAACAAGCGCAAGGCTCATGGGCGCCAGCAGCATGAGGATCCTTCTGGTCCATATGCTGCCCAACACGGTGCATGTGCTGCTCCCCGCGCTTACGATCGGTTTCAACAACGCCGTTCTGGCGGAGGCCAGTATGAGCTTTCTGGGAATCGGCGTGACGCCTCCAGACGTCTCCATGGGCTATATGCTCTCGGAGGCGCAGGGAATGTTCCGCTCGGCGCCCTGGTACGCACTGAGCGTCGGCGGCGTGATCGCGCTGTTGGTATTCGGTATCAGCCTGATCGGCGAAGGCTTGCAGAGAATGAATGAGGAGGTGAACTGATGCTGGAAGTCAGAGATCTCCATGTAAAATTTCATAACAGAGACAGGGAAGCCGTGGCGGGCGTGACCTTTACGCTCAGGGACGGAGAGATCCTGGGGCTGGTCGGTGAGTCCGGGTCCGGCAAATCTGTCACGGCGATGAGTATAGCCGGCCTCCTTCCCCGCAAAAAATGCGATTACAGAGGGGATGTGCTCGTGGACGGCGAAGACATGCTGCACGCGAACAGAAGCCTTCTGCGCAAAATACAGGGAAATAAGATCGGCGTCGTCTTCCAGGAGCCCATGAGCGCCATGGACCCGCTGATGAAAGTGGGCAGGCAGGTGGAAGAAGTGCTTGTCATCCACACGGACCTGGGACCTGAAGAGCGCAAAAAGCTGGCCATAGAGGCCCTGGCAGATGTGGAACTGCCGAACCCCGAAGAGGTCTACAACAAGTATCCGCACGAGCTTTCCGGCGGCATGCTGCAGAGATCGATGATCGCGGCGGCCATTGTGGCGCGGCCCAGCCTGCTTCTTCTGGACGAGCCCACTACGGCGCTGGATGTGACGATCCAGGCCCAGATTCTCAAGCTCCTGGTCAAGCTCAACAAAAAACACGGCATGTCCATGCTCTTCATTTCTCACAACCTGGGTGTCGTGAGAAAGCTGTGCAAGCGCGTCGCCGTCATGCAGCGCGGCGTCATTGTGGAGGAGGGGGCGACAAACGACGTCTTCTTCCGCCCGCAGCATCCTTATACGCAGCATCTGATCGAGTGCATTCCCGCGAGGGTAAAAGTCATCGCCAGGAAGAGGGCGGAAGAGACAGAGGGAGGTGCAGACAATGACTGACGGCATGAAAGAAGACAGGCAGCTTGTCCTTGAAGTCAATCATGTGAGCGGCGGATACCGCACGGCCGGCCTCTTCGGCAAAGGCAAGTACCAGCAGGTCCTGTACGATGTGGATTTCAACATCCGGCACGGCGAGATCATGGGGCTTGTGGGCGAGAGCGGTACCGGCAAGTCTACTTTGGCAAGAATGATTCTGGGCATGCTGGAGCCGGAAGAGGGCAGCATCGTGCACCACACGAAGCGGCCGCAGATCATTTTCCAGGATCCCTACAGCTCCCTGAATCCGGCCTACACGGTGGAGTGGACGCTGGAGGAGCCCCTGCGCGTGTTCGGCAAATACGACGCGGCGGAGAGAAAGCGCCGGGTCCGTGACATGCTCGCCAAAGTAGAGCTCCCCGAAGAGGTCCTCGGTGCAAGACCTTCGGAGCTTTCCGGCGGCCAGAGGCAGAGAGTCAGCATCGCGGCGGCGCTGATCAGAAGGCCCCGCTTTATCATCGCGGATGAGCCGGTCTCGGCGCTGGACGTGACGATCCAGGCCCAGATCCTGCAGCTTCTTCGCGATCTGCGCGAGGAGCTGGACCTGAGCTATCTGTTCATTTCCCACGATCTTAACGTCGTGTATCAGCTCTGCGACAGAGTTCTTGTCATGAAAAAGGGAAGAATTGTGGAGCAGGGGACGGTGGATGAGGTCTACGATCATCCTAAGGAAGAATATACAAGACAGCTGCTGGCGGCAGCGGAATAGACGGGAGGCAGAGGAATGCCTTTATGAAAAATAACACCCGGTTCACCTTGTTTTTGGTGAGCCGGGTGTTCTTTTGCTATTCAGGAAGCTCGGAACGGCACATGGGCCGGAAAAATTTTGTGTATACCCTTTTTGAAAAGCCTTCTTCAGTGGAATATCCACCGAAGAAGGGCCCGGGAAAGGGTACTATGACTCTCTATAGAGACGTATAGGTCTGTTTCTGTCCCCTTCTTCAGTGGAATATCCACCGAAGAAGGGTTTTAAAAAAGCACTATGGCTTTTTTCAGGAGGCATGGGCACGTTTCAGAAGCTCCCGCCGCAAGACATGAGCTGTCATTCAGAGGGATGCAGTGTTTCCTGCTTCTCCGCCTCACGGATTTGCTCCCTGAGTGTTTCCAGCAGAATCGGCGTATAGTCGATGCGCTCCACGCTGACGCAGGCACTGCGGCTGCTGACGGTCCGGTAGGAGGGGTGACTGTGGACATGTCCGTAGAGGTTGGCGTAGGGCATGCTCCTGCAGACATAAAGGGGAGCATGTGACAAAATAAAGAAATCCTTGAGGATGACAGGCAGATTATAGCACTCCTCGAAGCCAAGGTCTCTCCACTCCTGCGGGGACAGATAAGTGTCGTGATTGCCTATGACAAGAAATTTGCGTCCCTTGAGCTGAGAGAGCAGTTCGCGGCAGCGGGCCTGTCCGCCGGAGCAGAAGTCGCCCAGATGATAGACCAGGTCATTGTCGCTGACGACGGAATTCCAGCGCCGGATTATCTCCCTGTCCATTGTGTCGGTGTCAGGAAAGGGGCGCTCCTCATACAATCTAATATTCTCATCTCCGAAGTGGGTATCCGCGATTAGGAAGATCCTGCTCTCCTGTTTAGTGGTGTTCATCCTTTTCTCCTTAATGTTAGAAGGGACATGTTCAAAAAAGAGCCGCCGAGCCGCCTGCGGGCTGCCTGTAAGGCGGTTTCCTGTTTTCATCGCGCCCGCTGAGCGCTTTTCCATAACACATATCTGATATAACTTTGACATTCTTTCGAATATATGTCAATTTGTATAATTTTTGAAGGAAAATCAGTTAAGAATTTCTTTATAAAAATCCAACTAATAATTGACTTAAAGTTTAGTAATAGTATAATTGTGAATCGTACGAAAAAGTTTAGTATCAGAATATTTTCAGTTTATTATCAGAATTGATAGACGGCGGACCAAAGAAATGGTTTGAAAGACTTCAAGAGTACGAGCAACAGGAAAAACCAGGGAGGAAGGCAGAAAAATGGATACTGACAGTATCAACAAAGACATAGGCAGGAGGATCAGGAATCACCGGAACAGAAACGGGCTGACGCAGCAGGAGCTCGCCGACCGCACGGAACTGACCAAAGGGTTCATTTCTCAGTTGGAGAGAGGGCAGGTTTCGGCTTCGGTGGTGACACTTATGGACCTCATCGAGTGTCTGGGCACGACGCCGGCGGAATTCTTCAAGGATGAAGAGGAGCAGGTCGTCTTCACGGAAAAGGAATATTTTGAAAAGCTGGATGAACAGGGCAACAGCAGGCAGTGGATCGTGCCGACGGCGCAGAGACTGCAGATGGAGCCGCTGCTGGTGGTGATCCAGCCGCACTCATCACTGGAGGAAGACAAGCCGCACAGCGGCGAGGAATTCGGATACCTGATGAGCGGAAGGCTGAACCTGTGGCTCGGGGACAAGGTGTATCACATCAAGTCCGGCGAGAGTTTCTATTATCAGGCGGCGCAGAAACATCGGATCGAAAACCCGGGCGGAAGGCCCGCGAAGTTTTTGTGGATCAGCTCGCCGCCGGAGTTTTGACCTGGGTGCTGCAAAACTGACATAGTGCTGCAAACAATTTTTTTATGGAGAACAAGGAAATGGAGAACAACACAAACATTATAGAACTGCGCGGTATCTGCAAAGTCTATGAAGACGGCTATAAGGCTGTCGACGACTTCAACCTGGAAGTCAGGAGAGGGGAATTTGTAACGCTTCTGGGCCCGTCGGGCTGCGGCAAGACCACGACGCTGCGCATGATCGCAGGGTTCCTGATGCCGTCATCGGGGGAGATTCTGTTGAACGGGAAGTCGATCCAGGATCTGCCGCCCTATAAGAGACCGGTCAACACGGTCTTCCAGAGGTATGCTCTGTTTCCTCATATGAATATCTACAATAATATCGCTTTCGGGCTCAAGCAGAAGAAGATGCCCAAGGATGTCATCGAGCGCAAGGTGCGCAGGGTCCTGGACCTGGTGGATCTGGAGGGCTTTGAGCAGAGAAGCGTCAGCACGCTTTCCGGCGGACAGCAGCAGCGTATCGCGATCGCGAGGGCGCTGGTCAATGAGCCGGAGATCCTGCTTCTGGATGAGCCTCTTGGCGCGCTGGACCTCAAGATGCGCAAGGAGATGCAGATCGAGCTCAAGGATATGCACGACAAGCTGGGCATCACCTTCATCTATGTCACGCATGACCAGGAAGAGGCGCTCACGATGTCCGACAAGATCGTCGTCATGAACGAGGGCAGGATCCAGCAGGTCGGAACGCCCGAAGATATCTACAATGAGCCGAAGAATGCCTTTGTCGCCGACTTTATCGGGGAGAGCAATATTTTCAACGGAATGATGACGGGCAAGCTCCGCGCGAGATTCTGCGGCGGCGAGTTCGAGTGCGTGGACGACTACGAGGAAGGCACGCACATCACAGCGGTCGTAAGGCCGGAGGATGTGGAGCTGACAAAGCCCGAGCTGGGAATCATCCAGGGCGTCGTGGACTCCGTGATCTTCAAGGGAATGCACTATGAGATCGCCGTGCTGTCCGGCAAAAACGAGATCGTGAGCCAGACCGTGCACTCCGCAAAGGTCGGAGACCGGGTCGGCATCCGCGTGGAGCCCGACAACATCCACATCATGCTGGCGGAGGACCACACCAACCTGTTCTTTGCCGACATCAACAAGGATTACAGGCTGGAGTACAACGGCCATGTCCTGGATACGAGCCTGACCAAGATTATCAAGGGAAGCTCCAGGAGAGAGGACGGAACGCTGCAGGATGCCAGCGGAGAGGCCATCGATCCCAAGCGCATCCGCATCCAGGTGGCGATTGGTCCCAGCGATATTCAGATGACGGACGACCAGGAAGCCGGACTGATCCAGGGAACGATCAGCAACCTGATCTACAAGGGCGACCACTACAGCTACATCATTCACACCGAGCTGGAGCAGGATTTCGTGGTCAACGACGAGTACCTGTGGAACATGGGGGACCGCGTCGGCCTCCTGATGCCGGTGGAGAAGATGTCCTTCACCATCAAGAAGAAGTAAGCGTAAGGCTTTTGGAGGGATAACAATTGAGTTTTTCAAGAAAAAATCTGGGAATTCCATATGCGGTCTTTCTGCTGATCTTCGTGGTGGCGCCGCTGATCGTCCTTGTGTTCTATGCTTTCACAAACGGACAGGGGCAGTTCACCCTGGAGAATCTGACCGGCTTTTTCACGGATCCCAACACAGTGGGAACTTTGTTCTACAGTTTTGCGATCGCGTTCGTCACGACCATCGTGTGTCTGCTTCTGGCCTATCCTATTGCCTATATTTTGGCCATGAGTGAGCTCAGGACCAAGTCGGTGATCGTCATGGTCTTCGTGCTGCCCATGTGGATCAACTTCTCCCTGCGCATCACGGCGCTCAAGGAGGTCCTGACCCTGATCGAGGGCAACCTGGCCAGGTATCCTTTTACGAATGCGGTCATCGGTATCACCTACGATTTCCTGCCCTTTATGATCCTGCCGATCTACACGACGCTCGAGAAGCTGGACGGCGCGCTGCGCGAGGCGGCCATGGATCTGGGAGCTGACCCGGTGCGGACCTTCCTGCAGGTGACCCTGCCTCTGTCCGTGCCCGGCATTATAAGCGGCGTGTCCATGGTCTTCCTTCCCGCGATGACCAACTATGTCGTCCTGGATATGCTCTACAACAGCACTTATATCATGGGCAGTCTCATCGGAAGCTATTTCTCGGCCTACAACTGGCACGGCGGATCCATGATCGCGCTGATCCTGCTTGTGATCATCTGCCTGTTTACCCTGCTCACGTCGGAGGACGGAGAGGAGAATCCGAGAGGAGGTGCGCTTCTGTAATGGCCAAAATAGTAAAACGCGCTTACCTTATCATCATGCTTCTGTTCATTTATTTTCCGATCCTGATCCTTGCGGTGTTCAGCTTTACGAGCGCCACGCAGATCGGACAGCTTCGCGGCTTTTCGATGCAGAATTATGTGACGCTGTTCACGACCCCGGAGCTCACGGATATGATCCGCGGAACGATCTTTCTGGCGCTGGGATCGGCCACGATCGCGACGATCCTGGGGACGCTGGGGGCCATCGGAGCATTTTATTCCGGAAAAAGGGCCAATACGCTGATTACCTCCCTGAACCAGGTGCCCGTGGTCAACGCGGACGTCGTCACCGGTTTTTCCATCTGCATCCTTCTGGTGGTCGTTCTTCATATCAGCAAGGATACCTATATCCCGCTGGTGGCCGGCCACGTGACGCTCTGCGCGCCGTTTGTGTTCTTGTCCGTCATGCCCAAGATCAAGCAGATGGACTCCAGTATCTATGAAGCTGCGCTGGATTTGGGCGCCACGCCGTTCACCGCGCTGTGGGAGATCGTCATCCCGCAGATCGTGCCGGGAATCATCTCCGGTTTCGCGCTGGCGGTCACGCTGTCGCTGGATGACTATTTTATCTCCACGTATACAAAGCCCGCCATGTTCGATACGATCAGCACCTATGTCGTCAACGCGACAAAGGGATCGCAGACGACGATCAAGACGGCGCTCTGGGCGCTC
Source organism: Lachnospiraceae bacterium (assembly GCA_017469935.1). Lineage (GTDB taxonomy): Bacteria > Bacillota > Clostridia > Lachnospirales > Lachnospiraceae > CAG-791. The sequence goes on from JAFUFL010000026.1 coordinate 22,607, forward strand.
TCAACCGTTATTTTCGCCGTCGTGGTCCTGATCGTCCTCGGGATGAACCTCAGAGCCCTCAGTCAGGAAGGAGGGAGCCATGCAAAAGAGTAATAGAAACGGCCGGCGTCCCGCTCGTGTAAGAAGCGGTGTGCTCCGGATGCGGAGAGCATCCGTCCGGGCGGCCGCGGCAGCCGCTGCTGCGGCGATCCTGGGAGTCTCCGGCGGAGCTCTCGCGGTGCCTGTGCAGGCCCATGCCTCCGAGAACAGCGAGGAAGTGGTCCTCCGAGTCTGCAACTGGGAAGAGTACATCGACCTGGGAGACTGGGACGAAGAGGAGACCATTGAGCTGGAATCCGGGGATATCATCGGCGAGAATTCCATGGTCGAGGACTTCGAGGCCTGGTACGAAGAGACCTACGGCGTCAAGGTGAGGGTGGAGTACTCCACCTTCGGCACCAACGAGGACCTCTACAACATGCTGACCCTGGGAGACGAGTTCGACCTGGTCTGCCCCTCGGAATACATGATCATGAAGCTGATGCGGGAAGGGCAGACAGTGCCCCTCTCGGAGGAATTTTTTGACCCGTCCGATGAAAACAACTACTACATAAAGGGTGTTTCTCCTTATATTAAGAAGATCTTCGACGAGCACGAGATCGACGGAGAGCCCTGGAGCCGCTACGCGGCGGGATACATGTGGGGCGTGACGGGCATCGTCTATAACCCGGAAGTGGTCGAGAGGGAAGAGGCTTCCACCTGGAAGATCCTGAGTGACCCCAAGTTCAGCAGACAGGTCACAATTAAGGACAATGTAAGAGATTCCTATTTTGCCGCAGTCGGAGCGATCAAGTCCGATCTGCTCATGTCCGAGGAGTTTCGGAGCGCCCCGGATTACGCGCAGAGACTCGAGGACGAGATGAATGACACTTCGCCCGAGATGATCGCGAAGGTGCAGGACTATCTGCAGGAGTGCAAGGACAATGTCTATTCCTTCGAGACGGACTCCGGCAAGGCCGACATGATCACCGGCAAAGTAGTGGCCAACTATCAGTGGTCCGGAGACGGCGTGTACACGCTGGACCAGGCGGCCGAGGACGATTTTGACCTGGCCTTCGCGGTTCCGGAGGAGAGCACCAACATCTATTTTGACGGATGGGTCATGCTCAAAAGCGGCATCAAAGGGGATGAAGCGAAGCAGAAGGCGGCGGAAGCCTTCATCAACTTCAATTCAAGACCCGACAATGTCGTCCGCAATATGTACTATATAGGATATACTTCCGTCATCTCCGGAGGCGGCGATCCCACCATCTTCGAGTATGCGGATTACAACTACAGCGCGGAGGAAGGCGAGGAGACCGAGGAGTATGACCTGAGCTACTTCTTCGCGGAGGAAGGTGAGGAGACCGACGAATATGTGATCGAGGCATCTCCGGATATGCTGGAGAGACAACTGTACGCGGCTTACCCTCCGGACGATGTGATGCGCAGGTCCTCGATCATGACGTGCTTTGACGAGGAGCAGACCAAGGCGATCAACCAGATGTGGATCAACGTGCGCTGCTACAACCTCAGCAAGATGCCTTTCTGGGGCTGGATCTTCGCGGCGGTCGTGATCGCGGGAGTCGTCTTCCTGGCCGTGAGGCGCTATCGGAACTATAAAAAGAAACAGTAATGATACAAAAAAGAGGCGAGAGCTCTTCTTTTACCGCCAGAGAATGGTATAATAAATCTTATAAAAGAAAAATATCACTGACAAATACGATGGTGCTGTGGTAGTATTGTAAGTGCGAAAAATAATACTCGCGCATAGAGGCTCGCATTTTGGAAAAGCCGCGCAAGGCTGATGATAGATCACAGCAGAGGTAAACTGAGGAGGCAGTATGACAATCGATAAGAAAAAAGAAGGCAATCGGCTGGTTCTGGCAGTTTCAGGCCGCCTGGATACGATGACGGCTCCGGAACTGGAAAACGTCATTAAGGACAATATGGACGGAGTGGAGGAGCTGATTCTTGATTTTAAAGATCTCGAATATATCTCCTCGGCAGGGCTGCGCGTAGTCCTCGGAGCCAGGAAGGCTATGGGCGACAAAGGTTCCTTCTCTGTTCGCAATCTTTGCAGCGATGTGAGAGAGATCTTCGACATTACAGGGTTCTCGGATATCATCACAATTGAGTGATCCCGTGTGAACGGGGCGTTCATTCCGAGCGGGTAAATCGGAGGTCTGCGGACAACAGGATTGTTGATTTGATGAGGCGGCACGTGAGTGTGCCGCCTTTTTCTGTGCCTTCACGATATTTTGATAAGAGACGGGTGGTGCCGGAAGGAGAGGCAAACTGTATTTGCGGATATGAGAATCTTCAGTATAATAATTGTATGAACGCGGCGGCTCGCTGCGCGGGCCTTATTGCATGTTTAATACTATACAGAGGGATAAGATGGAAAACAAAGAGATCTTCAGAAAAAAAGCAATCGACAGAGTATCATCACCGGAGAAGCTCAATGATTATATACATGTGACGAGCCCGTCGATCTGGGTCGCGCTCCTGGGGGTGATCTGCATTCTGGTCGGGGCGATCGTGTGGGCGACCTTCGGAAATATTTACACGACCGTGGAAGGCGCCGGCTCCGTCAAGGACGGGAATCTTGTGATCTATATCAAGGTGGCCGACCGGCCTTCGGTCAAGGAAGGAATGGATATAACGGTGAGCGGCCACAAGACGAAAGTGAGAGAGATCTCTCCGGAGCCGGTCCAGATCGGCGAAGAGGTCGGAGAGTATATCCTCGACGCGGCCGGAATGAAATCGGGAGAATGGGTCTACATGGTGGAGGCGGACACCGACCTGGCGGACGGCGTCTACTCGGCCAGCATAACGGTGGAGGCCATACATCCGATCAAGTTCGTAACGAACTGAGGACGATCAGGGGTTGTAACGAACTAAGACCCGCCGGTGACGAAGCTGACAGAGATCCGTATGGGTTTGCAGCATATCAGGAAGACAGCAGAGGCGTTGTATATGAGTAAAACAACCAAGAAGATCAAAGAGCCGGTCAGGAAGGGCGTCGCCGATGTTCCGGTCATCATGCAGATGGAAGCGCTCGAGTGCGGGGCGGCCTGCCTGACCATGGTTCTTGCCTATTATGAAAAGTGGATTCCCCTGGAGAAGGTGCGCGTGGACTGCGGCGTCTCCCGGGACGGGTCCAACGCGGGCAATGTGCTCAAGGCGGCGAGATTTTACGGCCTTGAGGCGGACGGCTACAAGCTGGAAGTGCAGACGCTGATGGAGCACGCGACTTTCCCGTGCATCATACACTGGAACTTCAACCACTTCGTGGTGCTGGACGGCTTCCGGGGCAAAAAAGCGATTCTGAACGACCCCGCCAGAGGCCGGGTGGAAGTGACCATGGACGAGTTTGACGAGTCCTTTACGGGAATCTGCCTTATGTTCTCGCCAGGAGAAAAGTTCGAGCCCTCGGGAAAGCCCAAGAGCGTGCTGGCTTTTGCCGCCAAGAGGCTCAAGGGGGCCGAGACGGCGATCGTATTCGTGGTGCTGACCACGATCATCTCCTCGCTGTTCGGGCTTATTTCCCCCGGATTCTATCAGGTATTCATGGACAGACTGCTGACGGGGAGAAACCCGAAATGGGCGTTTCCCTTCCTTGTGCTGCTCTCTGTTTTTACGGCCTTGCAGATCTTCGTGTCGTGGATCAATGTCGTCTATTCGATGCGGATCAACGGAAAGCTGGCCATCGTCGGCAACTCGTCCTTTATGTGGAAGATCCTGCGGCTGCCCATGGAGTTCTTCTCCCAGAGAATGGCGGGCGACATCCAGTCCAGGCAGAATTCCAACACGGAAGTGGCGTCGAATCTCGTCAATACGTTCGCACCGCTGACCCTCAACACCGCCATGATGTTTTTCTACCTGGTGATCATGATCCGAATGAGTATCCCGATGACGATCATCGGCATGATCTCTGTTTTGATCAATGCGATGTTCTCCCGGTATATATCGGAGAAGCGGGTCAATGTGGCGAGAGTGCAGGTGCGCGACAGCGGCAAGCTCACCGGCACAACCATCGCCGGTATCGAGATGATCGAGTCCATCAAGGCGAGCGGCTCGGAGACGGGCTTTTTTGGCAGATGGGCAGGGTACCAGGCCAGCGTGAACGCGCAGGACGTCCAGTTCTCCCGGATGAACGAGTATCTGGGCCTCCTTCCGCAGATCGTGTCCACGGTGACGGATATCCTGGTCTTGTGCATGGGAATCGGCCTGGCGATGCGGGGCGAGTTTACACCCGGTATGATCTCCCAGTTCGGGATTTACATGAAGCAGTTCCTGGCGCCGGCGGACCAGCTGATCGCCTCGGGGCAGACCATGCAGGAGCTCCGGACGGAGATGGAGCGCATCGAGGACGTCATGGAATACCGCACGGACGAGCTGGCGGACAACGAAGTGAGCGCGGACGCCGAAGGAGCTTCCTTTGCAAAGCTGTCGGGGCGCGTGGAGATGAAAGACGTCACATTCGGCTATTCGCCTCTGGGCAAGCCGCTGATCCAGAATTTCAGCATGAAGCTGGAACCCGGAAAGAGCATCGCCTTTGTAGGAGCTTCGGGAAGCGGAAAATCCACGCTGGCAAAGCTTTTGTCGGGGCTCTATAAGCCCTGGAGCGGGGAGATCCTTTTTGACGGAAAGCCGATCACCGAGATCGACAAGTCCGTTTTCCGCGGATCTCTGGCGGTCGTGGACCAGGAGATCACGCTGTTTGAAGATACCATCGCCAACAACATCAAGATGTGGGATACGACCATCGAGAACTATGAGATGATCCTGGCGGCCCGCGACGCGCAGATCCACGACAAGATCATGCAGCGCGAAGGCGGCTATGAATACAAGATCAAAGAGAACGGCTCCGACTTCTCGGGCGGAGAGCGGCAGAGGCTGGAGATCGCAAGGGTCCTGGCGCAGGATCCCACGATCGTGATCATGGACGAGGCGACGTCCGCCCTGGACGCGCGGACCGAGTTCAATGTCGTCAAGTCGATCCGGGACAGAGGCGTCACCTGCATCGTGATCGCGCACAGGCTCTCGACGATCAGGGACTGTGACGAGATCATAGTCATGGATCACGGCCTTGTGGCGGAGAGAGGCACACATGAGGAGCTCTATGCGCTGGGCGGCATGTACACGCAGCTGGTGAGCAGTAATTAAAAGGTGCGATTTGGACTGCAGGCAAGGCAGTAAGGAGAATACAGCATGGGTTGGTTTGATGAACAGATCCGTCTGAGAAAACTGAATGATGATGAGCTTCTTGAGGAATCCTTTCTCGAAATGGCCGGAGCTGTCATGGGCAGGGGAATGCAGGCTTCTCTGGAGAGCAACCGCGTCAAGACCAAAAACGCGATTGACGCTATTTTGCAGAGCATGCAGGTGCGAAGCCGGGAGATCCCCGATGACGTGACGGAGCTGGCGGACCAGCTGGATTATCTTCTTGAGCCCCATGGGATCATGCGCAGGACCGTCTATCTTCCTCCGGGATGGTATAAGGACGCCGCCGGGCCCATGCTCCTCATCTACAAAGAGGGGCAGATACCGGTAGCGGTGATTCCGGGCAAAATCAGCGGGTATGAGTACACGGACCCTGTCACGGCCAAAAAGTGCAGGATCGACGACAAGACACAGAAATTGTTTGAGGAGGAAGGACTGTGCTTCTACAGGCCTTTCCCCCAGAAGAAGCTGGGGATCAAGGACCTTCTGCTCTATATGGCGATGTCGAGATCGGTCTCCGACAACGCCATGATCCTGATCAGCAGCGGAGTCCTGACCGCCGTCGGCCTTCTGATCCCCTGGCTCAATAAGCTCGCTTACGGCAGAGTCCTTCGAAGCGGCGAGATGAATATGCTGTATGCGCTGGGATTCTTTCTGATCAGCGCCTCCGTGGGACATCTTCTGTTCGGCTCCGTCGGCAATATGATCACGCAGGCCGTACAGACCAAGCAGTCGGTGGCCATCGAAGCGGCCGTCATGATGAGGGTGCTCTCGCTCCCGGCCTCTTTCTTCCGAAAGTTCAGTGCCGGTGAGCTGTACACGAGGACGCAGTCGATCACGGAGCTGTGCAAACAGCTGGCTTCGGCGATCCTCTCTACCGGTGTCACCTCGGTCTTTTCGCTGGTCTATATCGCGCAGATCTTCCACTATACGCCGGCGCTGGTCGTACCGGCCCTTGCCATTACGGTGGCCACTTTCGTGTTCTCGATCGTATCCACGCTCCTCAACACGGAGATCGCGAGAAACTCCATGCAGCTGGCGGCGCAGGAGAGCGGCATGAACTACGCGATGATCACGGGAATCCAGAAGATCAAGCTGGCCGGCGCGGAGAAGCGCGCCTTCGCCCGCTGGGGAAGACTGTACGCCAAGGAAGCGGAGTTTCTCTACAACCCGCCCATGATCATCAAGCTCAACTCGGTGATCAGCACGGCGATTTCCCTGATCGGAACGGTGGTCATGTACAGCGCCGCCATCAACAGCGGCGTGACCTATGACGACTATGTCGCCTTTACGAGTTCTTTCGGCTATATATCCGGAGCTTTTATGGAGATTTCCTCCATAGCGCTCATGATCGCGGGCATCCGCCCCACGCTGGAGATGGTCGCTCCTATTTTGCAGGAGGAGCCGGAAGTCACGGGCGGCAAGCAGATCGTGACCAGACTGGGGGGCAATATCGAGATGTCCCACGTCTGCTTCCGCTATTCCGACACGATGCCCGATATCCTGGACGATCTGAGCATCAAGATCAAGGCAGGGGAGTATGTGGCGGTCGTCGGGGAGACCGGATGCGGCAAATCGACGCTGGTAAGGCTCCTTCTGGGATTTGAAAAGCCCAGGAAGGGCGCCGTATTCTTCGACGGCAAGGATCTCAACAGCCTGGACCTTCGGTCCCTGCGAAGACACATCGGCGTCGTCATGCAGAACGGCAAGCTCCTGATGGGCAGTATCTACGAAAATATCACTATTTCGGCCCCGTGGCTGGGAATGGACGCCGCCTGGGAGGCGGCTGAGGCGGCGGGCCTTGCGCAGGACATCCGGGAGATGCCGATGGGCATGCAGACCATGATCTCCGAGGGGCAGGGCGGAATCTCCGGCGGGCAGAAGCAGAGGCTTCTGATCGCGAGGGCGATCGCCCCTAAGCCCAATGTCCTGATCTTCGATGAGGCGACGTCCGCGTTGGACAACCTGACGCAGAAGAAGGTCACGGAGGCGCTGGACTCCTATAAATGCACCAGAATTGTCATCGCGCACAGGCTCTCTACGATCCAGTCCTGCGACAGGATCCTGCTCCTGCGGGGAGGAAAGATCGAAGAGGACGGAACGTATGACGAGCTGATCGCGAAGAACGGATTCTTTGCGGAACTTGTCGAGAGACAGAGGCTCGACACAGGGGACAGCAAAAAGAGCGAGGACGCTTCTGACGAAGAGAGCGCGGAAGAAGGCGCGGATTCCAATCACAATATTCCGGAGGGAACTGGAAATGTACCCGTTGGTTAATGGAAACAGCCGGATCGACGCGGGTCTGATGAAGAGGATCGCGATCATCACGATGTTCATCGACCACGCGACGCTCTGCTTTCTGGAGGTCGCAAGGAATGCCGACGGAAGGCGGATCATGGACACCTTTGCCTGGGGAAAGACGCTCGACGATATCGGCAGAGGAATCGGCAGGCTGGCGTTTCCGGTCTTCTGCTTCCTCATTGTCGAGGGATTTCTCCACACGAGAAACAGATGGAAGTATCTCCTGCGGCTGGTCGTGTTTGCGGCGATCTCTCAGGTGCCTTTCTGTCTGCTCGTTTTTCCAAATTCGCAGAAACGGCACGCCGACACTATTTTTACACTGGCGGCGGGATATCTGCTGATCTGGATCGTTGAGACGGTGGCAAAATATTGCCGGCTGGACATGTACCTGCCGGCTGCGCGGGGACGCTCAGAAGACGGCAGCGGGCCGGTCCTGCGGCTCCCCGGGAAAGCGGACCATGAAGCGGTGCGTCTGATCCTGGCGCTGATCCCCTGTGCGGCGGCCGCCTACGGCATCTGCAGGGCCGTCAAATGGTTCGGATGTGACTACTCCTACGGAGGGGTCATCTGTATTTTGATCCTGTATCTGCTCTATCAGATCCGGGAGATCTCACTCGCGGGAGCCTGGGCATGGCTGACCTGCTACAACCACAATGAGCTGCTGGCCGTGACGGGATTTTTCCTCATCTGGTGCTATAATGGAAAAAGAGGAAAGCAGCATAAGTATTTCTTCTATCTGTTCTATCCGGGGCATCTGCTCCTGCTGTACCTGATCCGCAAGGCGATCTTCGGAAACTGAGCAGGGAGGGGCTGATAGTACGTAGTAAAAGGGAGGACTGAATATGGAACTGATGTTTATCGGAGCTGACCACGAAGTGACAGGAAGCTGTCACTACCTGCAGGTCGGCAAGAAGAAGTTTCTGGTAGACTGCGGCATGGAGCAGGGCATTGACCGCTTTGAGAACGCGGATCTGCCGGTTCCCGCGTCGGAGATCGATTTCGTCTTCCTGACACATGCGCACATCGACCATTCGGGAATGCTTCCCAAGCTTTATCACGACGGCTTCCGGGGCCAGATCATCTCCACCAATGCGACGGCAAGCCTGTGCGACATCATGCTGCGCGACTCGGCGCACATCCAGACTATGGAGGCGCAGTGGCGCAATAAGAAAGCGAAGAGAAAAGTGGACGGAGAGGGGTACGAGCCCATCTACACCATGGAAGACGCGGTGGAGACCATAAAGCTCTTTGTGAGCTATCCTTACGGAAAGATCTTCAGTGTGTGCGACGGAGTCCGCTTCCGCTTTACGGACGTCGGCCATCTTCTGGGGTCCGCCAGTATCGAACTGTGGCTGCAGGAGGGGAACACGCAGAAAAAGATCGTCTTTTCCGGCGACCTGGGAAACAAGAACCAGCCTCTCTTAAAGAATCCGGAGTATACGGAGGAGGCGGACTATGTAGTCATGGAGTCCACCTACGGCGACAGGATCCACGAGAAGGACGACGTGGACGTGATCCAGGATCTGGCCGATATCATCAGCGAGACCTTCCACAGAGGCGGCAATGTGGTGATCCCGGCCTTTGCCATCGGCAGGACACAGGTCATGCTCTACTATATCCGGCACATCAAAGAGAAGAACATGGTGCCGGATTTCCCGAACTTCCCCGTCTATGTGGACAGTCCTCTCGCGGTGGAAGCGACAGAGATCTTCTACGAGTGCGGAGCGGAGTGCTATGACGAGGAGGCGCACCAGCTCCTTGAGCAGGGGATCAACCCTATTTCCTTCCCCAACCTGAATCTCTCGATCACAACCGATGAGTCGAAGGCCATAAATGAGATCACGACGCCCAAGGTGATCATCAGCGCGTCGGGCATGTGCGATGCGGGCCGCATCAAGCACCACCTCAAGTACAATCTGTGGCGCACGGATTCCACCGTTCTCATAGTGGGCTATCAGTCCGCCGGTTCTCCCGGCAGGAGAATCATGGACGGCGCGAAGGAGATCAAGCTGTTCGGCGAAGATGTGGCGGTGAGAGCCAGAGTCGTCATGCTGCCCGGTCTCTCCGGTCACGCGGACAGACTTGGCCTTCTGGAGTGGATCGAGGCTTTCAAGAGGAAACCTACCCAGATCTTCGTCGTCCACGGCGAGGACCAGACCGCAGAGCTCTTCGCGCAGACATTGACGCAGGAGTGCGGCATGAGGGCGGCCGCTCCGTACAGCGGGACCCGATATGACCTGGCGGCGGGCAAATTTATCGAAGTCACGAAGGGAATTCCGATCAGCAAGGCGACAGCCGGCAGGGCGGTCTCCACTTCGTTCACCAAGCTCAAGCTCACGGCGCGTCAGGTTCTGGACTTCGTCGCGGGGTGCCAGGGGCTTCCCAATAAGGATCTTGAGAAGTTCAGCGCGGATCTCGCGGCGCTGATCGAAAAATATAAGAGATAAGAGGAGATTACCGCTATGAATCTAATCGCGGCCGTAGATCAGAACTGGGCCATCGGCAACAAAGGCCAGCTCCTGGTCAGGATCCCGGCGGACCACAGGATGTTCCGCCAGGAGACTCTGAACAAAGTCATTGTATATGGGAGAAAGACTCTGGAGACTTTCCCTATGGCGCAGCCCCTGGACCGCAGAGTCAACATTGTGATGTCGACAAATCCGGATTACAAGGTCAAAAACGCGACCGTTGTGCACAGCGTCGAAGAACTGCTGGAAGTGCTCCGCGACTATCCGTCGGAGGATATCTATATTATCGGCGGGGAGAGCATCTACAGACAGCTCCTTCCCTATTGCGATACAGCCCACATAACAAAAGTGGACTATGCCTATGAGGCGGACGCCTATTTCCCCAATCTGGACAAGGACCCGGAGTGGGAGGTGACGGCGGACAGTGACGAGCAGACCTATTTTGACATCGCCTACACGTTTGTGCGCTATGAGAGGATAAAGAGTGAAAAATAGAGAGTACGATGTGATCATAGTCGGAGCGGGACCCGGCGGTATTTTCTGCGCCTACGAGCTGATGGAGAAGAGACCGGATCTCAAGGTCCTCCTTCTGGAAAAAGGGCACTCCATCGAGAAGAGATACTGCCCCAAGAGAAAGACCAAGCGCTGCAACAACTGCCATCCCTGCGCGATCACGACGGGATTCGCAGGTGCGGGCGCCTTTTCGGACGGAAAGCTGTCGCTCTCTCCGGATGTGGGAGGAACGCTTCCGGATATCCTCGGGTATTCCAAGGCCAAGGACCTGATCAACAGGTCGGATCAGATTTACCTCAAGTTCGGCGCCGACACCAATGTCTACGGCGTCGACAGGGAAAAAGAGATCCAGGAGATCCGGGCCAAAGCCATCCGGGCCAACCTCAAGCTCGTGGAATGTCCCATCCGCCATCTGGGAACGGAGAAGGGATATGAGATCTATCAAAAGCTCCAGCATCATCTGGAGGAAGCCGGCGTCGATATGCGCTTTGACAGTCCGGTCAGGGATATTTTGACAGGAGAGAACGGGGAAGCGGTCGGCGTTGTCACGGAAAAGGGCGATGAATTCCGCGCGCCCAAGGTGGTCGTGGCAGTAGGCAGAGACGGCGCGGACTGGCTGAGCGGCCAGTGCGAGAAGCTGGGGATTGACTCCGCCGCGGGAACCGTGGATATCGGCGTCCGCGTGGAAGTCAGGGATGAGATCATGAAGTTCCTCAACGAGAATCTCTATGAGGCCAAGCTGATCTATTACACGCCCACTTTCGACGACAAGGTCCGGACTTTCTGCACCAATCCCTCGGGAGAAGTGGCCACGGAGTACTACGATGACAATCTGGCGGTGGTCAACGGCCACGCCTACAAGAGCAAGGAATATAAGACGAACAACACCAACTTCGCGCTTTTGGTTTCCAAGAACTTCACCAAACCCTTCCGGACGCCCATCGAGTACGGCAAGAAGATCGCGCAGCTCTCCAACATGCTCTGCGGAAACCGCATCATGGTGCAGACCTTCGGCGACTTTCGAAGAGGAAGGAGAACGACGGAAGAGCGCATGTGCCGCAACAACCTGATCCCGACTCTCAAGGACGCCGTTCCGGGAGATCTGTCCCTGGTGCTTCCCCACAGGATCATGGTGGACCTGGAGGAGATGCTCTTCGCCCTGGACAAAGTGACGCCGGGCATCGCCTCGGATGAGACCCTTCTGTACGGCGTGGAAGTCAAGTTCTATTCCAACAGAGTCGTCGTGTCCAAGGAGTTCGAAACCAGTATTCAGGGACTCTACGCGATCGGGGACGGAGCCGGCATCACGCGCGGACTGCAGCAGGCCTCGGCCAACGGGCTGTGTGTGGCGGACGCGATCCTGCAAAAGATCGATTGATCATGAGAGCGGCGGGGCACGCTGCCTACCCTTAACGGAAAGGACGGATTGAGTGTATGGGAAGAAACAGTAGAAGAGCGGCCCGCGCTTTTCTGGCGGCCGCTTTACTGAGCTGTTTGCTGATCCTGTCCGGCTGCGGACAGAGGCTGGTGATGACCAGGGGATTCGCGAAGGACGAGCTTTTCAGGATCGGGAATACGAACTGCAGGCTGTCGGAATACAATGTGTTCCTGCTCAACCTGCAGAAGCACTGCGAGAGGACTTTCGGACACAATGTCTGGGAAGGGCAGGGAGGAGCCGACCTGAAAGAAGCGATCGAGCAGAGAGCTCTCTCGGAGTCCTCGCGCCTGAAAGTGATGCTGCTGCTGGCTGTTCAGGACAACATCATGCTGACAGATGCCGAAGAAAATCTGGCCGACGAGGCGGAGACCGAGTATTACGAGGGACTGTCAGAGGCTGAAAAGGAATATCTCGGAATCGAAGAAGAAACGCTGCGCAAGCTTTTCGAGCAGTACGCGCTGGCGCAGAAGGTGTACAAGAGCATCGGGACTTCCTTCGAGGAGAGGTACGACAGTTTCTGTACGACGCTGGACTACGACCTGAATGAGCCGCTGTGGAATACGGTGGAGCTGGCGCAGATCGAGGATCTGACCGAGACGCCGGGATTTTCGGAGGTTTACGCCAAGTATTTCGGAAGTTCGTATCTGGGACAGGACAGTGAAGCGGAAGAGGGGACGGAGAATAGAAGTACGAATTGACTCTTTCTGAGAAGCTGAATATTTATACATTGTTAGCACTCATCGCTGATGAGTGCTAATTTTTTATTGACATTTGGCACCGGGAAGACTAAACTCTCTGTTAGGCAGGCGTAAAGGCCTCATAAATCGTATTCAATTTACAAAACTATATAGATAGCAAAGGAGAGAATTATGGCAGAAAAAGGATCTTTGTCCATCAACAGCGAGAATATGTTCCCCATTATCAAGAAATGGCTGTACAGCGATCACGATATTTTCTACAGAGAACTGATCTCCAACGGCTGCGATGCCATCACCAAGCTGGGAAAGCTGGATATGATGGGCGCGTTTGCGCTGCCGGAAGATTACAAGGCGCGGATCGACATCGAAGTCAGCCCCACCGACAAGACCATCAAGGTGTCGGACAACGGTATCGGAATGACCGCGGACGAGGTCAGGGAGTACATCAACAACATCGCGTTTTCCGGCGCGGAAGCTTTCCTGGCAAAATATAAAGACAAGGCGAGCAGTGACCAGATCATCGGCCACTTCGGACTGGGATTCTACAGCGCGTTCATGGTCGCTGACATGGTGACCATCGATACGCTCTCTTATCAGGAAGGCGCGGAGCCCGTTCACTGGGAGTGCGACGGCAGCAGCACGTACTCCATGGACAAGGGGAGCCGTCAGTCTTTTGGCACGACCATCACACTGCACCTGACCGAAGACTGCGTCGAGTTCGCGAACTATTATAAGGCGCAGGAAGTGATCGAGAAGTACTGCTCCTTCATGCCCACGGAAATCTATCTCTCCGAGAAGGACACGAGCGCGACCGAGACGATCGCCGAGTCCGAGAGAAGGCCCGACGACGTGGTGATCGAGGTCATCGAGCCCGAGAAGAAGGAGGACGACAAGGGGCCCGCAGAGAAGAGGCTCAAGATCAGAAGACGCCCGGTCCTGCTCAACAACACCCATCCGCTCTGGGGCAAGAATCCCAGCGAGTGCACGGAAGAAGAGTACAAGGAATTCTACAGAAACGTCTTCAGAGATTACAAGGAGCCCCTGTTCTGGATCCACCTCAACATGGACTATCCCTACAATCTCAAGGGCATCCTCTACTTCCCCAAGCTGAACCTGGAGTACGAGTCCGCCGAAGGCGTGATCAAGCTCTACAACAACCAGGTCTTCATCGCGGACAACATCAAGGAAGTCATTCCCGAGTACCTGATGCTGCTCAAGGGCGTCATCGACTGCCCCGACCTGCCGCTGAACGTCTCCAGAAGCGCGCTGCAGAACGACGGCTTTGCTAAAAAGATCAGCGACTATATCACCAAGAAGGTGGCGGACAAGCTGGCCGGCATGTGCAAGACCGACAAGGAAAACTACGAGAAGTACTGGGATGACATTTCTCCTTTCATCAAGTACGGGTGCCTCAGAGACGACAAGTTCTGCGCCAGAATGACCGACTACATCCTGTTCAAGGATCTGGACGGAAATTATCTGACCACCCCCGAGGCCCTTAAGGTCAACAAGGTGGATCCCGAGGCGGAAGAAGAAGAGAAGAGCGCACAGACCGCTACCGATGAGAACGGCGAGAAGGTAGAGGCGGAAGTTGTCGGCGACGGCAAGAAGGCCGGCGACGAGGCCGACAAGGAAGAGGAGAAGGTCGAAGATCACACGATCTACTATGTGACGGATCCCCAGCAGCAGAGCCAGTACATCCGCATGTTCCGCGACAACAAGATGCAGGCCTTTATCCTGGATCACACCATCGACCAGCCCTTCATCCAGCAGCTGGAAGCCAAGAATGAGGGACTTCACTTCGCAAGGATCGACGCGGACGTCCAGGAGGCGCTCAAGACCCGCACGGGCAAGAAAGCGGCGGAGGCCCTCAAGGAGTCTTCCGAAAAGCTGGAGAAGATGATCCGCAAGGAGGTGGGGAACGACAAGCTGAGCGTGAAGCTCGAGAATCTCAGAGACAAGAAGACAGCTTCCATGCTCACGGTCAACGAGCAGAGCCGCAGGATGGCGGATATGATGAAGATGTACGCCGCTTCCGGCATGTCCATGGGACTGGACGAATTTGCCAAGGAAGGACAGACTCTGATTCTCAACGCCAAGCACCCGCTGGTCAAGTACATCATGGAGCACGAAGAGGATAAGCTGACCGGTCTCATCTGCCGGCAGCTCTACGACCTGGCACAGATCCAGAACGCACCTCTCTCCCCCGAAGATATGGCCGGTTTTGTCGCCAGATCCAATGAGATCATGATGATGCTCATGAAGGAGGAGAAGGAAGAGAAGGAGAAGAAAGAAGAATAATTCTTGCGGAGCTATTCGATGCACACGCGTGCGGAAAGGAAGGTGCTGCCAAAGGGCAGCCCGCACGCGGCGCGGCGGCTCGCTCTGCGAGCCTTGATGCACACGCGTGCGGAAAGGAAGATGCTGCCAAAGGGCAGCCCGCACGCGGCGCGGCGGCTCGCTCTGCGAGCCTTGAATACAGTTTTTATCATCGAACGAGGCGGCATGGGAATGTGCCGCCTCGTTTTTCATGCTATAATGACTTGTATATTGGGATATTATGTGCTTCGGAGCGAGTAGAATATGGGATATCGGGAAGTTTATACGGCCGCCAATATGGCGGGGGAAGAATACAATATTTCGGACAGAGGACTGAGCATCACACCGGAGAAGATCAGTATCAGCGTCAGGCCGGGAGGATCGGCGGAAGGACAGTTCGTGGTGGCGGGGCCGCCCGGGACTGCCGTGACCGGATTTCTGACTTCGGACAGCTTTCACATGCAGCTGCGAAGGGACAGCTTCGCGGAGAACCCGGACAGGATCAGCTGGCGGTTCGACGCGGGCGCCCTGGGAGAAGGAGAGGTCTGTGAGGGCACGATCGGGATCGTCTCGGGCCGGGGCGAGTACAAGCTGCCTTTCCGGGCCGAAGTGGTCACGCCTCAGATCGCAGGAAGGGAGCTTCAGGAGATCCCGCATCCGAACGCCGCCGCGGAGCGCTTTCTAAGGCTGGCCGATGAGGACTGGGGCAGCGCGGTGAGGCTCTTTTACAGGAAAGAGTTCGCGCAGTCTCTGCTCACGGACGAAGAGAAAATGCTGTACAGAGGCCTGGCCCGGTATCCTGGCAATGAGCAGAACGTGGAGGAGTTTTTGATCGCGGCCTGCGGAAAGGACCCGGTCGAATTCCTGGTCGACACCAAGGAGGTCAGGAGGGAGATCCTCGAGATCGGAAGCGGCTTCGGAAGCGCCGAGCCTACGGACTGCCGCATAACGATCCGCAGGCGCGGATGGGGCTTCTGCCGGCTGAAAGTCACCATGGCGGGTTCTTTTCTGTCTCCGGTTTCCGCCGTCCTGGGCGGAGAAGATTTCATCGGGGACAGCTGTACGTTCACTTACCGGGTGGAAAAGCACAGGCTCCATCCGGGCCGGAATTTCGGCAGGATCTATCTCAGCTCCCCTTATCAGGAGATCCGGATTCCCGTGGAGATCGTTTACAGAAGAAGGAGCGACGGGAAGGCCAGGCAGGAGCGGGAGAGCCGGAGGGCTCTCATCGAGATCATGCGCCACTATGAGCGCCTGCACGTGGGCTGGGCCAGGGAAGCCCAGGGCATGGAGAGCGGGATCGACAACGGAGAGTGGCTCAGGCAGGCGGACGAACTGGTCAAAAGATTGTCTTACCTGAGGCGGGACAGCACCCTTCCAAGGCTCTACGCGGCCCAGCTTCTTCTCATGGAGAACCGGATCCACCAGGCCATCATGGAGCTCGAGAGCGTCCGCAGAAAGCTGGCGGGCGTCGCCTCCGGAGAGGTGCTGGAGATGGGATACAGCCAGTACCCGGGGGAGTCCGATATCGAGTACTGCTACAGGCAGTTCCTGACGGCTCTGGCTTACCACGACGCGGACGTGATCACGCCCCGCGTCGGCAGAATCCTGAGAGAGCGCTACAGAAGAAATCCGGCGGACTGGAGAATCGCCTGGATGATGATGCAGCTGCTGCCGGAATATGCGCCGGGACTCCCCGCCAGGTGGAATTTCCTCAAGAAGCAGTACACGAACGGGGCCAGAAGTCCGATCCTGTATATGGAAGCGTGGGATATGATCTACGCGGACCCCTCTTACCTGAATCTTCAGGAGGACCGGAGAACGGGAAGGTACGGAGGGGATGCTTTCGAGAGACAGGTCCTGGTCTATGCGATGAAACGGGGGCTGCTCGATCCCGGGACCATGGAGAAAGTGCTGGAGCGCACGGAGAGAAGGAGAGAGTTTTCCCAGGCGCTTTACTATATTTTGACCCGGGCCTATTCGCTGGAGAGGATGCGCCCGCTGCAGATCCCGATCCTCAGGAACCTGTGCACGCTGCTGATCAGGGGGAACCGGACCGGGGCGGACTGCTTTGTCTGGTATTCGAGGGCCGTGGAGAAGGGCCTGAACCTGGTGCGCCTGTCCGAGTGCTTCCTGCAGTCGATGCCGGAGGATTACAGCGGCGTGATCCCGGACAGCGTGATGCGCACGAGCTACAGAGGCAGTATGCTCTCGAACGGGAGCCGCGCCTATTTCTATCTGTATCTGTACAGGAACAGGAGCAAATACGCGGATGTCTTCGAGCAGTGCGCGGAGGATATACGCACTTTCCTGGAGCTGCAGATTTCCGAGCACCGCATGACGGAGAATCTTGCGGAGCTCTATACGGTTGCGCTCAGGGACGAGTCGATCCGGCCTTCCAATGCGGGAGACCTGACCAAGCTGTCCTATCTGTCGCACCTGCGCACGACGCATTTGTATATGAAGAAAGCGGTGACGGTCTATGCGCAGAGCAGTAAGGAGCGCGTCTATCCCATGGAAGGCGGGAACTGCATCCTGCCCATCTACGGGGACGACAACAGGATCTTCCTCGAGGACGCGCAGCACAACCGCTATACGGCCAGCGTCCCTTACACCTGCGACAGGATGATGGAGCCCGTGGGGACCCCCGATCAGGTCTCGCTCCAGGAGATGGCGGACCTGCCGTTTGCCATGGAGATCTCGGGCGTGACGGACGAATCCTTCGAGGTCACGGACGAGACGCTCCGGTACTGCGAGATCCTGGTGAGATCGGCCTCCGTCGCGCCTTCTTATCGGGTCAGGCTCAAACTCCGGCTCATGGACTACTATGAGAGATCGGGCGATATGGAAAAACTCCGGGCCATGGCGGGGACACTGGAGGCGGGAGAGCTGCGCCCGGAGGACTGCGTCCGGACGATCAAACTCATGAACCGCTGCGGGATGTACGACGAGGCGGTGGAGTGGATCACGCTGTGCGGGATCGAGAAGTGCCCGGCCGATGTGCTGTCGGACACGGCGCTGGGAGCCGCTGCGGGAGACCGACAGGACAGCGAGAGGTGTCAAAAGGCGGGCAGGATCGCCTGGGCCGCTTTCGAGCGGGGAGACAATCGGCGCCGGATCCTCGAGCTGATCCTGGAATGGTATGACGGCCTGTCGGAAGACCTGCAGCGGGTGAGAGACGCGCTGCTGGAGGTGACGGACGAGGAGGCCGAAGAGGACCTGGCGGTGACCGTGGCGGAGGACAGGCTTTTGGCGCAGACGCTGTTCAGCGGAGAGATGCTGCGCGGACAGGAAGACCTTCTTCTGAGACAGTACGGAAGAGGAGAGAAGCACCGGGAGCTGGCGGGCGCCGGCATCGCGCAGTACTGCCACTATGTCTTCGCCGACTGGAGGCAGATGGATCCCCGGATCATGCGCCTCATCGCGCAGGCGGACGGGGAGGGAAATTCCATGCCCCCGATCTGCCGGCTGGCCTATCTCAAGACCCTCGTCGACAGGGCGGACCGAGCCGGCCAATCGGAGCCGCTTACGGAGGAAGAGGCGGCGACGGCGGAGAGATTTTTGCTCTCGCTCCTTAAAGAAGAGATCGTATTTCCCTTTTACAGGCAGTTTACCGGCACAGGCCCGGCGCTTCGCCTCTATGACCGGGAGACGATGATCGAGTACCACAATCCCGCCGGCGTGCGCGGCACCCGGGGGCACGTAGTGATCCACTGCTCCCTGGACCGGGGCGGCAGGCAGGAACCCTTTATGGCCAGAGAAATGAAGGAAATGGTCCGGGGCTTCTATGTCAGCTCTTTCTTCCTGTTCTACGGGGAGCAGGTGCACTATTTTATCACCGATGATCCCGAGGAGAAGAACATCGTCGAGAGCGGGACCATCGGACAGGACGCCCGGATCGACCCGGCGCAGGATGACCGTTTCGCGCAGATCGACGCCATTTCGCGCGCCGCGGCGCACAGAGAACGGGAGAAGGCCGCCGCGCTGATCAGTGAGTACATGAAGAAAGAGTATCTCACCGACACGCTGTTTGGAACTGAGGAGGACAGTGATGCTATTTACCAGATTACCTGAGAAAAAATACCTTCTGGGGGTCGATATCGGGGAAACATTCTGTCAGATCTCCTATCTGAACACGCGCCGGCTCACGGCGGGAATGGATCCGCACACCTTTTCGACGGTGGCGCGGGGGGAGGCGTTCAACATTCCCCAGGCGGCCTTTGCGGACAGTGCGACCGGAAACCGGTTCTACGGAAAGGAAGCACTCGAGAAGGCGGCAGAGGCCGGGAGAGAGCCCGTGACGCACCTGTTTGCGGCGGCCCGGCAGGAGACGGGAGAGGGCGGAAACCTGCAGATCCTGATCGGATACCTGCAGTACTGCTTCAGCCTTCTCTCGGCAGAGGTGACGGCGGAGGAGATCGAGGCCCTGACCTTTACGGTGGATGTCTGCGACCGGAAAAGCGTGGAGATCCTCAGAGCGGCGGCCGACCGCCTCTTTCCGGGACTGGACAAGGTGGCCTATGAAGAGCACCTGAAATCCTTCTATCATTATGTGCTCACGCAGGATGAGGAACAGAGGCGGCAGTCCGTGCTGCTCCTGGACGGGTGGTCGGAAGAGGAGCTTGTGCTCTACACGCTCTCATACAACAAAAAGACGAGGCCCATCGTGTGCTTTCCCGAGGAACTGCGCCTCAAGATCCCTGCAGACGCGGGCGCCGCGCAGAAGGACGAGATCCTCTGCAGCGCGGTGAGAGGGCTGATGCGGGAAAAGGAGTATTCGGCCGCCTACCTCACGGGGGAAGCGCTGGGCGGAGGCTGGATGAAGGAGTCCCTGAACCTGATCTGCAGGGGCCGGAGAGCCTTCCAGGGAGATACGCTGTACAGTAAAGGAGCCGCCGACAGCACCATGGCCGCCTGCGGCCTCTCCTCCAAAGCGGATAAGTACTTCTATCTCAGCAAGGACGCCCTTCGCTGCAACATCGGCATGGAGTGCCTGAGGAAGGGAAGAGCGGTCTACCAGCCCCTGCTGGACGCGGGAGCGGAGTGGTACGACGCGGCGGCGCAGATCGATATTTTGCTGGAGGACGGGGATGAGATCGTGCTGCGGGAGACCTCGGTGGACCGGGGAAATGAGCGCGAGATCGCGGTGAAGCTGGAGAACATGCCCAAGAGGCCGAGAGCTACCACGAGACTGCGGATCCGGCTGCACATGATCGCCGCGGACCGGATGCGGCTGGAAGCGGAGGACCTGGGATTCGGAGAGATCTTCCCCGCGACGGGGATGAAGTGGGAACAGGAGATAGTGATCAATGGGTAAGAGCATTCTGACAACAGGGAGGATCGCGGAGAAGCCCTACCGGCTCTCGATCATCGACCGGAACGTCTATACGGTGGAAGAGCTGTGCTATTCGATCGCCCAGTGCGCCTCTTTCCTGGACGAGGATTTTATGGACCACGAGCTCCTTGTCTGGCTCGAGCAGTCCTGCGGGCTGGCCGAACTGGCGGCACAGCTCCGGTCCCTCTTGCGGGGGCGGTGCGCGGTCGAGGACTTTGCCTCGGTCATCCTGCTCTATGTGGGGTACCAGAGCACGGCCGAAATAGAGAGGATCCGCGCCTCGATCTCTTCCGGCAAGGGAATGGAGCCCTTTCAGAGGCGGCTCCGCGAGGCGAAGTTCACGGCCTCCAGAGGCCACATCACGCAGGCGATCGAGCTCATGGACGGGATCGAGGCGGAACTGCCCGAGCTGGAGCGGGAAATGCGAGGAAGGATCTGGGCGGAGAAAGGGCTTCTCTACGCGCAGGGCATGCGCTACGCGGAGGCGGCCGACTGCTACGGCAGGGCCTGGAAGCTGTCCAGGAGCAGGCAGAACTGCCTGAAATACCTGGCGGCGCTGCGATTTGCGCTTCCCGATGAGGACTATAAGGACTATATCGGGGAGCACCCCGAGATGGAGGAGGTCGCCCGCGAACTGGAGAGCACGGCAGCGGCGGCAGAGAAGGAGTGGAGAAACGGCAGTGCCGGCAGGCAGGTCAAGCGCCTGCAGGGGTATCTTAGAAGCGGACAGGCCAAGTCCTTCGACAACTACGCGCAGCTCAGGATCCGGGAGCTGCGGGACGCCTTCCGGGCGGACAATGCGCCTTCCTTCTGAAAATTGGTGATTTTAGTTGAAAATGAAAGAATTATTGTTATACTGTATTACGTCTTTATAACCTGATCGAGAAAGGAATTTGGCAATGGCAAATGACAGATATGTGAGCCCGCTCTCCGAGCGATACGCAAGCAAGGAGATGCAGTATATTTTCTCCCCCGACATGAAGTTCAGGACCTGGAGAAAGCTTTGGATCGCGCTGGCGGAGACGGAAGCGGAACTGGGGCTTCCCATCACGCAGGAGCAGATCGCGGAACTCAAGGCCCACGCAGACGACATCAATTATGAAGAAGCCAAGGCGAGAGAAAAAGTGGTGCGTCATGATGTCATGAGCCATGTTTATGCCTATGGCCTGCAGTGCCCCGGCGCAAAGGGAATCATTCACCTGGGAGCGACCAGCTGCTACGTGGGTGACAACACGGACGTCATCATCATGAGAGAAGCGCTGCGCCTGGTCCGCCGCAAGCTGATCAACGTCCTTGCGGAGCTGGCAAAGTTCGCGGACGAATACAAGAGCCTGCCCACACTGGGCTTTACCCATTTCCAGCCCGCGCAGCCCACTACAGTCGGCAAGAGAGCGACGCTGTGGATGCAGGAATTCTATCTGGCCCTGGGCGAGGTGGAACACGTGCTCGGAAACCTTAAACTCCTGGGAAGCAAGGGCACTACCGGAACGCAGGCCTCCTTCCTGGAACTGTTCGACGGCGACCTGGAGAAGGTGGACAAGCTGGATCCCATGATCGCGAAGAAGATGGGCTTTGACGCGTGCGTACCGGTTTCCGGACAGACTTATCCCAGACTGGTGGACACGATCGTGCTGAACGCCCTTGGAATCGTCGCGTCCGCGGCCATGAAGCTGGGAACGGATATCCGCCTTCTGCAGCACCTCAAGGAAGTGGAAGAGCCCTTCGAGAAGAGCCAGATCGGCTCCAGCGCCATGGCTTACAAGAGAAATCCCATGCGCAGCGAGAGAATCTGTTCCTTATCCAGATATGTGATGATCGACGTCTTGAATCCCGCCGTTACGGCAGGGACGCAGTGGTTTGAGAGGACTCTGGACGATTCCGCCAATAAGAGGCTGTCCGTTCCGGAAGGCTTTCTCGCCATCGACGGCGTGCTCGACCTGTGCCTGAACGTGACCGACGGCCTCAAGGTCTATCCCAAGGTCATCGAGAAGCGCCTGATGTCCGAGCTGCCCTTTATGGCCACCGAGAATATCATGATGGACGCCGTCAAGGCCGGCGGAGACAGGCAGGAGCTGCATGAGAGGATCCGCGAGCTCTCCATGGAAGCCGGAAGAAGGGTCAAGGAGGAAGGCAAGGACAACAACCTGCTGGAGCTGATCGCGGCTGATCCCGCTTTCCACTTAAGCCTTGATGAACTGAAGAAATCCATGGATCCCTCGCGCTATATCGGCTGCGCGCCCCATCAGGTGGAGAAATTCCTCATAGAGGTGATCGCCCCCGTGCTGGAAGCCAATAAGGATCTTCTGGGGGAGAAGGCTGAGATAAACGTTTGAATTATTCAGAACCCCCACAGTTCCGAATGCGCAGCATTTGGGACTTGTGGTGCTGAATAGTTACGATAATAAAAGAATAACCGCAAAACGCTGATAATCTAAGGAGGTTCATATGGTTAAAGCTGTAGTAGGTGCAAACTGGGGCGACGAGGGAAAAGGAAAGATCACGGATACTCTCGCTGATTCCGCAGACGTCGTCATCCGCTTTCAGGGCGGTGCCAACGCGGGACATACCATCGTAAACGAGTATGGCAAGTTTGCGCTTCACACCTTGCCGTCCGGCGTTTTTCATCAGAATGTGATGAATATCATCGGAAACGGCGTCGCGCTCAATATCCCGATCCTCTTTAACGAGGTGCAGGATATCACGAAGAAAGGCGTCCCCATGCCGCAGCTGATGATCTCGGACCGCTGCCAGATCGTGATGCCCTATCACATCCTTTTCGACAAGCTCGAAGAGGAGAGGCTCGCCGGCAAGTCTTTCGGCTCCACCAAGTCGGGCATAGCTCCGTTCTATTCCGACAAGTACGCCAAGATCGGCTTCCAGGTCAATGAACTCTTCCAGGACGAGGCGGTGCTCGCGGAGAAGATCGCGGACGTCTGCGTCAAAAAAGACATTCTCCTGGTGAATCTCTATCACACGGATCCGATCGATCAGAAAGAGCTTCTTAAGACGCTTCTTGAGTACCGCGACATGATCGCTCCTTTTGTCGGCAATGTCGCAGAGTACCTGGACAGTGCGATCAAAGAAGGAAAGACCATCCTGCTCGAAGGACAGCTGGGCACCATGAAGGACCCCGACCACGGCATTTATCCCATGGTCACTTCCTCCAGCACCCTTGCCGCTTACGGCGCCATCGGCGCGGGGATCCCTCCTTACGCCATCGAGCAGATCATTGTCGTCAATAAGGCCTATTCCTCCGCGGTCGGAGCAGGTGAATTCACCTCCGAGATCTTCGGAGACGAGGCGCAGGAGCTTCGCATGAGAGGCGGAGACGGCGGCGAATTCGGCGCTACGACGGGAAGACCCAGAAGAGTCGGCTGGTACGACTGCGTGGCCTCCAAATACGGATGCCGCCTGCAGGGCGCGACCGACGTGGCCTTCACGGTACTGGACGTTCTGGGATATCTGGACGAGATCCCGGTCTGTGTCGCCTACGACATCGACGGCGAAGAGACGACGGAGTTCCCCGTGACGCATATCCTTAAGAAGGCGAAGCCCGTCTGGAAAAAGCTCCCCGGGTGGAAGTGCGAGATCCGGGGCATTAAGAAATATGAGGACCTGCCCGAAAAGTGCAGAGACTACATCGAGTTCATCGAGCAGCAGATTGGCTGTCCGATCACGATGATCTCCAACGGTCCGGGCAGAGAGGACATTATCTACCGCAAGTCCTCGCTTGTGCGCGAGTGAACGGAAGAGAGTAAAAGAGGCGAGTGAACCCAAGCATTTGAACGGAAGCGAGTGAAAGAGGCGAGTGAGCTGCGGACGCCATGGGAGGAAGAGGAATGCGTGACAACAGTACATCCGGCAAAACAGAGCCGGCGGGCAAGTCTTCGTGGACGGTAAAAAGAGTCGCGGCCGTGATCGGGATCGTGCTCCTTTTGGGTCTCTATCTGCTCACTTTTATCAGCGCCCTGATCGGCACGGAAGCCTCCGGAAGGCTCTTTCGCTTCAGCCTGGGAATGACCATCGCGGTTCCGATCTTTTTGTGGATCTTCATCTGGTGCATCGGAAAGCTCCGGAACCGGCACAGCATGGCCAGCCTGGACATCCTCTCCTCGAACCCCGAGGAGCGAAAGAAGATGGAAGAAGCCGTGCAGAAAGAGAAAGAAAATGCTTGACAGCACGCAAGCAGAGTGATATTGTAATTTGGTACGTGATAAGACACGTAATTGGTACAACAAAGAAGAGTTACCGCTCTCACCCAACGGCGAAAGCTTTTGCGGTTTATACCAATCTTTGAACTTCCTGCGCTCCGCATAAGGGCGCGAAAGCTTATCGGAGATTTGTTGACAGCGGTGCATTTTGTACCGCTGTTTTCTTTTGTCCTAAGTTGTGGAGGGTACAACAATCAGAAACAATAACGACAATTTATTCATCAATGAACAGATTCGCGACAGAGAAGTTCGAGTGATCGGCCCCGACGGCGAGATGCTGGGCATTATGTCCGCGGCGGAAGCGAGAAAACTGGCTGAAGAAGCGGAGCTCGATCTGGTTAAGATCTCTCCCGGTGCGAAGCCCCCGGTCTGCAAGATCATCGACTACGGCAAGTACAAGTACGAGAAGACCAGAAAAGAGAAAGATGCCAAGAAGAAGCAGCACACAGTGGAGATCAAGGAGATCCGTATGTCCCCTAACATCGATACCAACGATCTCCAGACCAAGATCAATGCTGCAAGAAAGTTCCTCACCAAGGGAGACCGCGTCAAGGTAACACTTCGTTTCCGTGGACGTGAGATGGCCCATATGCAGCAGAGCGCCCACATCCTTACGGATTTCGCAGACGCGCTCAAGGACTGCGCGGCGGTCGACAAGGCCCCGAAGGTAGAAGGACGCAGCCTCACAATGTTTCTTGCCGGCAAGAAGCAGTGACCGGCAGATCGGCGCCAGCCGAAATCTGCGGCAGGTCATCGTATGATCCATACGCCGGTTTGAATAGAGTTCTGTCAGCAGATTTGTGACAGACAACATCAGCTGCAAGTAAGACAGTGAAAGCCAATGTACTTTCACGCGGAAGCCTGAAGCCGCAAAGGTTTCGGACGTTCCCCGGTCATGCCGACGGCATGGATCCGGAAGTGGATGAGATCCACGTTTGGCAAAGGAGGTAAATAGAATGCCCAAGATGAAAACTAAGAGAGCTGCTGCAAAGCGCTTCAAAATGACAGGCACCGGCAAACTTATGAGATTTAAAGCCAATAAGCGCCACATCCTGACCAAGAAGAGCACAAAGAGGAAGAGAAACCTCAGAAAGCCTATTCTGGCAGATGCTACCAACATCAAGACGATGAAGAAGATCATGCCTTATCTGTAATTCGTACAGATTACGGTTCGGACTTAGGAAGAAACGCACAATACATTTGTGCCTTACATATAATGGAGGATAGATAAAATGGCCAGAATTAAAGGCGCTCTTAATGCGAGAAAGAAACACAACAGAGTATTAAAGCTTGCCAAGGGCTACAGAGGAGCCAGGTCCAAGCAGTACAGAATCGCTAAGCAGTCCGTCATGCGCGCGCAGACTTCTGCATTCGCAGGCAGAAAGCAGAAGAAGAGACAGATGAGATCCCTGTGGATCGTTCGTATCAACGCAGGTGCAAGAATGAACGGCCTCAGCTACAGCCAGCTGATGCACGGCCTCAAGGTTGCAGGAGTTGACATCAACCGCAAGATGCTCGCCGAGCTCGCCGTAAATGACGCAGCAGGCTTCGCAGCTCTGACCGAGGTTGCTAAGAAAGCAATCGCATAACACAGGGGGCAAGCCCCGCTGAGTTATTTGATGCACACGCGTGCGGAAAGGAAATACAGCCGCACGCGGCGCGCAGGCTCGCACGGCGAGCCATATATTTAATCATAATATTGATTACTCATTC
This sequence comes from Lachnospiraceae bacterium, assembly GCA_017469935.1. Taxonomy (GTDB): domain Bacteria; phylum Bacillota; class Clostridia; order Lachnospirales; family Lachnospiraceae; genus CAG-791. The sequence continues at coordinate 48,850 of JAFUFL010000026.1, forward strand.
AGCTGTCGCTTAAAATAAGAGCGGCAGCTTTTTTTTGCTTTTGAAGGAGATTTATGAGAAACCGTATCTTAATTATGGCGGCGATCCTGTCCGCCGCACTGTGCCTGGGAGCGTGCAGCGGGCCGCAGGCAGGGCAGAACGATCCCGAACAGGACCACACGGATCCGACGATGACAGAACAGGCCCCCGAGGGCGGAACCGGAACCGAGAATTCGGCGGAATACGCATCCCTTCACCCCGCCTATGCAGAGGTTAATTCGCCGGCGGAGGAGATCAACTGCTGGGGAGACTCGATCACGGAAGGATACGGAGGCGATGAGATCTCTTATCCGGATGTGCTCGGACAGCTCACCGGAATGCCGGTCAGAAATCTGGGCGTCGGAGGGGAAGACAGCGTACAAATCCTGTCGAGGAGCCTCGTCTACGGCAATCAGGCGGAGGATATTCTCGTCATCCAGATGGGAGACAACGGCGGCTGGAATGACCTCGAGGAGCTGATCGGGCAGTACCGCAGAATGATCGAAGAGGCGGGGACGGACCGCTACATCATAGTGAGTTCGACGGATGATCCGAATGACTTCGACCAGATCTGGGGGTATACGACGGAGCCGATCGGCCTGGAGGACACCTATTATGAGGCGCGGTTCAGGGAAGCCTTCGGAGAGCATCTGTTTGCGGGAAGAAAGTATCTGATCGAAAACGGGCTCTCCGTAAATGATCTGGAAGAGACGGACGAAGACAGGGAGCGGGCCGAAAACGGATATATTTCCCTGCAGCTGCGGCATCCCGAGATCGATAACACGCACCTCAACGACGCAGGTTACAGGGCGCTGGCAAAAGGAATATACGAAAAAGGCATTGAACTGGGGTATTGGTAAAAGATTTGCGAAAAGGGGGAAAAGATGAGCGCAAGCGATATTTTGAAGCAGTTCCCGGACGGGACGCCGATCGATGACTGGTTCACGGATCCGTCGGTTCCGGCGGCGGGAAAAGGAAAAGAGTACCCGGTGGGGGAGTATGGAATCACGGACGATGGAACGGTGCAGACAGAGAAGCTTCAGGCGCTGATCGACAGGGTGAGCGCCGAAGGAGGCGGGACGATCGTCATTGCAGGCGGGACCTGCCTGAGCGGAGCGCTGTTTTTTAAACAGGGAGTGCACCTGAGACTGGAAGCGGACGGCGTCCTGAAGGGGAGCGATGACATAAGCGATTATCCCCTCTGCGAGACCAGAATCGAGGGAGAGAGCTGTCTCTATTTTCCCGCGCTTGTCAACGCGGACGGGCTGGACGGCTTCTCGATCACGGGAGAGGGGACCATCGACGGGAACGGGATGCGCTTCTGGCGCGGTTTCTGGCTCCGCCGCGCGTGGAACCCCGCCTGCACCAATAAAGATGAGCAGAGGCCCCGCCTGGTCTTCGTATCGAACTGCTCGAATGTCAGGTTCGAGGGAGTGACTTTCCAAAACTCGCCGTTCTGGACCACGCACATCTATAAGTGCCGCCGCGTGAAATACCTGGGCTGCAGGATGCTGTCCCCCCATGCGCCGGTCGGCGGACCCAGCACGGACGCGATCGATATCGACGCCTGCAGCGATGTCCTGATCCAAAACTGCTTTATGGCCGTAAACGATGACGCGGTGGCCCTCAAGGGCGGAAAAGGGCCCTGGGCCGATACGGCACCGGAAAATGGGTCCAATGAGCGGATCATCATCGAGGACTGCGAGTACGGCTTCTGCCACGGCTGCCTGACGTTCGGCTCGGAGTGCGTCCACAGCCGCAATATCATCATGCGGGGCATTAAGGTCTCCACGGGCTACAACTTCCTCTGGCTTAAATTCAGGCCGGACACGCCGCAGTGCTATGAGTATGTGCTCGCGGAGAACATCACCGGAAAGACGGCCAATTTCCTCAACATCAATCCCTGGACGCAGTTCTACGACACCAAGGGTCGGACGGACCTGCCGGTCTCGAGAGGAGAGAACATCACGATCCGGAACTGCCGCTTCGAATGCGATACGTACTTCAACGTGAAGGCGGACAAGGCGCATTACCGCCTCTCCGGCATCAGGCTCGAGAATCTGGACATCACTGCGGCCAATCTCGATTTTGACGCCTCCGCGGCGGATTCCCTTGCCGTAAATAACGTGCGGCTGACCGCGAAAGAGGAGATTGAGTATCCGGACAGCGTCACTACGATCTGAAAAGAAGGAAAGAGCGGGTCAAAGCAGAGGCAGCGCCACATTGTCGTATACAACGACCTTGCCGTCGTGGCGGGTGCAGGCTTCTACCATGCCGTCCTGGGAAATGATGAAGGCGACGCTGCCTTCGACGGCGTCACAGAAACGGTAACCGGCTCTGTGGCGCATCCCGTGGTCCTTGAACGTCTTGTAGGTCTGCTCTTTGTTGTCGTAGCCCATAAAACACATCTCGGGCTGCCGGCTCTTCATCTTGTCCACAAGAATTTCGGCGCCGAATCCCAGCAGTTCCAGGTCCTTGGTCAGGACTACGGAGCCGTCCACATTCGTGAGTCTTGCGATGAGGTCGGCGTACGTGGTGATCTCCTTCTCCTTGGCCATATCCGTCAGAGGTTCGGGACTGACACCGTCTTCAAACAAAAAGCCGCTGTCCAGCCGGTATTTGAGGTCGACGAATTCCCTGCACGCCTCGGCAGAGGGAGTGATTAAAATGGCGGCGCCGTGTCCGTAATTGCTCACCTTCCAGAGAATCCTGTAGAGGAGCCTCAGGCGGTCATTTTCGGGAATGTTTGTGCCGTTTTCGAGATTCTCGGAGACGAAGGTGGAGGTAAAGATGTCGGTTCGGAAAAAGATGCAGCGGCCGGCGTTGTAGTTGATCATGGAGGTCTCCCCGAAGCAGGCCCTGAGCTCGCCGGGGCCGTTTACGAGAATGTTGGGCACCCGGGGCATGCGATTGCCGGAGGAGAGTTCTCTTGTGACGATCTTCTCCCAGGCGGTGTAGGCCACGATGACGCCGAGCGCCTTAAAAGGCCTCTGTTTGATATCCAGGATCAGGTAGCTCATGACAGGGCTGAGAGCGGGAGCGAGTTTGTTGAGGTCCCTGGGGGTGAAATTGACCGGATCCTTGAAGCGCAGGACATGCGCGTAGATATAGGTATCCAGCAGTTCTGAGTCCGGGTCGATAAAGCATACCCGGAAAGAGGGGAAACGGCCTTCTTCGCGCATGCAGCTGACGTTGAGAAGAGTCTGGCACACTTCCTCGAGCACGTCTTTGGAAGGAAGCTCCTGGCCTTCTTCCCTGACCGGAACAATCTTGTCGAAACAGCTGTAAATGGCATCTACAAACGCTGACAACTCACTCATGAATGATACCTCCTCGGTTTCTTTGCGGCAGGTGCCGTCTATGTATTCATTATAAACAAACAGGGTTTGTCAGAGCAAGAAAAGAAAAGACCGCAGATCAATGTCTGCGGTCTTCCTTGTGCATCGGAGTGACGGGATTCGAACCCACGACCCCTTCGTCCCTAACGAAGTGCGCTAGCCAGCTGCGCTACACCCCGATTTTCCATTTGAAGTTCCTGTCTTTCAACAGGCAAATGCTATTATATATGGTCGCAAGAGGAAATGCAAGCCCCTTTTTGAAAAAATATTAATTTATTGATGGAAATTTTAAGGAGAGATCTGCCTGGTGCCGTGAGATTTACTTTCTGCCGGGAGATTGACCGTTGCGCAAACAAGGGCAAAACCTTATAATTTAATCGGATTTATGGGGTTATGCCTTGCAGGCAGTGCAGAATATTTTGACAACCATATGAGTAAAAAATGAAAAAAGACAATTTAAAGAGCAAAAAATGGTACAACAATGCGGTTGCGATCCTGATCGGTGTAGTGAGCTATGTGGTCCTGACACGCCTCGGCTCGATTTACGGCGCGGTCAGGAACGCGCTGAGCAATTTCACGCCGATCTTCCTGGGATGTGTTCTCGCCTATCTGGTCAACCCGCTGGCGAGCGCCCTTCAGAAGAGAGTATTCGGCAAGATAAATAAGAAGAATATAGGATGGGCGCTGTCCGTTCTGCTGGCCATGGTCCTGGTAGTCCTGGTGATCATGGTGCTGCTCCTCATGCTGATCCCGCAGCTGATCGAGAGCATCCTGCTTCTGGTCAGCAATATGGACAGCTACATCACGCAGCTCAACGGACTGATCGCGAACCTGAACATAGGGGCGCTGGACCTGGGAGACCAGCTGCAGGAGATGATGGCCTCCTCGGAAGATATTATCAAGACGGCCTCCCAGCTTCTGGGCACTTCCATGCGGAAGATCGCCTCGACTTCCGCGGATATAGGCAAGAATCTGTTCAACTGGCTGATCGCTTTTATTCTGTCCATCTATCTTCTGATGGCAAAGGAAAATATCAAGAGCGGAGCGGCGCGGCTGCTCAGAGCCCTTATGCCTCAGAAGTGGTATGACATCGTGGTCAATTTCATGGCGCGCTGCAATTACATCCTGGTGCGCTACATCGTCTACTCGCTTCTTGACGGAGCGATCGTAGGCGGCGCCACGGCCGTTTTCATGGCAGTCATGAGAATGCAGTACGTGGGCCTGATCGCGTTTGTGTGCGGGGTCACAAACCTGATCCCGAGCTTCGGCCCCGTGATCGGAGGCGTGATCGGAGGATTTATCCTGCTTCTCGTTAATCCCTGGCACGCGCTGATGTTCATTATCTTTACCTGTATCCTGCAGACTCTGGACGGCTATGTGATTAAGCCCAAGCTGTTCGGCGATTCACTGGGCGTCTCCGGACTACTGATTCTGATCTCGATCGTATTGTTCGGCAATATTTTCGGAATTGTGGGAATCCTGCTCGCCATTCCTCTTGCGGCGATCATCGATTTCGTCTACGAAGAGGGGATACTCCCGCTTCTGGAAGCGCGCAGGGCAAGGCTTGACGCCGAAGAGAAAGCGGAGGAAGCCGCCGGCGTCACGGACAGGCAGATGAATTCCACGATCACCGTTCTCACGGAGATGTCGGAAGGGAAGAAAAAAAGAAAATAGAGAGAAAGAACAATCATGCGGCGGATTTAAGGTATAATGAGGTGGAGAGATTTCTCTGCCTCATTTTTTTAATTATTCAGCATTTCGGGGGGATGAATAATCGGATTCTTTTGGGGGGCGGACACAAAGGGAGGATTGCAAGGAGATGGAACTTCTCAGACAGGAGACCGGTTGGGAAAATATGCAGCTGATCAATCTGTTAATTCTGATCATGGTGCTGAGCGGCGTGTTCGGATTTATTTACGAAGAACTGTTTTACAGGATCGATCTGGGATATTTTGTCAAAAGAGGGTCGACGTTCGGACCGTGGATCCCGATCTATGTATTTGGCGGCGCGGCGTTCACGCTGCTGGTCTATTCCTTTAAGGACAAGCCTGTTCTTGTCTTTTTGCTGTGCGTCCTTGTGTCCGGCGTCATGGAATTTGTCACCGGTTATGTGCTCTACCATGTTTTTAACACGCGCCTTTGGGATTACAACACGGAGATCTGGAACTGGGGCAATATAGGCGGATATATATGTCTTCGGTCGGTTCTTTTTTTCGGAGTGTCAGGACTGGCGCTTTTGTATGGGGTGATCCCGATCCTGATCCGGCTGATGGGAATGGCGGATCCGCGGATCACGACGATCGTATGCCGATGTCTGGCGGTTTTGTTTGCATCTGATTGTATCTTATACAGAATACTGAAATAACAACGGGAGGGGAAATGGTCTTTAAAATTTTCTTGGCAATCGCAGTATTGGGAGTCGCGCTGTTCTTTCTTCACTATTATTTTGAGAAGAAAGAGACGGGGCGCTGGAGAATACCGAGACAGTCCCTGTTTGCGCTATCTCTGTTCTGCACATGCGTGCTCTATCTGCCCTGGGTCATCTATTCCTGGGATCCCGGAACGGGATCGCTGGGGAAATTCCTGCTCTCGATTCCCTATATGTTCGTCCGTCTCATGCAGACGGTCTCCCTCGACGCCGATTATGAGACGGCGATCGAGATCGTGACGCTGGCGGAAAAGACCGGGGCGAGCCTTCTCTTTTTGCAGATCTACTCCGGAATCCTGTTCTGGGTCAGCGCTTTAGTACCGGCCTTCGGAATCTGGACCGTCATGGGACTGTTCCGCAATAAAATAGGATACTGGTATGAGAGCAGCAGGTATTCTTTCAAGAAGACGTTTTACATCTTTAACGGCGCGGGAAAGAAAAACGTCGATCTGGCCGAGAGCATCTGGGAGTCTTTAGAGGAAAAAGAAAGGAGAAGCTCCTCTTTCCTGTTCTGCAATGTCGAGGAGGAGCTGGCGGAAGAGGAACTGGAGACCATTCTGGGGATCAAGGGACTGTACACACAGGACAGCCCGGCGTCTCTGATGAAGATCATCAAGTATTATTCCGTGAGCTATCTGCGCTGGCTCTACAAGTTTTTCGGCCCGAAGAATATTCGCTATTTCCTGCTTGAGGACGAGGACAGGAACTTCGACGATGCGATCGGCATTCTCAAAGCGGCGGAAAAAGCAGACAGAGAGAGAGCGGAGAGGGTCAAGATCGATATTCTGCTGCATGACAATGAGCTGGACAATATTTTGGACGCGCAGGAGAAGTACGGCATCTTTGTCAGGATCCTCGATGCCGAGCGGCTCTATGCGCAGGAGCTCTATGCGCGGTGGCCCCTGTTCTCCGGTCTGGGCGACGGGGATAAGGAGATCGACCTCGTTATCCTGGGAAAGGGGAGCGTGGCCGAGGAACTTCTTTTAAACGCAGTCTGGATGGGAACCATCGGTTCGGCGGGGCTTAAGATCACGTATATCGGGCAAGATGCGGCCTGGCTTGAGAGAAAGCTGAAAATGTCCTGCCCGGGCCTGTTCGATCAGAGCCTGGCGGGAGGAGAAGACCTGAAACCTGCCTTTGTGAATATCGGAAACAGCGATAATCCCCAGTTCAACACGATGGAGATCACAAAAGCCAACTATGTGATCATTGCGGGGGAGAACGATGAGACCAACATCCGGCTCGCGATGTGGTATAAGACCTGGGTCGCCAGGCGAATGCCCGTCCGGAAGCGGTCGCCGTTCATGGCAGTGCTCGTGAAGGATGCGGAAAAAGCGGAACAGGCCAGAAGGCTCAAGGTCCAGGAGAGCCAGGAGCCTTACGACTTCCATATATTCGGAACGGATAAAGAAATCTTTTCCGCAAGGAATCTTCTTCACAGCAAACTCCTGGAAAGCCTCTACCGGGTGCAGCTCTCCTATAACTGCAATGACATGGGCAGGAAACCGACAGCGGAAGAGGAGGCGAACACGTGGAATCAGCTCAACGAGTCCGTCTATAACTTCCGAAGCTCCGAGGCCAGTGCCCTGTATATCGTGAACCGGCTCTATGATTCGGGTGCGCTGGAAGAGCAGCTGAAGAAAGAACTGAGATCCGGCAAGAGTGATCCGCAGGAGATCTCCGGCAGCGATCTGGCCGAATACTGGTACAAGGCGCTCTATTCCAATGAGGTCGGCAGCGGCAGCGGGAAGCTCAACGAACTGATCGAGGCCTATAACAGGCTGCTCAGGGATACGAAAATGCTGGAGAAACTGGCTCAGACGGAGCATCACAGGTGGAACGCCTACATGGTCAGCAACGGGTGGATCACCATGAGCGACGCGGAAACCAGGGAGTGGATGGAAATGCGCGGATCCAAGGAGCACAAAGATTATCTGAGGCTCCGCCACGCCTGCATCGTCACCTGGGAGGAACTGAATACGGTCTCCGAGACCAAGGGAAGGGATCCCGAATACTTTAAGAACGCGGACAGGACGATCGTCGCAGGGGTAACGGACTTTATAGTGAGAGACAAGTAATCAGGGCGGAAAGTGTCCTGCGTAGTGCAGCAGCGCTGTCTCCGGGAAAAGTCAGGAGGAATGTATGGGAATACTTGCAGCTTTTATGGTGCCGCATCCGCCCATGATCGTGCCGGCCGTCGGCCGGGGCGGAGAAAAGCAGATCGGGAAGACGACAAAGGCCTATGAGCGCGTAGCCGATGAGATCGCGGCGCTCTCACCCGACACGATCATCATCACGAGTCCGCACTCGGTGATGTACACGGATTATTTTCACATTTCGCCCGGAAGGAGCGCCGGTGGGGATTTCGGGCGCTTCCGGGCCTCCCAGGTGCGCTTTGAGGAGGACTATGATGCGGAGCTGGTCCGCGTCATCGCGGAGATTGCCGGCGAGCGGGGATTTCCCGCCGGCGTCATGGGAGAGCGGGACAAGAGGCTGGACCACGGGACCATGGTGCCTCTCTATTTCATAAGGCAGAAATATTCCGGCGGCAAAATAGTGAGGATCGGACTCTCCGGCCTGCCCCTCACGGAGCACTACAGACTCGGGCAGATGATCCGCGAGGCGGTGGAGCGGCTGGGGCGGAAAGCGGTTTTCGTGGCCAGCGGAGATCTCTCCCATAAGCTGCAGGACTACGGCCCTTACGGATTTGCCAAGGAGGGGCCGCAGTACGACGAGAGGATCATGGACGTCTGTTCCAGGGCCTCTTTCGGCGAACTCTTTGACTTCGACGAGACTTTCTGCGACAGAGCGGCCGAGTGCGGGCACCGCTCCTTCGTGATCATGGCGGGCGCTTTTGACGGGACCGCTGTCAAGGCGGAGCAGCTCTCCCATGAAGATGTGACCGGCGTAGGGTACGGGATCTGCACGTTCTATCCGCAAGGTTCGGACCCGGGCAGGCGTTTTCTGGAGCAGTATCTGGCGCAGCAGGAGAAGAAGCTGGAAGCGGCCAGAAGCGCCGAGGATCCTTATGTGCGGCTGGCCAGGGCGTCCGTGGAGCACTATATTTTGCACCATAAGCGGCTGCCGATGCCGCAGGACCTGCCTTCTGAGCTCTCTGAGCGGCGCGCAGGGGCTTTTGTATCCATCCATGAGCACGGAAGGCTCAGGGGCTGTATCGGGACGATTGCGGCCGTACAGGAGAGCCTGGCGAAGGAGATCATTGAGAACGCGGTCAGCGCATCGACCAGGGATCCCAGGTTCGATCCCATCAGGGCGGACGAGCTCGCGTGGCTGGAGATCAGCGTAGACGTGCTGGGCGATCCGGAGCCGATCAGCTCCTCTGGCGAGCTGGATGTTAAGCGCTACGGCGTCATTGTGACCAAGGGCAGGAAGAGGGGGCTTCTGCTGCCGGATCTCGACGGCGTCGACACGGTGGAGCAGCAGATTTCCATCGCAAAGAGCAAGGCCGGGATCGCCGAGTGGGACAAGGATGTGCAGCTGCAGAGATTTGAGGTTGTCAGACACCACTGAGCGCAGGAGGGACCATGGCTATATGCGATGTGTGCTTCAGGCACTGTGACCTGAAGGAAGGACAGACGGGCTTTTGCGGCGCGAGAATCTGCGCGGGAGGCGCGGTGCGGGCGGCAGGCTACGGAAGGCTGACGTCCCTGGCGCTCGATCCCATAGAAAAAAAGCCGCTGAATCGATTCATGCCCGGCAGCCGCATTCTCTCGGCAGGGAGCTACGGCTGCAATCTTCGCTGTCCGTTCTGCCAGAATTACGAGATCTCCTGGTCCGAGGAGGCCATGCGCTGTGCGCAGAGCGCGCAGTTTGTGACGCCGGAGCAGATCGCCGAGACGGCCCTTTACTACAGAGATAAGGGCAATGTGGGGGTGGCTTTTACCTACAATGAGCCCCTTGTGGGGTATGAATTTGTCAGGGACACGGCGAAGCTCGTCCATGAGGCCGGAATGGTGAACGTGCTGGTCAGCAACGGAACGGCGGAGCTTGCCGTTCTGGAGGAGATTCTGCCCTATATTGACGCGATGAACATAGACCTGAAGGGATTTACGGACCGGTACTACAGGGACGTCCTGGGAGGCGACAGGGGCATGGTCATGCGGTTTATAGAGCGGGCTGTAAAGTCCTGCCACGTGGAGCTGACTACGCTGATCATCCCGGGAGAAAATGATTCGGAAGAGGAGATGCGGGATATGTGCGAGTGGATCGCCGGGCTTACAGGAAAATCGGCCGGGCGGGAGATTCCGCTGCACATTTCCAGGTTTTTCCCGCGCTTTCATATGACGGACCGGAATGCGACGGATGTAAAGAAGGTCTACCGGCTCGCAGAGGTGGCGAGAGAGAAACTGAAGTTTGTGTATACGGGAAACTGCTGAAAAGTTTACAGCGGTTTGAACAACGCTATAGGATAAAAGAGAGGATGGATGCCAGATGGGTGCACTTAGCGGATATAAAGTACTGGATTTCAGCACACTTCTTCCCGGACCTTACGCCACAATGACGCTGGCGGATCTCGGCGCGGAGGTCCTGAAGATCAGCGGCAAAGACAAATATGACCTGGTGGTCAACTGGCCGCCCGTGATCGAGGGGACATCGGTGACCGGCGCGCAGGCCTGGCTGGGCCGCGGCAAGAAGACGATCCATCTGAATCTCAAGAAACCGGCCGCCGTCGAGGCAGTCAAAAAACTGATCACGGAGTACGACATCATCGTGGAGCAGTTCCGGCCGGGCGTCATGAAAAAGCTGGGACTGGGATACGACGAGCTGCGCGAGGTCAATCCCCGGATCATCTACTGCTCGATCACAGGTTACGGGCAGACAGGGCCGTTGTCTTTAAGGGCCGGCCATGACATCAACTATATGGCGAGAGCCGGGATCGCGGCGGCAGCGGGCAGAAGAGACCAGGGGCCAAGCCTCTATAACTTCCAGATCGCCGATGTGGCGGGCGGATCGATGAATGCGGTCACAAGTATCCTGGCGGCCATCATCTACCGCGAGAGGACCGGAGAAGGCCAGTATATCGACGTCTCCATGCAGGACAGCATCGTGCCCTTCAATTCCATGGACGGGGCGAGCTATTTTGCCGGGGGAGATGCGCCGGCGCGGGAGAGCGGCCTTCTAAACGGAGGCGGCATCTACGACTTCTATGAGACGTCGGACGGAGGCTACGTCAGCGTGGGCGCACTGGAGCCCAAGTTCTGGGCGGCCCTGTGCGACAGGCTCGGATTCACCGACTGGCGGGACGGCAAAATATTGAAGACCGACCAGCCCATGGTAAAAGCCGCCCTGCGAAAGACCTTCCTCTCGAAGACGCTGCAGGAGTGGAAAGAGATCTTTGCGGAGGCGGACGCCTGCGTGGAGCCCGTCATGAGCATCGAGGAGGTGTCCCGGGACGAGCACCTGGTCAGCCGGGGAATGTGGCCGGAAGTGGAGATTCCGCTGACGGACGGCCGGACCATCAGGCAGATGGGGAGCCCCATTCACCTGTCGGCGAGCCCGGTGGAGTACCGGCACGCCGGGTACCCGGAAGGCTACCACACAAAGGAGATTCTGCGGGGGCTCGGCTACAGCGATGAGGAAATTGAGGATATGATATGAATGAGGGAAAATCCGGCACTGCCCGGATTCTGATCGGGGTCTCCATGGCCATATTCGGGACCATAGGGCTCTTTGTGCGGGCTATACCGCTTCCATCGAGCGAAGTGGCTCTGTACAGGGCAGTCCTGGCCACTGCGGTGATCGGGCTCTACCTGCTTGTTACGGGGCAGAAGATAGAGTTTGCCGGGATGCGCAGGGAATTGATCCTGCTGATCGTGTCCGGCATCGCCATGGGATTTAACTGGATCCTTCTGTTCGAAGCCTATAAATACACGACGGTTTCCGTGGCCACGCTGAGCTACTATGCGGCGCCGGTGATCATAACCTTTGTGAGCGCGACTCTGTTCAGGGAAAAGCTGACCAGGCGGGGGATTCTATGTTTTGTCATGTCGACCTTGGGAATCCTTATGATCACGGTGAGCGGGGGCGGCATGAGCGGAAAAGGAACGGATCACATCGGGATCCTGTTCGGACTGGGGGCAGCCGTTTTGTACGCGACGGTCGTTCTGCTCAACAAATTCATCAAAAACGTGGGCGGGATCCAGCGGACCTTTCTCCAGTTCGTGGCAGCGGTCGTGACGCTCCTGCCATACGTGCTGATGACCGGCGGGACCCATCTGGGAGATCTGGACCCGCGCGGGTGGGCCTTTCTGCTGATCGTAGGATTTGTGCACACCGGAATCGCTTACTGCATGTACTTCTCGTCCCTGCAGTATGTGACGGGGCAGGAGGCGGCGCTTCTGAGCTATATAGATCCGCTGCTGGCGGTGATCCTGTCGGTTACCGTGCTGCGTGAGCCGATGAGCCTGCTGCAGGTGGTCGGAGGGGCGATGATCCTCGGGTTTACGCTGCTCAATGAATTGCCTGAGAAGGGGTGACTACTGCGCGGCCCGGTCGATTGCACAGTCGATTTAGCAAGTACCTGTAAGCTTAAATTATTTTTTATAAAGGAGGCGTATCAATATGACAGACATGGAAAGAGTTTGCAGTTTTATCAAAGAGGCACAGACGTATTATCTTGCCACCGTCGAGGGCGATCAGCCCCGCGTTCGTCCTTTCGGAACGATCCACATCTTCGAGGGGAAGCTCTATATTCAGACCGGCAGAAAGAAAGACGTTGCAAAGCAGCTGGCGGCAAACCCCAAGGCGGAGATCTGCGCGTTCAAGGATGGCGTATGGGTGCGCGTGGCGGGCAAACTTGTCGACGATGATCGCGTAGAGGCAAAAAAGTCCATGCTGGATGCATATCCGAGCCTCCGCGCTATGTATGACCCGGAAGACGCGAATACGGAAGTTCTCTATTTCAAGAACGCCAAGGCGACTTTCAGTTCCTTTACGGCGGCTCCGGAGACGGTGGAATTCTGAGTCCCGCGGGAGAAGATTCCGTTCACCAGAGAATTTTGAGTTCTCGGGAAAACGTACATAAATCATCTGTATTTTGGATGATTTATAAAGTGATAGTGCTTTTTCAAAACCCTTCTTCGGTGGATATTCCACTGAAGAAGGGAACAGAAACAGACCTATATACCTCAATAGCGGTCATGGTACCCTTTCCCGGCGCCTTCTTCGGTGGATATTCCACTGAAGAAGGGTTTTAAAAGAAGGTATACACTTTTTTGGCCAAAAAAAACGCTTCCCTGCCAATCGTCAAGGAAGCGTTTTATCATGTCCTGCGGAGAGTCCTGATCAGATCAGGATGTACTTCAGAATAAATACAAGTGTCAGAACGTACATCAGAGGTGTGACCTGCTTGGCCTTGCCTGCTGCAACGTTGAGGACAGTGTAGGAAATGATACCGAAGCAGATACCTTCGGAGATGGAGTACATGAACGCCATCGCGAAGATGCAGATGAAAGCGGGGATCGCTTCGAGGACGTTATCCCACTCGATCTTGCTGACCTGCTGCATCATGAGGAAACCGACCATGACCAGTGCGGGAGCAGTGGCGAAGGAAGGAATCGTCAGGAACAGAGGAGAGAAGAAGAGGGAGAGAATGAACAGGAAACCGGCAGCAATTGCCGTGAGACCTGTGCGTCCGCCTTCTGCGATACCGGATGCGGACTCTACGAAGGTTGTGATCGTAGAAGTTCCGAGGCATGCGCCGAAGATTGTGCCGACCGCGTCGGAGAGAAGAGCGCCCTTGATGCCGGGGAGCTTGCCTTCCTCGTCGAGAAGGTTAGCCTTGGAAGCGCAGCCGATCAGAGTTCCCAGTGTATCGAACATGTCGACAAAAAGGAAAGCGAACATAACGACTACAAAGTCCACGCTTGCGATGCTGGCGAAGTCGAGCTTAAAGAGCGTAGGAGCAACAGAAGCGGGCATGGAGATGATTCCGGAAGGAATGACGCTGTAGAAGCCTGCTTCAGGGTTGGGAACATAGAGGCCGACCAGCTGGCAGATGATGCCCAGAACCCATGTCGCGATGATGCCGAGAAGGATGGCACCCTTGACATTGCGCAGCATAAGGATCGCAGTGATCAGAATGCCGAGGATGGCAAGAAGAACCGTGATTCCCTCGGAACTGAAAGTGCCGTTCTCCATGGACGCCTTAAAGGAAAATACAGAGACCAGCGTGGAGCTGTCCACGACGATGTGGGCGTTCTGCAGTCCGATGAAGGTGATGAAGAGGCCGATACCGACGGATACGGCGAGTTTGAGGGTTGCCGGGATGGCATTGAAGATCGCTTCTCTGATATTCGTAAGGGAGAGAACGACGAAGATCAGACCCTCGACGAAGACGGCGGTCAGTGCCATCTGCCAGGAATATCCCATTCCCAGAACAACAGTGTATGCGAAATAAGCGTTGAGGCCCATGCCTGCGGAGAGCACGAACGGAAGATTGGCGAGGAAGGCCATCAGGAAAGAGGCGATCGCAGATGCCAGAGCCGTTGCTGTAAAGATCGCGCCTGAATCCATGCCGGATGCACTCAGGATGCTGGGGTTTACAGCCAGGATGTAAGCCATTGTCATGAAGGTAGTAAGACCTGCTGCCAGCTCTGTTTTGACATCAGTGCCGTGCTCCTTCAGTTTGAAAAACTGTTCCATAGAGTTTTCCCCTTTCTAATTGGGACCCGGGTCCCATGCTGTTGAGTAAATTACGCAAGGTATGATAGCAGAGAATTTTTAAATTTTCCATAGATTACGGGGAAAAAATGAAAAATTTCTAAAATTATTTCTTTTTAATGCTGGCGACGACCATGCCCGTGAGCGCAAGGAGCGCGATGGCGTTGGGAATGACCATCAGCTGGTTGAACATATCGGAGAGCTCCCAGACCAGGTCGTTGGAGGCGAGGGTTCCCAGGAAAATGAATACCAGCGCGATGACCTCATAGACGCGGACGGCCTTCTGCCCGAAGAGGTAGATGACGTTGATCTTGCCGAACATGTTCCAGCTAAGGACAGTGGAGAAGGCGAAGAAGAACAGGCAGATCGCGACGAAGGCATTGCCGAAGCCCTGGCCGAATACCGTGCTGAACGCGGTCTGCGCCAGGTTGGACTTTACGATCGCCTCGCCGGCCGCATTGACGGTGTTCTTTGTATATCCGCCCGCGAGAACTCCGTCCGCCGTGTAGAGGGTCGAGATGATGACCAGCGCGTTGAGCGTCAGGACGATAAAAGTATCGATGAAGACGCCGACCATGGCGACCACGCCCTGCTCGTGAGGGGTGGCAACATTGGCCTGCGCGTGCGCGTGCGGGGTAGAACCCATACCGGCCTCGTTGGAGAAGAGGCCGCGCTTGGCGCCCTGAGAGACAGCGGTCTTGATGGCCGTGCCGAAGCTTCCGCCGATGATGGCCTGAGGCGTGAAGGCGTAGCGGAAGATCATGCCGAAGGTCGCGGGAATGTAAGTGATGCGGGCAGCCAGGACCACGATTCCGCCGAGGATGAAGATGAGAGCCATGATGGGGACGATCTTCTCAGTGACGGAAGCGAGGCGGTTCATGCCGCCGATGAAGATGACCGCGCAGATCACGACCAGGATGATGCCGATGATCCAGGACGGGACGCCGAAAGCGGTCTGGAAGGTGGAGCCGATGGAGTTGGACTGCACCATGCAGCCGAAGAATCCCAGCGCGAGAATGATCGCCACGGCGAAGAAACTTGCGAGGAACTTGCCGAAAGATCCCTTGAAGGCGGTTGTGATGTAGTAGACGGGGCCGCCCAGAATGCTGCCGTCTTTGTGCTTGATCCTCGTCTTCTGCGCGAGTACGGCCTCCGCGTAGATGGTCGCCATTCCGAAGAACGCGATGACCCACATCCAGAAGATGGCGCCGGGTCCGCCTGTCAAAATAGCGCCGGAAGCCCCTACGATGTTGCCGGTTCCGACCTGGGCCGCGATGGCAGTGGCCAGGGCCTGGAAGGAGCTCATTCCGCTCTCATGCTTTTTGCCGTTGAGCGAGATGTTTCCGAAGACGCGCTTGACGCCTTCCCCAAAGAAGCGGACCTGGACAAATCCGGTCCGGACCGAGTACCACAGACCCACCAGGATCAACAAAAAGACAAGAACATAGTCTGACAGATACGAGTTAATCGTTTGTACCAGCTGCAATAACATTTCACTGATTTCCTCCGTTATCGTTATTGGTTTATGCAGCGTTTTCATTGTCCGTCAAAAAATAGAGCCGGATTGTTCCGTCAAAAAATAGAGCCGGAATGTTCCGCCGGAAAAGACCGCCGGATTGCTCCGGCAAAAAGAAAGACCGCCGGATTGCTCCGGCGGTCTCATATCGCACAAGTAAAAGACGCGGCTGTTAGCCGGTCCTGCACCCTGTCCTTTGACCTGAGAGATTCAGCCTGCGCCGCATTGGCGGCGGGCTTTGCACCTTCGGTACTCGCTTACGAGATTCTCCAGAGCTACATCCATTCTTAGTCGCCGCCCGCTTTCGCGGGCACCTGAGAGTGCTGCTCCTTCGGCAAAATGGCCCGGCCTCCGCTCTGTTATACTGTCACTGTTTTGCAGTCGTTTCCGACGAGACAACAGTGACGCGGACGCAGGCGCATTTCTTTCTCCTAAGAATTTCAACGTAGAATTATGAAATTGCTGCAAGAAAGAGGTTAGCAAATTCAAACGGACAAGTCAAGACGAAGATCGCCGGCTTTGCAGATTATTTTTCTTAACGCGGTGCTTCTTAGTTTCGCACCGCTATAGCGCCTTTTCGGGATTAATGATAAAATGAGAACGTAACGGTGGCATTGACACGCGCCGCGGCAAATCGCGGCGGGTCCTTAAGACAGTATTGGGGATAAATATGGGTAAAATTGTAGTCGGCTGCTGGGATTGCGACTACTGCGGTGCTGACCGGATCTCGGGAGAGATCAAGATCTGTCCTCACTGCGGCAAACCTCGCGGCAAGGATGTAACTTTTTATATGGCCGGACCCAAGAACTACGTAGAGGATCCGGACAAGATCAACAAGAATCCGGACTGGGTGTGTCCTTTCTGCCAGACGCTCAACCCTGACGACAACAAGTTCTGCTCCGCCTGCGGCGCGGCGCGGGAAGAGAGCGATACGGATTACTTCGAGAGCAAGGAGAAGGACAGAGAGCGGGAGGAAAAGCGCGAGGAGGACAAGCGAAAGGCGGAAGGAACCGACACCGGTACGAGAACCGCCGGGCGAAGCCGGCTGCCGCTCTTTCTGGGAATCGCGGCGATCATTGCCCTGCTGATCTTCATGGCCATGCCAAAGACCAGGAAGATGCATGTGGACTCCAAAACCTGGGAGCGGAGCGTCACCATTGAGCGCTACCAGGAAGTGAGGGACAGCAGCTGGAACCTGCCGGACGGGGCCTGGAATGTCACGAGCCGCGATGAGGTCTACACCTACAACCACGTTCTGGACCACTACGAGACCCGAACAAGAGAAGTGGCGGAAGAGGTGCTGGACGGGTATGACACGGAGATCGAGTACCGGGATTTGGGCAACGGCTACTATGAGGAGGTCGAGCACCAGATTCCCCGCTACAAGACGGTGTACCACACGGAGACCTATGAGGAACCGGTCTATGTGGACATCCCGGTATTTGCCAAGAAGTACTACTACAGCATCATGAAATGGATGTACGACCGGGATGAGGTCACCTCCGGAGCGGACAACGAGCCCTATTTCGCGGAGCTCAACCTCCCCGAGACGGAGCGGGAGAGCGGCCGGAGAGAGCAGTATTGGATCCTCTCCGGGGACAAGAGGTACAGAATTTCCTATTACCTTTGGAGTCAGATCCGAACCGGGTCCGATATCAAGGCCGTGATCGCAAACGGTGAGATCACTGATTTCGAGTAAACCTGAAATATTCGTGAACAATGAAGAGACTGCCGGCAGCGGCAGTCTTTTTTAAGGTATAATGTGGAAAGAAATATCGAAATTACATAACACGAAACATAAATGACGAAAAAAGGAATAAGAAACTTAATAATAGCCGCCCTGGTCCTGTTTGTACTTTACTGGACAGCCGTCAATTTTTTGGTGAGCGCCGTGTTGGTGCCCTCCTTTATGGAAAAGCTGGATGCTTTTGACAGGATCGTCGAGCAGAGCTACGCGGAGCAGGTGCAGGAGACGGCGCTGATGCAGAATTCGAGTGCTCTGTACTCCATCGGAAAGGCCTGGGGAAGGCGAAAGGACGTCGAGGAGGTGGAGATCCTCTCGGAGGACGGATACCGGCTCCGGGGCGTTATGGAGCAGAGAGAGGGCAGCCACCGCTGGGTGGTGCTCCTTCACGGGTACACGGGCAGCCGGCAGATGATGTACAGCTACGCGTACTGGTACGCCGAGCACGGATACAGCGTGCTGGCGCCGGATTTCCGGTGCCAGGGGGAGAGCGAGGGAGACTACATCGGCCTCGGCGCCACGGACAGCAGGGACCTGGCGGGCTGGATCGGACTGATCCTGCAGCGGGACCCGCAGGCGCAGATCGTTCTGCACGGCCTGTCCATGGGGGCCTCTACGGCGCTGATCTATGCGGCGGGGGATGTCCCGGAGAACGTCCGGGCGGTGATCGCAGACTGTGCCTTCACGGATGCCTACTCGATGTTTAAGGAGAAAATAGGGAGCTGGTTCCATCTGCCGGCCTTCCCGGTGGTGGACAGCGCAGAGCTTGTGATCCGGCTTCGGGCAGGCTACGATCTGAAGGAGACGTCTCCGCTCAAAGCGGTGTCCGCCGGCAAGGTGCCGACTTTCTTCATCCACGGGAAAGAGGACCGGATGATCCCGGTCGGGATGTGTCTGGAGCTCTATAACGCGGCTGGCTGTGAGAAGGAGATCATGATCGTGGACGGGGCGGGACACGCGCAGTCGTCGGAGAAGGACCCGGTTCGCTATTTTGGCGAAGTAGAGAAGTTCCTGGGAAGATATATAAAACAGTGATCAAAATATAGTCAATTCAAGGCTCGCGAAGCGGGCCGCTGCGCCGCGTGCGGGCTGCCTGAAAGGCAGCTTCTGCCTTTCCGCACGCGTGTGCATCATTTATCTCAGAAGGGGCTTCCCCCTGAGATAAAAAGGCCGTGAAAGAATGGCGTTGAAACCATTCCTTCACGGCCTTTTTCAGATTCTGCTTCCGGTCAGAGGCGCGCGGCACGACTGTGCGCTTCTTGCGCGCTTCTTACGCGCTTCTTGCGTTCCGGTAAGGCGGTCTTGAAGTTGAAAGCAGCCTTTCCGGGATAGGTGGCGGCAGCGCCGAGCTCTTCCTCGATCCGGAGCAGCTGGTTGTACTTCTCGACGCGCTCGGATCTGGAAGGAGCACCGGTCTTGATCTGGCAGGTGTTCAGGGCAACGGCGAGGTCCGCGATGGTGGTGTCGCCCGTCTCACCGGATCTGTGAGAGGAGATTGCCGTGTAGCCGGCCTTGTGGGCCATCTTGATCGCCTCAAGAGTCTCGGATACGGAGCCGATCTGGTTGAACTTGATCAGGATGGAGTTGGCGGCACCATTTGCAATACCCTTGGACAGTCTCTTGGTGTTGGTGACGAACAGGTCGTCGCCTACGAGCTGGACCTTGTCGCCGAGCTTGTCGGTCATCTTCTTCCAGCCTTCCCAGTCCTCTTCATCAAGGCCGTCCTCGATGGAGTAGATGGGATACTTCTCAACCAGCTGTGCCCAGTGCTCGATCAGCTCATCAGTGGTGAAGTCCTTGCCGGATTTCTTCTGGTGATAGAAGCCGATGCCCTTTTCGCTCTTCCACTCGGAAGCAGCTGCGTCCATAGCCAGGACGAAGTCCTTGCCGGGCTCATAGCCTGCTGCCTTGATGGCTTCGAGGATCAGCTCGATCGCGCCTTCGTCGCCTTCGGGCTTCATGGGAGCGAAACCGCCCTCGTCACCGACCGCAGTGACGTCACCGTTTGCCTTGAGGATTTTCTGCAGGGCGTGGAAAACTTCCGTGCACCAGCGAAGGCCTTCCTTGAAGGAAGGAGCGCCGACGGGCATGATCATGAATTCCTGCGTGTCGACGGAGCTGTCCGCGTGTGCGCCGCCGTTGAGGATGTTCATCATGGGAACGGGGAGCTTTGTGGCCTGAACGCCGCCGAGGAAACGATAGAGCGGGATATCCAGGGAGATGGAAGCGGCTCTTGCGGCAGCGATGGAAACGGCAAGGATCGCGTTAGCACCCAGCTTGGACTTGTCTGCCGTGCCGTCGGCTGCGATCATGGCAGCGTCAACGGCGTAGGTGTCGGAAGCGTCCATGCCCACCAGGATGGGAGCGATGATCTCGTTGATGTTGGCAACAGCCTTTGTGACGCCCTTGCCGCCGTACTGGGACTTGTCGCCGTCTCTGAGCTCGAGAGCTTCGAATTCGCCCGTGGAAGCGCCGCTGGGAGCAGCTCCTCTTCCTACGGTTCCGTCAGCCAGTGTGACTTCCGCCTCAACGGTGGGGTTGCCTCTGGAGTCGATGATCTGTCTTCCGTACACTTTCTCAATCTGTAAGTAATCTCTCATGTGTCCTCCTTTCGTGTTCGGTCCGGCACTGCGCCTGGACCGGCAGGCTGCTTCCGCACATATCTTTCGGAAACAGCGATATTTTGGGAAAAATACAGTACATCCCATTTGCCCAAAATTATAAGGTTTGCACGAAAATATGTCAATTAGTTATTTTTAACTTTGAGCAATTTGCTCAAAAGAATGACTAACTATTCGGAAGAATGCTTAGTATTCAGCACTCCACGTCCCAAATGCTTCGCATTCGGGACTGTGGGCGTCCAGAGTCGCTCCGCGCCTTGTCCGCCCCGGAAAAAAGATCAAAAACGATCCGGCGAGCGAGCTCCCCGGATCTTATTTTGATCTTTTTCCCGGGGTGCTGAATAATTACAAAAAGCTGCTCCATAAGGAGCAGCTTAAAGAAATACTCTATATGTTCAAAGTATGTCGAATCTTCCGGCTCTGCGCAGCGGGATCACTTGCCCAGGATCATTCTGACGGCACCGTACATGCCGGCGTCATTTCCGAGAACGGCAAGCTTGAAATCGACATCGCGGGATGCGTGGAAAGCAGCGGGCACATAATATTTTTCCACCGCGTCAAGAAGGATCTGCCCGGCCTTGGACACACCGCCGCCGATGACAACGACATCAGGGTCGACGACGCAGTTGATGTGGGCGATAGCTTCTCCGAGCATCTTGCCGACTTCGTCAACGACGGAGAGGGAATAGTCATCGCCGCTCTTGGCGTAGTCGAAGACATCCTTGGCGGTGATCTCTTCAAGCTTTTTCAGAGGTGATTCATTTGCGGAAGCTTTGGAAAGCCCGAGCTTTGCCAGACGGACGACGCCGGTAGCGGAGGCGTACTGCTCAAGGCAGCCCTTCTTGCCGCAGCCGCATACAGCGGTCTCTTTGTCTCTGACCTTCATGTGGCCGATCTCACCGGCCGCGCCGTTGGAACCCGCGACGATCTTGCCGCCCAGGATGATGCCGCCGCCGACGCCGGTGCCGAGAGTGACCATGACGACGTTGTCATGTCCCTTGCCGCCGCCGTTCCACTGCTCGCCCAGAGCCGCAACATTGGCGTCATTTCCGACTTCTACGGGCACGCCGCCCAGAAGGCTGGTGAGTTCCTCGCGGACATTCACTCTGCCCCAGCCTAAGTTGACGCACATATTGACAATGCCGTCTCCGAGAACAGGGCCGGGTACGCCGACGCCGACGCCTTCAATATCATCAATGGTGATATTGTACTGGTCGACTTTCTTGGCAATCGCGCTCGCGATATCCGGAAGGATCATGGATCCGTGGTCTTCCTTGCGGGTGGGAATCTCCCAGTGCTCAACGAACTTGCCGTTTGAGGTGAAAAAGCCGATCTTGACCGTTGTTCCGCCGATATCGACACCAAATGCATACGGTTTCATAAATGAATTACCTCCTATACCCATAGTTGATTAGATCCTGCATCCGTTCGGGCCTCCCGATCGACCTGCCGGAACGCATTACATCTGATAATAGTAATATCGTATCATAAAAAAAAGCCTCTTTCCACACTCGGTGAAAAGAGGCAATAAAAGATTATTTATGATAGAGTTTGTTGCTCTCGTAGTGCGGCTCGCAGGTCAGGTTGACGCCGAGCTTCTTGAAGACGCCCGCATCGATCTGCGACAGGATCACGGAAGAGTGGACTTCGAGGCCCCGCAGGTTCTCGAGCTGGTCGATGGCCGCCTTGGCGTTGGGGTCCGTCACTCCGGCGATGGCGAGCGCGATCAGAAGCTCGTTCAGGTGCAGGAGCGAAGTGTTGTCGCTTCCCAGGTGATCGATCTTCATATCCATGATGGGAGCGATGATCCCGGGGCTGATCAGCTTGACGCTGTCCTCGATGCCGGCAAGTCTCTTGAGGGCGTTGAGAAGGAGCGCGGAGGAAGCGCCCAGCAGTTCCGAGGTCCGTCCTGTCAAAATAGTGCCGTCCGCCATCTCCATGGCCGCCGCCGGCGCGCCGGTCTTCTCTGCGTTGAGATTGGCCGCCATGACGACCGGTCTCTCGGAGACACTGATCGACGCCTTATTCATTAAAAGCTCGATCTTGCGAACCGGCTCCTCGCCCGCGTTTCCCTTGCGGAATTCGCACTGCGCGTCGTAGTAGCGCCGGATGATCTCCTGGCGGGCCGCTTTCTTACATACTTCGTCGTCACAGATGCACAGGCCGACCATGTTGACGCCCATATCGGTGGGAGATTTGTAAGGGGACTCGCCGTAGATCTTCTGGAAGATCGCGTTGAGGAGAGGGAAAACTTCCACGTCCCTGTTGTAGTTGACGCATTTCTCGTCATAGGCTTCCAGGTGGAAGGGGTCGATCATGTTGATGTCGTCGAGATCCGCCGTCGCCGCCTCATAGGCCAGGTTGACCGGATGGTTCAGGGCGAGATTCCAGACCGGGAAGGTCTCGAACTTGGCGTAGCCGGCTTTGATCCCGCGCCGGTTCTCGTGATAGAGCTGGGAGAGGCAGGTCGCCATTTTTCCGCTGCCGGGACCGGGGGCGGTCACGACGACAAGAGGACGGGTGGTCTCGATATAGTCGTTTCTTCCGTATCCGTTCTCGCTGACGATCAGCGGGATGTCGACGGGATAGCCGGCGATCGGGTAGTGCCTGTACACCTTAAGGCCCAGGGACTGAAGCTTTTTCTCGTAAGCGACGGCGGAGGGCTGATTGGCAAAGCGTGTGAGCACAACGCTTCCGACGTAGAGGCCCTGCTTCGTGAACGCGTCCACGAGACGGAGAAGGTCTTCGTCATAGGTGATGCCCAGATCGCCGCGGACCTTATTCTTTTCGATGTCGGCCGCGTTGATGGCGACGACGATCTCGGCCTGGTCCTTGAGCTCGTAGAGCATGGTGATCTTGGAATCGGGCTTGAATCCGGGGAGGACTCTGGAGGCGTGGTAGTCGTCAAACAGCTTTCCGCCGAACTCCAGATAGAGCTTGCCGCCAAACTTCGAGATTCTTTCCCTGATATGCTCCGACTGTGTCTTGAGATATTTATTGTTGTCAAATCCGATCTGCATAAATGATCACCTCTCCTTTTGATCCGTTATTGTGACAGATTACTGCTCTTTTTACTGTTCTTTTGGCCTGCCTTTATAAAAGCGGCTTGAAAAAAACTAACCTTTATTATAGCTTAAGCGGAGTTTTATAGGGAAGACTTTTTTGACATAGATCGAAGGGATTTTGCCGGACTAAATCCGATTGCCGAAAACCGCAATAAATGCTACCATTTACGGGAAAAGAAAACATCAGGAATTCAACAAAGGCTCCGACATCGGATCGCTGCGTACACTTGGGAGGAGCCCCGGAGGAGAACAAACATGTACCGTCTTACGTCCAAACTGATCATTTACAGAGGAATTGGGGAAGAGAGCATCCTGCACTGTCTGGCTGAGATCTGCAGGAAGTTCGATGAAGGAGATTATGACAGGGAAGCGCTGATCAGCGAGATCTACGAGCAGGTGCATCGGCTGCTGGACCTCGCCACGAAGTACGGCTTTAATAAGAACCTGTGGCACAACTATCTGGCCTATCTGATTGCTACCACGGAGACGCCTTTTACGCTGGTGTCCGAGAAGGTCGGCGCCAACCAGGGCAGCGTCAACGCGTTCGCGCTCAATGATTTCAGGATCTTCCGGGAGCTGTTTCATTATGATTTCGGCCCGATCGAGAGCGCGCTGGGAGTGAACTGCTTCAGCATTCTCGAGAACTATACGGCGGTCGGAAAGCCGGAGCGGGTATTCAACAGGAGCGTCAGCGAGAAGGTCCAGGAGCTGAGCGAACGGATCGAGTCGGTGGAGAGCGAAGAGAGCGCGCAGTCTCCGGAACAGAAGATGTATGACATCATCACCGGTTTCTACAAGGAATACGGAGTGGGCAAGTTCGGACTGAACAAGGCTTTCCGCGTCAACGACGAGGACAAAGGGAGGGAATTCCTGATCCCGATCACGGCGACGAGCGACGTGCAGCTGGAGGACCTGATCGGCTACGAGCTGCAGAAACAGAAGCTGATCGCCAATACGGAGGCTTTTGTGCAGGGACGTATGGCCAACAACGTCCTTCTGTACGGAGACGCGGGTACCGGCAAGTCCACGAGCATCAAGGCGATCCTGAACCGCTATTACAGCCAGGGCCTCAGGATGATCGAAGTCTACAAGCACCAGTTCAAGGACCTGCAGCGCATCATCTCGGAGATCAAGAACCGCAACTATCGGTTCATCATCTACATGGACGATCTGTCTTTTGAGGAGTTCGAGATCGAGTACAAGTATCTCAAGGCGGTCATAGAGGGCGGCCTGGAGACGAAGCCGGAGAATATCCTGATCTATGCGACCTCCAACCGGAGGCACCTGATCAAGGAGACCTGGGGAGACCGGAATGATCGGTCCGACGATGAGATGCACAGGAGCGACACGGTGCAGGAGAAGCTCTCGCTGGTGGCGCGCTTCGGCGTCACGATCGGGTACTTCAAGCCTTCTCACCAGGAATACCTGCACATTGTAAACGAGCTGGCCCGGAGATATCCGGAGATCACTCTGTCGGAAAAAGAGCTGGCGCTGCTCGCCAATCAGTGGGAGCTGCGCAGCGGCGGCGCGTCCGGCAGGACGGCGCAGCAGTTCATCAATTACCTGGTCGGAAGTGTGGAGAAGTAAAGAGGCAATTGTAATTATTAAGCACCCCGGAAAAAGCCCCACGGGAACCGGAAAATCGGTTGCCCGTGGGGCTGTTCTTTTTGATCCAATGTGCTTTAGGCGGGCACTGCGCCGTCCGTCCTCAGGCGGCCGACAGGGCGTCATCCCGCAAACATAGTCCCTTCAAAGGCCTCATCGAGCCGCAGGCCGTTGACTTTCTGCGGCCAGGTCTCGGTCACGCTGAAGCGGTAGACGGTCCCGTCCTCGGTGATCACGTCGACGGTGTCCTTGCCGTTAGTGCGGTAGAGGCGGCACTTGGTTCCCTTGGAAAGGGTGGCGCTCTTCTTGGTGACGGCGCCGGTGGCGGGATCCACGATGTCGCCCGGAAGGTCCGTGAGAGCCGTGAGGGCAAGGTCGCTGTCGATCTCGTAGTCCTCGGTCAGCGGGACGGGCATGCCGTCATCGCCGACTTTATAGCGCCTTGTGGCGGAGTAAGTGCTCATCAGGTCCATGTGGGTGTCGAGCGTGAAGGAGTCGGGCGAGGAGATCAGCTGCTCGTCGAGGTACCAGATATCGGAAGTTTCGTTTTCCCTGCGGTAGCGGGAGGTAAATCCGGTGCCGTTGAGCTCTCCCACGAACACGGGCTTTTCGCCGCTCAGGTCAAAGACGCTGAAGATCCGGTAGTCGTTGTCGGTGATCGTCTGCACGTAGAGATAATTCTTGCCGGACTGCGTGTGCAGAAGGTATCCCTTGGCGTTGAAGAAATAGGTCTCGCGCAGGCATTCCTTGTCGCCGACCGCGACCCGGAGCGCCGTGTAGGAGGTCATGTTCTCGCTCTCGTTGGGGCGGGCGTTGAGGCTGACCTGCTCATAGGTGCCGTCTCCGTTCAGGTCCACGATCGTAGGATAGAAGGTGTCGACAGGATATACGTAGGAGCCGACGTGGGGGCCGTAAGCGTCCGTGAACAGGTCGGGATATTTTGCAAAAGAGACCTCGGCCTGCAGGGCGCCTTCCGCATACGCGCCGATGGCGGCGGGATCAAAGCGGAAGATGACGCCGCCGTCGCTGATCACCCAGGAAGGAAAGTAGTCGACGGAGGCGAGCGCCTCGGAGATCGACTCCTCGCGGTCGCCGGCCGGCTCGCCGGTGCTCATAAAGCGGAGGTTTTCGTTGATCGCGCCGACCAGTGCGCTTTTATCCTTGATGACCTGGTCGAAAGTCACCTCCTTGCCGGTGGAGACGTCCAGGGTGATGCCCTCGAACACGGTCATGCCGTGAGCGGCTCCGGGCAGATAGCTGTAACAGGAGGTGATGAAGCTGACGACTTTGTTATCCATGCGCGTAGGGATGATGCTGTATTCGAGTGTCGCAGGGACCGGCATTCCGTCCTTTTTATTGGAGGCGTTGAATTCCTTGGACCCTTCCGAGAGCTCCTTGAAAGTCTCCTTGCAGGACGCCGTGATTCTTGTGTTGACCGCTTCGAGGCCGCTGCTCAGGGCCGGGAAGCTCTTGGCGGATTCTTTCGTAAGAAGGACGGCCTGGTAGTATCCGTCCGCTATATTTTCATAATTGTCTGACTCGAGCAGATAGCATTTGGAGAGAATGAGCTCGGGAACTGTTACAGAGGCGGCTGCAGAAGCGTCCGAAGCGGAATCTGCGGCATCGGTGCCGGAAGCGTTATCCGCGGCGCCGGTTTCCTTTGTATCGGCGGCCGATGCAGGGATCGCCGCAGGCGCGGCAAAAGAGCAAACCAGGGCAGGCACGATGAAAGCCTTGCACATAAGGGAATAAAATTTATGAGATCTGCAATTTTTCATAGCTCCTCCTTATAAGGAAAGACATTTCCTGTTATCATAGTAACACAGATTGACGAGAAACGTTAGTTTGTTCTTAAAAGCAATTGCCAAATCCATCACAAGAGATCGGACCATACACAGGTGCGTTTTTTCCATGTATAATGGGTGATGATGATGCTACTATCAATTAGGAACCGGGCGAAGGGAAGAAAACGTCCGGCCTGCGCTCGAAAGGAGTGGACAGCCGATGACCAACGAGAGGATGATCAACGAGAGGATCCGGGAGATTACCGAGAACATACTGGAGGATTACAAGAACGGAAGAGATATAGACAAGATGGATGTCTTCAGCCAGCCGGACAGCGACGCCGTGACGGACATTGTGAAAAAGCTTCTCAACATCCTCTTTCCCGGTTATTACAGGGAGAAGAACTACAGAAGCTACAATGACAACAGCCGGATCAGTATTTTGATCGAGG
Source organism: Lachnospiraceae bacterium (assembly GCA_017469935.1). GTDB lineage: Bacteria > Bacillota > Clostridia > Lachnospirales > Lachnospiraceae > CAG-791. The sequence continues at coordinate 76,103 of JAFUFL010000026.1, forward strand.
ACGTCGTCTACAACCTCGCCAAGCAGATCGCGATTGCGCTGCGCTTCCGCGACGACTACGCGCAGACGCCGGAGGCGGAGCTCAAGGATCTCTCGGAGGAGCTGGCCATCACGTTCATAAGCCGGATTCCCGCCATCAGGGAACTGGTCGACACCGACATGGAGGCCTTTTACCAGGGCGACCCGGCCGCTTACAATAAGGAAGAGATCGTGCTGTGCTACCCGGGCCTTTTGGCCAGTACGGTCAACCGGCTGGCCCACGAGCTGTTTCTGCTCAAGGTCCCGCTGATCCCCAGAATGATGACAGAGTACGCGCACTCCAGGACCGGTATCGATATTCATCCGGGCGCCACCATCGGAAGATATTTCTTTATGGACCACGGAACGGGCATCGTGGTCGGCGAGACGTCCGTCATCGGCGAACATGTCAAAATATACCAGGGCGTCACGATCGGCGCGCTCTCCACAAGGGGAGGGCAGACCCTGCGCGGGTCCAAGAGACATCCCACCATCGAGGACGATGTCACGATCTACGCCGGCGCCTCCATCCTGGGCGGCGAGACGGTGATCGGCAAGGGCTCGGTCATCGGCTCCAACGTGTTCATTACCAGCAGCGTAAAGCCGGGCACCAGAATGAGCGTCAAGACGCAGGAGCTGGTGATCCGGCACAAGGAAGAGATCGAAGGACCCAGGGAGGAAGCGGTCGAAGGAGATAAGCCCGGGAGCTGGTATTGGATTATATAACGGATCCGGTATCAGAACCGGTATAAAAAAGCGGAACGGCCCGCTTTGAGGAGCCGTGACCTGACATAGGAGGGGGTAGAAAATGGAGAAGATTTACGCGGCAGTCAGAAACATGGCCCAATATGCGCTGGCAACAGGCCTCATTGAGAAAGAAGATGTGATCTACACGGTCAACTCTCTTCTGGGGGCGCTCGGCATTGACGATTATCCGGGTAGTAAGGAGGAGATCATCGAGGGAGCGGCGGCGGCGGACCGCGCCGCGATCGAGGACGGATCGCTCCTGGAAGGGATCCTGTCGGATATTCTGGAGTATGCCGCCGGCAAGGACATGCTGGACGGAAGCAGTATCGTCATGCGGGATCTCTTTGACACTAAGATCATGGGAATCGTTACGCCCCGTCCCAGTGAAGTAATCGCAAAGTTCCGCGGCAAATACAGCGAGGACCCCGTCAAGGCCACCGACTGGTACTACGACTTTTCCCGCAATACGGACTATATCCGCCGGTACAGGATCAAAAAGGACAGAAGATGGAAGACGCAGACGCAGTACGGCGAGCTCGATGTCACGATCAACCTCTCCAAGCCCGAGAAAGATCCCAAGGCGATCGCGGCGGCGAGAAACGCGGCGCAGAGCAGCTACCCCAAGTGCCAGCTCTGCGTGGAGAATGAGGGCTATTTTGGCAGAGTGAACCACCCGGCCAGAGAGAACCACCGGATCATTCCGATCACGATCCAGGGAAATCCGTGGGGCTTCCAGTACTCGCCTTATGTCTACTACAACGAGCACTGCATCGTGTTCAACTCCCGGCACATACCCATGGCCATCAACCACGACACGTTCTGCAAGCTCTTTGACTTCATCAAGGCCTTCCCGCACTATTTCCTGGGATCCAACGCGGACCTTCCCATTGTGGGCGGGTCGATCCTGAGCCACGACCATTTCCAGGGCGGGCATTACGATTTTGCCATGGCCAAGGCGCCGGTGGAGAGAACCTTTACAGTGAAGGGATTTGAGGATGTGGCCGCCGGCATAGTCAAATGGCCCATGTCCTGCATCCGCCTGAGCGGACCCGACACGGACCGCATCATCGCGCTGGCCGACCACATACTGGATGCGTGGCGCGGCTACACGGATGAGGACGCATTTATCTACGCCTTTACGGACGGCACGCCCCACAACACGATCACGCCGATCGCGAGAAAGAGGGGCGGACACTTTGAGCTCGACCTGGTGCTGCGCAATAACATCACGACCGAGGAGCATCCGCTGGGCGTCTATCACCCCCACGCCGAGCTCCATCATATCAAAAAAGAGAATATCGGCCTGATCGAGGTCATGGGCATGGCTATTTTGCCCGCAAGGCTTCTGAGTGAGATGGCGGATCTCAAGAAGGCCATCCTCTGCGGTGAGGATTTCCGGGCGGATCCCGTACTGGAAAAGCACGCGGACTGGGCGGAGGAGTTCATGGGCCGCTATGACAGGATCGATGAGAGCAATATCGACCAGATTTTCTGCGACGAGATCGGGGATGTGTTCCGGCGCGTTCTGGAGGACGCGGGCGTCTACAAGAGGACGCCGGAGGGACGGAAAGCGTTTGACCGGTTCGTGGAAAGTCTGTAAAAACAGGAACTGAGTACTGGGTTATGAGCACGGATATCAGCATGGATTTTAGCATGGATATCAGCAAGGATTTTAGTATAGAAAAGAAATACGGAAAGCTCTGTAATATCCTCAAGGCACAAGGAAAGGTGGCCGTGGCTTTCTCGGCGGGCGTGGACTCCACGCTGCTGCTGCGGGCCGCTATCGACGCCCTGGGAAGCGATAAGGTGCTGGCCGTCACCGCCGTGTCCCACTCCTTTCCGGAGAGGGAGAACCGGGAGGCGGAACTGTTCTGCAGCGCAAGCGGTGTCCGGCGAATCACTGTGGAGGTGGACCAGCTGTCGATCCCGGGCTTCAGGGAAAACCCGGCGGACCGGTGCTACATCTGCAAAAAAGAGCTCTTTGGCAGGATGATCGAGGCCGCCCGGGAGAACGGATTTGACAAGGTGGCCGAGGGGTCCAATACGGACGATCTGTCCGATTACCGGCCGGGGCTTGCCGCGATCGCGGAGCTGGGCGTTCTGAGCCCTTTGCGGGAGGCGGCGCTGTCCAAGGGCGAGATCCGGGAGATCTCCGAGCGGCTGGGACTTCCGACCTGGAACAAGCCGTCCATGGCCTGCCTGGCCACGAGATTCGTCTACGGGGAGACCATCACTGACGAGAAGCTCCTGCGAGTAGAGAGAGCGGAGGAACTTCTGCGGGAGATGGGCTTTACGCAGTACCGCGTGCGGATCCACGGCGAAGACGGGCGGCTGGCCAGGATCGAAGTGATGGCCTCCGAGTTCGGAAAGCTTCTGGAGAACCGGGAACCGGTCACGGAAAAGCTGCGGGAATACGGCTTTGAATATGTCTCGATGGACCTGCAGGGATATCGGACGGGAAGCATGAACGAAGTTTTGTGACACATTTTGAGAGGCGTGAAAGGGGGCGGACCCGGTGACACATTTTGGTGTCACCGGGCCCGCCCCCTTTTTTTGCGCCGATCAAAATGTGTCACTTGATACGTCCCTGTGACACAGAATTTCGGCTTTGGCCAGAATGGAATAATTGGTGTAGTAGACGACGAAACCGGGCTTGGCGCCGCTCGGCTTCTTGACGCCCTTGCGCAGGAGATAGTCGATCTCCACTTTGCCCTGCTCGCGGCCGGCCGAGTACCAGGCGGCGAGAGAGGCCGCCTCCTCGAAAGTGCGGTCGGGAATCTCCTCCATGGACTTGCCGCCGGCGCGCAGGATGACGTGGGAGCCGGGCATGTCGTTGGCGTGCATCCAGATGTCCGTCGGGTCCGCGAAATGGAACGTGAGCTGGTCGTTCTGGATGTTGTTCTTGCCGACGTAGATGTCGTAGCCGTCGCTGCTGACGTAGTGCAGCGGCTTGCTGACGGGCGTGCGGGCCTTTCCTTTTCTGCTGCCGGATTTGTCGAAGCCGGGGCGTTTCTTGCCGCTGCCAGAGTGCCGGCGGACCAGCCCGCTGTCCTCGAGCTCCTGACGGATCTGCGCCAGGTCGCCCTCCTCGGTGGCCAGATCCAGCGAAGTGCGGATGCTGCTGAGGTGGTCGATCTCGGCTTTTACCTCCGTGATCAGCTTGGTGAGGGCCTCGTTGGTCCTCTTGAGCTTGGTATAGCGGTCAAAATATCGCCTGGCGTTCTGCGTCGGCGATAGCGTGGGATCGAGCGGAATGCGGATCTTCTCGCCGGTGTAGTAGTTGTCGACCTCGCAGGACTTTGCGCCCGCCGGGACGGAGTAGGCATAGGCGTTTAGGAGCTCGCCGTAGAGCCTGTATTTGTCCCTCTTTTCGGTGTCGCGCAGCTGCTTGCACTGCAGGTCGTATTTGTGCACGTCGCGCTCGAGGAGAGTCTGCACGATGCGGCGCAGGTCCGCCGACTTCTGGCGGGTCCGCGTGACCTCGTTTTTCTGGGCGTAGAAGGTCTCGAGCAGCTCCGAAACGGAGTCAAAGCGGACCTCCTCAAAACGCCCGGCGAAGTCGGAATAAATGCGCATGGGCACGGCGGCGTAGCCGACGGGCTCGCCGAGGCGCCCGCTCTCTTCCTTTTTATAGTAGATGCAGGGGGCAAAGCGACCCTGTCGCACATCCCGCATCAGGCCGTGGAATTCTCTCCACAGACCGGCCCGGTCCTCCGGGCTCATGGAAGAGGCGCTCCGGTCGTTGGAGAGCCCTGCGCGGTAGCAGAGCTCTTCGGCCATCTGCGTGGAAATTCCCGTGTAGGAGGCGGGCAGGAGCCTGGCCGGAGGGACCTGCTGTGTGCTGAGAAGCGCGTCGAACGCCTCCTCGCTTTCGGTGAGCGGATCCTTCTTGCCCCTTGTGTCGGGGATAAAATAGGGCCGCCCCGGAAGTACTTCCCTGACGGAACTTACCAGAGAGGAGATGTGCTTGATGCTGTCCACGATCTGTTCTTTGTCGTCCAGGAAGATGATATTGCTGTGTTTGCCCATGAGCTCGATGACCAGCGTGTGGCGGCAGAGGTCGCCCATCTCGTCGAGGTGTTCCACTTCAAAGCGCAGGATTCTCTCGAGCCCGGGCTGCGTCACGGACAGGATCCGCCCGTTCTGCAGGTGCTTGCGCAAAAGCATGCAGAAAGACGGCGCCTGCAGGGGCGCCTGCCTGGACCTGGCCGTGAAATAGGCGAGCGGGAGCGAGGCGTCGGCCGAGAGGTAGAGCCTGCACTGGCCGCCGCCGCACTCGGCGGTGGGTTTGAGTGTGAGGACCAGCTCGTCGCGGTCCGTCTGCGCTATTTTGTATATTCGGGCGCCTGTCAGTCTGTCACCGAGCTCCTTGCAGAGACAGGCGGTCGTGATGCCGTCAAAAGCCATAAATATGCGGCTCCTTTCGTATAGGTTTCGTACTTGTCCAGAGGCAATCGGTAAATCATCTGATTATAGCACAAGACGGGAGCGTTGTCGCCTTCCCGTCCCTTAAACAGGCGGCCGGAAGGCTCCGCTTTGCTTTACAAAGCCGTTAAAGAGCTGTAAAATCGGCTATATACAATTAATGGAGGACTACAGATTATGATCAAGAGCATGACAGGATACGGTCGGGCAGAGTTTGCAAACGAAGACCTCAAGATCACGGTGGAGATCAAATCCGTTAACAACCGCTATCTGGATATCGGGATCAAGATGCCCAGACAGCTCGGCATGCTTGAGTCGAGCATCCGCGCGGAGCTCAAGAAGTACATCGCGCGCGGCAAGGTAGACGTATATATCACCTATGAAGATCTGCAGGAAGCGAACATGCAGGTCAAATACAACAGCAAGATCGCCGGCGAGTACCTGAGGTACCTCAGGCAGATGGCGGAGGAATACGGACTCGACGACGACATCCGTGTCTCTTCTCTGTCAAAATATCCCGACGTCTTCACGATGGAAGAGGAGCCCATGGATCCCGTGCAGCTCTGGGAGAGCCTGCGCGATGTGGTGCGCGAAGCGGCGGAGAGCTTCCTTCAGGCCAGGACCCGGGAGGGCGAGTTCCTCAGAAATGACCTTATGGGCAAGCTCGATGAGATGCAGAGCCACGTGGACTTCATCACGGAGCGCTCGCCGCAGATCGTGGCCGCCTACAGGCAGCGCCTGTACGACAAGGTGAAGGAGCTTCTCGGGGACAATGTGATCGAGGACAGCAGGATCCTTCAGGAAGTGACCATCTACGCCGACAAGGTGTGCGTGGATGAGGAGCTGGTGCGCCTGCAGAGCCATATCAATGCGACCAGAGAGGCGCTGGACGGAAGCGAGGGCGTCGGAAGAAAGCTCGATTTCATCGCCCAGGAGATGAACCGCGAGTCCAACACCATTCTCTCCAAGTCCGACAGCCTGGAAGTCTCCGACAGGGCCATCGAGCTCAAGACGACCGTAGAAAAGGTCAGAGAGCAGATCCAGAACATAGAGTGAGCGGCTTTTAAAATGGATATGTTCAGGTTTATCAATATCGGTTTCGGCAATACGGTCAACGCGGGAAAGATCATCGCGATCGTAAGTCCCGACTCGGCGCCGGTAAAGCGCCTGGTCTCCCGGGCCAAGGAGGACGGCAGAGCCGTGGACGCCACGCAGGGGCGAAAGACCAAGGCCGTGATCATCATGGAAAACGACCGCATTGTACTGTCTGCCCTTCTGCCGGAGACGATCCGGGGGAGAGCCCAGGGCGGGAGTGAAGCGCCCGGCAGAGAGAGTGCGCCGGAAGAAGCGGCGAAAGAAGAGCTGGAATAAAAAGAGCAGGGATAAAAAGAGCTGGAAAGAGGAATACAGTATATGGCAGACGAAAAAAGACCCGGCAAATTAGTGATCATCTCCGGTTTCTCCGGCGTCGGCAAGGGAACGGTGGTCAGAAAGCTGCTCGAAAACTTCGGGCAATATGTTCTCTCCGTCTCGATGACGACCAGAAAGCCCAGGGAAGGGGAGAAGGACGGCGTCAATTACTATTTTGTCACAAATGAAAAATTCGAGAATATGATCGAAAAGGACGGCTTCCTCGAGCACGCGCGCTATGCGGACCACTATTACGGGACGCCCATGGACTTCGTGATCCGAAGTACGAAGGAGGGCAAGAACGTGATCCTGGAGATCGAGGTCCAGGGAGCCATGCAGATCAAGGAAAAATATCCCGACGCGGTCCTGATCTTTGTCACCACGCCCAGCGCGATGGAGATGGCAAAGCGGCTGATCGGGAGAAAGACGGAGACACACGAGCAGATCCTGAGTCGCTTCAAGAGAGCCGTCGAGGAAGCGGAGCAGATGAAGAATTACGACTTCATCGTGATCAACGACAATCTCGACGACTGCGTAAAGGAAGTGAACCGCATCGTCGAAAACAATGAGGGCGGCGTGCGGTATGATCCGCAGTACAAGAAGGAATTTATCTCCGACCTGCAGAAAATCATCAAAAAGCACACCGAAGAGGCCGGAAAGCGGGCGATGGAGCAGATCGCTTCGGTAATCAAAGACAAAGGCAAAAACAATGCATAAACCGCGCCGAATAAACTATACAAAAGAGCAAAATCTGTGATATAGTAAGTATTTGCATGAAGATTTGTGCGCCTTTATGCGTATTTGTGAGGAACTTGATGCGCTGGCGCGTATATAAGAAAGGAACAGGTATTAAAATGATTCATCCCTCTTACGTGGATTTAATGAAGGTTGTCAATAAAGGCGTTGAAGAAGGCGAGACGCCCGTCATCAACAGCCGCTACTCCATTGTCATGGCGACGGCCAAGAGAGCGAGACAGATCGTGGACGGCGACGAGCCGCTGATCGATGTCCCGGAAGGCGAGAAGCCCCTCTCCATCGCAGTGGAGGAGCTCAATCAGGAAAAAATCCGCATCCTGTCCGAGAACGAGCCCGACGAAGAAGAGGAAGACGAAGCCTTTGAAGAAGTCGAGGACGCTTCGGAAGAGGAGGATTTTGAGGAAGAAATCCCGGAAGAAATCAGCTCTGAAGGAGATGATGTCACCGAATGAAGATCCTTTTTGTTTCTTTGGGCTGTGATAAGAATCTTGTGGATTCGGAGGAAATGCTGGGCTCTCTGAGAGAAAAGGGCTTTTCCTTTACGGACGATGAGAACGAGGCGGACGCCGCGATCGTCAACACGTGCTGCTTTATCATGGACGCGCAGAAGGAGAGCATTGACCAGATCCTCTCGCTGGCACAGCTGCGGACGGACGGAAAGCTCAAGGCTCTGATCGTGACGGGCTGCATGGCGCAGCGCTACAAGGATGAGGTGCTGAGGGAAATCCCGGAAGTGGACGCCGTGATCGGCACCACCGCCGAGAGCAGGATTGCCGAGATTCTGGAGGAAATCCTTGCCACAAACGGACCGGTCGGTTCCAACGGGCACCTGCTCGTGGAGAACGAGAACGAGAGGACCGGGACGAGAGCGGACCGCGTTGTCACGACGGGAGGCTACTACAGCTATCTCAAGATCGCGGAAGGGTGCGACAAATGCTGCACCTACTGCGTAATCCCCTCGATCCGCGGGCGCTACAGGAGCGTTCCGAAGGAGGAGCTGGTGGAGCAGGCGAAAGCTCTTGCCGCCAAGGGAATCAAGGAGCTGATTCTGGTGGCCCAGGAGACGACGCTGTACGGCACCGACCTGTATGGGCACAAGGCACTCCCGGAGCTTCTTCGGGACCTGGCACAGATCGAGGGCATCGAGTGGATCCGCCTGATGTACTGCTATCCTGAGGAAATCACCGTCGAGATCGCGGAAGCGATGAGGGATATCCCCAAGGTGCTCCACTACATCGACATGCCGATCCAGCACGCGTCGGACAGCATCCTCAAGAGAATGGGAAGGCGCACCGACAAGCAGGAGCTGAAGCAGAAGGTCGCCATGCTGCGCGAAATGATGCCGGACATCTGTCTGCGGACGACTCTGATCACCGGTTTCCCCGGCGAGAAGGAAGAGGACCACAGGGAGCTTCTGGATTTTGTCAGGGAGATGCGCTTTGACCGCCTGGGAGTATTCACTTTCTCGAAAGAGGAGGGAACTCCCGCAGCTAAGATGTCCCCCCAGATCCCCGCGCGGGTCCGAAAAAAGAGACAGAAAGAGCTCATGCTCCTGCAGCAACAGATCGCTTTCGAGACAGCGGCCGACATGGAAGGCCGTGAACTGGAAGTGCTGGTGGAAGGACAGCTTGTGGGTGAACAGGTATACCTTGCGAGAACTTATAAGGACGCTCCCGGCATAGACGGGGCGGTGTTTATTGAGACACAGAGAGAACTGATGACAGGTGATCTTGTGAAAGTAAAGATCACCGGTTCCAGAGAATATGATCTTATAGGAGGATTATTATGAATCTGCCGAATAAACTCACTGTTGTGCGTATGGTATTGGTTCCTTTCTTTGTTGCAGCGCTGCTGCTCTCCAAGACGAACGACTCCCTGAAATGGGTGGCCCTGGCGCTCTTCGTCATCGCCTCGCTGACCGATTTCGCGGACGGCTACATTGCAAGAAAATATAATCTTGTCACGAACTTCGGAAAGTTCATGGATCCCCTGGCGGACAAGATCCTCACAATCTCCGGCATGATCTGCCTGGTCGAGCTGGGCAGGATCCCGTCCTGGATCGTCGTGATCATCGTGGCGAGAGAATTCATCATCAGCGGATTCCGCCTGGTGGCCGCAGAGAACGGCGTCGTGATCGCCGCCAACTACTGGGGCAAGTTCAAGACCACGTTCCAGATGATCATGATCATTCTGATGATCATGAACATTCCTCAGCTGCAGATCGTCACGAATATCGTGATGTGGATCGCGCTGGCCCTGACTCTCATCTCGCTCTGGACCTACATTATGGCTAATAAGCAGGTGCTGGCAGGAGATAAATAATCGAATTCCGATAAAGCCCTGCCGGGTCCGTCCCGGCAGGGCATATTTCATAAAGGGCATATTTCTTTAAGAGGAAGGTTTTGCGATGGGCAGATGTATCATGATGTGTGCAGGGGAGTTTCAACCTATGGAGATCGACCGCCGTCCCGGGGACTGGGTGGTGGCCGTGGACGGCGGCCTGAAGCACCTGGAGAAGTGCGGCATAGAACCGGATTTCCTTCTGGGCGATTTCGACTCTCTGGGAGCCGGACACGAGGAAACGGTGGCAAAATACAGAGCCATGGGAGAGGATCACTTCCGCCGGTTCCCCGTTGTCAAGGACGACACGGACACAATGGCGGCAGCCAGGCTGGGGATCAGCAGAGGCTATAAGGAATTTCTGATCTACGGCGCCCTGGGAGGAAGACTCGATCACACGATGGCCAACATTCAGGTCATGGTGTGGATCCTGCAAAACGGCGGCCGTGCATGGCTGCTCGACCGGGAGACCCGCGTCACGGTCCTGGGTCCGGGACAGTTCATGATCCCGGAGGATTTTGAAGGAACCGTGTCACTTTTTTCGCTGGGCGACTGCCTGGAAGACGTGACTATCCGCGGCATGAAGTACGAAGTGGAACACGCCGTCGTCCGCAATGATTATCCGGTGGGCTGCAGCAATGAGACTCTGCCCCGCGGGGAGGGGAGGCCTGGCCTGTTCTCTATAGGAAAAGGCACGGGACTGCTGGTCATGACGCGCGGCCTTATCAACAAGGGAGGCGGTCAGGTCCTGTCCACCCGGACGATGACCTGATAGCCGGGAAGCTCCGTGCCGATATAATTGGTGAGTTCGCCGATGATCTTTTCGTCCGACTCGCTGCAGGCGAAGGGGATCTGTGCGTCGAAAGACACGGCGGGACAGTCCTCCCCGCGCAGTATGCGAAAATCGTGGAGTCCGGCGTCCGGATGTATGGCGTGGAGTTTCTTGAGGATCCTGGTTCTGAGCAGGTGAGCCTCGTGGTCACGGGAATCCACGGGATCGATGTGGATGACGCTCATGACGCCGAATTCTTTGTCGAGCCGCGACTCCAGCCGGTCTATGATATCGTGGGCGTGGACCAGCGTAAAATCGGAAGGGACTTCGGCGTGAAGAGACACGATCTGGTGCCCCGGGCCGTAGTCGTGGATCAGCAGGTCGTGCATATCGAGAATACCCTCGGTGTGCAGGACGCGGTCCATGATCCCCTCGGCGAGTTTCGGGTCCGGCGCCTGCCCCAGAAGGGGACCGCAAGTCTCGATCAGAGTCCGGATCCCGGTCATGAGAATGAAGAGTGAGACGGCGAGACCGCACCAGCCGTCCAGCTGCAGGCCCGTGCGGCTCGACAGGATCTGGCAGAGCAGAACGACGGAAGTGGCGGCGCAGTCACTTAAGGAATCCATGGCCGTGGAGTGCAGCGCCACGCTGTCGATCTTCGAAGACAGATTCTGATTGTAACAGAACATGTAGAGCTTTACGGCAATGGAAACAGCCAGTATGGCGACGGCTGTGCCGGAAAAAAGGATCTTCTGCGGATGCAGGATCCGGCTGACGGAGTCTTTGGCCAGATCGGCGCCCACAAGAATGATCGATATGCTGACCAGAAGACCGGTGATATACTCGATCCGTCCGTGGCCGAAGGGATGGTCCTTGTCGGGCCCCCTTCCGGACAGCTTAAACCCGATCAGCGTGATCACGCTGGACGCCGCGTCGGAGAGGTTGTTGAAGCCGTCGGCCATGATGGATACGGAAGACGCCAGTATTCCGGCGGTGATTTTGCCGGCAAACAAAAGGATATTAAGAAAAATACCGACTGCCCCCGAGAGGACGCCGTAGCGGCGCCTCACCTCGGGAAGGTCGGTATTTTTGTAATCCGGGATAAAAAGTCTGGATAATAAAGTGATCAATTTAACCCTCGCTGAAAAGGAGATCGGAATAAGTCGGGAAAGGCCACGCGCTGCGCGCCGTCATGGTCTCGAGCTCGTCCGCGTAGCTCCTGCACTCGTTCATGTCGGGAACAATGACGTCGTGGCAGTAGCGCATCGCTTCCTCGGGCTGCGCGGGAACTTCGCGCAGGTCCTTCTCGAGTTTGGCACAGGCATCGTGCAGGCAGTCGGAGAGCATGCAGTTGCCGCGTGCGTTGTGTTCTTCGTACTTGTAGGGGAGCCCCAGGCTCTTGCGCTTCTTGAAGCCCTTGCACAGGCTGGTGCCGTAAGCGGATACCGCCGGCAGGATCTCCTTGCGGATCATGTCGATCATGGTGCGGGCCTCGATTTCGATGGTCGCGTTGTAGTTCTCGACATGGATGTTGTAGCGCGCGTCCACTTCCTCTCTGGTGTAGATCGCGTGATCGGTGAACAGACGGATGTTCTTTTCGTCGATATAGGCGGGCAGGGCGTCCACGGCCGTCGAGAAATTGGAGAGCCCGCGGCGCTTGGCTTCTTCGATCCAGGACTCGTCGTATCCGTTTCCGTCAAAGATGATGCGGCGGTGCGCGGTGAGCTCGCGACGGATCAGGTGCGAAACGGCTTCGTCCATGTTGTCCGCTTTTTCCAGCTCATCGGCAAAGAGCATGAGCTCGTGGGCCATCATCGTGTTCAGGACGATGTTGGGGCCCGAAATGGACAGCGAGGAGCCGGGCATACGGAACTCGAACTTGTTGCCGGTGAAAGCCATGGGCGACGTGCGGTTTCGGTCCGTGTTGTCCTGGGGGATCGGAGGCATGACGTCGACGCCGATGTTGATGCTTCGCTTTTTTGCCCCCTTCATAGTTGTGTCGTTGATGATGGAGTCCACCACCGCGCTCAGGTCGGATCCGAGGAAGATGGACACCACGGCGGGCGGCGCCTCCTGGGCTCCCAGACGGTGATCGTTGCCGGGCGTGGCCACGGTGGCGCGCAGCATATCCTGGTATTCGTCGACGCCCTTGATGAAGGCGGTCAGAAAGAGCAGGAACTGCGCGTTCTGGCGGGGCGTGGAGCCGGGCTTGAAGAGGTTCTTGCCGGTGTCGGTGCCCAGCGACCAGTTGTCGTGCTTGCCCGAGCCGTTGACGCCCGCGAAGGGCTTTTCGTGGAGCAGGCAGACCAGTCCGTGCCGGTCGGCGACCTTCTTCATGATCTCCATGGTGATCTGGTTCTGGTCGCAGGCCGCGTTGGCGTCAGAGTAGATGGGCGCCATTTCGTGCTGGGAAGGCGCCACTTCGTTGTGCTTGGTCTTGGAGAGGACGCCCAGCTTCCAGAGCTCGCCATCCAGATCCTGCATGTAGGCGGCGACTCTGGGCCGGATCGCGCCAAAATAGTGATCCTCCAGCTCCTGTCCCCTGGGCGGCTTGGCCCCGAAGAGCGTGCGGCCGGTCATGATCAGGTCCTCGCGCTGGGAGTAAAGCTTTTTGTCGAGAAGGAAATACTCCTGCTCGGCGCCCACCTGGGCGATGACCCTTGTGGTGGTCGTGTCGCCGAACAGCCGCAGGATGCGCACCGCCTGTTTGCTCACGGCGTCCATGGAGCGCAGGAGCGGGGTCTTCTTATCCAGCGCGTGGCCGGAATAGGAGCAGAAGATCGTGGGGATGCACAGAGATTTTTCCTTAATAAAAGCGAAGGAAGTGGGATCCCAGGCCGTGTAGCCTCTGGCCTCGAAAGTCGCGCGAAGGCCGCCGGAAGGGAAGGAGGAGGCGTCGGGTTCTCCGCGGACCAGCTCCTTGCCGGAGAATTCCAGCTCGATCCGGCCTTTGCCGGCGGGAGCGATGAAGCTGTCGTGCTTCTCCGCCGTGACGCCCGTCATGGGCTGGAACCAGTGCGTGTAATGGGTCGCTCCTTTTTCAACGGCCCACTGCTTCATGGCTTCCGCGATCTCATTTGCCGTCGAGATATCGAGCGGCGTGCCGTCGCTCACACTCTGCTTCCACTGCTTGTAGCAGCTGGGGGAGAGACGCTTTTTCATTGTTTCTTCATTAAACACCATGCTGCCGAAGAGCTCCGGGAATTTTCCTGGCTCACTGTTCATAAAACTTCCTCCGTTTTGTGGATCCTGTCTGGATGACGATTCATTTTCTTATGTTCGCGGGCGGCGCCTGGGAGCGGCGCGCGGGGATGACCCGGGGTACCGCAGCCGATCTGTATCAGACCGCATACGAACAGTTCCATCTTAACATAAAAGGTCAGATTTTTTTTCACGAAATAAAAAAAATACCAAAAAAATCACGTATTTTTTTGTGCATAATGGATAGCAGGTGCTAAGTTTGATAGTATTAATTAAGAAATCGTTAAGAAACAAGGTGCACACGTGCGCGGAAAAGGAGAGATGTCGTCTGAAAGCCGCCCGTATGCCGCGCAAAAGCCCGCTCGTCGGGCACCGAGTTTGAGGACAGACACAAAAAGAATGAAAAAACAGGACGAACCTGGGGGTCGCAGAACGGAAAACAGTCAGAACAACAGACAAAAGGTGGCGCAGCACAGAGTGGAAGTGCTGAAAAAAGCGAAAGAGATCGTCATGAAAAAATATCACATGACTGAATCGGAGGCGCACAGGTATATTCAGAAGACGGCGATGGATTCCCGAAAAGGGATCGTGGAGGTCTCTGAGATGATCATCGTGCTCTATGGCGATGCGTCATGACCAAAGGGCGTTATCATGATTTTAGATTACGCAAAGCGGCTGATTCGAATCGGCCGCTTTTTATATGTATATTATTTAGTATGTATATAATTTAAAACACAATTTACGCAGAAATAGAATCGTGTTAAGATTATTTTCGGTTTAGTACAAAAGAGCGAAAGCTCAAAGATTGCGAGGTATGTATGATTGATGCAGGACACGGCAAAAGACATTCTGCCGGCAGGAATATCTTGTTACGTTTTGCGGCAATATACGGAGCCAGTGCCATTCTCGGAATGGGGACCTATTACGGATACAGATTTTACTGCGAGAGTAATAATAATGGTTTTTTAAAGGGAACCACGCTGGATGGCGAGGACGTCTCCGGAATGTCGGTGAAGGCAGCGAGGGAGCTGATCCTGGAGAAGTACGCGGACTCCGAGATCGTCATCACGGAGAATGAGAACGAGGACCTGAAAGGAAATCTTGCCTATTTTGGCTACGAGATCGATCAGGACAAACTTCAGAAAGACCTCCGGACAGCTTTTGAAACGGAAAAAAGCGACAGGATGGCGGTGCTCCGCAGTATTTTTGACAGATTTGAATATGAGATCGAGGCGGCGCCGCAGGAAAACACGGCTGTTTTCGAGGAAGTGGTGAGGGCGGATCACCTGGAGGTGGCCAGATACCCTTCTCAGGACGCGGCACTGTACTACGACCCCGAGGCGGATGCGGTGGCGATCTCGGAGGAGATCCAGGGGAACGAGATCTCGGATCAGGATCTGCAGAATTATGTGAGAGACTGCATAAAGCGGACGCTGGAGGAAGAAGAGAGTCTGCACGCCGGATTTGAATTTCCCTGGGATCTGTGCAGGAAACCGGCCGTCTACAGAGATGACGAAAAGCTCATCGGCATGAGGGACGCCATCAACGAGTACGCGGGTGCGGGACTTACTTACAGCTTCGGAGAAGAGAACGAGAGCTACAACCTGCTGGAGATCTATGACAAGTTCATGGAGATCCGCGACGGCAAGGCGGAGCTGAGCGATGACAAAATAGAGGCGTTCGTGCAGGACCTGGCTTCCCGCTACGATACGCGCTATCTGGAGAGGACCTTTAATTCCACCCTGGCGGGGGAGATCACGATCAGGGCCTCGCGAAACGACTACGGCTACACTGTTTTGCAGGAGGACGAGGCGGCGCAGATCCGCGAGGACATCGAGTCCCGGGAGCACGTGAGCAGAGAGCCCGTGTACCTGGAGACCAACTCCTGGGGAAATCCGTATTATCTTAAGAGGAACGGAACGGACGACCTGGCGGGAACTTATATTGAAGTGGACCTCACGGCGCAACATGTGTGGTACTATAAGGACGGCGAAGTATATACGGAGTGCGACTGCGTATCCGGCGATGTGACGAGTGACCACGGGACGCAGACGGGATGCTTTCCGCTGGCCTATAAGGAGAGTCCTTCGGTACTGACAGGAGGCACCGGGGATTCGGCCTACGAAGAAAAGGTCAATTACTGGATGCCCTTCTATGAAGGACAAGGGCTGCACGATGCGACCTGGAGATACTATTTTGGCGGCAGCATCTACAGAGGAAACGGATCACACGGATGTGTAAACCTTCCGCTGTGGGCGGCGCAGGAAATCTACGATGCGGTGGATGCGGGCACGGCCATTATCATATTTTACGAGTAAATATTCGAAATAATGGCAGCAATAATGCTATTATAGAAAAGTAGTGAAAGGATTTGCGGTGAAAAGAGACAGAATCGTAATAAAAGTGGGGACCTCGACCCTGACAAATGAGCTGGGCAACAGCAACCTGCGCACGATGGAAAAGCTTGCCATGGTCCTGTCGGATATCCAGAATATGGGACATGAAGTCATTCTTGTCTCCTCGGGCGCGATCGCGGTCGGGGCCAACAAGATGCACCTGAAGGAAAAGCCCACTACCATGCGCATGAAGCAGGCGGCGGCAGCGGTCGGACAGTGTACCAACATGTTCCTGTACGACAAGTTCTTCGGCTACTACGACAAGACGGTCGCCCAGATCCTGCTCAACGCCGAGGATATCACACAGGAAGAGAAGAAGGAGAATCTGAGCAACACGTTCTCGGCGCTTCTTGAGTCGGGCGTGATCCCGGTGGTCAACGAGAACGACTCCGTGAGCTACACGGAGATCGAATCCGAAGAGAGGCTGTTCAGCGATAACGATGTCCTCTCCGCCGTCGTGGCAGTGCTGTGCCAGGCGGACAAGCTCGTGATCCTCTCGGATATAGACGGATTTTTCGACAAGGATCCCAGACTCTATAAGGATGCCCGCCTGATCGGGCAGATTGACAGAATCGATGAGTCGGTATATAAACTGGCGGGAGGAGCAGGTTCCAGAAGAGGGACCGGCGGCATGCGCACCAAGCTCCAGGCGGCGGACCTTGCCACGGCGCAGGGAATTGACACGGTGGTGACCAACGGCAAAAATCCGGAGGTGCTCTATAAGATTGTCGAAGGAGAGCCGGCAGGAACGCTCTTCAAAGGGCACAGATAAGGAAACTATCCGCTCGGCGGGCGCCGGATCCGGCGCTGCGCACACAGCGGCGCCTTGTCTCGTGTGCCTGAACAATATATTTATATATATTTACATTTTTATGAAAGGACAATGGCGTCATAGTATCAGTAGATACATGGCGCCATTTTTCTATACAGACTTAAACAGCCATGTTCAAAAAGAAAAAGGGGGTAAAAAATGGATACTCTCGATCGTGAGATTCTCAGCTGCCTTGAACAGAACAGCAGAGAGAAAGCATCAGTGATCAGCCGCAAGATCAACCTTTCTGTTTCCGCAGTACTGGAACGGATTCGCAAAATGGAGCAGCAGGGTATCATTCTCGGCTACACGCTGCATACGGATAAGAGAGCTCTTGGGCTCGGAATGCAGGCAATCATGGAAGTGGCCCTGGACCACGCGTCCTACTATGACGATTTCGTGGGAATGGTCAGCCGGGTCCCCGAGATCGCGGACTGTTATTACCTGAACGGAGACTTCGACTTCCTGCTCAAGCTCTATGCGCGCGACCCGGAAGATATGGAGAAGATCCACAAGAGTATCAAGGATTTCAAAGGGGTGGCCCGCACCAGGATCTATACGGTCCTTAAGAATGTTAAAGTGGAATAATTCACTGCGGTACTTCCAGATTCATTCCAAAAGTAGTAAAATACGAAAAGGTAGTAACTACTGTATAATAATTGGAATGAGGAGAATCACATGAAACAAAGGCCTGTAGTATTAATGATCCTGGATGGCTATGGAATCAATGAAAATCCTGAGGCGAATGCGATTGCCATGGCAAAGACTCCGGTCGTCAGCGGCCTGATGGAGAGTGTCCCCTTCGTGAAGGGCTATGCCAGCGGAATGGCGGTAGGACTTCCCGACGGACAGATGGGCAACTCCGAGGTCGGGCACATGAATATGGGCGCAGGCAGGATCGTCTACCAGGAGCTCACAAGAATCACCAAGGAAATTCAGGACGGCGTGTTCTTTGAGAACCCCGAGATTCTGGATGCCATAAACAACTGCAAAGCGAAGAATTCGGATCTTCATATTTACGGACTTCTGTCCGACGGCGGCGTTCACAGCCACAATACGCACCTCTATGCTCTTCTCGAGATGTGCAAGAAAAACGGTCTGGACAGAGTCTATGTGGACTGCTTCCTCGACGGAAGAGATACTCCGCCCCAGAGTGGCGCGGACTTCATCGCGCAGCTCGAGGAGAAGGAGAAGGAGATCGGCGTAGGCCAGATCGCCATGATCAGCGGCCGCTATTACGCCATGGACAGAGATAACAACTATGACCGCGTGCAGAAGGCTTATGACGCCCTGACCAAGGGCGAGGGCCTCAAGGCGGAGAGCGCCCATGAGGCGATCACGGCTTCCTACGAGAGAGGCGAGTACGACGAGTTCGTAAAGCCCACCGTCATCTGCAAGGACGGAAAGCCTCTCACCACGGTCAAGGACGGAGATTCCATCATCTTCTTCAACTTCCGGCCCGACAGAGCGAGAGAGATCACGCACTGCTTCTGCGACAACGAGTTTGACTATTTTGACAGAGGACCCAGAAAGAAAGTCACTTATGTCTGCTTCAAGGATTATGATCCGGATATCCCCAACAAGGAGATCGCCTTCAAGAAGGTCGATGTAACCAACACATTCGGCGAGTGGCTGGCTTCCAAGGGAATGAAGCAGGCGAGAATCGCCGAGACCGAGAAGTATGCGCACGTCACATTCTTCTTCAACGGCGGCGTGGAAGTTCCCAACGAGGGAGAGGACAGGATCCTTGTCCGTTCCCCCAAGGATGTTCCCACTTATGACCTCAAGCCCGAGATGAGCGCTTACGGCGTTCTCGACAAGCTGGTTGAGGCAATCCACTCTAAGAAGTATGATGTGATCGTGATCAACTTCGCGAACCCCGACATGGTCGGCCACACCGGCGTCCTTCCGGCCGCCATCAAGGCTGTGGAAGTTGTCGACGAGTGCGTCGGAAAAGCTCTCGAGGCGATCAAGGAAGAGGACGGCGTTCTCTTTATCTGTGCGGACCACGGCAACTGTGAGCAGATGGTCAACTATGAGACCGGCGCTCCTCACACCGCCCACACGACCAACCCGGTTCCCTTCATCCTGGCGAACTACCACGAGAACGTAAAGCTCAGAGAGGGCGGCGTTCTGGCGGACATCGTTCCCACTCTGATCGATATTATGGGAGAAGAGCAGCCTAAGGAAATGACCGGAAAGTCGCTGCTGATTCGCGAATAATCGCCGAATAATCGGGATCACGGAAGCAAATTCACAAAAAATACACAATATGGGAGCGGGCAGGAATGATTTTTCCTGCCTGCTTTTTCATTAATGTGGTAAAATAGTTTGATATATGCATACTCGGCATAGTTAGCTTTGGACGGAGAAAGATACTTTCATGAGCAGTGATGCAGGAAAAAAGTTAGACCGCTATCTCAAAGAGAATGCGGCGCAGGCACGAAAAGAAAAAAAATACGGGTCGGCCAGGTTTCGAAGATGGCGGGGACGGGCAGTCTCCTGGGTCTACCTTCTCCCGAGCCTGATCGGCGTGGGACTGTTCTTTGTACTGCCGTTTGGAGTGGTCATCTACTATTCCGTTGTGAATAACCCGGTGCAGCACGAATTTGTGGGGCTGCGCAATTTCATAAACACATGGGGAAACAACGCGTTTTCCCTGGCGGCGCGCAATACGCTCCTCTTCTCAGTGGTCGCCGTACCGCTGGCGGTTATATTGTCACTGTGGCTGGCAGTGATCATGGAAAGCCGCATACCTTTAAAGAGCTTATTCCGGACCTTCTTCTTAAGCCCCATGATGGTGCCCATTGCATCGGTGATCCTCGTCTGGCAGGTATTGTTTGACTACAACGGTCTTGTCAATGTGATCCTTGGACGGATCGGTATTGATAGGATTGACTGGCTCAAATCGGACTACGCGCCGATCGTCATTGTCCTTCTGTTTCTGTGGAAGAACCTCGGATACAATATGATCCTGTTCATGTCGGGGCTCTCAAGCGTTCCCAAGGACCAGATCGAAGTGGCGCGGCTGGAGAGCGCGAGTGAGACGCAGATCTTCTGGATGATCAAGCTCCGCTATCTGTCGTCGACGATCATGTTCGTTCTGATTATGTCGCTCATTAATTCCTTTAAGGTCTTCAGGGAGGTGTATCTTCTGACGGGAGATTACCCTTATAATTCTCTGTACATGATGCAGCACTTTATGAACAATACTTTCCAGTCCATGGACTATCAGAAACTCTCTTCCGCGGCGATCATCATGGCGCTCTTCATGATGGTGGTGATCGGGATCCTTCTCATCGCGGAGGACCGGTTCGGAAGGGATCTGGAGCAATAACAGACTATGGGTATTTTTAAAAAGAAAAAGAACGAAATCTCGGCAGAGCAGACGAATACGGAAATCGAGCCAAAAAAGACCGAGCCCCCCAAGGCGGACCCGAAAGAAACAGAGGTCAGGGGCAAAAAAGAGAAAAAGGAAAAAGAAAGCCGCGAGAAGTACAGGGAGTACGACGCCATCAGCGACAGAAGAAAGGCGGAGGGCAGGCAGGCGTTTCGAAGAACGCTGGTCGCCGTATTTTTTGCCTTCCTGTTCCTGATGCCGACGGTGCTCACCTTCACGAACTCCTTCATGACAGCCTCGGAGATCAACGCCAACTACGGCGCGATCTTCGCGCAGAATACGTCGGGCGGCAAGGTGTTCGTCTCGGAAGTTGTCAATCTCAAATTCATACCGGACATGGTCACTTTCAGCCAGTACGCCACCGTGCTTTTCAAAAGTCCGGAGTATCTGATGAAATTCTGGAATTCGGTGATCTTTGTCGTACCGATCGTGATCTTCCAGCTCCTGGTCGCTTCGCTGGCCTCTTTCGGGTTTGCCAGGTACAGGGGGAAGGTAAAGCAGCTGATTTTTTTCTTATATATAGTACTTATGCTGATGCCCTATCAGGTAACACTGGTTCCCAACTTTATGGTATCATCCGAACTGGGGATCATAGGGACGAGATGGGCCATCTGGCTTCCGGGCATATTCTCGCCTTTTGCGGTCTATATGCTGACCAAGTACATGCGGAGGATCCCCTACTCGCTCTACGAGGCGGCCGCCATTGACGGGGCCGGCGAATGGCAGATCTTCACGCAGATCTGTATGCCAATCTGCAGGGGAGGACTTGCGTCGATCGCTATTTTGATCTTTATCGACTACTGGAATATGGTCGAACAGCCGCTGATCCTTCTGGACAACGAGGAGATGTATCCGCTGTCCGTATTCCTTTCCAGGATCAACGCGGGAGAGATCTCGCTCGCGTTCGCGGTGGCTGTCATCTATATGGTCCTTCCGATGCTCTTCTTCCTGTACGGGGAAGAATATCTGGTGGAAGGTATATTGTATCAGGGCGGCATCAAGGAATGATGAGCCGGGTCGTCACTTTATGAGGTAGTTTGTTTATGTACGAAATCGAAGATAAGCAGAACAGGGAACAATATCAGATGGAGCGGAGCGCGGCGAGAAGAGACTGGCTCAAGAACATAGCCATTGCCTTTCTCACCATTATGCTGATCCTGACCTTTTTCTCCAATACGATCATGAATTATTCGCTCCCGCAGGTGGCGACGCAGTATGTGCAGCAGGGCAATATCACGCCCAAGGTCAGAGGATCGGGCGTGGCGGAGGTCGAGGACCCCTACAGCGTGAAAGCGCCCAACGCCAGAGTGATCTCGGCGGTCAACGTCAAAGTCGGGGACGTGGTCAAGAAAGACGACGTGCTCTTCGAGCTGGAGGACGCGGAGTCCGAGGAACTCAAGGAAGCCAGGAAAGAATACAACGACGCCAAGGCGGCCTTCCAGAAGGCGCTCTTCAGCGGCGACCTGACCAATGAGGCGGTGGAGCGGATCCGAAACGGCGAGTACCTGACCGAAGATGAGATGCAGGAGCGGCTCGACGAGGTCAATTCCGATTACGAGGACGCCCTCGAAGAAGACACGGAGGCGGGGCTGGATGTGCAGAGGCTCAGCGGCGCGTCGGACACTTCGGGGCTGGGCGATACGGCAGCGGCGGAGAAGGCCGCGCGGGATGCCAAAAAGCTGGCGGATGCCCAGGCCTATAAGGCGGAGACGGAGGCGGAGCTGACCAGGGCGACCAATGAGAAGGAGTCCACCATCAAGAGCATTCAGGCGGAGCTTGAGCTCAAAGAGCTTCAGAAGACCATGGAAAACGCACAGGCCAAAGTAGAGAAGCTCGAGAAGGCGGAGAAGGGAGCCACGGTGAAGGCCCCGATCGCGGGCACCATCGTCTCTGTGGCCTATAACGGAGGAGACACCACTTCTTCGGACACTACGGCGGCAGTGATCCAGCCGGAAGGCAAGGGAATGACCGTGAGCTTTACCTGTACCAAGGAGCAGGCGCAGATGCTCAAGGTCGGCATGGAGGCCAAGCCCCAGAACGAGTGGGCCTATTCGGACTTCAAGGCCACTTTGTCCAGCATCACGGCGGACCCTTCCGACAGCTCCGGCAGCAAAATATTGAAATTTGAAATTCAGAGCCCGGAAGTGGAAGCGGGCGAGACCATACAGCTCAGCGTCGGGGAGAACACCAAGTCCTATGACCTGACGGTTCCCAACAACGCGGTGAGAGAGGACAACAACGGCAAGTTTATCCTGATCGTGAGCAGTAAAGAGAGCCCTCTCGGAAACAGATATATCGCCACCAGAGTGGATGTGCAGGTACTTGACAGCGACGATCTGCTGACCGCGATCTCGGGATCGCTCAGCGGCTATGAATATGTCATTACGACCACTACCAGGCCGGTTTCCGCCGGCATGCAGGTGCGGCTTGCGGAGGATTTGCAGCAGTGACCCTAAAGAAGAGAAAGCGCCGCGGCATGACCCCGTGGAAGAAGACCGCGCTCAGGTTCTGCGTGCTCTTTCTGCTGGCGGCAGGCGCCATCCATGGCTTCCGGCTGCTCAAAGCCCTCGAATTTGAGGACCAGAGAGAGGCGTTCCGGTGGGGCGCGGAGCAGACCTGCGCGCAGGTGAGCGCCTTTATGCCGATGTCGGAGGCGATGAAAGAAGAAGATATCCAGGGCCTTGAGTACAAGATTCACACCTCGCTTGCCCAGGATTCGATCAAACTGTCGGCGGAAGGAGAGGACGCCAAACTGTGGCAGGACTGCTACAGCGGAATCGGGAGCCTGACGCTTGCAGCGGGGAGCAAAACAGTGACGGTGGAGGCCGTCGGCACGGGAGGCGCTTTTTTCACCTTCCATCCCCTGAAGCTGTCGGCCGGAACTTACTACCTTCCCGACTCCGTCATGAAGGACGAGATCCTGCTGGACCAGGAGACGGCCTGGAAGCTGTTCGGCGCCTTCGACGTGGAAGGCAGGACAGTGCGGGTCCAGGACATGTATCTGCGCATCGCAGGCGTCTATGAAAAGCCCAGGGGCGGCCTCTATGAGAAGGCGGGGCTCCCCGATTACGTAGTATTTGTACAATATAAAACGCTTCTGCAGTACGGCCGCTCCGGAAACGGATCCGATTCGGCCGGGCAGAGTGCGGCGGCAGGAGTTCCCGGCTCTGCGTCCAGGCCGGCGGTCCTCGGGCGGGCACTTGCTTCCGAAAATGAAGCGCCTCCGGAGAACGATACGGATGCAGGCTCGGATGCGGGGGCAGAGACGGATTCCGGTTCCGATGCCGGCTCAGATGCCGGTTCAGACTCCGGTTCAGATTCCGGCTCAGAGACGGATTCCGGCACCGGTACGGGCTCGAGCTCGGAAACGGGCAGCGGGAGTGCGGCCGGAAGCGGCGAGACACCCCAGTCGGGGACAGGAGACGAGCAGGGAACGGTTCCCGATGAGACGAACAACAATGAAAATGTGGGAACTGCCAACACCAACTACAAAGATACGGGAATGATCACGACCTATGAGATCGTGATGCCCGATCCGGTTGAGGGATATGCGGCAGCCGTTGTCAAAAAGGCACTCGGAGAGGAATCGGCGGCGATCGTCGTGGACAACACGAACCGCTTCGAGATCCGGAACCTTGTCGAAGATATACGCGGCTTTGCTCTTTTGGGTATGCGGACCGAGTATGTGCGCTATCCCTATTGGGAAAATGTGGCGAAGGGATGGGAGACTATATTCGCGGCGCTGTTCCTTCTGGAATGTATACTGATCGTCCTGACGATCCTGCTCCTTGTGTGGATGATCATCCACTGGTTCAGGCATAAGAGCTGGACGCTCGTGGGAAGCATACAGAGGATCCAGGACAGTGCCTACGAGAGGCAGTCGAGAAAGAGATATCCCGAGTACTACAGGAAAAAAGAACAGTCTGGGGATGACTCCGAACCGGATCCTTCAGATAAAGAACCGGAGGAAAAGAGAGAATCCGATCCTGCGGACCCAGCCGGGGAGAAGGACGACTCTTCGACTGCGCCGGCAGCAAAGGACAGTGAGAACATAGGGAGATTGGAAGATAAGGGCCTTACTCCCTTTGAAAGAATTCCCGAGAACAGAAAGGCGGTAGAGTATGAAACGAAATACCAGGATGATCAGCGCAGTGATGGCAGCGGTGCTGGCACTGACAATGACGGCCTGCGGAGGAGGAAGCAGCAGTAGCAGCAGCAGCGGCGGTGCAAAGGATTCCCAGAGCGGAGCGGGCGGCTCGGCAGTGAATGCTGACTGTGTGTACAGATCCGAGCAGATCGTTCTCGAAGACGAAGAAGAAGGAATTCTGAATGACCTCAATGTGGACAACATTGCCTGCAAAGACGGCCGTCTGTATGCGACGGGATATTCCCTGAGTTCCGCTGACTCCGGCAGTCATGTCCTGATGAATTTTGCGCCCGACGGATCAGACCTTCAATACAACATGCTCATCGGCGGCGGCATGCAGGATGTGATCTCCATGAGCTTTGGCGCCGACGGCAATTACTACATCGCGAGAGTCTCCTACGACGGTGATTCTGCGTCCTATGTCAGTACGGAAGAAGTTCCGGGCGAGGAAGGACCCGCCGGCGAGGAAGGACCTGCTGCCGAGGAAGGACCTGTCCCGGAAGAAGGCCCCGGCGGTGCTGCAAGCGCGGCTCCGGTAGAAGAGATTGAAGACGGGGAGAACGCACCCGTAAACGAAATGGAAGAAGAAGGCGACGCGGCGGGACCGGCCGGCGCTTACGAGGAGACCGGAGAGGCGACGGGACCCGATGCGGTCGTCGAGGAGGATACGGCGGAGAATTCGGGACCCGGTGCGGAAAACGTCGAGGAATTTGTCTCCAGCGGAGAAGATTCCCCCGCCAACGACCCCGCGCTGCAGGAGGAGTCCACGGACGGCATTACCTCTCCCGCAGATGAATTCAAAGACGACCCCGATGTCTCCGACGGAGAGGGAGAACTTGTCGTGGAAGATGTCCAGGAAGTCGATCCCTCCGAAATGGTCGGGGAAGGAGAGGCAGTCTATGTCCTGACCTGCATTACGCCGGAAGGGCAGGAACTGTGGTCAGCTCCCGCCAAGGCTGCCGAAGGCGCGGATGCGGAGTATTACGTAAATGATATCGCCTACAGCAGCGAAGGACTGGTGGTCAGCACTTCTGCGGGGCTTGATCTGTACAGCAGTGCGGACGGATCTTTCATCCGGACCATCAGCACGGACATGATGGTTCGGAGCGCCACACCTTATGTGCTGGAGGACGGCACGGTCGCCATCCTCTCTTACGGAAACAGCGGCGAGGAGATCGTGGTAGTAGATACAAAGACGGGAAACCTTGGGAATACCTATCCCATCCCCTCGGAGATCGGAGCGACCTTCCTGTTCCCGGGACACAGCTATCAGCTCTATCTGGCCGGCACCGATGCGGTATACGGAATGAACCTGGACGGTTCGGGAATCGTAAAGGTCGTGGACTTCGTGGATTCCGATATGGACATCACGGCGATGACCGGTTTTGTCGAGATGGAAGATTCTCAATATGCGGCGATCGTAGCGGACCTCGTCGGGAACAACATGGTCGTAACCCTGAAGAAAGTGGATCCCGAAGTGGTCGCAAACCGCAAGACGATCACACTGGGCAGCTACTATCTGGATTATGAGGTGCGCAAGCAGGTCTTCGCCTTCAATAAGCAGAGCCAGGATGTAAGAGTCAGTATCGTGGATTACGCGCAGTACAACGGAGAGACGGGAAACGAAGGCCTGACCAGGCTCAACACGGACATAGCCTCCGGCAACGCGCCGGATATTATGATTCTCTCGGCGGTCATGCCGATCAAGAGCTATATCAACAAAGGCGTCTTCGAGGACCTTACGCCCTACATGGAAGCCGATGAAGAGATCTCGGGCAGAGAGTATCTGACAAATGTATTTGATGCCTTCAAGACAGACGGAAAGATGTATGCGGTCATTCCTTCCTTCTTTGTGAATACCATCGTAGGCAAGACGGAGGATATCGGAGACGGCTCCGGATTTACGATCGAACTGGCACAGCAGCTTGCACAGCAAAAAGGCGTGGACCCGGCCCTGCTCTTCGGCGTGGCCACACAGAAGGATGTCCTCTATTCCGCCATGGAGATGTGCGGCGATCAGTTTATTGACTGGGAGAAATCGGAGTGCAGATTTGACTCCGACGAGTTCATACAGCTCCTTGAGTTCGTCAGCCAGTTCCCTGACAAGATCGACGAGAGCAAATATCAGGAGGACACCACTGCCTTCTACAGAAGCGGCAAAGCGCTGTTCACAAGGGAAGCCGTGGGATCTTTTGACGAGTATGTCAATCTCCGGCACGGAATTTTCGGAACGGAAATTACCTTGGCCGGATTCCCTTCCAAGACGCCCGGGACAGCGACAATCTTCCCGCAGCTGGAGATCGCGGTCAACGCCTCTTCCAAGCAGAAGGACGCGTGCTGGAGCTTCGTGCGCAGGTTCCTTCTCGACGATTACCAGGATTCGGTGAACATGTACTGGCCCGTCAGCATCGACGCTCTGGACAAGATGGCCAATACCGCCATGGAACCGCTCTACTACACGGATGAGAACGGAAACAAGGTCGAAGATCACGTGGTTATGAACATCGGCGGCGAAAATATTGAACTGCCCAGGATTTCGGACACGGAAGTGGACCAGCTCTACGCATTCCTGAAGACACTGAAAACGGAAGCTTATTACGACGCAAGTATCGAAAACATCATCGTAGAGGAATCCGCAGCCTTCTTCGCGGGTCAAAAGAGCGCGAAAGACGTGGCAGGCGTCATCCAGAGCAGAGTGCAGATCTATATCAATGAGAACAGCTGAGCGAGAACAGCTGTGCGCATGCGGGCGGCGGACCGCCGCCCGGAGCTTCGGGAAGAAAGGAAAACATTACATATATGGCATCAAATCATTACGACAGCATAAGGGAGAGGACCAGAAATTTCTGTATCGTGGCCCACATCGACCACGGCAAGTCGACGCTGGCGGACCGCATGATTGAGCGGACCGGTCTTCTCACCAGCCGTGAGATGCAGGACCAGGTCCTGGACAACATGGATCTGGAGCGCGAGCGCGGTATCACGATCAAGAGCCAGGCGGTGCGCCTCATCTACAAGGCCAAAGACGGCGTGGAGTACATCTTCAACCTGATCGACACGCCCGGCCATGTGGACTTCAACTATGAGGTGAGCCGGTCTCTGGCGGCCTGCGACGGAGCAATTCTGGTCGTGGACGCCACACAGGGCATTCAGGCGCAGACCCTCGCCAATGTCTACCTCGCTCTGGAGCATGATCTGGATGTCTTTCCCGTGATCAACAAGATCGACCTGCCCAGCGCCATGCCGGAGGAGGTCAAACAGGAGATCGAGGACGTCATCGGAATCGAGGCGGAAGACGCCCCTCTGATCTCGGCCAAACAGGGCGTCGGCATCGAGGATGTACTGGAAGCGGTCGTCGCCAAGATCCCCGCGCCGGAAGGGGACGCCCAAGCGCCTCTGCAGGCCCTGATCTTCGACTCCCTCTATGACTCCTATCGGGGCGTCATCGTGTTCTGCCGCATCCGCGAGGGTCTGATCCGCAAAGGAATGACCGTCCGAATGATGGCAACCGGCGCCACGGCGGAAGTCGTCGAGGTCGGCTACTTCGGCCCCGGGCAGTTCATCCCCTGTGACGAGCTGGCAGCGGGCCAGGTCGGCTATTTCACGGCCTCAATCAAAAACATCAAGGACGCCCGCGTCGGCGACACCGTCACGGAGCACGCCCGCCCCTGCGCGGAGCCACTCCCCGGCTACAAAAAAGCGCAGCCCATGGTCTACTGCGGCCTCTATCCGGCGGACAGCGCCAAGTATCCGGATCTGCGGGACGCCCTGGAAAAGCTCCAGCTCAACGACGCGTCGCTCTTCTTCGAGCCGGAGACATCTCTGGCACTGGGCTTCGGATTCCGCTGCGGATTCCTCGGCCTTCTGCACATGGAAGTTATCCTGGAGAGACTGGAGAGAGAGTACGACCTCGACCTGATCTCGACGGCGCCCGGCGTCGTCTACAAGGTCTACAAGACGGACGGGACCATGATCGAGCTGACCAACCCGTCCAACCTCCCTGACCCCGCCAAAATAGAGCACATGGAAGAACCCATCGTGAGCGCCGAGATCATGGTGACCACCGAGTTTATCGGCTCCATCATGCAGCTGTGCCAGGAGCGGCGCGGCCGCTATCTGGACACCGAATACATCGAGGAGACCCGCGCGATCCTTAAATATGAGCTGCCGCTCAACGAGATCATTTACGACTTCTTCGATGCCCTCAAGTCCAGGTCCAGAGGCTATGCTTCCTTCGACTACGACCTCAAGGGATACGAGACCAGCGAACTGGTCAAGATGGATATCCTTGTGAATAAGGAACCCGTCGACGCACTTTCCTTCATCGTCCATGCGGCGGGCGCCTACGACCGCGGCCGAAAGATGTGCGAGAAGCTCAAAGAAGAGATCCCGAGACAGCTCTTCGACGTGCCGATCCAGGCAGCGGTGGGCGGACGCGTCATCGCCCGAGAGACAGTGCGCCAGCTGCGCAAAGACGTTCTGGCCAAGTGCTACGGCGGCGATATCTCCCGAAAGAAGAAGCTGCTGGAGAAGCAGAAAGAAGGAAAGAAGAGAATGCAGATCGTCGGAAACGTAGAGATTCCGAAGGAAGCCTTCATGAACGTACTCAAACTTGACTCAGGAAACTGATAGGACGGACAAGCGATGAACGAAAAGATTCACCGCGGACCGGTCTCCCTTTACCTGCACTTCCCTTTTTGTGAGAGGAAGTGCAGGTATTGTGATTTTTTGTCGGGACCTGCCCGCGCAGAAGAAAGAGAAGACTACATAGAACTGCTCTGCCGCGAGATCCGGCTGCGGGCCCGTGAAGTGACAGAATCCGAAGCGACAGCTCCCGTCGACACCATCTTTATCGGCGGCGGGACCCCTTCCCTCATGACGCCCGAACAGGCGGAACGCCTCATGCAGGCAATCTTCAGTCACTACAACGTCATGGACAACGCGGAGATCAGCATGGAAGTCAACCCCGGGACAGCAGATCTCGCCAAACTCCGCGCATACAGATCGGCCGGGATCAACCGCCTCTCGATCGGCGTCCAGTCCTTCGACGACGCGGAACTCAGACTCCTCGGCCGGATCCATACATCCGACCAGGCGCGCCGGATCTTCCATATGGCCCGCGAAGCCGGCTTCAGCAATATCAATCTCGACCTGATGTCCGCCCTCCCCGGCCAAAATATAGAAACCTGGTCCAAAACTCTGCGCGAAGCCGTCGCACTGCAGCCGTCGCACCTGTCCGCTTACAGCCTGATCATCGAAGAAGGAACCCCCTTCGCCCGAATGTTCTCCCAAAAAGAACTGCCGGCCCTTCCCTCCGAGGAAGAAGACCGCGAAATCTACCATTTCACCAAGAAGTTCCTTGCAGAAAACGGCTACAGGCGCTACGAAATCTCCAACTACGCCCGCGAAGGATACGAGTGCAGGCACAACTGCGGCTACTGGACCGGACACGAATACCTGGGCCTGGGTCTCGGCGCCTCCTCAGATCTGGGAGGCATGCGCTTCAAGAACCCGGACCAAATGTCGCTATATCGCAAACGGATCGAAGAGCGTAACGCAGCCGCACTCCGCTGCGAAAAGCAGGAGATGACCAGAGAAGACCGAATGGAAGAATTCATGTACCTTGGCCTTCGCATGACATCCGGAGTATCCGAGAAAGAGTTCGAGGATCGATTCGGAATACCGCTGGAAGTCCAATTTGGCGATGTCCTGCGCAGACACATCTCTCAGAACCTCATTCGCCGCCTTCCCGGTGACAGCGCAAGACCGGCACTTCCCGGAAATAGTGGACAAGCTGCATTTCCCGGAAACGGCGGAAGACTGGTGCTTACTGAATACGGCCTTGACGTTGCCAACTATGTCATGGCGGATTACCTGCTGTGAACCACCTGCCGTTAATACATATTGCAAAAAAAGCGAACAGAAAGCCGTTCCAACTCTGTTCATAGATTCGGAGCCTGAGGTCCCATGATCGGCGGCGTACGGAGTGGAATTTATATAAAAGTTAGATATGACTAAAAAAATATTGATAATTTTTAAACACAAAAATTTTCCGTATATCCTTTTTTAAAACCCTTCTTCGGTGGATATTCCACTGAAGAAGGGAACCGAAACAGACCTATATATCCCTATAGATGTCATAGTACCCTTTCCTAGGCCCTTCTTCGGTGGAATATCCACCGAAGAAGGGTTTTTAAAGAGTACTATGACGTTTTCAAATGAATGAATAAACATCAATATTTTGACAAATAATCGTATTCCGTAGGATTTTAACAGTCACTTATTGATTCCTGAGTCCTTTCCGACTAAATGTCAGTTGAATAATTAACTTTCAAGGTTTATAATCGACACATCTCACAAATCCCATACTTTCTTTCGGGATTTGTACCATTCATTTCTGAGTTGTCTTTCCGGTTCCGGAGAAATATCTCAAGAAAAAACATTTTTGTAACAGTAGAAGTAGTTTTATTTAGGAGGTGTTATGTACAGTAGTATACTCACAGGGGCAGTTCATGGGATTGACAGCTATTTGATGAAAGTAGAGACTGATATTTCTAATGGACTTCCTTCATTTAACATGGTGGGCTTCATGAGCGGTGAGATGAGAGAAGCAGGAGAGCGAGTCCGCGTTGCGCTCAAAAATCTGGGAATTCATCTGCCGCCACAGAGGATCACGGTAAATTTATCACCCGCAGGGATTCCTAAAAGGGGCATACTGGTCGACTTACCGGTTTGTGTCGGACTCCTTGTTTGCCTTGATTATTTGCAGCCTGAAGCGACGGAAGGCGTTCTTGTAGCAGGTGAACTGGGGTTAAACGGTGAAATCCGACCGGTGAAAGGAATCCTGCCGATTGTTGCCGAGGCAAAAAACAAAGGAGTTTCGACATGTTTAGTACCTAACGGAAATCTCTCGGAAGGGGCACTTGTTCACGGGATACGGGTTGTCGGCGTAAGAACTTTGGCCGAGATGGTCAACTATTTGAGGAAAAATCAAAAAGAAAGAGATCGATTCCTGCCTCCTGCGGAAGTGGATGCCGGACAACTCCTCTCAAAGGCCGTCAACAAATCATATCCGGATTTTTCAAGCGTGCACGGCCAGAGACAGGCCAAAAAAGTGCTGGAGATCGCTGCAGCGGGCTTTCATAATGTACTTATGATGGGGCCTCCCGGAACAGGGAAAAGCATGCTGGCCAGGTGCCTGCCCGGTATCTTACCGCCGCTGACTCAAGAAGAAGCGTTGGAAATAACAAGGATCTACAGCGTTTCAGGCCGGCTGCCTGAAGAAACGGCACTGATTACCGAAAGACCATTTATTGCACCTCATCACTCTGTAACAAGAGCAGTTCTGATAGGAGGAGGGAATATTCCGTCTCCCGGACTCATCACATTAGCACATCTGGGCGTCCTGTTTCTGGATGAAATTTCCGAATACTCACTGCCGGATCTCAATTCATTGAGAGAACCGTTGGAAAATCACGAAATTGTAATAAGAAGACTCTTCGGCACATATCGCTATCCTGCCAGACCCCTTTTAGTAGCGGCAGCGAATCCGTGTCCATGCGGATACTATCCCGATATGAATCGATGTACCTGTACGCCGAGAGAAGTACAGAAGTATCAGAGAAAAATAAGCGGCCCTCTGATGGACAGAATTGACTTCAGAGTTCATGTCAGCAGAGTAAGCGCCGATGATCTTCAGGGAAGTGATTCGGAAGAGAGCAGTGAAACCATACGCGGACGCGTTATGGAAGCTATCGAAAGGCAGAAAAACCGCTTCAAAGGAACACCATTTAACTATAATTCAGATATGACTCCGGATGCTTTGGAGCACTTCTGTCCTCTGAATTCACTGCTCGCCGAAAAAATGAAAGGTATTTATGAACGTCTTGGTATGAGCATGCGTTCTTATCACAAAACACTGAAAATGGCGAGAACGATCGCCGATCTGAACGGAAGAGAAATGATTCTGGAGAGAGATCTCATGACAGCAGTAGGCTTTCGCCTTCCTGAATACAGTGAGGATGAGTATTCTTCGGGAAGAGAATTTGATGCCGGAAAAAGGATTGAGCATAGAGCTGTAAATTACAATGTAAATTCCGACGGAAACGCTTCTGCCGTATGTGAGAGCGAGGGATGTTACGAGAGCGAGGGATTCTACGAGAGCGAGGGATACTATGAGATCGAAGAATTCTGCGAGAGCGAGGGGGACAGGTAATGGAAGAAAGAACAATTAATCCATATGCTTATTGGCTCTCATGTGTCAAGGGAGTCGGCAACGTCACGATAAAGGCACTCATGGAGAGCGTAAGCGGCGCCGAAGAGGTTTACAACATGTCAGAGGAAGAAATATGCATGTGCCTGGTAGATAAACTCCGAAGCAACAACATAGCAGTGAGTAAGGCCTGCAGTATAGAAGTGGCAAAAAACTGTGATCCCCTTGAGGAAGCCGAAAAACTGAAGGAAAAAGGTATTGGGTTCGTATGTCAGGAGGACAGTTGGTTTCCAAAGAAACTCAGGGACATTCCGGACAGTCCTTACGCGCTTTATTATAAAGGAGAGCTTCCGCCGGAAGACATTCCAGCCGTAGCGATAATAGGATCTCGAAATTGTTCCGGATATGGCAGGGAACAGGCTCGCATATTTGCGGAAAGACTGGCTGAGAGAGGAATTGCAGTGATCAGCGGCATGGCAAGAGGCGTTGACGGAATCGCAGGAAAAGCTGCTGTTGTTTCGGGCGGAAGATCCTATGCAGTACTCGGATGCGGTGTAGATGTGGTCTATCCGATGGATAACAAAGAGTTGTACGATCTTTTGGCAAACAAGGGCGGGCTGCTCTCAGAGAACAGGCCAGGCACACATCCCCGAGCATCGCTGTTTCCCAGAAGGAACAGGCTGATCAGCGGACTGGCGGATGCAGTACTGGTCATCGAGGCGAGAAGAAGGTCCGGAACTGTAATCACGGTTGACGCGGCACTTGAGCAGGGGCGCGAGATCTTTGCTTTGCCGGGGAGAGTAAGCGATGCATTAAGTGACGGATGCAATGTCCTCATAGCGCAGGGGGCAGGCATAGCCTGCTCACCGGATACGATTATTGAACATTTCTTTGGGGTGAGTGACAGCGGCACGGATCTTTATGAAAAGAAGAGAAAGCAGAGAAATCGAAGAAGGGATGAACTGTCCGGCATGGAGGCGGTGCTATTCGATGCGCTTGGGTGCGGAGATATCATGGAGATGGATTTCCTGATCGGCAGAGTAGAGAGCATTCTGGGAAAGCATATCGACGCAGAGGAGTTTACTGCCTGCATGATGGGACTGCAGATGAAAGGCCTCGCAGAAGAAATCGGAATCGGTCACTACAGAGGAATCTGACCAAACCCGAGAATCGCCCCACCGCAAATCCACCGCAAATCCACAGAAAATCCACAACAAATCCCCATAAGAGGCGTCAGTTCCTCTCTCAAGTTTAATTCGGAACATTGATTTCACAGTTGATTAATTGTACAATGAATTGTTGTGAATACAGTAAATGTACGAAACGAACCATTTAAGAATAGAGAAAGGAACTGACATAATCATGACACTGATCAAGAAACCGGTCACAGGCATGAAGGACATCCTGCCCGCAGAGATGG
The DNA here is from genome assembly GCA_017469935.1 of Lachnospiraceae bacterium. Lineage (GTDB taxonomy): Bacteria > Bacillota > Clostridia > Lachnospirales > Lachnospiraceae > CAG-791. The sequence goes on from JAFUFL010000026.1 coordinate 110,157, forward strand.
AGATCCGCGACTACTGCATCTCCGTCATCAAGAAGACGTATGCGGAGTTCGGATTTCAGTCCATCGAGACGCCCTGTGTTGAAAATATCGCAAACCTGACAAGCAAGCAGGGCGGAGACAACGAGAAGCTGATCTTCAAGATCCTCAAGAGAGGCGAGAAGCTGAAGCTTGAGGAAGCGCAGAGCGAAGCGGACCTCGTGGACGGAGGCCTTCGGTATGATCTGACAGTTCCGCTTGTTCGCTATTTTGCCGCGCACCAGAACGAACTGCCCATGCCTTTCAAGGCACTGCAGATGGGCAACGTGTGGAGAGCGGACCGCCCGCAGAAGGGCAGATACCGCCAGTTCATGCAGTGCGACATCGACATTATCGGCGAACCGAGCAACCTCGCGGAGATCGAGCTGATCCTGGCGACGACGACAACGCTCGGAAACCTTGGATTCAAGAATTTCCAGATCCGCATCAATGAGAGGCGCATCCTCAAGGCGATGGCCGCCTACAGCGGATTCCCGGAGGACAGATACACGGATGTTTTCATCATCCTGGATAAGATGGACAAGATCGGCCTGGACGGCGCGGCGCAGGAACTCATCGACGAAGGATTTACCGAAGAGATGAGAGACCGCTATGTGAGCCTGTTCGAAGGACTGCAGGGCGCCCAGGACCAGCTGGCTTACCTCGAAGAGAAGCTGGAAGGCTTCATCGAGCCCGACGTGATCCCGACGCTGCGCGAAGTCATGGAGAGCGTCGACGGGACAAAGACCGCGGACTTCCGGATCGTCTTTGACCCCACGATCGTGAGAGGCATGTCCTATTACACGGGAACGATCTTCGAGATCGCGATGCCCGAGCTGGGCATCAGCTGCGGAGGCGGCGGCCGCTACGACGGCATGGTCGGCAAGTTCACGGGCAAGGACGTTCCGGCCTGCGGCTTCTCCATCGGTTTTGAGAGAATCATCCTTATTCTTATGGAGCAGGGATTCAAGATTCCCGGAAGCCCGGTGAAGAAGGCATATCTCATCGAGAAGAACATGCCCGCCGAGCGCCTGTGCGAAGTGATCCGGCAGGCCCAGAAGGAGAGAGCCGAGGGCACGCAGGTGCTGATCGCCCGCATGGCCAAGAATAAAAAGTTCCAGAAACAGCAGATGGCGGAGAGAGGTTTTGAACAGTTTGAGGAGTTCTACCGCAATCCGATCAACAAATAACAGGAGGAAACGAGAGTAGTCATGGCTGAGTCTATGTTGGGATTAAAGCGCACATGCAGATGCGCCGAACTTAGTGAAGCAAACGTAGGGCAGACCGTCACCGTCATGGGATGGGTGGCAAAACAGAGAAACAAGGGAGGCCTTGTCTTCGTAGACCTGCGCGACCGAAGCGGCATCGTACAGCTGATCTATGAGGAGACAGAGTGCGGGGCTGAGAATTTTGCCAAGGCGGAGAAGATGAGAGCGGAATTCGTCGTCGCGGCAGTGGGAACCGTCTGCAAGAGAGAAGCGGTCAACGAGAACATCGCGACCGGACAGATCGAGATCCGGGTCAAGGAGACCAGAATCCTCTCCGAGTCCGAGACGCCGCCCTTCCACATCGTGGAGAACAGCAATACCAAGGAAGATCTGCGCCTCAAATACAGAAGCCTGGACCTTCGCCGTCCCGATATGCAGAGAAGACTGATCCTCAGAAGCCAGATGATCCAGAACATGAGAGAGTTCATGGCCGGAGAGGGCTTCCTCGAGATCGAGACCCCTATCCTGTGCAAATCCACGCCTGAAGGTGCAAGAGACTACCTGGTGCCCAGCCGCGTTCACCCCGGCAATTTCTATGCTTTGCCCCAGTCTCCGCAGCTCTTCAAGCAGCTGCTGATGTGCTCCGGGTTTGACAGATATTTCCAGATCGCCAAGTGCTTCCGCGACGAGGACCTGCGCGCGGACAGACAGCCCGAGTTCACCCAGGCCGATATGGAGCTGTCCTTCGTAGACGTGGACGACGTCATCGATGTCAATGAGAGACTGATCCAGTATGTGGCCAAGAAGACCTTTGACCTGGATGTCGAGCTTCCCCTTCCCAGAATGAAGTGGATCGACGCCATGAACGACTACGGCTCCGACAAGCCCGACACGCGCTTTGGCATGAAGCTCGTGGACATCACGGATGTGGTCAAGGACTGCGGCTTCGCGGTGCTCGCCGACGCGGCGGCCATGAAGAACGGCTCCGTGCGCGGCATCAACGTCAAGGGACAGGGCGGCATGGCCAGAAAGAAGATCGACGCTCTGGTCACTTTCGCCAAGGGCTACGGCGCCAAAGGCCTGCCTTACATCCAGCTCAAGGATGACGGCAGCGTCAAGTGCTCTTTTGCCAAATTCATGACAGAGGATGAGATCAAAGCCATCGTCGAGAGAATGGGCGGCGAGAAGGGCGACTTACTGCTGATCGCAGCCGACCAGAACAAGATCGTCTGGAACGTCCTGGGCGCGCTCCGACTCAAACTCGGCGAAGAGCTGGGCCTGATCGACCACAACAAGTTCAACTTCCTGTGGGTCGTGGAGTTCCCGCTGCTCGAATGGAGCGACGAGGAGGAGAGATTCGTCGCCATGCACCATCCCTTCACCATGCCCATGGATGAGGACTGGCACCTGATCGACTCCGATCCCGGCGCCGTCAGGGCCAAAGCCTACGACATCGTCCTCAACGGCGTAGAGCTGGGCGGCGGCAGCGTCAGAATCCACCAGAACGACATCCAGGAGAAGATGTTCGAAGTCATCGGCCTTAAGCCCGAAGAAGCCCAGGAGAAGTTCGGCTTCCTTCTGACCGCCTTCAAGTACGGCGTACCGCCGCACGCGGGACTGGCTTACGGCATCGACCGCTTTGCCATGCTGATGACCGGCGCGGAGAGCATCCGCGACGTCATGGCCTTCCCCAAGAACAAGGACGCCGTCGACCTGATGAGCGAAGCTCCCAACGTCGTCGACGAGAAGCAGCTGGAGGAGCTGTCCATCGCGATCATCAAGGCGGAAGAGTAAAGATAACAAATAAGTACATTTGCAGAGACCGGTCCCGGAAGGGGCCGGTCTTTTTTTGCCTGCGCGGCCGAAACGAACCAGGACGGACGGAACAAAAGGAAAAAATAGCGTCCTCTGTGCTTTTTGCACATAACAATGCTATAATAACTATGTAACGTTAACAATGATAAAAAGCTACATCGCCTATCAGTATTTTGACAGCTGCAGTAGAGATAGAGGATAGACGTGATGAGTACATATGGTTACGTCCGAGTCAGCTCCCGGGACCAGAATGAGGACCGGCAGCTGGCAGCGATGCGTGAAATCGGGGTGCCCGAAAAGAATATTTTCGTTGATAAACAGTCGGGGAAAGATTTTGACAGGCCCATGTACAAGGCCATGGTAAAGAAACTGCGAAAGGATGACCTGCTCTACATCAAGAGCATCGACAGACTGGGGAGAAATTACAAAGAGATCGTCGAGCAGTGGCAGTTTCTGACAAGAGAGAAGGGGGCGGACATCGTGGTGATCGAGATGCCGCTTCTGGATACGCGAAGAGGGAAAGACCTTCTGGGAACATTCCTCAGTGACATCGTGCTGCAGGTCCTGTCCTTTGTGGCGGAGAACGAGCGCGGGAACATACGGAGCAGACAAAGGGAAGGAATCGAAGCGGCCAAGGCGAGGGGCGTCAAATTCGGCAGGCCGGTGATCGAACTGCCGAACAACTTCCCGAAGATTTATGAAGCTTGGAAAGGAGGAAAGATCACAGCGTGCAAGGCGGCACAGATCTGCGGACTCTCGAGATCGACTTTCTATTATAAAGTCAGCCGGTACGAGCAGGAAAAAGAGGATCTGGGCAAACACAAAGATGAAATACAGGATCTGTCTGTCCGTCCATAAGAAAAGGAGGACAGTAATCCATGAGTATTTACGGCTACGTCAGAGTAAGCTCATGCGATCAGAATGAAGATCGGCAGCTCTTTGCCATGAACGAATTGAAAGTGCCCAAGAAAAACGTATATATAGATAAACAGTCCGGAAAAGATTTCGACCGGCCCGCCTACAACAGAATGCTCAAGAGGCTTCGGCGGGACGACCTTGTCTATATCAAAAGCATTGACCGTCTGGGAAGAAATTACAACGAAGTGGTGGAACAGTGGCAGTACCTGACACGGATCAAAGGCGTCGATATCGTGGTAATCGAGATGCCGCTCCTGGATACACGCAGAGGAAAAGACCTCTTAGGTACCTTTCTGAGCGATATCGTATTGCAGGTGCTTTCATTTGTGGCGGAGAACGAGCGGACCAATATCCGCAGCAGACAGCGAGAAGGAATTGAGGCGGCCCGGCGAAGAGGCGTGCGCCTGGGAAGACCGGTAAAGCCGCTTCCGGATGATTTTCCGGATATCTACGTCAGCTGGCAGAGCGGAGAGATCCCGGCGTCCCGCGCCGCGCAGATGTGCGGCATGTCGAGAGCTACTTTTTATAAGAAAACTGAACAGATGCGGCAAAAAACAGACCAAAAGGAAAAAAACGGTTACTATTCACACACAAAAGCCCTGATTCAGTGTTAGAATCAGGGCATAGAAAAGCACTCTAACAGGCGGCGCGTTCATGCGCCGCCGTGAGAGATGTTCAGTTCTTTCATGGAATAGGGGGAGCCTTTTGTCAGGCGCAGAAGAGCCTGATATTCATTAACGCCGTTCCTGGCACAGGTTTCGATATAAGTCCTTATGACAGCAAAGTACTTCGCGTGTTCTATGTTCTGGAACTGTCCGGAGATCTTCTCTTTGCTTTTCATAAAGCGGAGCGAACGTTCGCTGAGGTTGTTCGTTGTCGGAAGAGAGAAATCATAAAGCCAGTCGGTATAGTTGGTCCGATACTTTTCGAGTCTCAGCAGCAGAGCATTTTCGTCTTTACTGAAGTGCGACAGGCAGTCCTTGAAATATTCTTTGTAGCCGGAATGCAGGAGAGAGTCATATCTGCACCAGAAGGCGCGGAGTTCTCCGTCGCTGAAGCTGTCTGCACCGGATGAGATCAGGAGCTTGCGCTTATGAATCATGCCTGTGATGAGTTCCTTCATGTCGGCTGCCCATTGGTGTTTCGAAGCGTTGTAAGTTTTCTGAAGGTCGCGCTCCAGATGCTGAAGGCATTCGATGTTCCTGAAAGAGAAGCCGTCATGATAGTTAATGGAGTTGTGGTCATGCATAACGGTATTGGATTCTGTCAGGCGCGGGAGGACATTGTCATCAAGGATCCCCTCCATGTTTTTCTTCAAGTGAGCGCAGTAGAGGGCGACGCGTTCATTACCATAGAACCTGAAGCAGGCACGAGAGGTATTGACAAAGATGTTGGTATCGTCCCAGTAGAGAAGGGGGGAGGCAATACATTCCTGTCGGACTTCATCGACAAAGCCCCGGAGCTTTAAAGCGTAGCGTTTCTGGAGCTTCGACAGGTAGCCATCGCTGATGGAAAGGGAGCCGGGAGCTATGCCGCTCAGGATCTTCCGGGTCCGGTTTATACTGACGAAACCAAGGTCGAGGAGTGACATGGCCAGGGTCTGGATAACGGGGCCATACTGGTTTTCTGATCTGAGCGAATCGTCTTTGGAACGGACAGTGTGTCCGCAGCCGGCACAAACATATTCCTTGAAGACATGCCTTCTTTTGACAGTGCGGATCTCGTAATCCAGTTCGTCCTTTGTGATATCGCGGACATGCTCGAGTGCGCCGCCGCAGCACGGACAGGTGCAGTCAAGAGGATGATCCAGAGTGTCAGTGATCTCATTATCAGAAAACGGGGCCATGGAACACTTTTTGTGTCCGGGCTGTCCGCCTTTCTTTCTGCCGGAGACTGTCCGGGAATTAGGGATGATCTTTTTCTGATTGATCGGAGTCTTTGAGGTAGGGATCCCTGCTTCCGAACCGTTCCGGCCAAGCAGGGACCTGAGCCTGGCGATTTCGTCTTTAAGGGACCGGATCTCTTCCTGTGCCTCCTCACAGGCTGTCGCGGATTGGTCACTGTGTACATTTTTGTAGCAGTCATTCTGCCACTGAAGCCTTGAATTGAGCCGTTGGAGTTCCTGGTTTTCCAGCCGCAGCTGTGTATTTTCTCGCATCTGCCGCGAATACAGGGAGCGGTATCTGTCAGCATCTTCCTTAAGAGACTTGTTCTTCCAGGTAAGATCACGGATCTGTTTGAGGTGTTTTATCTTCAGAGGATCCTCGTAAGAACCGGAGGAAATCTGATCGATCGTCTTGTTGAGTTTTCTGACTTCGTTCTGGAGGGAGAGCTTCTCCTTCCGAAGAAGTCCGTAAGCCTGTTTCAGATCCATGACAGAGTCCTTTCAGCAGATCAGGAGGGCAGTCGTGAAGAGAGTTCTTCGACCTGCCTGCGCAGGTCATGATTTTCAGCAAGGAGCCGCCTGACTTCAGCTTTGAGCTCCTTCATGGTTTTGGGCATCTGGTAGTCTTTGGAAGAAGTGTCATCACCGGAAGAAGGACTGCGCCGTTTGCACCTTCCGTCGGTCGGGACGATCTCGCCGGTCTGAGGGTCAACACGTCCGATGAGAGTACGCTTGGAACGGGACTGTTTTTTCTCTTTGTCCCAGAAAGCCTTATTTTCATAAGCGTAGGTGATACCGGATCTTTTGTCTGTTTGAAATATGATTCCCATAGGAAAACCTCCTTATCGTTATGAGTAAAGTATAACACATAACGATATAATAGTCAACCCAAAATGAGAAAAAATCCTTTATTTATGGGAAAAACTGGGGTTTTTCGAGATGAATTTAATCGTTAGGAAATGGCGGAAAAGATGTTTGAAACTGTGAATAGTAAC
>JAFUFL010000027.1 GCA_017469935.1 Lachnospiraceae bacterium
TTCCGGGCTCCCCGGAGCGAATCACATCTACGGAATGGAGGATCCCCATGAATAACAACAAAACAATCCTGATCGACGGCGTCCGTTACCATAAAGACCGGCCTGCAAGCTGCCGTCAGTGTTACTTTTGGAAGAACCGGAAGGTCGGCTGCACACTGGGCAAGGAGAACTGCTATTACCTGGCCGAGTCTCCGAAGAAGAAAAACCCTGTGAGGGATGCTGCTATGGCCCCTGTGTCAGCTTCTGCATGAAGAAGGTCCTCGGACAGAAGGAGGTGCCGGCCAATGCTTAAGGATAATGCGAAGCTGAACCGCTGTAAGAAGCTGCTGGAGACGCCGCGGAAGGTGGCCTGGAACTGTGAGCCAAGGAGGCGGCGAAAGCTGCCTCGGTACATATTTATTTGCAAAAACCCGCATTATGACACATTTTCTTAATGATCTTATGGTATGATTGCGGAAAGCTGGACAACAGTTTTTGGCAACTCGGCATTTGCGAGGGAGAAGAATCTAAAGAATACAGTTGAAGATGCCTATATATGGGCTGATTGGACTGGTGGATATAAGAGTGGAAGTGACAGCATGAAGCGAAAAAATGCGAAAGAGATCCTGGCGGAATCCTTTCAGGAACTGGCCAGAGAGAAAAAAATCGACAAAATCACGGTGAAGGAAATCGCGGATAACTGTGGATATTCCACTGTAACCTTTTACCGGCAGTTTAAGGACAAGTATGATCTGATTGCCTGGGACTATGCAAGGCAGGCAGCCCGGCTGATGGAGCAAGTCGGCCAAAACGGCTACAAATGGCAGCAGACCCTCAGTGACGGATTATTATATTATCAGGAACAGAAAGAGTATCTCGCGAATCTACTTCGCCACACCAGCGGTCATGAATCCTTCATTCGATATATGTCAGAAGCCCATTATAATGCATTGACTGCTTATGTTAAAAACCTGACAGGGGCTGCGCAGTTGGATAAAAAGACTGATATGTATATCTATATGTTTTGCCTTGGGACGGCATGCCTTAATTGCGAATGGATTCTTGGGAAAATCGATGCCACGAAAGAGGAAATTGCTGAGGTGCTTGAAAAGTCTGTCCCTGAGCCACTGTGGGAGTACCTGATCAAAGAATGATAGAATTTCGCTTGATCGTTACATAATGTAACGACTAACCATTATTCTGAATTGATAATCGTTCCTGTCAGTGTAAAATTATTATTGTAGTTGTGCACAATAAGCGATTGCACAATAATTAATCAATCTTATGACAGGGGGATTTCATTATGACATTTGATGAAAAGATCAAGATGCTCAACGACTATGCGATCGCGTGGTATTCCAGCTCACAGGCTGACTATATCCATGAGGCCATCTTCCGGGGGCAGGGATTTGGCAAGTTCGCGGATCTTTGTAAGGAAGAGGCCGAAGAGGAACTGGAAGAGGCCAGAAAATGCACAGAAAGAGTGATTGCTCTCGGCGGCAAGCCTGTGTTCGGATGCATTGAGCAGCCAATTTTCGACGATATCCAGGATCTCCTGAAGGACTGGGATAACGGTTTCAAGGAGCAGAAGGGCGTCGAGGAGCTTGAAAAGATTGCAAGTTCTCTGACGGACGATTCCATTACCAGAAAGCTGGTGGAAAGCTTTATTGAATGCGAGTCTGAGCACCGCGGCTGGGTAGCGAAGCATCTGGGTATCATTGCTAAGATCGGCTATGAGAACTACCTGATTGAGCAGCTTAGCTAATAGGAGGACGGGTAGATGAAGATTGCGATTTTAAACGGCAGCCCCAGGAAAGAAAACACCGCAGCAATGGTGGAGGCCTTCAAGGCAGGCGCTGAAGAAGCCGGCAACGAGGTTTGCGTGCTGCATGTGGGTAAGATGAAGATCGGCGGATGTCTTGCCTGTGAATACTGCCACGGCAAAGGCGAAGGCCAGTGCATCCAGAAGGACGATATGAGCCAGGTCATTGATGCCTACAAGTGGGCGGACATGATTGTCTTTGCATCCCCGATCTACTATTCCACAATGACTTCTCAGCTTCATGCGGCAATCCAGCGTATGTACGCCATTGGAAAGCCGGCTGCTACCAAGGCAACACTGCTTCTGAGCACTGCGTCAGGCCAGACCGATGCAGCTGAAGCTTACTTTAAGCAGCTCATCGGTTTTATGGGCATGGAAGACTGCGGCGTCTGCAAAGTCGTTGGCGATGACAATAAGAAGGATGAAAAAATGGCCGAGATCAAGGCCTGGGCTACAACGATCAAATAAGGAGTGCATATGGCGGAGGATGGCTGTAGATGAAAGAGAAAATGCAAGCGACAGGTAAATATGACTGTATTCGGCTTGGAAACCAGCTGTGCTTCCCCTTATATGCCTGCGCGAAAGCGGTTGTACGACATTATCGAAGACCACTTGAGGAATTAGGCCTGACTTATACGCAGTATCTTGTGATGATGGTACTTTGGGAATATGGAGGCATGACGGAGAGTGAACTGGGTAGTTTTGTACATCTTGATTCCGGCACGCTGACGCCTCTGCTTAAGCGCCTCGAAAAGCAGGGACTGATCAACCGAATCAGACCGAACACAAATGAAAGAAAACTCTTCCTCTTTTTGACAGAGGAAGGCGAAGCACTCAAAGAAAGGGCAATAACTATTCCGGACGCTGTGCAGGGAAGTATCGACCTTCCGGAGGAAGATCTGATTCAGCTGAAAAGCCTTCTGGACAGGGCGCTTATAAAAATGGAGGGATGAACATGACAATCAAAGCAGTAAAATTCAGAAGGGACGGGTTCTATTCACAGCCGTTCGTATTTGGCGGTGAGGAAGGCACGGATCATTTTGATCCTGAAGTCCGCTATCGCGGAAGCCTGCAGAATTATCTGGTCGATACCGGAGATGAGGTAATCCTTGTGGACACCGGACTGCCCGCTGGTACGCCGGAGGAAGTGCCGGATGAAAACAGTATCCTGTACACGGGGAAAGATATCTCCAGCTACATGGAGGCATTCGCCGCCCTTGGCTATAAGCCGGAACAGGTGACGACGATCCTTCTGACCCATAAGCACGGCGATCATTCCGGAGAGCTGCGCTCTTTCCCAAACGCGAAGATATACGTCAATGAAGATGAACTGTCTGCCGAGGAGCTTCAGGGCATTCCCAATATTGTTCCTGTCCAGTTCACCGATGGTGCGTACTATAATTTCCCGGCATGTCAGAAGATCCGCGACGGAATCTATCTGATTAAGGCAAAGGGCCATACCAATGGCAACAGCATTGTCATCATAGAGGATGATGGTCTGTTTTATATGATTCATGGAGATGTCACCTATGTGGATGAGGCGCTCTATGAAAACAAGCTGTCTACGGTTTTCGATGATCTTCATGCAGCCCGTGAAACGCTGGACCGGGTGCGGGAGTTTGTCCGGAATCACCCGACGGTCTATTGCGGAACGCATACGCCGCAGGGATATGAAAATCTGGAGGCAAAGCGCGTAATAGACCTGGATCACCCGGTTCCGACCATTCCTGCAAAGGTCGATTTCTCACAGCAGCAGGCAAGCGGAAAATATGTCTGCTCTATCTGCGGCTATGTCTATGATCCTGCCGGGCATGATGGTGTCTCTTTTGAAGAACTTCCCGAAGACTGGAAATGTCCGCGCTGTAAGCAGTCGAAAGAGAAGTTTAACAGGGTATAAGTTATGACGATATGCTATTTTACTGCAAGTGGAAACTGCCTTTATGTTGCCGGAAGGATTGGGGGAACACTCCTTTCCATCCCTCAGCTCATGCGGCAGGAGGATATCATTATTGAAGATGACGCTGTCGGCGTGGTCTGTCCCTGCTATAACGCCGAGATGCCAATGATGGTGCGGGACTTCATGCGCAAAGCCCGTATAAAGACAAATTATTTTTTCTTTATCTATACCTATGGCGCTGGTTTTGGGGAAGCGTATGCACACGCAAAACTGGCGGCCGAAGAAGCCGGGCTTACACTCAGCTATGTGAATGCTATCCAGATGGTCGACAACTTCCTGCCCTATTTTGACATGCAGGAGCAGATCGATACATTGCCCAAAAAGAATGTTGAACGCCAGATTGAGACAGTATGTGCTGATATTGCATGCAGGAAGACGGTCAATGTCAGGATCACCGCGATCACAAGGGAACAGATGGCCATGTACCATAAACGGCTGGCGGATGTCTGGCTTAAGAAGGACACGGCGCTTTCCTATACCGTAAACGATGACTGTATCCGCTGCGGCATCTGTGCAAGGGTATGCCCGGCAAATAATATCACGGTCAATGAAGATGGTGTGCTCTTCTCCGACCACTGTGAAGTCTGTTACGCCTGCCTGCACAACTGTCCGCAGCATGCGATTCATCTTCCGAAGGAGGCAGGAACAAAGCAGTTCCGCAATGAGCATGTGACACTTGCGGACATCGTTAAGTCTAATGAATAACAGCTGATGGAGATATTTAAAACAGCATGGCAAAGAAGGAATTAAAACTTCATGCGGTGGTTTCCCCGACAGTAACAGTCGTGGTTTCCGCTTATGATGAAAACGGAAAGGCTGAAGCATGCACACTTGCGTTTTACATGGTGAGCAGCCACATCCCGCCTTGCGTGACCATCGCCATCAATGCTACGCAGAGGAGAAAGACTCTTGCTGCGATGCTTGAGAGCAAAGCCTTTGTACTCGGCATTCCGAGTGTTGATCAGGTAAGAGAAGCTGATTATCTTGGTGTAGAATCAGGATACAACACGGATAAGATCAGGAATATCGGATTCACCACAACTGAAGCAAAGACTGTTCATGCTCCGGTTATTAACGAACTGCCGCTGTCACTGGAATGTGAGATCGTGCATGCTGTCACAGTCGGCAGTCATATGCAGGTTACCGGTGAAGTGAAGCGGATTCTGGCAGAGGAATCCATCCTGAACGAAAAAGGCAGAATCGATCTGAGCAAACTGAAACCGATCATTTATGATGAAGAGCAGCTTCAATATCTGTCAGTTGGCGAAAAAGTGGCCGACGCCTTCAAAACCGGGATGGAACTGAAAAAGAAACTGGATGGAGGAAACGGGAATGAGTAAAAAAATCATCGCTGTAAATGCCGGGCCGAGAATGGGATGGAACACGGAGACACTGATTACGGAAGCCTCAAAGGGAGCGAAATCGGTGGGGGCGGAGGTCAAAAGATATGACCTGTTCCGGCTGGAAAAGTATACAGGCTGCATTTCCTGCTTTGGGTGCAAGAAGGAGAAATTCAAGGGACACTGCATCTGCCGTGATGGCCTGACGCCGGTACTTGATGATATTCGGACGGCGGATGGGCTGATTATAGGGTCTCCAAACTACCTTGGAGAACTGACGGCATCCTTCCGGGCTCTTTACGAGAGACTGGTATTCCAGAATCTCACCTATAGCATGAACCCTATGTGCTGCAACGAAAACATGATTCCGGTCCTTCTCATTATGACGAGCAATGCACCTGATTATGGCTATCAGGCACTGCTTCAGAATTATCAGCAGACCCTGAGTCGCTTTGTCGGCCCTACGGAAGTGTTCGTCAGCGGAGACACGCAGCAGATAAAAGATTACAGCAAAACAGATTGGCCGTGGTACTTTAATGCTGAAGCAAAATACAAAAGACACGAGTCGGTCTTCCCGGAGGAGTGTAAAAAAATATTCCTGCTTGGATCAAAGCTGTTTGGGTAAAATGGAAGTGAAAATTGAATAACAATGCTTTACATAGCGCATTCGGAATCAGCCCCGGATGCGCTATTTCTTTGCCCATTTTCAAAAGAAGGAGGATGCACGGCTGAGGATGTGTATCAATATGGCGTTTGCCTGCTCTCTCCGTGCAGGAGAACTGCTGGGGCTCACCTGGGACTGCGTTGATATTTCCGAGGAGGCTATCAACACCGGCTATGCGAGCATCACCATTAACAAAGAACTGCAGCGTGTGACCAAGGATGCACTGAAAGTCCTGGATAATAAGGACGTGTTTTACGTCTTCCCGGCGAAGAATTCACGAACCACGACGGTGCTGGTACTGAAGACTCCTAAAACCGACGGCAGCAACCGGAAAGTATTCCTGCCGAAAACCGTTGCGGAGATGCTGATCGCCTGGAAGAAAGAGCAGGATTATGCCAAAGAAGCTCTGGGAAGTGAATATCAGGACTATACCGCCGGATGAATGCGCAGTTGTTTGAAGAAGAGTTTTACAGCAACCTGAATTTTGAAGGCAGTGAGGCGTCAGATGATACACAGGATGCAGAAAAACAGCCTTCGGATCTCGCAGCGCTGGCGAAGCTCCTGACAAACCCGGAAACGGCGGATCTCCTGAAGCAGCTGATGACAGCCATGGGCAAATAAAAACAGACCAACATCGCCATTCTTAGCAATTTCTAAGATATGGCTAATGCACACGAATGATTTCTAACGGAAAAACGGACTTTTGAACGCAAATGAAAGCATTCAAACATTGAAAACATCCGCATAGATACAGGCGTTTAGGGACATCGAAAGCATAGAAAAGCTACAAGACCTATACCCGCTCCTAAGCGGTAGGTCGGGTGTTCGAGTCACCTCGCGGACGCGCATTGGCCGGGACTTAAAAGTCCCGGTTTTTTATTCATTGAAACAAGTCATCGCTCGTAATGACTGCCTGTAATTCTCCGGCGTATGCATTATTCGCAACGCCGTATGTTGTCACCAGCGTAGAATGAAGCGCGTATTTTGTTTTGGTTTTATTCCTGAAATCGGACATTTTGCGCTTCTGCTCTCTGTCAAAGGCGGCATCTACAAGGTATTCAGTATCTGCATATTTCATCTCGCAAACATTAATGATCTGATCCTTTCTGACTATCAGCAGGTCAATCTGTGATCCATATATTCCTCTCTCCGGATCAGCCTGGCAATGCCATGTGTTAATATCTGTTTGAACGCCTGAGATTCCCAGAGCTTTTTTTAACTGAGGAATGTGTTCCAGGCAGACCTTTTCAAAAGATATACCGCTCCATGCGTTCAATTTAGGTGTATTGATCTGATTTTTCCAGTAGTTTTCATCAAATGATCTTTGACGCAGAAATTTGTAATAGAACAATGTATAATTATCTATCAGCTGATATAAGGAGTTTTTTTCCTTAAATCCAAATGGAACATATTTCCTGATGAAACCACAGTTCTCTAATTCCCGCAGTTTTTTTGTCAGCTCTCCGGAACTTGCGATACCCGTTCTGCGGCATACCTCGTCTCTTGTGATGCCTTTAGTTACTTTACTCAGTGCTTCAACAATCTTCATATATTGATCGGGCTTATTGAACAGAGCACAGTAAAGATTATCATATTCATTTTGCAGAGGTGCGTTTTCACGGAAGAAAAGGTCGTCTATGTTTTGCGGCAGACTTTTTCCTTTTTTAAGTAAACTCCAATAGTACGGAACACCGCCTATGATCATATAGCACTGAAGGATCTGATGTCTTGTAAATACTATCTTTTTTGACTGCAAATATTCTTCGCATTCCTTCAGCGTAAAAGGAGTCAAATGGATCTGTCCTGTCAGCCTGTTATGCAGACCGCCTCTTGCATTGACAATATTGTCCATGATCCAGTATGTAGCAGACGCACATACAATTAATATAACATCTTTTTCATGACGAGCAGTAACCCACCCATTCCAGAAACTTTCAAGAGCAGAAATCAGACCGCTCTCTTTCGTGTCCATCCAGGATAACTCGTCTATGAATATTATTTTCTTTTCCTCCTGCGAATGCGTTATAGCTTCTTTTAATTTACGAAATGCTTCATCCCAGGAACCAAGTCTTTCCTCACACGCATATCCCGCCTCCCTTAAGGATTCGGCAAATTTATCCAACTGTGCCTGTTTGCGTAAACCGGGTTTTATCGATTGATTACTGATTCCGGTATGTTGAAAGAAAAAACGATGATTGAAGCTTTCCCTTACAAGGTATGTCTTTCCTATGCGTCTTCTGCCAAATACAGCTACAAATTGTGGTTCCTCTTCATAAATCAATGATTGCAGGAACTTCTTCTCTTCTTTACGCCCTATCATATCTGGTCTCCCTGTTCGAAATTTGGCTACTAAATTTCCAAAAGTGCTAATGGTTTATAGTTTTGGAAGTTAAGCTATTATACAACGGATTATATGAGCAGACAAGTAAACTACCAAAACCGGTTAAAAAAGGTGAGTTTTGGAAGTTTATCTAAACTGTATCATTGGAAGCAGCCAACCGGGTCCGAAACATTTAGATTTAGGCGGGTACAAAAGAGGGTGCAGATGAAAATGAAGGCCTGGAGAGCCCCTACTTTCCACGTTTTTTAATTGAACGATCTACTCCTAAGCGGTAGGTCGGGTGTTCGAGTCACCTCGCGGACGCGCATTGGCCGGGACTGAAAAGTCCCGGTTTTTTTATCACTTATTGAATAAACTCTTCACATTTAGGCTGATTTCACATCTATATACATACAATATAAAGCCTATAGCGAAATAAAAACTGCGTTGACAGCTGATTATTGTATAATATATACTTATAAACAAGAAATTGGGGCTCTTTTGGCTTTTCTAAGAAAGGTTGTGGGGAGAATATGATAGGCAGGGAAAAGGAAACCTCCGAACTGGTTGAATTATATAATCGTACAAATGCAGAACTTGTTGCGGTCTATGGAAGACGCCGTGTCGGGAAGACATATCTTGTTGATGAGACCTTTAAAGGTCGGATCACATTCCGGCATGCCGGACTATCTCCGACGGAGTTCCCAGGGCAGCCTGCGGAACGTCCGATAAAGAAACAGCTTCAGGCATTTTATTATTCATTGGTCACACAGGGGATGAAGAAAGACCATTGCCCGGAAGACTGGCTGGAAGCTTTCTTTATGCTTGAAATGCATCTTCAAATGATTGATGACGGAACAAGGCAGGTTATCTTTTTTGATGAACTGCCGTGGATGGATACGCCTAAGTCAGGGTTTATCACAGGCTTTGAAGCGTTTTGGAACGGCTGGGCCTGTCATCGGAATGTGATGGTGATCGTTGCCGGAAGTGCCACATCCTGGATTCAGGACAAACTGATCAATAATCATGGAGGGTTATATGGCCGTGTAACTTATGAGATCAAACTTGAGCCGTTTACACTAAGAGAATGTGAGCTGCTTTTTACGGAACGGGGTGTTCATCTTTCCAGGTATGATATCGTTCAGAGCTATATGATATTCGGCGGCATCCCCTATTATCTGAATTATTTCCAGCGGGGGAAGAGTCTTGCCCAGATTGTGGACGAGATGTTCTTCCAAAAAGGAGCCAAGCTTGTCATGGAGTATGACAGGCTGTTTTCGTCTGTTTTTACGAATCCGGAAATGATGATGACGATCATCAAAGCACTGGCAGAAAGAAGTAAAGGTTTCACAAGAAAGGAGATATCCGAAAAAACCGGCTACTCCGAAGGAGGTACTTTGAGTAAGGCATTGGGCGTTCTGGTTGCGAGCGATTTTGCAATAAAGTACATTCCTTTCGGATGCGGAAAGAGAGAGGCACACTACAAGCTGACAGATCCGTTCTGTATATTCTATCTCAGGTTCGTTGCTAATCATGATTCTTTGCCTGATCTCTTTTGGCAGCAGAATGCGGCATCTCAGAAAATCAACGTATGGCGGGGATATTCGTTTGAAAATGTTTGCTTTTGCCATATAGATCAGATTAAGAGGGCGCTTGGTATCAGCGGAGTGTCAACAACACATTCCGCATGGACGAAAATGGCGGATGAAAAAGGAGGAACACAGATTGATCTGATTATCTCAAGAAAAGATAATGTGACTAACATGTGTGAGATTAAGTTTTACAGCGATCTTTTTGCGGTTGATAAGAACTATGATCTTCTGCTCAGACACCGGCGCGCTCTTCTTAGCGGCGAAATCCCCAAGAAAAGCATTGTTCATGCCACTTTGATAACAACCTATGGCATTAAAAACAATGAATACAGGTGGGCATTCGACAATGTCGTTACAATGGATGATCTGTTTCGGTGATGGGGGCTTCGAGAAGCTGACAGTACAGGAGGTACTGCCAATAGAGGAAAGAGAAACAAACAAGTTCCCGCTTCTTCTATCTCACAGGACGATATCCGTCTAAAATCCCCTTCTACATATTAGCTGGAATCTAAAATTTCATCGATTTATAAGGCGGCAGAAGCTGCCTCAGTACATAGAGAAAATCCTTTTATTAAGCCTTAAACTATTGAAAAAAAGGGCTGGTTAAGGTATAGTAAATGTGGTTAGTAAAGCCTAACCAGAGGGTGTACTTTTCACTGAGCGGGAGTCGATTGATTTCGGACCTGCTCTGTTTTATTAAGAGGTGAGGGTAAGGAATGATGATTAGAAAGGTGGCCGTATCAAATGAGTAAGAAAATTACCACTTCCGTGCAGTCGGAAGGTTTTGAGGCAGTATTATATCCGGGAGACGGCCGGAAAGACAAAGTCATGATTGTAATGTCCGGGTCGAACGGAGGCATGACGCTTACGAAGCAGGAGGCTGAATTTTATCATAGAAATGGTATTCCCGCGCTGGCTCTTGCACTTTTCAAAACAAAACAGACGCCGAAAGAGCTTTCCCGTGTGCCGGTCGAATATGTTGAGAAGGCAATCGGCTGGCTGAAGAAACGGGGGTATAAACAGGTCGGTATTGACGGGACATCCAAGGGGAGTGAAATGGCTCTGGTGGCAGCATCTCTGTTTCCTGAGCTTTCTTGCGTGATCGTGCGCGTACCATCCCATTTTGTAAGTGAAGGACTGGCCGGGAGCGGTAAAAATAAAGCGTCCTCCGGCACTTCCTGCTGGAGTTACCGGGGCAGGGAACTGCCTTACGCACCTTATCGCAGCCGTTCGTTTCATATCCTGCAGATGCTCATGCGGGAGAAAGAAATGCATATTATTACATTTAACCGGGATAAGGATATTACACCTGAGACACTGATCCCGATCGAAAATATCAAGGCGCCGATTCTGATGCTGTCTTCCAAGCATGATGAGGTCTGGCCGTCTTATGAAAGTGCTGTTTATATGGAAAGGAAGCTGAATGAGATCGGCTTTCCATATCCCCATAAACATATAGCTTATGAACACATAAGCCACGCTGCAATAACGAGGCTGCCATTAATCTACAAAATAGCGTTTAAATCGGAACGGCAGCACCCGAAGGATTGTGCTAAGGATCGGGAGGCATTGAAGAAAGAACTGCTGGATTGGGTAAACAGCGACTGGCAGCAGGAACAGGAACGTTGAGAACACCGCCCCAATTGATATTGTCCGCGTTTTCGAGTATGTTGTATTAAGTATTCTTGTATTACGTCGAATGAATAATCACAAAAAGTAAGGTGGTGGTAATGTGGATTTTAAAGCACTGCTGAACACATCGGAATACGAATTTCTTCAGACCAATCTCCGTCTGGGCTCCCGTATCATGCTGCTTGGTGTGAGCGGGAGTTATGGTTATGGTACTAACCGGGAAGGCAGCGATATCGACTTCCGGGGAGTCACTTTGAATCTCCCATCGGATCTGATCGGTCTGACCTCGTTCGACCAGTATGAGGACCCGAATACAGATACGGTCATTTATTCTTTTAACAAACTTATAAATCTGCTTCTGAACTGCAATCCCAACACGATTGAGATCCTGGGATTGGATGAGGATCAGTATGTGATAAAGACGGCCGTCGGACAGGAGCTTCTGGATCACAGTCAACTGTTCTTATCTAAACGGGCAGCGGCTTCTTTCGGGCATTACGCGGATGCCCAGCTTCGGAGTATCCGGAACGGCGATTATATGCGGGAGAATGTCCTGACACCGACATTTTATGAGATAGTGACAGACTATGAACAGCGTTTTCATGAGGCGGAGGCCCGCAGCATTCTTCCCGATAATCCGGATATGAAGGCTGTTGGAGCATTTGTCGAAAATATCAACCGCCGTGTAGTGACTGGAGAGATCGGATGATCATTGCTATGATTATACAGAGTTGAATGCGGTTTTCCGGGCGTTGCTTTGAAGGCTGCAGACGGGGATTGTGTCATGAAGATTATGATAAGCGCCTGTCTGGCAGGTGAGAATTGCAAGTATAACAGCGGTAATAATCGGAACGAAAAGGTTCTGCAGTTAATGGTGGAAAATGAAGTCATTACAGTCTGCCCAGAGCAGATGGGCGGTCTTCCTACTCCGCGTGTGCCGTCAGAAATCAGAGACGGTGTGGTCACAACGAAGGATGGTCGGATCGTGGACGCAAAATTTCGTGCCGGTGCAGCGAAATGCCTTGAGATTGCCAGACGTGAACAGCCGGATCTGATCGTGCTGCAGTCCCGGAGTCCCAGTTGCGGAGTAAAACAGCGGTATGACGGCACATTTACCGGAACACTGACAGATGGGGCAGGAGTGACCGCAGAACTTCTGATGAAGAACGGCTTTAAGTGTGTGGATGTGGAGGATCTGCCCGGAAACGGTGATCTCATTTTGACACTTCAGATGGGAAGAGAAAATAGAAGGGTCTGAAGTAGTGTACAATTGTTTTATTTCCACTCCGCATCGGAGGTGCGGGAAACTGGGCCGGCGCGGCCATGTTCCTGGGGTTTTTATTCCTGATTTAAAAGAGATTACCTTATGATCGGAAAGCTTATCATTGAAATACTCATTTTATGGATTATATATGCACTTTATATGGCAATCCTGGTGCATAAGCGCGGACCTCTCGGAGGCATTTTCTTTTATCCAAGGGTGATGCAGGAGAGAGTGATCGAGACAGGACTTATGACAGAACAGGAATTAAAAAGCCGGAGGACCTTTGCTTATATCCTGCTTCTGGCGCTGATGATTCTTGTGCCGGGATTTATGATCCTGTGCGTCAATGGAGCGCAAACATATTTTAGCTGCTTCTGGCAGTTTTATGTCCTGTTCCTGGGAGCGGAGTTTTTTGACTGGCTTGTGATTGACACCATATGGGTAGCCATGTCTGACTGGTGGATTATACCAGGGATGGAAGATCTGAACGATACATGGCACAGTGTTCATGTAAAACAGTGGAAGATGCTGAAGCTGATTCCGCTCGCCATACCGGTTTCGGCGATCATTGGTGCTTTATATTGGGGAATCAGGGTTTTAACTACATAGACAGATATTGGAGGAGACAGAATATGGCGAGTATGCAATACAGATTGGTAAGCTCTCTCTTTAAACCGATTTTTTGACATCTTTTTCCAAAAAAGTATTGACCCCTACGTAACGTCATAGTTTAAAGTTAAGGCACCAAGGCAAGGGAGGCAGGAAACTATGATGACGGTAAACGAAGTGTGTAAACTGACAGGCGTGAGTATACGCACCCTTCAGTATTACGACAAGATCGGGCTGCTTCATCCGGCAAAATATACGGAGGCGGGATATCGGCTGTATGACGATGCAGCGCTGGAGACACTGCAGCAGATCCTGCTCTTCAGGGAACTGGAATTCCCCTTGAAGGACATCAAAGAGATCATCGGCAGCCCGGATTTTGACAGGAGTAAGGCTCTGGAGCAGCAGATTGAGCTCCTTACGCTGAAAAAGGAGCACATCGAGAACCTGATTGACCTTGCGAAGGGAATCAAACTATTGGGGGTGAGAAAAATGAATTTTGACGCATTTGATACAAGCAAAATAGACGAGTATGCCGCGCAGGCAAAGGCTTCCTGGGGTAAAACATCTGCCTATAAAGAATTCGAGGAAAAAACCAAAGGCCGGACAAAGGAAGAGGATCAGAAAGTTTATCAGGGCATGATCGACATTTTCGGAGAATTCGGACAGATCCGGAATACGGATCCCGCATCCGGAGAGGCACAGGCACTGGTAAAGAAACTGCAGGATTATATCACGGAGCACATGTACACCTGCACGAAGGAGATCCTGAGCGGCCTTGGAAAGATGTACGCCGGCGGCGGTGACTTCACAACCAACATTGACAGGTTTGGCGGTGAAGGCACAGCGGTATTTGCGTCCAAGGCTATTGAAATCTACTGCAAATAATATTTTGGCTGCCTGCGGGTATTAATACCAGTCGTGCTTTTCATTGCGGTCCAAAGCACCGATTGCCGCCATCTCCTCCTCCGTAAGTTCAAAGCCGAACAGATCCAGGTTTTCCTTGATATGTTCCGGATTGGAGGAGCCGGGGATGATCAGCAGTTCCTTGTTGTCCGTGTACTTGCTGTCCTTCACCATATCTGCATAGGCATCCTTGCCAAAGTAGCAGGAGTGAGCCTTGTCGCCGTGCATCACAAGCACTGCGGGGGTCTACTACGCCGCCGCCAAGGGTATATTCACCGGCCTTAAGATCTGCCAGTCTCTGCGCGCACATGGCCGCTCTCTTCTGGTAGCGGGCTTCCTCGCTGTCTTCACTGTCAAAATAGCCCTTCGCATTGACGCGGGTCATATCGTACATGGTGGAGGCCACGGTCGCTTTGATGCGGGTATCGAGCGCTGCCGTATTCAGGGCCATGCCGCCCCATCCGCAGATACCGATGATCCCGATGCGCTCCGGATCGACCTTGTCGCAGAGGGACAGGAAATCGACCGCCGCCATAAAATCTTCGGTGTTGATGTCGGGAGAGGCCATGAAGCGCACGTTGCCGCCGCTCTCACCGGTGAAGGACGGGTCAAAGGCGATGGTAACGAATCCTCGCTCCGCCATGGTCTGGGCATAAAGTCCCGAGCACTGCTCTTTGACAGCTCCGAAGGGTCCGCAGACCGCAATCGCGGGAAGTTTTCCTTCCGCGCCCTTCGGCACATACATGTCTGCCGCCAGAGTGATGCCGTAGCGATTCACAAACGTCACTTTGCAGTGATCCACCTTTTCGCTCTTGGGGAAGGTCTTGTCCCATTCCTGTGTCAGCTTCAGTTCTTCCTTCTTCATGGTCTTTTTCCTCACTTTCTTTACTTCATTCGTTTTTCCTGATTCCGGATCAGGAAGTCCATGCGGTCTACCTTGCGCTGGCTTTTGTGCATCTCATCGATCAGCACGCAGCGCTGTACTTTCATCTGGTGCAGCATTTCATCGTAGTTGCCCGCTTCATAGAGAGTGCGGATTCTCTCGACTGTCTCCACGCTGCAGCCTGCATCGGAAAGTCCCTGTATCAGCTGTTCCTGTTGCATTACGTTCATCCCTGCAGGATCCCTTCTGAATTTTGTAATTATTCAGCCCGTGGGTGCTGAATAGCCACTTATATCTGTCAAATACTATGCCGGATTTCTCATTTCCTCCGACAAGGCCATCATAACTGCTTGCGAAGGTTTGCGCTAATGGCTATAATTTATATTGCGATATTCGCTTTTGGAATAACATAAGAATGGCCAAAACAAGAGGAGTATTTTCAGATGGAAATCCGTACTTTGCGCTATTTTTTGGCAGTTGCCAGAGAAGAGAACATGACCAGGGCAGCTGAGATCCTGCATGTGACCCAGCCGACCCTGTCCAAGGCACTGAAGTCTCTTGAAGAAGAATTGGGCAAGAAGCTCTTTGTTCGCCACAGCTTCAGCATCCGGCTGACGGAAGAGGGCGTGCTTCTCAGGAATCGGGCGGAGGACCTTATCAGCATGGCAGATAAGATCGAGCAGGAATTTATTTCCCTCGACGACATCAGCGGAGGGGAGCTGTATCTGGGACTTGCGGAGTCTTACCAGATCCGGTACCTGGCCAGGGTGATCAAAGATTTTAAGACCCGCTATCCGAACCTGCATTACCACATCACCAGCGGCGATACGGAACAGGTCGCGGACAAGCTGGACAAGGGCCTTCTGGATTTTCTGGTTCTGGCGGAGCTGCCGGACAGCCGGAAATATGAATACCTGGCTTTTCCGGAAAAGGATATCTGGGGGCTGGTGATCCCGGAAGGAGACCCGCTGGCAGAAAAAGATTTGGTGCGGGCAGAAGATCTGGCCGGGCTGCCTTTGTTCTGTTCCGAGCAGGCCTGGAACGGGGACCTCAAGAAATGGTTCGGAAGTTCGTTCTCCAGGATGAAACTGGAGGGGTCCTTCCGGCTTTCTTATAACGGCTCTATTTTCGCCCGGGAAGGCCTCGGCTATCTGCTGACCTTCCGGGACCTGATCGACACTTCCGAAAAGAGCGGGCTTGTGTTCCGTCCGCTGGAACCGGCCCTTGAGACCACACTGTATATCGCATGGAACCGCTATCAGACCTTTACGCCCATTGCGGAGCGTTTCCTCGGGCAGCTGAAAGAGTCCTTCGGAGGGGATTAGATCTATGAGGGATGCGTCTGTAAAGGCTTTTTCCGTGTTTATACTACGAGAATAATGATTTTCCCGAATTCATCTGGTAGTGTAGGGACAGAAAGGAGGGGAGAAAAATGTTAGAGATCAAGGGAAAGATAAACACCGCCATATGCTATGCAAGCGTAGTCGAAGAAGAGGCCATCGAGCAGATCCGCCGCATGTGCGATTATGAGTTCACCAGGGGCAGCAGGATTCGTATCATGCCGGATGTCCATGCCGGAAAGGGCTGCACGATCGGAACGACCATGACGGTAATAGACAAGGCGGTCCCCAATATTGTAGGCGTCGATATCGGATGCGGCATGTACACCGTCAACCTGGGAAAGGCTGCGGTTGACTTTGAGAAGCTGGATGAAGCGGCGCATTATATTCCCTCCGGAATGAATGTCTGGGAGGGCAGGCAGGAACAGTTTGATCTGCAGCAGCTGCGGTGCTACAGGGACCTGAGGGATGCTAAGCGCCTGGAGCGCAGCCTTGGCACTCTTGGGGGCGGAAACCACTTCATCGAGATCGATGAGGCGGCGGACGGCACAAAGTACCTGGTGATCCACAGCGGGAGCCGGAATCTGGGCAAGCAGGTCGCGGAACTCTACCAGCGCCTGGCCGTCGACCTGAACCTGGGCAAAGAGACCTACTTCCGGGAGAGGGATGAGATCATCCGGACCTATAAGGAGCAGGGAAGACGGAAGGAAATACAGGCCGCCCTGAAAAAGATCGCCTGGAACCGGCGGGAGGCAACCATCCCGGAGGATTTATGCTTTTTGTATGGCGAGTATCTGGCCGATTACCTGCACGACGTGGAGATCTGTCAGTATTTTGCCCGCAGAAACCGCGAGAAGATGGCGGAGATCCTGCTTGAGAGAACCGGCATCGCAGGGGGCGAAGCCTTCCATACGATCCATAATTACATCGATACGGAAGAGATGATCCTGCGCAAGGGAGCGATTGCCGCCCACGCCGGGGAGAAGGTCCTGATCCCGATCAATATGAGGGACGGAAGCGTCCTGGCTGTCGGGAAGGGCAATGCGGAATGGAACTATTCCGCTCCGCATGGCGCGGGAAGAATCATGTCCCGCCGTGCTGCGAAGGAGCAGCTGAGCCTGGAGGAATATAGGGAGACGATGAAGGGGGTCTACACGACATCCGTGAACGCATCCACTTTGGACGAAGCGCCGATGGCGTACAAGTCTCTGGAAGACATTATCGATGTGATCCGTGACAGCGTGGACATCATAGATGTGATGAGGCCGGTTTACAACTTTAAGGCATCCGACTAAAAGCCTCTGCAAATCCTTACATATTGACATTGACAGGAAAAATAGCGATTCCGACGCATTCTATTGACAAAATTGCATAAATATGTTAATTTTCAAACGTCAAACCGTTGAAGCGGAGATAACGGCAGGAAACGCCTTTACAGAGAGCCCGGGGAGCTGAGAGCGGGCAGGAAACGAACTGTCAAATGGACCGCTGAGGGCGCAGTCAAAGGCGCGGGCCGAGTATTCTGCGACGTGAGGGCATACGTCAGTTGCCGGGGATATGTTTGTATCCCGCCAAGAGCACGGAACTTTTTTTCGTGAACCAAGGTGGCACCGCGGATAAGCGATCTTATTCGTCCTTGACAGAAGCTGTATTCTGTCGAGGACTTTTTTTGCGCGTAAGCAATGAGCCATGCGCATACAGTCTGGCATAGGGACAGCGTGAGCTTGCTCACGGCTGGACGTATGACGGACTGGATGCATACGGCGAATGCCGCGACAGTGAGCGTCCGAAGGGCGCTCACTATCGGCATGGCTCCTGATCCGGCTCATTGCGAGAAATGGACGCATGCGAGGTCTCTTCGACAGGGAAAGGAGCCTATATGAACGTAAGACCAAGCCTTGAAGAAGTGAAAGCCCTGGCGGCAACCGGAGAGTACAGGGTCATGCCGGTGAGCTGTGAGCTGCTCTCCGATCTCTGCACTCCTATTCAGGCCCTCAGGAAGCTGAAGAATGTGTCCGGCCACTGCTATATTTTGGAATCGGTGGACGGCCGGGAGAAGTGGGGGAGGTATACCTTCCTCGGATTTGACCCCAAGCTGGAGGTCACCTGCCTGAACGGGGAGATGAAAGTGGGGAGCCTGACATTCGAGACCGACGACCCTTCCGCCTGCCTGCGGCAGATCCTGAATGATTACAAGAGTCCGCGGCTGGAAGGACTTCCTCCTTTTACGGGAGGCCTTGTGGGATACTTTTCCTACGATTACCTGACCTACAAGGAGCCTACTGCCAAGCGTAAGACGCAGGATACGGAGCAGTTCAAAGACGTGGATCTGATGCTCTTCGACAAAGTAATCGCCTTTGACAACTTCCGCCAGAAGATCATTCTGATGGTCAACGTGGACCTGCGCCACCCGGAAACCGGTTACAACAAAGCGGTCCGGGAACTGAAGAGCCTTGCGGACCTGCTCCTGTACGGCGAAGAGAAGCGGGAGCCCGGCGGGAGAATGCTGGGAGAGGTGACGCCGCTCTTCAATCAGGCCGAATACTGCGCCATGGTGGAGAAAGCCAAGAACTACATTCGAGAGGGAGACATCTTTCAGATTGTTCTGTCCAACCGGCTCTCGGCGCCCTTCGAAGGGAGTCTCCTGGGCACTTACCGTATCCTGCGGACCCTGAACCCTTCTCCGTATATGTTCTACTTTTCCGGAACCGACGTGGAGGTGGCGGGCGCTTCTCCCGAGACCTTGGTGAAGCTGGAGAACGGCGTCCTTCATACATTCCCGCTGGCGGGCACACGGCCCAGAGGGAAGACCGAAGCGGAGGACAAGGCGCTGGAGGCGGACCTTCTCTCTGACGAAAAGGAGCTGGCGGAGCACAATATGCTGGTAGATCTGGGCCGCAACGACCTGGGGAAGATCAGCAGATTCGGCTCGGTAAAGGTGGAGAAACTCCACTCCATCGAGCGGTATTCTCACGTGATGCATATCGGTTCTACCGTGCGGGGAGAGATCCGGCCGGAGTGCGACGCGCTTGACGCCGTGGAGGCAGTGCTCCCTGCGGGAACGCTGTCCGGAGCGCCCAAGATCCGGGCCTGCCAGCTCATCGGAGAGCTGGAAAATAATAAGAGAGGCATATACGGCGGAGCAATCGGATATCTGGACTTCACAGGGAACATGGACACCTGCATTGCCATCCGCATCGCTTATAAAAAGAACGGAAAAGTATTCATCCGATCCGGGGCGGGCATTGTGGCCGACTCGGTGCCGGAGCGCGAATATGTCGAGTGTATCAACAAAGCCGGAGCTGTAGTGACCGCTCTGGAGAAGGCCGGGGAGGTGGAGCCATGATTCTGCTCATAGACAACTACGACAGCTTTTCTTATAACCTGTTTCAGATGGTGGGCGAGATGGACCCGGATATCAAGGTCATCCGCAACGATGCGATGACGCTGGAAGAAATCAGGGCCTTAAAGCCGGAACGGGTGATCCTTTCTCCCGGTCCCGGACGGCCCGAGGATGCCGGAATCACCCTGCAGGCGGCGAAGGAACTGGGCAAAGACTGCCCGGTCCTGGGGGTCTGCCTGGGCCATCAGGCGATCTGCGCGGCCTTCGGAGCCAAGGTGACTTATGCCAAAAAACTGATGCACGGCAAGCAATCCGTGGTCGAGCTGGATACGCAGTCCTATCTGTTTCGGGACTGTCCGGCGCAGACGAAGGTAGCCCGCTATCACTCCCTGGCAGCGGATCCGGACACGATTCCCGACGTGCTCAGGGTAATTGCCCGGACGCAGGAGGGGGAGATCATGGCAGTGGAGCACCGGGAGCTCCCCGTTTACGGAGTTCAGTTCCACCCGGAATCGATCCTGACGCCGGACGGACAGATCATGCTGAAAAATTTTCTCGGCGGGAAAGGAGGCAGGTCCGTATGATCAAGCAGATTTCGATTTACACGGAAAACAGAAAAGGAGCTCTGAGGACTCTTGTGAGGACTCTGGCGGATGCCGGCGTTGCCCTGCGGGCTTTCGTCACCAATGAGAACGGAGAATTCGGCACCGTGCGCATCCTCACCGACAACGACAGTGTGGCCAGTAAAACCCTGTCGGACGCCGGGTATCTGATAAAACTGACGTCCGTGCTGGCCGTAGAGGTCAGCGACAGCGCAGGCGGCCTGGCGGATCTGCTGGATGTGGTGGAAGCCGCCAACCTGAATATTGACTTCCTTTACGCCGCCTGGGATCGGACGACCGGCCGGCCCATGATCGTCCTCCACACCGAGGATCTGGCAGTACTGGAAAGCATTCTGCGTTCCAAGGGGTATCGGTCGCTGGGCAGATCCGGGAAACCGAGTTAAAAAGTCACTTTACTGTGATGGCCTTAAGATACCGCACGGCGCGCTTGCTGTTCTGGTCTCCGAATACGATGAGCTGTGCGCCCTGTCCGCCGTCGATGCCCTGAATCTGCTCGCCGCCGTCGGTCAGCGCGACATACACTTTGCCGGCCTCAAGGAGCTCTGCGCCGGTCAGCTCTGCGGAATAATTGTCCTCTGAGGCGGCCGTGATCGCGGAGCTTTCTGTGACTTCGATACCGTTTGCCTGCAGAAGGGCCTGCAGCTCGACGCCCGTGTACTCGTGGTGCGACACTTCGCCTTTTCCGTTGACAAGATCTCCGTCAAAAGATTGTCCGCCGACATTCTCCCAGGAGACGGTGATCTCTTTGCCGCCGCCGGAAAGGACCAGGCCGGAGACATCCGCGCCTCCTTTCCGGTTGACAAAGGCGAGTACTGCGGCGATCACAACCAGTGCGGCAATTATTCCGGTGATAAGTTTCTTTTGCATTTCTGAATTCCTCCTGAGTTCTCAGTTATTCTTACAATTGTTCGGTATGTTCTTTGCGCCTGAAGCACTTCGCTCTCCTGGATCCGAGGCGGCAGAGGCGGAAAGGACGGGGCGCAGTCTTTTGACCAATACACCTGCAAAGCAGCCGCAGATCGCACCGCTAGTGAGCGCCACGACGATGTAGAGGGCGAGCGGGACGGCGGGCAGGCGGAACACAATGAGGTTTGCGGCCACGCCGGCGGATGCGGCGCCAAGCATGTTGGCGGCCGTCAGCTTCAGATCCGTGCCGAGGCCGGCCTTCCTCGACAGCAGAAAGAGAAGGTCGATCACGAGGCCGGGCACGACGTAGCCGATGGGCGACAGGATGCCCATACTGCCGACCATGCCCAGCGACAGGGCGATCAGGCTCTGCACGAGGGACATCAGGGTGGCACATCCGAAGACGGGGACCAGCTCGGCGGCGACGACGAGGAACATCAGTGAAAAGCTCGTGCCGATGCCCCCGGGAATCCGCAGAAAATCGGTCAGGATATTGGCCGCCGGAGAGAGCAGTCTCTTCGAGAACAGACCGAGGTCGCAGCAGAGTGTCAGAAAAAGAAGGTTTCTGAGGCTATAGCGGTTCATGATCTTTTGCCTCCTTTCTGCCGGCGAAAATAATAGTTCTTACTTCATTGTAAATAGCGTCGCGATTGTCCGCGGTCAGCATGTACAGGCGCACGCGAGGGTGACGCCGGATGCGCTCGAGGTAATCGCCGGAACCGATTTGGCCGCCGG
>JAFUFL010000081.1 GCA_017469935.1 Lachnospiraceae bacterium
AGGAGTGATTTGTAATAGATGAGCATGGATGTGCCAGGGATCTCTCCCGCATTCACCTGGTTTTTCCCTGCCATAAGGGAGGCGGAAGGCTCTTCCCAGTTGACTGCTCTCTCGCACTCGAATTCGAGCGCGGCCGCGACCGGCCTGTGAGTGAACGCGCTGATCAGGAGCTCATCCGGCACCCGATGCCCCTCGTCTCTGTACACGAGGAGGGAACCGCCGGACTCTGTCATTGCGTCAAGCATAAGAGCCTTTTCATATCGGTCCGTATCAAATCCCAGCACTATTTTGGAGCCGTTTGCCGCAAGCAGCTCCCCGAACTTCTCCGCCGCGGCCGGTGTGAGGTCTATGCGGATCCCTTCTTCCACGGAGACGGCGTCCTGAACATCTTCTTCCTGCAGGAGCTGCCCGACCGGAGTGAGATCCTCTTTTGCAGTACTCTCTTTTGCAGTACTCTCTTCTGAGGAATCCTGTTCGACGGGGTTATCTTCACTGAGATCCTCTTGTGTGAACAGAAACAGCTTCAGGGGCCTGCAGATCAGGTACTCCGTCACCCAGTCCGGGTCGGTCCCGTTATAACTCGCCTGCGCCACCTGAAAGACGGCCGTTTTGTCGTCCCGGGACTCCAGCACACAGCCGTTTTCACCTCCCAGGGCAATGAATCTCTCCTTGACCGCGTCCAGCGCGTCCTCATATTCGGAGTCGGTAAGTTTCTCCCCCGAGACCGTCGTTTTCAGAGAAGCGATGAGGCCCAGCCGGATCCGGTTTCGGTTGTACCAGAACAAAGTGCCGCTGAGAGTGACCAGGACCAGCGCTGCTGCCGCTGCCACCCCCGTCAGAATACGACGGCGGATTCGGATCCTGCGCTTTTCCTCCTCGGAGAGGTCGGGATAGATCTCGTCAAACTCCTTATAAAGAGTTTCCATATCCCCGATCCGGTCCTCAGGCGCAAGCTCCAGCCCCTTCATGAGGATCGCCTCCGCGGACTCCGGGATCTTAATGTCGAATTTCGAAGGCGGCGCCAGCTCCTCGATCCCGAGCCTTCGGATGCTCACATCCATCGGTGCATTCCCGGTCATTGCAAAATACATGGTGCCGCAGAGCGCAAACACATCCGTGTACCTGCCGCGGTCCATCGATTCGCTTCTCAGTTCCAGGGCCGAATAGTTTTCTTTATCTACCTTTGTATGCCTATTGGCCCCGGCCGTGTTTTTATTAGCTGAGCCAAAATCCAGAATGCAGAGCGTTCCGTCCTCCTTCACCATGATATTGTCAGGACTGAGGTCGCGGTGAAGGACTTCTTTATCGTGGACTTTCTCCATGGTCAGCATAAGCGGCTTGAACCTCCGGATCACGGTCTCGGGATCCCAAATGCCGTCTTCTCTGATCGCCTCCAGGAGCGTTTTTCCTTCGATCAGCTCCATGACAATATAAGCGGTCCCGTTCTCCTCGAAGTGCTCATAGATCCTGACGATGCGCTCGTCTTCTCCGATGTCCCTGACGATATTCGATTCACTCAGGAGGAGCTTCTTCTCCTTTTCAAAGCGCTCCCTGTGCCTGTCCTCGTAGATGACGCTCTTGTGATCCGCCTCGCTCCGATGCATGAAATCAAGGTTGAAGTACTCCTTGACGGCGTAGATCTTCTTATTGATCCGGTTCTCAACTCTGTAGATCATGCCAAAGCCGCCCCGGCCGACCGTCTCGAGGATCCTGTAGCGTTCATTCAGTATTGTATCTCTCGGGAGTGCGCCCGGATAACTCTTCTCATTTGCTGCCATATCCGCCTGCAACTGATGCTTTCTGCTTTACTCTATTTTGGTCAATACGAAACTGTTCCAATCCGTGTCAAACATCTCAAGTATCTGGCCGTCAAAGGACACGACCGAATAGTAACCGGTCTCATACTTATCAAATTTGAAGTTGATGTGTTCGAAGAAATTTTTCTTGTCCTTGTTCGCATTGTAGTGAAGGTATTCTACTCCGTTATAAGCATTTCCGCTTGTGTCGGTCATGCTGAAAGTAAGGTTTTCGCCTTCTGCCTTAAACTCCCAGATGTTGCCCATGCTGTCCTTCCACTTGCCGACCAGCGCCGGGAACATGCTCTTTCTTAACAGCGGATACTGTTTTTTATAGACCAGCCAAGTATCGACATCCGATTTTTTGACAGGGCTCTCCACATAGGTTCCGGTCATGTGGACAAAAAGATATCGCTCCGGATAGCATTCTTCATAGGTCAGGCCGGTGGGATTCTCATCCGGAAGACCATAAATAGCATCAATAGTGACCGGCGTCGGTGAAAAGCCTCCGCTGGTGGGTTTATCGGATATGCTGCCGTCAAACTTATCTTCATAAGAAACGGAGAATGTCACATCATACTTGCCGCCGTCCTCCAGATACTGGGCCGGAGTCAGCGCACTGCCGGCCGAGCCTGACAAGCCGCCCTCCAGAGAGAAATACGGTATGCCGTCCGCAAGAATAAAAAGATCGTCGGTATTTACTTTCGTCTCCGCGCCGCGGTCTTCATAGGCGACCTTTTTCCAGACTCCAACGAGTCCGGTCAATTGATTCTGCTCTATAGCGACTTCCGAAGCAGTTTCTGCGGAGGTGCTTCCGGGGGTGCTTGCCTCGGTTTCCTCCTGAGCGTTTTCCGGAGTGCTTGCCTCGGTTTCCTCCTGAGCGTTTTCCGGCGCAGCTTCCGGGGTGCTTTCCTGCGTCTCTTCCGGAGTGCTCTCCTGTGTCTCTTCAGGAGTGCTCTCTGCGGCGTTTTCCTGCGTCTCTTCCTGCACGGCGGAGGCGGTTTGCTCCGCGGGCACGTCGCTCTTTTTGCCTTTTCCGGCAAATACGATTCCAATTATGACAGCGATGACCGCCGCCGCAATCGCGCCGATCATGATCGGATTCTTGGAACCTGCCTTCTCGTTCTTCACCGGTGCGTCCTTTGCCGGGGCGTCCTTTGTCGGGGCACTGTTCGCCGGGGCACTGTTCGCCGGGACACTGTTCGCGGCAGGTTCGGGCTTCTCTTCCGCGGCCGGCTCTGTTTTGACAGGAGGCACTGCTTCCTGCGTTTGTTCAGGCTTTTCCTCAGTCTTTTGCTCCGGAATCGGTTTGCCGAGCGACGAACAGATGATTTCCGCCAGCTCTATCATCTTCTGCTTGGAATCGCTGGTGGCGTCCGTAAACTGATAATCGGAAAGATAGTAGCGGAATGTTCCCTTCAGTCCGGTGTCATCGATCCGGAACGGGAAAATACTCTCGCAGGAGGATACGGCCAGCGCAATCTCCTTCGGGACCTGTTTGGATTCCACGGACTGGGAGCTGACAATGACAACAAAGACTCTGGCATTCTGGATCGCCTTATCGATTTCTTCCGCCCACTGCGCTCCTTTGGGAATGTTTCTGGGTGCGATCCAGCACTCAAGGCCGTAGGATTCCAATACTTCAAGCAGCGAGAACGCGATCTCGCTGTCTTTCGTGCTGTAGCTTATAAATACTTCTTTTGGATTATTGTTCATGATCTCTCTCCACGAAAAGCCTGGGGAGATTTCTCTCCTCCGGGAGCTGCTTTCATTATCTGGCTTTTATCCTACCATAATCACCCGATGTTTTCCATAAATCTGTGTCACGGGGACGTATCAGCTGACACATTTTGTCCCAAAATGTGTCAGCTGATACGTCCCCATGACACACTTGTCACCGAATAAAATGTGTCAGCGGATACGTCCCCAATGACACACAAAAAGAACCCGAGACCGCAGTTTACTGCTTCTCAGGTTCTCTTGCTTCCAGTTCATCCCAGATCCGATTCATAGCATCGGCAAAGAGGAGCTCCTTGCCTGTCCATCCGTAAAGGATCGATGTCCGGTATCCGTACTCAGGGACCAAAACATTGTTGTATCCGGCAGTCTGGATACAAAAAACGTTTACCTTGGGATTGACCAGTTTGCGATACAGCTTCACCAGCATGTTCACGTCTATGTATATTCCCCGAATACAGGCTCCGATGGCCGCGTAGTCCTCCTCGCAGTACCCGTAGAGGCCGCCGTGACCGGCCTGCATGTCGGAATATATAAAGATGTTGTCCCAATGCTGTCTCTTCGCAATGGCATCCCGGAAAAACAGCCAGACGCCGTTCTCTGTTCCGCCTCCGCACCTCATTCCGAGCTCTCCGACTTGATGCGCCTGCTTAAGGATTCCCTTGCTTTTGCGCACCTCGAGCGATTCCAGTCTGTCGCCAAAGGGGAATACCACGCCCTTCTCGCTGCACACGGCGCCGATCACGCTGCTCAGGTTCCCGATCTCAGCGATCTTCATGGTTCCCCACTCGGACGTGCATGCACCCCAGGCGGATCCCGAGTTGTCCGTCAGGAACGCGCTCCGTCCCTTCAGAGCAGGGAGGTTCTCACAGGCGATTCCCATACAGTCTTCCAGTGCATCCTGTACCTGTCCGGACCAGGAGCTTCCTTCGGCATCGACCGCTTTCCATGCCGAGAGATAGCGGAAAGGGAACTGTTTGCCCTTTCGCACGCCGCGCTTTAAGAGCGCGAGCACTTCTTCTCTCGTTTCCGGATCCTGCACTTCGGTAAAGATACCTCTGAGGTTCCTCAGCAGTGCCATGTGCGGCATGCGGATCTCGTCCACGATTTCCTGCCAGCTCTTTCCGGACGCGCGCAGCCTCTCCCAGGTGTCCTGACCTTCCGGCATCGGCACTTTCCCAGTCTGCATCAAAATATCGACAAGCGGCCCCTTAGCATGACAGATGCGGACGATGTCCACCAGACCGATTCCGGCGCGGCAATATTTTGCCATAGAATAGGCGTCCATATCGCCGATGCTCTGCGCCCAGGCTCGTTTCAGGATGGCGGGGAGTCCGTTTTTGCTCCCTTTCATTGCCAGCCAATACTGCGCCTGATTTGTCACGTCATCGCCGCGGCTCATGGCCCTCTGCGCGATCTTCGCATATTCGCCGGGATGCTCATCGGTGAACGCTTTCCTGCCTCTATGTATGGCTGCCCTTACCAGGATCACCTGGGGGTTCAGCCTCATTCCGTAGCGCTCCCTGAGCTCGGCGGCCCACTTCAGCGTCTCTCCGAAATCAGCCTCCAGCGCGTCATCGATGGCCTTCTCCATCACCCCGGAAGTTGTCATTCCCTTGTAAGGATCAAGCATGCGAAGGCTGTACTTAGTAAACGCCCTGTCAACATAGCACTTCCCTTCCGGGATTGTCGCTTTCGCCGTTTCCCCGTCGCGATAATACTGCGGCTCACCGAAAACAGAGCTGGCCGTGATCATCTTCATGGTATCCACGGGATTAATCCGATAGGAAACTCCGTCCATGAAGTTCCGCTCACCGGATCGGATTGCTTCTTCGATGGCGGCGACCTGCGGATCCTTTTCACGTACGAGTGCTTTCTTTCCTCCCCTGCCTCGATTATGAATGCCTGAAATTTCTCTTTCTTCAACCAGATTTCTCTTCTCCAGGGATTTTGTCTGCTTGCTCATTTTTATTCCTCGATAGCTCATTCTTTCTCACCTCCTTTCTTTTTTGACACAGGAAACCTTGACGGCTCCGCCTTCTCAGGCTCACTTGACAACTCCGGATTTCCCTATCGTTTCAGGTTCCGTTAAGGCTCCCGGTGCTCGACCGCTTTCCAAAGGCGGCCCGCCGCATCCTTAGGCGCACCAAAATATTGCCAGCTCCCCTGTTCAGAACGTAACCGGCTTCCTGCATCTTACTTTGCTCGCGTCGCGAGCGGATGCTCCGGGCGCATTGTCTTGAACCGGACACTATGAATGATTGGTGATTTGCTGTATTACTGAATTTGTGAGTTAATCGTAGCTCTGCTGAAGTTTCCTCACAATAAACCCATAGTTTAGTGAATTTGGAAATACTACATGCTAGAATGCAAATGTACCGGAGATCAGAGAGCTCCTGATCTTCGGCACATCAAAGTCGCAGCGGTTTCATGACTGCATCTTAGCCTTAGTAAACAGAAATGAAAAACGGATCTTTATTTCGCTCTCGAAATTAACTTTGACAGAGCGCCGCGCCTGCGCGGTCATGCAGGCACCCGTCCACAGGTTTTGTGGACAACCAAACTTGTCATGGATGATATTCGCGGCTTACGCCCGGGGAAGGGGTATCACTTCTCCGGGCGTTTTTTGTGTCACGGGGACGTATCCGCTAACACATTTTTTCCCGGTTTGTGTCACGGGGACGTATCCGCTGACACATTTTATTCAGTGCCAAGTGTGTCATTTGGGTGCTGCGCTCCTCAGACAGTGTTTTTTTACTTAATTTTTTTCGGGATAAAACGGCCACTACATTCTATAATATATACGTCTTTGTGAACCCTCTACAGCTAAAAATCGGTAAAACCGCATAATCGAGTACAAAATATCGAACTTAAACGTTTTATATTAATCGCTATTATAACGATTCTGCCCATGGCACAGGAGCTATAAACCTCCCCCTTATTCTGTGCTGTGCCGCATCCTATGGAGTAGTACTCTGCCGCCTCGCTTCATAGAATTCTACAAAAGGGAAATGTTCAAAATATCGATAACTCTAGTTTTCAAGTTCAGCAGAGGGTTGCAAAACATATACATATGTAACCGAAAATTAAACGATATTACGTTTCTAAGACTGTCTCTTCCACAGCGCAAACTTCCGCAGCGCCGAAGATACTGTCAGGAAGAGGTGGATACGTCCCAATGACACACTAAAACCTGCATTCTAACTCTGTAAATTACTTCCACAATATGGCACAATTAAGTGGCAGCTCCCGAAGCGAATTCCGCTTAGTTATTAAATACGATCTAGTGAAGTTCGATATTCAGTATTCTGCTTGCAAGCCGTAGATTCAAAGATTTGGAGGACAGAAAAGATGAAACCGGATAAAAATCCAAATTGGAAATCATCAAAAAACAGATTAAGCTTCACCTTTATAGTCAGAGCAATTTTCACGGTCAGTTGCTTTATAACTTATGTAATTTATGTAGTGAATATTTTTACGGGAATATTGAGCAAAGCCAGGGGCGAAGAAGCATTTATATCGACCGGTATTTTATATGCTGCAATGATCCTTTTCATGTTCGTTGAAATACTGTTTCCGGGAGATGCGGCGCCTCTCTTTTTGCCCGTTTTTATCGGGAGCATAAGCTCATTTCCGGCACTCGCGATATTCCTGATGAGAATGCTTTTTCCGGAGTTTGTAGAGAGCGACACACTTGCATGGATAATTATCTCTATTATAGTCGCCTCATGGTTTCTGGCCATTTATGTGGCATATAAATGGAGAAAAGAGAGATACGAGATGGGTTATTGTAAGAAAGACCTGATCGATATCCTCATGGGCCCAAAAGGCCCCAGGAAAAAATAGCGGAGAAGGGACTCTTCTCCGCTGCCGTTTTCGTGTCATGCCCGACATTAACAACACATTTGAGGGCTCTTCACATCTGTGACCTTCTTTCCTCATACCAGCTGAGTGCTGTGTCTCTGCCCCACATTAAGCCCGGAACCATAAGGATTGTACCCACTCATCCTCTCATTCCCAGCACAGCCAGGATCACCGCCATAATCGCTGCCCCGCCGACAAATCCGCCGGCATGCGACATCATATTGATCCGCTTCGACGACAGTCCATACACCAGATTGATCGCAAGCGTTGTCAAAATACTGCGCATCGAAAATCCATACCCGGCAGCCGCAAGTACAAAGCACGCCCCCAGCAGCCCGAAAATACAGCCGGAAGCTCCCGCCGACAAGTTACTGCTTCCTCTCTTTTCGTCAAGGATCATAGTTGCGATATTACCCGCAAGCCCCGCTCCCAGATAGACAATCAGAAAGATCACCGGCCCGCACACATAATCCACGGCCGGCCCGATTGCCGAGAGCGCATACATATTCAGCAGCAAATGATAGACGCCAAAATGCAGAAACATCGCCGTGAAAAGCCTGTAATACTGCCCCTGTCGAATATACGGCTGGTACTGCGCGCCGTATTTCAGTGCGACGTCCCTGTTCGTGCTGCCGCCGTCTTTCGTCTCAAGCAGAAAGATCACGATATTGATAACGATCAAAATGGTCGTCACTTTACTTGATAAAAAATCCATATATCTTCTCTCCTGGTGTGTCACGGGTGTGTCATGGGGACGTATCAGCTGACACATTTTGTGTCAGCTGATACGTCCCCATGACACACCATTACATCCATTTCAAAACATTGCTTTCCTCAACAAAAAGTAAAACATGAACCGGAGAAAACAGCGAATCCCAATAAATACAGAGATCCTTTTTCTGCGGATTGATAATCCCGGTAAAACACCGCGTGACGCCATTCTTATTCAGCAGCTCATGCAATTCCTGGTCCGGCCGGCTCATCGTTGCATTCAGCTCTCCGGGATGAGAGTGGATGTAGCCCAAAAAGCGCAGCGGAGCATCCTTTTCAAAATATGTGTCGTCACATACAAAAAGGTTTCGATTCATTATTTCAACTTCATGCAAAGTATAATCATGCAGGTCCATACTGAATTCTGCCGTCTGCTCTTCCCTGTGCTGCAGCGGTATGGTCTATAAATACTGTTGCCAAACGGATAATTACTCCTCTTCCTCATCGGATATCACCCTCTAAATAGCGAACAGTCTTTCCCATTCTCTTCGCGTACTCTATTTCATTTCGAGTACTGGATCCAATATACCCGCCGACATTGATCACGTATATCT
Organism: Lachnospiraceae bacterium; assembly: GCA_017469935.1. Lineage (GTDB taxonomy): Bacteria > Bacillota > Clostridia > Lachnospirales > Lachnospiraceae > CAG-791. The sequence goes on from JAFUFL010000081.1 coordinate 8,723, forward strand.
CGTCCGCCATATCGATCTTTCGAAGATGCATGTCATCGAGCATTTCCTTGGTACCTTCTGTCCAAACCTCATTGTCGCCGGAGTGTCCAAAGAGGCCGACACTGATCACAATATTTCCCTCCAGTGTTAAGCGCTTCTGGGCCTGGAGAAATTCATCCTTAAAACGAGTGCTGCCACAGAGTGTGAC
>JAFUFL010000002.1 GCA_017469935.1 Lachnospiraceae bacterium
AAGAACGGTCCTGAGAATCTGCAGCAGATCAATATAACGGATAATGAAAAGAGACTCTTAATGCAGATCCCTTACAATGGCACAGCCAATTTCGAGGCCGCAGAAGGAGTACAGGTTCAGTTCAGGTGGACTACACTGAGAAAAAGAGGCTGATCGGAGGCTGAATCAGTAGTGGCCCGATGACAACATTGACAGGAGGCGTTATTTTGAAGCGTTTAAGAGGAAGATTAGCAGCCGCTGTCACAGCTGTTATACTGGCGGCGTGTGTGGGCATGTCATCTTATGCGGCAGAAGGCGGAGAAGAGCGGGACCCCATCCTGTACACGGTTACGACGGCTGCCGAGGGAAAAGAGTATCCGGAACTGACCCCTGCACCTGAACAGAAGGAGAACTCAGAGGGCAAGGAGCCGGAAGCAGCAGAAAAGAAAGAGGAGCCCGCGAATACGGGCTCTTCCGAGAACGTCGAAGTAAAGATAGAAAAAACAGCCGGGCGAAAGAAACCTCTGGCCGGGGAGAACCCTGCCGGTGAGAAAATAGAGGAGAATTCTGACGACGCGCAGGACGAAGACACTTCTGAAGACGGCGAAGACGCTTCCGAAGACGGCGAAGACACTTCCGAAGACGGCGAAGACACTTCCGAAGACGGCGAAGACGCTTCCGAAGGCAGCGAAGACACTTCCGAAGACGGCGAAGACGCTTCCGAAGGCAGCGAAGACAAAGAAGATTCGAAACCGGAGGAGAAGAAGGAAGCAGAGCCGGATTCCGCCGATCAGGCAGAAAATGCGGAGCCGGCAGATCAGCCGGAGAATCAGATCCTTGTGATCGCAATTCCCGACGATGAGGCTTATAACTTGTTCGATACGATCAAGCTGACAGTTCAGTTTCAGGTGGAGGAGAATCCGACAAGGACAGCGGACATTCACTTGGGAGAGCTCAATTCCGTAAACACGGATAAGGGAATGTACTATGTGGTTGAGTATAAAATCGGCGAGATCACAGAGGAACAGATTGCAAGCGTAAAAGCGGAAGGAATCAGCCTCGCGAGCAAGGGTACCGGTGAGGCCGAGCAGGAAAACGGTGAAGGAACTACAGCTGGGGCCGATAAAGGAACCACTGCGGGTGCCGATAAAGGAGCCACTGCGGGCGCCGATAAAGGAGCCACCGCGGGCGCCGATAAAGGAACCACCGCAGGCGCCGAAGAAGGAGCCACCGCGGGCGCCGATAAAGGAACCACCGCGGAGGCCGATAAAGGAACCACCGCGGAGGCCGATAAAGGTACTACTGCGGGATCCGATGGCGGACAAGGCGGAGTCAGCACTGTAACAGAGACAGAAAACGCTGCGGAAGAACTTACCGTTGTGAAAGGTTCTGTTAAAGAGATCCCGGCCGGGGAGACGACCACCGCTGACGCGGCAGCTACGGCTTCGACGGCAGAAGAAACGGTTGTCGAGGAAGAAGAGAGCAAGAAAGGCGGAATCCCCTGGATTCCGATCGCGATCGGAGGCGTGGCCTTGGCAGGAATCGGAGCGGCGGCAGCAGTATTTCTTCTTCGAAATAAAAAACAGCAGCCGGAAAAGAAAGCAGCCGCTGAGCCGGCCATGGTGTTCAGCACCTGCTCGGAACTGAGGGTTGTTGAAGAGAGGAGAGACGGCAGCCGCACATACTACCGCTTTGATCTGAACGGGCGGCAGACGGCCAGACTTGCGGATCTTCAGAACAGAAAAGACGGCAGGAGACTGGAAATGGTCAGCGGCGCAAATCTGGAAGATGTATATGTGCAGGCTTATGGCAAAGAGCTCACATTCTACAGACAGGCAGGAGGCCGCGAAGAGAATATGTTTGTCCTCGGGCAGACGCGCTCCTCTGCAGCGATCGAGACCGGAGACGGAAGTGTTCTGCGCTTCATGTGGATTCCCGGAATTAAAGAGGATCCGTGATTCGGAAGGACAGTTGATTGAGTCAATAATACACACGTATGGGGGTGTCGCACTAAGAATTATTCTTAGGGCGACACCCCCGTTTTTTTTCTAAATCATAAACGACACGGTTTCTTCTTCTGCTTTTGCAGAAATACCCGTAATTGCAATATGCCCTTAACGTCAATGGAAGGGCTCTTGCTCTTCAAATTCTGCTCGACCTCTTCAGAATCAAGACCCGCCGTTAGTTCTGACAGCATTTCATCCGCCAAATGAACAGACTTTCGAATCATTCCGACCCGCAGGTATAATTCGATCAGATGGTACCGATCGCGATTGGATTGAAAATCAGGAGGACTGTCCTGCTCCCTGCTCTCATTTACAAGTTCTTTCTGGAAGACAATAGCGCGGGAATACTTTCTGTTCTTCTCAAACAGGGCGATTAAGTCACGCTTGGCCTGAAGGGTGGAAGGAGCATTCGGGCCTGCCATGGATGTCTTCAGCTCCAGCAGCCGGTAGTGGTGGAGGATGGATCTGTTCAAGAGACTGTCAGATGCTGTCAGCTTCCCGTAGGAGTATTTGGACAATGCGCTGCAGAGTTTTTCATATGCCTCAATTGTTTTTACGCTTTTGGCACCATAGGACTCTTTGGCCAGGTCCAGCGCTTCTTCGCGAATCCGGATCTCTTCTTCCGGCGTACCTGCATAAGCTAAGTTGGCGGCAAGATTAGAAAGGCAGTCAAGAGTTGTATCCGTATCATCGGCGTGATACTTTTTCTGCAGTTCAAGCGCTCTTTCCGAATATTGCCTGGCTTTGCTGTAGCGGTGGCAGGAGTAAAGGACACAATCGAGGCGCATCAGGTATTGGACGGCTACGGATGCGCTCTCCCCTTCTTTTTTCAGAACATAATTGCATAATTTTTCAAAATAGAGAATCTCCTGGCTGTAAAGCTCCAGGCTGCGCATCACATAGGCGTATATAAGCCAGGGAGCGGAGGGATCAAAGTTTTCCTCCGCTGTGAAGCAGTCGGCGATCGCCACGGCTCTTGTAATCAGCGGATAAGCGGATTTGGTCAGCCGTTTATCGTTCAGGACATAGGCCACAAAGGCGAGTGCGTCCGGAAGCAGCCTGTTTTTCCAATCCGTGTAATCTTCAAGGCGCGCTTTAAACTCTTCAATCAGGGCATCACATTCTTCGTCGCTTGTATGAAGGGCAAAAATATAGTTGGCCAGCTCATATAATGTTCTCGGATGGCGTGCGCCGAATGATTTTTCGGTGTTCTGCCAGTCGCTGTATGCTTGTTTGACTTGTTCTGCTGACATAAGGACTCCTCATTAGTCGACGAAAGGATGCGGGACTTCTCCGAGAAGGATTCTGGTGAGCAGAGTAATGACAGAGAAGATCCGGTAGTCGTTAGAAGAGTGCTCCTTCATGGGGACCGGCGGATATCCCTTGAAAGCTTCGTACATGTCAATGTCGGCAAGCTGTGAGATGAAGGGATACTGGCGGGAATGTATGATCAGGGCTTCCCCTTTCTCCTTATTGAAGCGCTGCAGTTCCGAAACAGAGATCAGAGGACGTTTCTCCCGGTCCGCTGTAACGATTTCCCCGCAGAGGCTGCTGATCTCCTGCAGAAGATCCAATTCCTTGGAAGTCAGAAAGACCCAGTTGTCGCAGTTTCCCTTGATCGTATCGGCGTCTTCTCCGTAGCGGCCTACCAGCTGGTGCTTGCTCTGCGCGACCAGAAAATAGCGCATATTCCGGCTTCTGGCTGCGCTGATCATGGAAGGCATGTCCGGGATCCTGGGAAGGTTGCAGAATTCGTCCAGCACGAAATTGACCCTGAGGGGGAGCATTCCGTTCTCCTCTTTCTGCGCCTCACGGATCAGAATCTCATAGGCCTGCTTGATAAAAGTGGTAACAAGGAAATGAAGCGTCGTCTTTTCATCCGGAACGATGATGTAGAGGGCGGTCTTCTCCCTGCCGATCCGGGTGAGGTCCACCGTGTTGCCGGAGAGCATAGTGGCCAGTTTCCTCTGCGTGTTGAAGACGCGGATCATGCCAAAGAGCGAAATATAAATACTCTGGCGGGTCTTTTCGGCGCCGGTGAAGACGTTCTTGTAGTTCATGCCGGCGATCGTATATTCACTCATCGGTTCGGAGAGCTCTCTCAGTTTGTCTTCCAGATCGAGAGAACACAGACGGGAGAGGCTGATGACATTCGCTTCCTCTTCCGAGGCGCATTCCATGAGGAGCATCAGGTTTGCGATCGCGAAGGAGGCGGCCATTTCCGGCCAGAACACATCCTTTGTGCGCTCAAATTGAGGAGCGGCAAGGGTCTGCACAAAATCATTGAGCATGGAGACAGCTTCTTCCTGCCGGCCGGAATGATACAGCTTATAAGGGACATACAGCGGGTTCCACAGATCGCCTTTTCCGATATCGCGGAAATTGAGGACGACGGTTTTGTAGCCGTTTGCCTCGGCCAGTCCCGAGGTTTTTCTGTACAGTTCTCCCTTGGGATCCGTCGTGATAAAGGATTCGCCGGCCTTTATGAACATGCCCAGCATAGGCATGCAGAACAGGCGCGTTTTTTTGGATCCGGTCGCGCCGAAAATAAGAGAATGCGTGTCACTGCCGTCGACATAGGCTTCTCTGGCGTCTGACATAAGGGGCAGTCCCGCCGTGGGGTAATGATCGTCGCTGAGTCGGATGAACGTGCTGCTGTCCTGGATCTCACTTGGAGAAGCCCAGCGGGTCTCCTGATTTGTCTTCACATAGCGCTTATATCTGTAGTTTTCCAATTTCAGGCCTCCTTCCTGCGATTATGCAAAACCGATTCTCTTTTTGACTTTCTGCAGGGTCCTCTGAATATAGGGGCTGTCCTTGGAGAATGTCTGCAGATCCGCGGCGGAAAGCGTCATGCCGCTCATGTTTTCTCTTGCGTAGAGTTCGTAAATGATATCGCTTCCGAAGAGGTCCACCGCGCCGGCCGAGTCAAAATAGCGATTTCCGCGCAGCATGTCGATGGACTCGGAGAGAAGTGCTCTTGCACTGTCATCGAGAGCGAAACCGTAGTCGCCTAAAAGATCCTCGATCTCGCTGACGTAAGTAGAGGTAGAAGCTCTGTGCAGCGTGATCCGTTCGATTCGCAGAAACATGGAGAGAATCGATTCCATGGCGTCTGCCTTGCCTTCATTTTTGGTAGAAACAGAGAGGATGATCAGCCATTTATGGGTATTCTCGGAGAGATAATCCATCAGATCGATAAAGTGGTGCTCCTCCTGGTGGCCCAGCCAATAGTCGAGTTTGATGTGAACAATGCCCCGGAATTCATTTCTGTAGCCCGCGCAGTCGCTGATTCCGTCAATGAGGCGCTGAAGCTCCCCAAAGCCCGCTCCCGGCGCGCAGTAATTCATCATAAACTCAAAATAGGGGACGTCGCCGTTAAAATCCATAAGGTTTTTCTGCGTGATCAGGTAGGAAGACAAGGTATCTATCATCCTTGAGAGCATCGTGTCGCTGTGGGATACTACGAACAGGTCCGGAAGAAGGATCGGCCCATTGACGGGCAGTGTCTTAAGATTGGAGGAGAGGATCGCCCATTTGCGGACCAGACGGTCAAGTCCGTGCGCGCCGTCAAAATGGATCAGTTTTTCATAGTAAGGGTTCATAAAGCCTCCTTTTTTACACCGGCGAAGTATATTGGATAATCACATATTCAAATAATAACACATCAGGGGGAGAGCAAACCGAAAAATAGAGTGTAAAAAGTGACGGTGTCCAATATTATGCCTAAGATTGTAATAAAGAGCAGATAATAGTGGTACAATATGACAGTAAAGATTTCATCCTTTAGGAAGATAACGAAAACGGAGGTAATAAGAATGGATATGAATTGTGCTTATTGTGCAAAGGGCGAACTGGTTGCAAAGTTTGGATATGAAATATGCGAACTTCCTGCCAGCACGGTCTATCTCTTCAAGGAACAGTCTCACCCCGGCCGCGTGATCGTTGCCAGCAAGCACCACGTATCGGAAATGATCGAGCTCTCCGAGGCCGACAGGGCGGCTTTCATCGAGGACGTCGTGACGACAGCGAACGCGATCCACAAAGTGTTCCATCCCGACAAACTTAACTATGGCATGTACGGCGACACCGGCCATCACCTTCACATGCACCTTGTCCCCAAGTACAAGGACGAGTTCGAGTGGGGCGGAACCTTCGCGATGGATCCGGGCCTCAAGAAACTTGACGAAGCACAGTGTGAGGAAGTTGCGGCGAAGCTTCGCGCAGTGATCAAGGGCTGATAAGTGACGAGGACCGTTTTCTGCTGAAGAATCGGAGGCCGCGCGAGGCGCGGCGGAGCGATCACTTTGAAAACAGAGAAGGCCGGCTTCGGGACCGGCCTTTAACTCAGGCAGGAAGTCTCCCGCCTCTGCAAGCGGAGAGCGAGCCTTGAATGTGAGGGGAAAGAAATGCAGCTTAGTGAAGAATTATCGAAAAACTATACGACAATTCTCAAGGAAGAGCTTGTCGCGGCGATGGGATGCACGGAGCCGATCGCCATTGCCTATGCCGCTGCGAAAGCTTACAAGGAACTGGGCGTGATGCCGGACCACATCCGGGTCACCTGCTCGGGAAATATTATCAAAAACGTGAAGGGTGTCACCGTTCCCAACTCCGGAGGAATGAAGGGAATCGAGGCGGCAGCGGTGCTCGGCGTCGTGGGCGGAAACCCCGACAAGATGCTGGAAGTCATCGCGGATGCGGATGACGAAGCGCGCAAAAAGACGCGCGAGCTGGTGGAAGCCGGGATCTGCGACGTGGCGTTGGCGGAAGATGTGCCCAACCTGTACATCAAAGCAGAGATGTGGAATGAGGACCACAAGGCCTCCGTCACGATCGAAGAGCACCACACGGACATCACGGAGATCGAGAAGGACGGAAAGACCATCTTTATAGCGGAGAAGACTTCCGCGCATGAGGAAGACGACAAGCCCAAAGGAGACCGGACCAAGATGACACTGCAGGGGATCCTTGACTACGCGACCACTGTGGACCTCTCCGAAGTGGAGGAAGTTCTCGAGCGCCAGGTGACCTGCAACACGGCGATCTCCCAGGAAGGACTTGACAATCCCTGGGGGGCCAGAGTCGGAAAAACCATGCTGGAGAACTGGACTGACGATGTCAAGTGCTACGCCTGTGCGCGCGCCGCGGCGGGCTCCGACGCCCGTATGAGCGGATGTCCCATGCCGGTCATCATCAATTCCGGAAGCGGAAACCAGGGAATCACAGTCACGCTGCCCATCGTGACCTACGCAGAGCGCTGGCACCTGTCCAAAGAAAAGATGTACAGATGCCTTCTGGTCTCGAACCTGGTATCCATCTACATCAAGCACTACATCGGATCGCTGTCCGCTTTCTGCGGCGCGGTGAGCGCAGCCTGCGGAGCGGGTGCCGGGATTACCTACATGTCCGGCGGAACCTATGAGCAGATCGGCGGAACGATCACAAACACGCTCGGCAATGTCGGCGGGATTGTCTGCGACGGCGCAAAGCCCAGTTGCGCCGCCAAAATAGCGTCCTCCGTCCATGCAGCTCTTCTGGCCCACTATATGAGCGTCAGCCAGAAAGAATTCCGCGGCGGTGAGGGCTTTGTCGAGAGCGATGTAGAGCAGACCATCAGGAATATGGGATACATCGGCAAGGTCGGCATGAAGGAGACCGATAAGGAGATCCTCAATGTCATGATCGACAAGGTGGATGTGAATTCCTGCCTGTGACGGACGGCCGATTTACGGCAAAGAAGTCCGCAGTGCGGGTTTTTACATAGAAACAAATAAAAGAGGGGAAACAGGAAATGAAAAAAGAGAGTTTTACAAGCAGTTTGCCGTTCAGGCTTCTGGTCGCGCTGGCCGTAGGTATCGGCGCAGGCCTGATCCTGAGTGCCATGGAAGGAAGCGGCATCGCGACAGCGCTGCTCAACATTATTGTCACGGTTAAGTTCATAGCCAGTCAGTTCATCAATTTCTGCGTGCCGCTGATCATCATCGGCTTCATCGCACCTTCGATCACAAGGCTCGGCAACAATGCCTCCCGCATGCTGATCGTTGCGCTCTGCATCGCGTACATTTCGTCGATTGGCGCGGCGTTCTTCGCGACAGGGGCGGGCTTCACTATTTTGCCCTTCCTTCATATCAGCCCTGAAGTGGACGGACTTAAGGAACTGCCTCCGGTCGTGTTCGAGCTGACCATCCCGCAGATCATGCCCGTCATGTCGGCACTGTTCTTCTCCGTGCTGGTGGGTCTGTCCGCTGCATGGAACGGCAGCAGGCTGGTCACAAGCATTCTGGAGGAATTCCAGCAGATCGTGCTGAGCATTGTCACAAGGTTCGTCATTCCGGTACTGCCGATCCTGATCGGCTGCACCTTCTGCACGCTGGCTTATGAAGGAACGATCACGAAGCAGCTTCCGATCTTCCTGATCATCATTGTGATCGTCATGATCGGCCACTACATCTGGCTGGCTCTTCTGTACGGTATTGCAGGTGCTTATTCCGGAAAGAATCCGTTTGATATCATTAAGAACTACGGCCCCGCATACATGACGGCGGTCGGAACCATGTCCAGCGCGGCTACACTGTCTGTGGCACTGGACTGCGCGAGAAAGTCCGAGCCTCCGCTCCGCGATGACCTGGTGAACTTCGGCATTCCGCTTTTCGCCAACATTCATCTGTGCGGATCCGTTATGACAGAGACGTTCTTCGTCATGGCAGTGTCCAAGATGCTGTACGGCGAATTCCCGTCACCCGGCAAGATGATCCTGTTCTGCCTGCTTCTGGGCGTCTTCGCCATCGGCGCGCCCGGCGTTCCCGGCGGAACCGTCATGGCTTCCCTTGGCCTGATCACCGGCGTTCTCGGCTTCGACGAGAACGGCACGGCGCTGATGCTGACCATCTTCGCTCTGCAGGATTCCTTCGGAACAGCCTGCAACGTCACAGGCGACGGCGCGCTGACTCTGTTCCTCACCGGATATGCGGAGAAGCACGGTATTGCGGAAGTGAAGCCGGAAGACAGTCTGGAGTAAAACTGCATCGCGGCATTGAACGAGAGCTGTCACATTTGTCATGCGACTACCTGAAATAAATGTTGAAAATCCGGCCGGAAGGCCGGATTTTTGAGTTTCCTGAGGGTTTGGCGTTTTCTGTGGACCTTGGTTGGATCATATGAGGGGTATTGGGTCAATCTGCCCCCATAGAAAACAAGAAAAAAAGTATTCAAATAATCCAACGTTCACAGAAACCTCAACTCACCCCAGGAAACCTCAACTCACACTTTCGGAAGCTTCGCACGGAAAACGTCGAGTTCCTCATCGGTCGGGACGTAGTCCGTCATCAGGCCGTCGTGATATTTCTCATAAGCGACCATATCGAAGTAACCGGTACCGGTGAGGCCGAAGACGATGTTCTTGGCTTCGCCGGTTTCTTTGCACTTAAGGGCCTCGTCGATGGCGACGCGGATCGCGTGGGAGCTCTCAGGTGCCGGCAGAATGCCTTCGACGCGGGCGAACATCTCAGCGGCTTCGAAGACTTCGGTCTGCTTGACGGAAACAGCTTCCATAAGGCCGTCGTCGTAGAGCTGGGAGAGCACGGGGCTCATGCCGTGGTAGCGAAGGCCGCCTGCGTGGTTTGGCGCGGGGATGAAATCGCTGCCCAGCGTGTACATCTTGGCGAGCGGGCAGACCATGCCGGTATCGCAGAAGTCATAGGCGTAGACGCCGCGGGTGAAGCTGGGGCAGGAAGACGGCTCGACGGCGATGATGCGGTAGTCCGCCTCGCCGCGCAGTTTCTCGCCCATGAAAGGTGCAATAAGGCCGCCCAGGTTGGAGCCGCCGCCGGCGCAGCCGATGATCATGTCGGCCTTGACGCCGTATTTATCGAGAGCCGCCTTGGTCTCGAGACCGATGACGGACTGGTGCAGAAGGACCTGATTGAGCACGGAGCCGAGTACATAGCGGTATCCGGGATTTGTGACGGCGACTTCCACTGCCTCGGAGATCGCGCACCCGAGGGAGCCTGTCGTGCCGGGATGCTCGGCGAGGATCTTGCGGCCGACCTGCGTCGTGTCGGACGGAGAGGGAGTCACAGAAGCGCCGTAGGTGCGCATGACTTCGCGGCGGAACGGCTTCTGCTCGTAGCTCACCTTGACCATGTAGACCTTGCAGTCGAGGTCAAAATAGGAACAAGCCATGGACAGCGCAGTACCCCACTGGCCGGCACCGGTCTCGGTGGTGACGCCTTTGAGGCCTTGCTTTTTTGCATAATATGCCTGAGGGACCGCGGAGTTGAGCTTGTGGCTTCCGCTCGTGTTGTTGCCCTCGAACTTGTAATAGATATGTGCGGGAGTCTGCAGCTTCTCCTCGAGGCAGTAAGCGCGCACCAGCGGTGACGGGCGGTACATCTTGTAGAAGCTCTGGATTTCTTCGGGGATCGGAATATAGGCATTCTCGTTGTCGAGTTCCTGAGCGACCAGCTCTTCGCAGAAAACGGCGCTGAGCTCCTCGGCGGTCATAGGCTGGAGGGTCCCGGGGTTGAGAAGGGGAGCGGGCTTGTTCTTCATATCCGCCCTGACGTTATACCATGTCTTGGGGATCTCGTTCTCGGAGAGATAGATCTTGTAGGGAATCTTCTGATTGTTGTTTGCCATGGTTTTACTCCTTTCGCATTGAACTTTGCGGCGCGGGTGCGCCGGTGATTTAGTATGCTCGGGACGGGGGTGCTGTCTTTTTTATGGCTGATTCAATGAGCCATGCCGACAGGTCTCTGCGCCGCTGCGCGGCTTGTGACTGTCGCGGCATTCGCCGTATGCATCCGGTCTGTCAAGCGTCCAGCTGAGAGTGAACTCTCGCTGTACACTTGCCATCCCGTCTGCGCATGGCTCATTGCTAACGCGCAAAAGACCCTGTCCCAGTGTTATTTGCTGGGACAGGGTCTGAATGAACAAATCCTGCGGTGCCACCCGGCTTGACGTGATACCACGCCCACTTAACGCATACTGACATATGCTGACTTTGTTAACGAAGTGTCTGCTCCGTCTCGCATACACCCGAATTCAAGCTTAAATCCGGTTTCTGCTCGCCCTCGGAAGTCCATTCGATTCTCGTGTCACACTGCAATCCCACCACCTGCAGCTCTCTGCGGAAACATTGAAAGAATCTACTCACTCTTCTTCAACGGTTTAATACTTTATATCATTAAACTGAAAAGCTGTCAACGGTTTTTTGAGATGTGGCTGCCACAACTAGTTATGATGCGGTTGATGCGAGCGCCGATGGCTGCTTCGGTAGAATTAATCATACATTAAAATTACATGGGTAAGTTCGTATTTGTGTATAATAGCGATAGTCAAACATTATATCATAGGATATGGCATTGGCAGAATTATTATTATTTGAGGAGGCTATGTTATGAAAAGAAGATTGGCTATTTTGGTTTTATTACTAACAGCTTTACTGCTGAGCAGCTGTAAAAAGAACGAAAATGCAACATCTGTCGGGAGTACTGCAAGCGTACAAAATGACGAAGAAGATGAAGGGAAATCGAGTGGGTTATCGGCTGCTCAAGGCGAGCAGGAGCAGGGTGATGAAAACATTAATGATAATTTGGGACTGCGCTATGTAGATGTGTTATTACCCTATCAAAATGGTCTGACATGGGCGCTGTTTTATGATGAGAAATATCAGGATACTTTAGCAGGAGTTATAAACAAAAACGGTGATCTTTTGTATTACTATCCCAGTTTTTTTATGAATCAAGATAATACTGAGTTACGGCCAACCGCATTTGACAGTAACGGACGCGGTATTATGAGGATGAGAGTAAAAGGGGGAAGTCAAACACAGATTTTGTTTGAGATCGATAAAAGCGGGAATCTTCAGGCTTCAAATTTACCGGGGGAGTACGGCGTCGATATTTATCGCGATTTTAAAACAATAGATGACGAAGAAGAATATATTTGCGTGAGGAATATTAATGAAACAATTGACAGTGTTGAGATCAGTTATACTTTTTATGATCTGAATGGAAAGCAAACAGGCGGATTCTCAATGGATTATACGGATCGTTATTGGGATGAGACACTGCCCAATACTGTATCATTGCCTTCAGTTGAGTATTGCGGGTCCGGAGTTTATGTCGTATATGGAGAACTTCTAAAAGACAGGGTAGAAGGTATATATTTTGCCAAGGAAGATAAATGGGTGGATTACTATTCGAACAGATCACAAGACGAAGACTATCTGTCCGGCAGGCAGTATCACAATGTAATTGTTCATAATGGTTATGTTATTGATGATTGCACTAATGACAGCAGTTTCATTGTTTACGACGATAAAGGGAATGTTGTTCGAAATTGCAGTTTTAAGTCACAAAATGCAATGAAAAATATTATCGGTATGTCGGGCTCAAAAATCTATTTGTACGAAGTAAGTGATGCAGGTTTTGAGATGGATACCACATGCTATACGTATGATGTTGATACAGACACATTCAGTAAGTTCTCGGGAGAATATGACGAAAGGATGATACTTAATAAGGAAATTGAGAGTCGTGGCACGAGTAACACGATTGCAGTAGATGATTCAGTGTTTGCGGTCCTTTTAGAGGGGGAAAAAAGCGACTATCTTGGGCTATATGCCCCCGATTCGCAAGAACTGATATGTGATCCGATCAAAACGCAGGGTGGCATTGTTGATATCTCTATTGTAAATGATTATTTATTCGTTCAAGCCGGAATTCAAAATGGGGCAGTGCATTGTTTTGTTTATGATAAAAAAGGTAATCTGGTCAAAACAATTGAAGGACCTGGAGGTGATAGTTTTTCAATCTATTATGGCGATGGAGTATATATTTGCACATACAATGTTCCACTGAATCATCGTGGGTACATGGAAGCTTATGACGAGAAAATGAACCTTCTGTTTACATCAGAAGATATTAATTATTCAAATGCCAAAATGATCAATCCGTAATATACAGATCATACCTGATGCGAGGGGGGAGTAACGGTTATCCGGAACTTCCCCCTCGCATTGTCTTTGCGGCCTGCGGCTCCCTCGCAAGAGTCCCGACGGAGACTTTTGCAATGCTATACTAAAGCCTGCCGAAAAATGGTAAAATGGACGTATCGAACTGCAGACCGTTTTCAGGACAGGAGGTCTTTATGATCAGTAAAAAAATATACCGTTCTGATATGATTAGTTGTGTATTATGTAACGATGCACCGTGTACAGGAGCCTGCGGAAAGATCGATCCCGCGTTGCTCCTCAGAAGCGTGTGGTTTGACAATGAAAATATGGCGGCCGATGTTCTGCCGGAGGGGAATCCCTGTGCGGAATGTCCCGCGCCGTGTGAAGCGGCGTGCGTGCGCCCGCATCAGGTGCCGATCAGGAAGCTGATCACACGGCTCCATGAGGAAGTGAAGCCGGTATTGGAGATCCCCATGCCGGCCGATGAGGAGCGGCTGCGCACAGAGCTGTGCGGGATCCCTCTGGAGAATCCTTTCCTGCTCTCGTCGTCGGTCGTGGCGAGCACTTATGATATGTGTGCCCGGGCTTTTGAAGCCGGCTGGGCGGGAGCGGCGTTCAAGACGATCTGCTCCCTGGAAATCCACGAGGCGTCGCCCCGGTATTCGGCGATCAACGGCGACAACGGCGGCATCATCGGCTTTAAGAATGTGGAGCAGCTCTCCGACCACAGCGTGGAAGAGAATATGGAGATCTTCCGCCGCCTGAAGGCAAATTATCCGACCAAGTTCATTCTGGCGTCGATCATGGGAACGGACGACGAGGACTGGGAGCGCCTGGCGCGCCTGTGTGAGGAGAACGGGGCGGACGCCATCGAGCTCAATTTCTCCTGTCCCAATATGGCGGAAGGCGGCCTGGGCTCGGATATCGGGCAGGTGCCGGAGCTGGTGGAGAGATTTACGGCGGCGGCCCGCCGCGGCGCGAAGATCCCGATTCTGGCCAAGCTCACCCCCAACGTCGACCGGATGAGCCCTGCCGCGGAAGCGGCAAAGCGCGGAGGGGCGGACGGAATCGCCGCGATCAACACGATCAAGAGCATTATCGGGGTCAATCCCCACACGTATGTCTCGGCGCCGGCGGTGCACGGGATGTCCGCCGTGGGCGGATACAGCGGCAACGCCGTAAAGCCGATCGCGCTGCGCTTTATCGCGGAGATGGGGCACAATCCCGAACCGGCGGACATGCATCTGAGCGCCATGGGCGGCATCGAGTGCTGGTCGGACGCGCTGGAGTTCATCATGATGGGGGCGGGCAGCGTGCAGGTCACTACGGCCGTCATGCAGTACGGGTACCGGATCATCGACGACCTGAAGTCGGGCCTGAATTACTACCTTGCGGCGAAGGGCCTGGACAATGTCTCCCGGGTGAAGGGAGTCGGGCTGGAAGGCGTCAGCGACACGACGGACGTCCTGGAGAGAGACACGATCGTCTACCCCAAATTCAACATGAAGAAGTGCATCGGCTGCGGGCGCTGTGAGATCTCCTGCGCGGACGGAGGGCATCAGGCGATCACCCTCTCGCCGGAGCGCAGGCCGCAGATGAATGCGGCCAAATGCGTCGGATGCCACCTGTGCGTGCTGGTATGTCCGCAGAGGGCGATCAAATCCAGCGGCAGGAGAATAGTGAAAAAGACATGAGAGATATGACAAAGGGCGAGCCCTACGGACATCTGTGGCGCTACGCTTTGCCGCTGCTTCTGGGAAACTGGCTGCAGCTTGCCTATAACGCGGTGGATTCGATCATCGCGGGCCGATTTATCGGCCAAAACGCCCTGGCTGCGGAGGGAATCGCGGCTCCGGTGATGAACCTGGTGATCCTGGCGATCAGCGGGACGTGCATCGGGGCGGGCGTACTCATGAGCGAGTACTTCGGGGCAAAAAATTACGGAAAACTGAAAAAGACCATGTCCACCATGCTGCTGTGCGGCGCGGCCGTGTGCCTGGTCACTGCAGGGCTGGGCTTTATCCTGACGCCGCAGATCCTTCGTTTCATGGAGGTGCCGGACGAGATCTTTGCCATCACGGTGATCTATATGCGGATCACGTTTCTGGGGGCGCCCTTCACCTTCTTCTACAATGCCATCGCGGCGGGAATGAAGAGCGTGGGCGACTCCAAGACGCCGCTCAAGTTTCTGATGTTCTCGGCGCTCCTCAACGCCGGATTGGACCTGATCTTTCTGGGACTGCTGGGCTTCGGGATTGTATGCAGCGCGGTCACGACGGTCGTCGCGGAGGCGGTCTCCGCGGGCCTTGCGGCTTACTACATGGCGACCAGGGAGCCTGTGCTGAGCCCTTTTGGGAGCCGATGGAGCGTAGACGGCGATATTTTGGCGGATATTCTCAGGTACGGGCTGCCGAGCGCGCTGCAGCAGACCATCCAGCCCGTGTGCAAGGTCCTCATCCAGGGGCAGGTCAACGCGCTGGGAGTCAGCAGCATCGCGGCCTTCAACGCGGTGACCAGAGTGGACGATTTTGCCTGCATACCCGAGCAGGGGATTGGCGCGTCGATCTCGACCTTTGTGGCGCAGAACCGGGGGGCGGGCCGTAAGGACCGGATCCGGCCGGGCTACAGGGCGGGCGTCACGCTGGGACTGATGTACTACGTGGTCATCTGCGCGGTGGGACTTTTCCTGCGAAGGCCCATCGTGAGCATGTTCGTGACGGGGAGCGGCGCCGAGGAAGTGGTGCGCCTGGGAAGCGAGTACCTGGGCGTGATGGCCTTCTTCTACCTGTGGCCGGCCCTGACCAACGCCGTGCAGGGCTTTTTCAGAGGAATGGGAAAGATGTTCACCACCGTGATCTTCACGTTCGTGCAGGCGTCGATCCGCACTGTGAGCACGATGATCCTGGCGCCCCGGATGGGGATCGTGGGCATCGCTTATTCCTGCATGATCGGGTGGTCGGTCATGCTTTTCTTTGAGACCATTTACTATTTCATCACCTGCAAAAAGCTGGGGCTTCCCCGGAAGGAGGGACAAGTTGACGGCGCTGTTTGAGCAAAATATAGTCGGCGAAAGGCAGATCATCGATTTTCACACGCACCCGTACAGAAAGCGCGGCGAGTTCATGGGCATGTACGGCGAGAGCTTTTACCTGGAACCGGAGGAGATGCCGGAGGACCTGGGACGGGCCGGGATCGGCGTTTTCTGCGGCTCTGTGATCGACTCGGACCATAGAGTGGCCATGGAATCTTTTGACAGGGTCCGGGAGGTGAACGACGCGGCGCTGCAGCTGCGGGAGAAATTCGGCGACGCCTATGTGCCGGGCTTCCACGTACACCCCGCGTTTGTGTCGGAGTCACTGGCGGAAGTGGAGCGCATGCACGCCGAGGGCGTAGGGCTTGTTGGCGAGCTGGTCCCCTATCTGCAGGGGTGGCAGCAGGCCGGCTGCGACTACGGGAGCGAGGCACTGATGGAAATCCTGGCGCGGGCCGGCGAGTACGGCATGGTGGTGAGCTACCACACGATGCCGGAGTGGCCGCAGCAGATGGAAAAGATGGTCAGCCGCAATCCCGGCGTCACCTTCGTGGCGGCGCATCCCGGGCAGAAGGAGGACTATCTGCACCACGTCGAGCGGATGAGAAAGTACCCCAATCTCTACCTGGATATTTCCGGGACCGGACTGTTCCGGTACGGGCTCCTGGCCGCCTGCGCGCAGACGGTGGGCGCGGAGCGCATCCTGTTCGGGACGGACTATCCGATCTGCAACCCCAGGATGTATGTGCAGGCAGTGCTGGGCGAGCACATTTCACAGGAGGATAAAAAAAGGATCCTCTTCGGAAATGCAAAGAGGATCCTGGGAATCTGAGGGAAGGGTGCACGCGCGTGCGGAAAGGAAGATGCTGCCGAAAGGCGGCCCGCTCATCAAGCCGCCAAAGGCCGCGGATACACTGGGATCATTGATGATTGATGACCGGAATGCGGCAATAAACACTACGATCATAAAAACGGCAAACATTTCCGATAAAGGGGGACTAATGAAGAAAGTCGTTTTCTACGGAGATTCCAACACATACGGATATGATCCTTCCGGGATGATGGGGGGAAGGTATCCCCGGCGCAGCAGGTGGACGACGATCCTGGCGGAGCACCTCGAGGGAGAATGGAGTGTCGCACGGGACGGCATGCCCGGCAGAATGATCCCGGAGGCGGGAAAAGGACTCGGCTATGTAATCGATGCCCTGAAAGCGGAGATGCCAATGGACCTTCTGGCTGTTATGCTGGGGACCAACGATCTTTTGACAATGCGGAGGCCGGATGCCTCAAAAGCGGCAGAAAAGATGGAAAACCTGATCGCGGCCGCGCAGGAAGCGCTGGGCACGGACATCCTGCTGATCGCGCCCATGCAGATCCGCTTTACGGATCCGTCCTGCACGGACCCTTTTGTGCGGGGAAGCGGGGATTATGCGCAGAGATGCCTGGAGGAGAGTCGGCTTCTGGCGCGGTATTACGAAGAGATCGCGCGCCGGCGCGGGACTTATTTCGCCGATGCGTCCTCGTGGGAGACGGAAACAGCTTTCGACGGCGTTCACCTGACGGAGAGAGGAAACGCGCTTTTTGCAAAGGAAATGGAAAAGATGCTCCGGGAGATCGGAGAGGCGTGGAATCGGGCGCAGCTCGAGAAAAAATAAAGTGCTTAGAGAGGAGAGGTAAAGATGCGAGGAATGGATGGATTCATGAAAGGTGTCAATCTGGGAGGATGGCTTTCCCAGTTTGATGAGGGCACGGAGGAACACTTTAACACTTTTATCTCGGAGGAGGATATTCGCCGCATAGCGGGCCTTGGGCTCGACCACGTGCGCGTGCCGGTGGACTACACCGTGATCGAGACCGAAGAGGGCGAGCCGATCGAAGCCGGTTACCGCCATATCGACGACTGCGTCCGCTGGTGCAGGGAAAACGGCCTTCACATGATCCTGGATATTCATAAGACGTTCGGATATTCCTTTGATCCGCTCGACAAGGACGACAAGACCATCTTCTTCACGGATCCGGGCAGACAGCAGCGTTTCCTGGATATGTGGAGGACCATCGCGAAGCGCTACAGCAAAGATACCGACGTCGTGGCTTATGAACTTCTCAACGAGATCGTTGCCGTGGAAGTCAGAGACCTGTGGAACGGCATTGCCCTGCGCGCCGTCAGCGCGATCAGGGAATTTGCGCCGGACACCTGGGTGATCTTCGGAGGCGTGAATTACAATGCGGTGACGGCGGTTCCCTGGCTTGCCGACACGCCGGACCGCAAAGTCGCCTACACGTTCCACTGCTACGAGCCCTTCATTTTCACGCACCAGGGAGCCTACTGGGTGGACGGCATGCCTCTGGATTTCCGCATCGGCTATCCGAAAACCGTCGAGGAATACCGGGAAGCTACCAAAATAGTGGACCCCGCATGCACCTACACAATCTTCAATGAGGATATAAGGCCCATCGGAACGGAATTTTTTGACGGCTTATTCACTCCGGCCCTTAAGACGGCAAAAGAGAGAGACATCCCGCTCTATTGCGGAGAATACGGTGTTATTGACCGGGCCGACAGGGAAGACGCGGTGCGCTGGCTCACGGACATCCATGAGATCTTCGAGAAGTACTCGATCGGGCGCGCCCTCTGGAATTACAAGGAGAAGGACTACGGGATCGCGGGCGAGGAATCCGCGCCTTACCTGAAGGCGATCGCGGATAAGCTGTGAGGCGGAAGAGATTATGATTAAGGCGATTTTGTTGTTTATCATCGGACTGGGGTGTCTGATCAAAGGGGGAGACTGGTTTGTCGACGGCGCCAGCGGGCTGGCGCGGAAATTTAACCTGCCGGAACTGCTCATCGGAGCCACGGTCGTATCGATCGGCACAACGCTTCCGGAAGTAATGGTATCCACAATGTCGGCGCTCTCCGGACACGGTGAGATCGCCTACGGCAACGCGATCGGGTCCGTGATCTGCAACACGGCACTCATCGCCGCGATCACGATCGCCGTCAAACCGGGCCCGGTCGACAGACCCTCGCTCCGGGTTCCCGTCCTGTTTTTCTATATTGCGGCGGCAATCTATTGTGTGGCGGCCTATCTGATGGGAAAATTTACAAGGCCCATGGGTATTATCATGCTCGGCGTATTCGTCGCTTACATGATTTTCAACGTGAGAGCGATGAGGGGCGCCCAGACGTCGGCCAGTGAAGAAGAACACAGTGAGGAGGACCTGCCCATATCGAAAATCCTGTTCCTGCTGATCGTAGGCGCGGTCCTGATCGCAATCGGCGCCAACCTGCTGGTGGACAACGGGACACTGATCGCCCAAGGGCTGGGAGTCCCCGAATCCGTCATAGCGCTTACCTTCGTGGCACTCGGAACAAGCCTTCCCGAACTGGTCACGGCGATCACCTCCCTGGCAAAGGGACACGGCTCGCTCTCGCTGGGAAATATAATCGGTGCAAACGTATTCAACCTGGTGCTGGTCAGCGGAGTCTCGGTTACGCTCGCGCCCTTTGCGGTCCCGCAGAGCGCGAAGATCTGGGGCATTAACGCCAGCCTCATATTTGAAATTCCCGTGATGCTGCTCGTCATGTCGATCCTGTCGCTTTACGCGCTTTGGAAGGGAAAATTGAGCGGGATACAGGGATTCATTCTTTTGGCAATTTATGTCGTGTTCTGTGCGGTTCAGTTTACGCTGTGACAGAGCGTGGGCAGGAGTGTTTCAATGGGCGGGGAGTGCTGCGGGCCTTTATCAGGCAGCAACAGCAGTAGTGGAAAGCGGGCCTGTTTGACAGGCCCTCTATAAAGTAAGGAAAACAATGAACGAATATCTGGACTTATATACAACATTTGTGAGGATCGGCTGTGTCACTTTCGGCGGAGGTTATGCCATGCTTCCGATCCTGGAAAGGGAACTGGTTGATAAAAAGCACTGGACCACGATGGATGACCTTCGGGACTACTTTTCCATCGGACAGTGTACGCCGGGAATCATTGCTCTTAATGTCTCCACTTTTATCGGTGAGAAAAAGAAAGGGGTACCCGGAGCGCTCCTGGCTACAACAGGATTTCTGACGGGGCCGATCATAATCATCCTGATCATTGCTTCTTTTCTGACTAACTTTGCCGAGCAGCCTATTGTGCAGCACGCTTTCGCGGGAATCCGAGTCTGCGTGTGTGTCCTTATCGTGCAGGCGGTTCTCAGGCTTTGGAAGAATTCGGTAGTGGATGGCTTCACCTTGTTTCTCTACCTGATTATATTCGTACTGAACGCGTTTCCCGGGATTCTGCCGGTTCGCGTACCTGCAGCGGTGCTGGTGATCATTGCGGGTGTCGTGGGGGTGCTCGTGTCGATGCGTAATCGTTCGGTGAAAAGCGCGGCGTCCGGAGGAGCTGCCGGAAAAGATGATTCCGGGGAAAGCGATGCCGGTGAGACTGACAGGAAGGAGGCAGAGAAATGAGAGTTCTTCTTCGTCTGATGTTTGAATTCTTTAAGACAGGCCTCTTTTCGGTGGGCGGCGGACTTGCGACCCTGCCTTTCCTCTACGAGATGTCGGACAAAACGGGATGGTTTTCGCACGCGGATATAGCGGATATGATCGCGATCTCCGAGTCTACGCCCGGCGCGATCGGCATCAATATGTCCACTTACGCCGGTTATAAGACGGCAGGCATCCCCGGAGGAATCCTCGCATCTCTGGCCCTGGCGGCGCCGTCGGTGATCATCATTTTGATCATTGCCAAATTCCTCAAGAAGTTTCGTGAAAACCCGCATGTTGAAGGCGCTTTCTACGGCCTTCGGCCTGCCTCCATCGCCATGATCACAGCGGCCGGACTCAATGTGGCCAAGGTTACTCTGATTGATCTGAGTGCTTATGAGGCGAGCGGGAATAT
This sequence comes from Lachnospiraceae bacterium, assembly GCA_017469935.1. Lineage (GTDB taxonomy): Bacteria > Bacillota > Clostridia > Lachnospirales > Lachnospiraceae > CAG-791. The sequence continues at coordinate 20,863 of JAFUFL010000002.1, forward strand.
CGGAGATCTGTTTGTGGTAAAGGCCATTATTCTGGCGGTTCTGATCTTTGTGGGACAGAAGAAGCTGAAGTGGAGCCCTATCGTGTTTCTCGCCATTTCGGCGGTCGTCGGGGTGGTATTTAAATTCTGAGATCGCAGAGCTGCAGATCGGAAGGATATATGAGATAGAAAAGACCGAGGCGGCACGCGCGTGCCGCCTCGCTTTATTGTCTTGCCGGGGTTAAAGAGGGTCACAGACTGAGCGCGACCCTACGGGATGGGAAAATGTTGTTGTCCGTCGGTGCCCTGGGCCGCTCCGGATCGGCACAATCTTGAACACAGCCATACGGAATGGGAAAAACTTGTTATTCGTCGGTGCCTTCCGGCTGGGACAAGCCGGCACAAGCTTGAATACAGCCCTACGAAATGAGAAAACCTAGTTAATCGTCGGTCACCCAGGCCAGGGACAGGCCGGTACAAGCTTGAATACAGCCCTACGAAATGAGAAAATCTAGTTAATCGTCGGTCACCCAGGCCAGGGACAGGCCGGCACAAGCTTGAACACAGCCCTACGGAATGGAAAAAGCTTGTTATTCGTCGGTGCCCCCTGGCCGGGACAAGCCGTAACAAGCCAAACACAGCCCTACGGATTGAGAAAAGTTTGTTAATCGTCGGTGCCCCAGGCCCGGGACAAGCCGTAACAAGCTTGAACCCACCCCTACGGAATGGAAAAAGTTTGTTATTCGTCGGTGCCCGGGCCCGGAACAGCCGCCCAGCCCCGGAACAAGCCGCCCCAGGACGGAGCAAACATAGAATAAGACCGAGGCGGCACGCACGTGCCGCCTCGGTCTTTTCATTTGTCCCGACCGGACAAGATATTTCAGTTATCAATGGTATCTCTGACCGCCTCCGCGAGGTTGATCGCGTGGTCGGAGCAGCGCTCCATGTCGATGCAGAAGTCGGTAAAGAGGATGCCGCCCTTAGGGTCGCATGCCTTTTTGGTCATGCGGTCGATATGAGCTGCCTCAATCTGCTCTTTGGTTTTGTCGACCAGGTCTTCCATGGCTTCCGCGTCATTAAAGCGGTCCATGAGCTCCTGCTCGAAGACGGTGATGGAGACGTCCAGCGACTTCATTGTGACCTCGGAGAGGGTCTTGAGGTCCGCGATCGCCTCGTCGTGCATGGAAGCCTTGCCGGTGCGCATCTGCTCTTCGTACTCGACGATGTTCTCGGCGTGGTCGGAGATTCTCTCGAGGTCGTCTACGACCTGGATCAGTCGGTAGAGCTTGTTCAAGTGCTTGGGCGAGAGGTCGAGGGAGCGAAGCTCTACCAGCTTGCCAAGGATGGCGCCGGTCAGATAATCGACGGTCTCCTCGCCCTGCATGGCTTTCTGTCCCTTCTTGGCGTCATGCTCGAAGAAGCAGTCCAGCGCGTTCTGCATGTTGTCGTAGGCAAAGCGGGCCATTCTGCTGACTTCGCGGTGCGCGTGGTCCATGGCGATAGCGGCAGGAATCTGGGAGGTGTTGGTGAGATAGACCAGCTTCTGATCCTGTATTCTTCTGGTCTCTTCTTCGGATTCCGGGATCAGCCTGCTGGAGAGCTTGACGATGAAATTCGATACCGGAGCCAGAACCAGAACGGCAATGATCGCAAAGATCGTGTGCGTGTTCGCAATCTGACGGGCGACGTTGTTCGGCGACAGACTCTGGATAAAGGTCAGGAGCTGCGGGAAGATCGTGATCAGGCACAGGATCAGGATCGCTCGGAACGTGTTGAACAGAAGGTTGAGCAGCGCGCAGCGCTTGCCGTTTCTGTTTGCCGTAAGGCCTGCCAGAAGGTTGGGCGTGACGGAGCCGACTGCCGCGCCGATGATCAGGTAGACGGCGACCTTATAGCTGATGATATTTTGCATGGCGAAGGCCTGGAAGATGACGGTCGCGGAGGATGAGCTCTGGAGAAGCGCCGTGAAGGCCACACCGAACAGAACGGTGAGGATCGGATTCTCCAGGGATGTGAGCAGCGCGCGGAAAGCGGCTGTTTCCGCCAGCGGCGCGATCGCGGACTTCATGAGCGTGATGCCCTGGAAGAGCATACCGAAGCCCAGGATGACCGAACCGACTTCCTTGAGGGTCCTGTTCTTAAGGAAGAGATTCATGACAGCGCCGATGAAAAGGATCATGGGTGCATAAGCGCCGATGTTGAAAGCGGTGATCTGCGCGGTCACGGTCGTTCCGATGTTGGCACCCATGATGACGCCGATGGCCTGTCCGAGTGTCATCAGGCCGGAAGTTACAAAGCCGATTACCATAACGTCTGTCGCAGAAGAACTCTGCACGAAGATGGTGACGGCGATACCGGCGAGGATTGAGGTGAGCTTGTTCTTGGTGGCTTTTCCCAGAATGACCCTAAGATTGTCGCCGCAGGCATTTTTGAGGCCGCTGGACATGATGGTCATGCCGTAGAGGAAGAGACCTACTCCGCCGAGCAGAATGAAAACATCATAGATTGACATGGAGAAACTCCTTTCGTCGTTTGTTAATAAAGGTGTTGTGATCTATATAAAGCAAACTGTTGCGGCATGATCTACGCTGTTTGCTGTTTTTTCGGAAATTTTACGGTGAACACGGAACCTTTTCCCAGCTTGCTCTTCACGCTGATCTCCGCGTCATGGACCTTAGCCGCGTGCTTGACGATCGACAGGCCCAGGCCCGTGCCGCCAACCGCTTTGGAATGGCTCTTGTCAACCCGGTAGAAGCGCTCGAAGATCCGGTCGAGATCCTTCTCGGGAATACCGATTCCGTTGTCGGATACGGTGAGAAGCGCGTGGTCGGGAAAATCGCGGACCGTCACCTGTGCGCTGTCTCCGCGGTCGCTGTAGTGGATCGCGTTGCTGCACAAATTGTAAATGATACTGTAGAGAACCTGGGGGACGCCGTATATGACGGCGCTCTCGCCGCTCACACTGAGCGTGACGCCCGCGTCCGCCGCGGTCGACTCGAGGCTCTCCACCGCATTGACCGCGATGCGGTACAGATCGGTACTCTCTCTGGTCATGCCGACGCCGCCTCCGTCGAGCTGGGACAGGTCGATGATGTCTTCCACCAGCTTCGACATTCGCTGCGACTCGGTTCGTATCTTGCCCGCGAAGAGTCTGCGGGACTCCTCGGTGGGGACCATACCGCTCTCAAGGAGCTCCGCGTAGCCTGAGATGACATGCAGGGGCGTCTTGAGCTCGTGGGACGCGTTGGCGGTGAATTCCTGGCGGATCAGCGAGGTTTTCTCCAGCTCCTCGCGATCTTTGGCCAGCTGTTTGTGCTGGTCGTCGAGACGCCGCAGCAGCGGCAGGATCTCGGTATAGGCTTCGTGGTCCGCGTTTTCCAGCGGCGAATCCAGGTTCAGCTCATTGAGCGGCTCGACGATGCGCCGCGAGAGGCTGGACGCCAGAACAAAAGACAAAATGACTTCGATCACCAAAATAGCGCCAAGAGGCAGAAGAAAACGCAGGAAGAGGTTCCAGATCGTCGTCTGCGTGACGGAAAGGCGCAGGACCGTCCCGTCCGGGAGCTTCTGCGCGGTATAAAGCTGCTGCTCTAACAGTGTGGAGGAGTAGCGCCGGCTCTCGCCGTATCCGTTTTGCAGCGCATCGCGGATCTCTTCCCTCTCCAGGTGATTTTCCATGGCCTGTTCGTCCGCTTCATTGTCATAGAGGACTTTTCCGTCCGCGGTTATCCAAGTGATGCGAAAATCAGTGGTTCCGAGCTTGTCAAAAAATTCCAGGCCGTTAAGTACGACCGCCTGCGAGACGAGTTTGGTTTCATTGCGCAGCTGCGTCAGCTGCTCATCCGTAAAGTGATTGTACAAAAGCCCTACGATCAAGGCGTAGGAGATGAGCAGAGCGGAGACAAGCACCAGCCAGATGGATCGGAATATTTTGGTACGCATAGTTATCCTGTGTTATCCCAGTCGATAGCCCACACCGCGTATGGTGTGGATCGCCTCGCCGCTCTCGCCCAGCTTGGTGCGGAGCGTGCCGATGTGGACGTCAACGGTCCTGGTCTCGCCGGAATAGTCCTGGTTCCAGACGGAGCTCAGGAGCTGGTCGCGGGTAAAGGCCATGCCGATGTGTTCCAGAAAGAGCCTGAGCAGCTCGTATTCCTTGAGCGTGAGGTAGATCTCCCGCCCGTCCACCATGACGACGTGTCTCGCCTGGTCCATGGTAATCGCGCCGTAGGAAAGGATCTCCCTGTGCTTACTTGCGGAAGTGCGCCGGAGGACCGCCCGGATTCTTGAGACCATTTCCATCATGCCGAAGGGCTTGCAGAGATAGTCATCGGCGCCCAGATCGAGGCCGATGACCCTGTCGTATTCGCTGCCTTTGGCGGTGGCCATGATGACAGGGATATCAGCCGTCGCGGAGGCGGACCGCAGTTTCCTGAGAATGGAGATGCCGTCTTCGCCGGGAAGCATGATGTCGAGCAGGATCAGTTCCGGCCGTCCGGAGGTCTGCATAGCTTCCCAGAACTGCACGCCGTCGGCAAAGCCCAGGGCCTCAAAGCCGGCGATCGTCAGCGTATAGATCATGAGATCCCGTATGCTGTGGTCATCTTCCACACAATAAACCATTCTTTCCTCCAAATAAAAAGCGCAAACCGTTCAAGTCATGCACGGCGGGCGACTGTTGTCCGCTGATGGTAATACAGCAGTTTTTTCCGTACACACGACAATCGACGAAACCATTTTCGCAGATTCATGTAAGCGCTTCCATCCCGGCATTGTAAAAACGGTGTAAAGCGAGCAATCACTTTTACTATTATAACATGGCGCACAGGGCGGCGCCTTATTGTAACTGAGATATTTATGGAGAAAAATGAGTATTTTCGTATTACAATAGATTACAGATTCGAACAATAAAGAACATATAAGAACAAAGGAGCGGATCGTACACTCTATGAATAAAGCGGGAACGGAAAAACCTATGGGCGGCAGGGGAAAGAGCGGGGGAGAAGGCGCCCCTGTTTCGGAGAAAAAGCTGCGCCGAATGCAGAGCAGGCAGAAAAAAATGAGGGCAAACAGTGTGAAAGCGCTGCTGCTCGCAGTAGTGCTGCTCACAGCCTCGATCCTCGGCGGCAAGGTGACATCCGACCGGGAGCAGGAGATCCGCCTTGCTCTGGGACAGAAGAATTATGTGCAGGCCGGAGAAGAGGGCCCGCAGTATTTTGAAACGGAGTACAGCGACCCGGAGGAGCTGGCGCAGGAAAGCGCCGAACTGGGCCTTCGGATCCAGCGGGAGGGGATCGTCCTTCTGCGCAACGAGGACGGCGCGCTGCCCCTGAGCAAAGGGGCGTCCGTCAGCGTATTCGGAAAGAGCGCGGTGAGTCCGGTCTACATCCGCACGGATGCGGCGGAAGGCTCGGTTTCCTTTAAAGAGGCGCTGGAGCAGCAGAAGATCCGGGTCAATGACAAGCTCTGGAATTTCATCGACAGAGGGGGGAGAAACAATTTTTCGGCCTCCGTCGAGAAGAGCATGGAGGAATACGCCGAGGCGGCAGTGATCGTGATCGGGCGCGGCAGCGGCGGGCGGGATTTGTATGAGCCGGCCTATTCGCAGGCCGAAGAGGGCGAAGAGGCGGTTGTCACGGGAGCGGCGGCGCTGCAGCTGACGCAGGAAGAGAGGGATCTTCTGGCCTATGCCGGAGAGCGCTTCGACAGGATCATAGTGGTTCTGAACACGGAGAATCCCATGGAGATGGGATTTCTGGATGAGTTCGGAATCGATGCCTGCCTGTGGACGGGAGCACTGGGACAGGGCGGCATGCAGGCGGTCGCGGAGGTGCTCAGCGGCTCCGTGAATCCTTCCGGGCGGCTCCCGGATACCTTCGTCTACAACAGCCTGAGCGCGCCGGCGGCGGCAAATCTCGGCGATTATACAATTAAAAACAGCGAGGAAGAGTTCGGCGACAAGTACCTGGTCTACACGGAAGGGATCTACGTCGGCTACCGCTATTACGAGACGCGCTACGAGGACGCCGTGCTGGGCACGTCTTCGGGAGCGCCCTTCAGTTACGGCGCCGAAGTGGCATTCCCTTTCGGGTTCGGGCTCTCCTATACGGATTTTGAGATCCGGAACATGAAAATGGAGCTGGGAAAGAAAGGCTATGAGGTCACGGCTGAGGTCCACAACACCGGCGGGCGCGCCGGCAGGGAGGTCGTGCAGTTTTATATCCAGAAGCCCTACTCGCAGTACGCTTCGAAGAACGGCCTGGAGGTCCCGGCCGTGGAGCTGGTCGGCTTTTCCAAGACGGCGGAGATCGAGCCGGGAGAGTCCGCCAGGGTCAAAATAGTGATCCCCGAGGAGTCCTTCAAGTCCTTCGACGCGGGCGGCAAAGGCACCTATATCATCGACGGCGGCACTTATCTGGTCACGGCCGCGCAGAACGCGCACGCGGCGGTCAACAACATCCTCATGTACAAGAGCAAGGGCGGCTCTCCCGCTTTTACGGGCACGGGGGACGGCGGCCTTGTAGAGAAAGCGGAGCTGGTCAGGGACTATAAGACCTATGCGGAGTCGGCGCAGACCGGCGAGGGAGTCAGCCGCCGCTTCAAGGAAGCGGATCCCGCGGCCTATGATTCGGATTACCGGGCGCTCACAAGGAGCCTGTGGGGGAGCACCTGGCCCGGGACCTGGAAGGGCGGGAGCTTTTCGGCGCCCTCCTCGTTCCAGGAGCTGCTCAAGGTGAGCAGCAAGGATGATGGGGGTGCGTCTTCGCCGGTCTATAACACTTCGCACGGCGAGAAAAACGCGGGGCTTGCGCAGCTGCGGGAGACGGAGTTTGACGATTACAGATGGAACGCGCTCCTGGACCAGCTGACCTGGAGAGAGACCTATTCCATCGTGCGAAAAGGCGGCGGAGTGGTCAACGAAGTGATCTCCTGCATCTCGCCGCAGGCGCTGATCAGCGGAGACGGAGCCGGCCTCAGGACCGGATCCGACAGGACAAAGGGCTTTGTCTGCCCTTCGGCGACAGTCCTTGCGGCGACCTGGAACACGGACCTGCTCACGCAGATGGGACAGCTGGTCGGCGAAGAGGCGCTGCATGCGGGGATCTCCTTCTGGAAAATCCCGTCGCTTAATCTTCACCGGACAACCATGGGCGGCGCGAACGCCGAGAGTTTCTCGGAGGACAGCTGTCTGACCGGAAAAATGGCGGCGGCTCTGTGCCGGGGCCTCGGCGGAAAGGGCGTCATTCCCGTTCTGGGGAGACTGGTCCTGGCAGACCAGGAGACGAACTATACGGGCGTCGTGGTCATGGCAAACGAACAGGCGATCCGGGAACTGTATCTGCGGCCCTTTGAGATCGCTCTGACGGAAGGCGGCTCCGGGATGAAAGCCGTCATGGCCGGCATGAACAGAGTCGGGCCCAGGTGGTGCGGCGGGCACAGCGGTCTTTTGACAGGCGTGCTGCGGTCAGAATGGGGGTTTAACGGGATCGTGATGACGGATACGATCACGGAAAAGACGGATTCCTACGCGGATATCCTGGAGGGGCTGGAGGCCGGGACGGACCTGTGGCAGAACACCTCCAACAACTGCTATAAGCTGCGCGGCGGACAGCTGACTTACGGGGTGCGCACGCGCTTCAGGACGGCGGCAGGGCGGATCCTGCAGTCCGTCTCGCGAAGCAACGCGATGAACGGCATCGGGAAAAAGACGACGCTGGAATACAAGTCGCCCGGCTGGAAGGTGATCCGAACGGCCGTGATCATTATCTCGGTCGCGATAAGCCTGCCGGCTCTGTGGTTTGCCTTCGTGCAGTGGCGAAAGGCGGATCAGGTGAAGGCAAAGATCGCCCTGGAGAAGAGAAAAATAAACCGCAATTGAGAGGGGTCGAGATGATAACGATTAAAGAGATCGCGGCGAGACTGGGAATGAGTACCACCACCGTGTCAAACGTCATTCACGGAAAGACGAGGGAAGTATCCGCGGAGACGATCGAGCGGGTACAGAAATTTCTCGAAGAAGTGGAATATGTGCCCAATATCAACGCGCGCAACCTGGCCCAGGGGCAGTCCAAGATCATCGGCGTGGTCCTCAAGTCGCTGGATTTCCGCCTGTGGCACAGCGGTAATATTCTGAGCGATCCTTTCGTCTCGGAAATGATCGGAGGGATCGAGAGCGCCATCCGCGAGGCGGGGTACTATATGATGCTCTACATCTCCGACGATATCGCGGAGATCATCCAGCGTATATCCATCTGGAATGTGGACGGCCTGATCCTTTTCTGCATGATGGACGACGACGGAAACCGGGTCGCGGCAAAATATCACAAACCTATGGTCTGCATCGACACGTACAGCTCGGAGAAGAACGACAATTTCGTCAACGTAGGGCTGGACGATGAGAAGAGCACCTGCGAGGCGGTGCACTATCTCATAGACAACGGACACAGGAAGATCGGATTTGTCAGCGACAACCGCGTCGGTGTCGACAGGGCCAGGTTCTGGGGATTCCGAAAAGCGCTGGCGGAGGCAGGAATCGAGTACAGCGACAGGGATTTCTTCTTATTGGAGCCGGCGGAGGAAGCCCATGGCAGAAATATTGAGAAGCTCTGCAGGAGAGCGAGAGATTACACGGCGCTCTTTTGCTGTTCGGACATTTACGCCACGATCATGATGTCGGCGCTCAAGGAGAGGGGGCTGCGCGTTCCGGAGGATATTTCCATCATCGGATTTGACGATAATCTCTTCTCCAGAGTCTGCACGCCCCGGCTCACGACGGTGCACCAGGACGCGGACCTAAAAGGGCGTGTTGCGGTACAGACGCTGATCGGCATGATCGGCGGGATAGAGCCGGAGTCCAAAGAGATCAAACTGGACACACGGCTCGAGATCCGCGATTCGGTGCGGAGAATACAGTGAGCACGGAAAACGATTTCGTGAAACGATTTCACGCCGGACTGCGCACGTAGTTCACAAAAAAACTTATACATTTTGACGAAAATCGGGGAAAATACTAAAAATATTGACCAAAAGGACAAAAAGGACTTGTTAAATACAACAGGAATGATACAATTCTAGTGTATACTTATGCGCTAAAGTATCTAAGTAAGCGGTTCAAGCCGGCCGCTTCCTATGTATTTTGGCACAAGACCAATGGTTTATTTAACAAGGAGGAAACTATGAAAAAGAAACTCTTAGCAGCAGCACTCGCAGCTGCAATGGCTGTGGGCCTGATGGCATGCGGCGGTTCTTCTTCCGCAAGCTCTTCTGATGCACCGGCGCAGGGAGAGGCAGCCGAGACAACCGAGGCAACTGACGGCGCAGCTGCAGCAAGCGGCGAAGGCATCCGCCTTCTGAACGGCAAGCCTGAGATTCATGACCAGCTCACAGAGATGGCAGCCAAGTACAAGGAAGAGACAGGCAAGGTTGTCAACATCGAGACCATCGGCGGCGACACAAACGCATCCGACGAGCTCAAGAAGATGTACCAGGCAGACAATATGCCCGACATTTTCGTCATCGAAGCGAACCAGGCGGCAAACTGGGACGGCCTGCTGGCTGATCTTACCGGTGAGGCGTGGACAAACGACACCGATTATGAACTGGTTGACTCGAAGATGGGCACCATCGGCTTCCCTTACACGGTAGAAGCTACCGCTCTTGCATACAACGCAGAGATCCTTGAGAAGGCCGGCGTTGATCCCGCTACACTGACAAGCCCCGCAGCATGGACGGCAGCAGTCGAGAAGATCGACGGCATGAAGGACGAGCTCGGAATCACAGCAGTCTTCGGCTGGTGCGCAGAGCCCGCAAACCTCGGCTGGTCTTCCGGTACACACGTATTCGCGCAGTACCTCGACGCTGGTCTTGCACAGGACGACACCACCTACATTGACCTTCTCAATGACGGCGGCAAGATCGACGAAGCGAGAATGAACAACTTCGCCGCTTTCATCGGCATGATGAACAAGTATTCCGATCCCGCACTTCTGGTCGACGGCACATACGACAACCAGGTAGCAGGTTTCGCAGCAGGCAAGTACGCATTCGTTACCCAGGGTAACTGGATCAACGGCGCCGTTATCGGCAGCGCTGACTACACAGGATGGAAGATGGGCTTTGCTCCCTATGCATTTGAAGATGGCATTGACACCATCATCGCAGGTCCGCCGAGCTTCTGGACTGTTTACAGCGAAGGCAATGTAGACGAGGCAAAGGCATTCCTTCAGTGGGTATCCGATGACAGCGCGCAGGATATCCTGGTCAACAAGGCGAACCTGATCAGCCCCTTCAACGACTGCAAGTACACGGCAGCTGATCCTTTCGCAGAGAGCATCATGAGCTACATGTCCGCAGGCAAGACCTCCGGCTGGCACACCATGCTCAAGAAGGACGGCCTTCAGAACAAGACCTGCCAGGTATTCGCTGAGTACGCTAAGGGAACCATGGACCAGGCTACATTCGTAAGCACAATGGCGCAGGTCATTTCCTCTTATTACAATCAGTAATATTTTGAACGAATCAGATCGTCTGTAAAGTGATCAAACACAGGAGATTGGGCAGAAGCGCAGACTTCTGCCCTCTCTTTCATTATTCTAAGGGGGAATCCAAATGAGTGAAGCTAGTGGAAGCAAGAAGCTTCTTTCTCTGGTTTGCCTGATCGGCGGCGCAGCACTGCTGGTCGTTTCCCTGGCCCTTGACTTTATGGGCAGCAAGGCAGGCTATCGCGGAGCGCTTCTTGTGATCGGCATCATCGGAATCATTGTGGGGCTGTATATCCTCCCTACATTGAAATATCACAGAACTCTTGTCTATGTAATTTTCCTGTTTCCGCTTCTGTTCGCGTTTGCGGTCACAGTAATCATTCCTTTGTTCCTGGGTCTGTTCTATTCTTTCACGAACTGGAACGGTATCCGTTATACAGAGTTTGTCGGATTGGCCAATTACACCAGAATGTTCAGACAGCCCAGTTTTATCTGGTCCATCCTGCTGACAGCCCTGTTCGTTGTATTCAACATGATCCTGGTCAACCTGGTGGCTTTCCTGCTGGCCCTTCTGTGCACATCCAAGCTCAAGGGAATGGGCTTTTTCAGGGCGTCCTACTTCCTGCCCAACCTGATCGGCGGTATCGTACTGGGTTATATCTGGCAGTTCATTTTCAGTAATGTCGTCACCAAGATCTTTACGGGAATGAAATTCTCGATGCTCTCCGATACCAAGACGGCCTTCATCGCGATCATCATCGTCTATGTATGGCAGTACGCGGGCTATATCATGCTGATCTACATCACAGGTCTGAACACGGTTCCGGGAGATGTCCTGGAGGCGGCCAACATCGACGGCGCCAATGCCATGCAGACCCTGTTCCAGATCAAGATCCCGATGATCGCTCCTACGATCACGATCTGCACATTCCTGACACTGACATCTGCCTTCAAGCAGTTCGACGTCAACCTGTCCCTGACAAACGGTACGGGATCGCTGATGTTCATGGGTGAGTTCCTCACCAACGGCACACAGATGCTGGCTCTGAATATCTACAACACGGCGGTTGTCGAGAACGAATATGCTTTCGGCCAGGCCAAGGCATTCCTGTTCTTCCTCATCCTGGCCTGCGTCTCGATCCTGCAGGTACGTATTTCCAACAGTAAGGAGGTAGAACTGTAATGCATAGAAAAGAACCTACTTCCAGAGTTGTCATTAAATTCGTGATCGCGATCATCATCGCGGCCTATATCCTGTTTCCTTTCGCACTGGTTGTCATCAACTCCTGCAAGGCGACAGCGGATATTACGGCTAACCCCATCGGCTTTAACGGCGTGAGCATCGGACAGCTGATGCAGAACCTGAATGATGTTATCAATAACACAAACTTCCTGTTCTGGCACGCGTTCGGCTATTCCGTGCTGATCACGGTTCTGTCCCTGATCCTTCTGGCGCTGTTCGGCTCCATGACCGCGTGGGTCATCTGCCGCAACAAGACCGTTTGGGCAACCGTTATTTATTTTACATTCATCGCATCCATGATCATTCCTTTCCAGGTTGTCATGCTGCCTCTGATCTCCACGTTCCGTGACGTGGGCAAGTTCATCGGCATTCCGATGCTGCAGTCTGTTCCCGGTATCGTCTTTGCGTACCTTGGATTCGGCGGTGCCATGACTGTATTCATCCTGACCGGTTTCATCAAGGGAATCCCTTATGATCTGGAGGAAGCGGCTTCCATCGACGGATGCCGTCCCGAGCAGGTCTTCTTCAAGGTCATTTTCCCGCTGCTGACTCCCGTCATCACAACTGTTACCATCCTGAACGGCATGTGGATCTGGAACGACTATCTGCTTCCTTCCATGATGCTCGGTCAGAACGGCAAAGTTAAGACCCTTCCCGTAGCGGTACAGGCTTTCGTCGGTTCCTACGTCAAGCAGTGGAACCTGATCCTGACGGCCGCGCTCCTGGCTATCATTCCCATGGTAATCCTGTTCCTGTTCGCACAGAAGCAGATCATGAACGGAATGATCGAGGGCGCTGTCAAGGGCTGATGCCGCAGGAAACAAGTACTGAACTTTTTTACAGAGGCTGCGCCGAAATCGGGTGCAGCCTCTTGTTCATAGCGGAGAGTAAGGTAAACCGGAATGAGAAATCTGTTTGACCAGGAAGGACCTCTGATGCGCGCGCTCACGGATCTGAGCACGCTGGTATTCCTCAATATTTTGACGCTGCTTTTCAGTCTTCCGATCGTGACGGCGGGCGCGGCCCTGGCGGCCATGCACTATGTGATCATTGAGATGATCGAGGAGCGGGGCGGGAGCCTTCCGGGGGAGTTCTGGAAGCGCTTTAAGGAAAACCTGAAAAATGCGACGCCGATCTGGCTGATCCTGCTGGCGGCAGCCGGCTTTCTGTATGCGGACATGAGGCTGATCGGAGGCGGTCAGCTGGGGCTGCCCCGCGCCATGCTGATCCCGATCTACGCAGGCCTTTTTGTGACAGCGGCCATCTATGTGTACGTGATCCCGCTGACGGCGCGGTTCGTGTATTCCACGGGCGCGGCTTTTAAGAACGCCGCTATTCTGGCAGCGGCTTATTTTCCCAGGACAGTTCTTATGGTCGCGGCCAGCGCGGTGATCCCGTTCCTGCTTCTGAATGTGACCAGGCTCCTGCCGCTGTTTTTCCTGCTGGGGATTTCCCTGCCGGGATATCTGTGCGCGCTTTTGTACAAGCCGATTTTCGACAGAATAATCGGAGAGAAGGAAGAGGAGGACAGGCCCTGGGTCCTCGACGATGAAACGGAAGAATAACGCAATTATTCAGCACCCCGGAAAAAAGAGCAAAATAAGGTCCGGGGAGCTCGCTCGCCGCAAGGCGTAACTGATAAAGGACAAGGAGGAAATATGCGCAGCAGTGGAATTCTTATGCCGGTCTTCAGTCTTCCCGGCAAATACGGGATCGGCTGTTTTTCGGCGGAGGCATATAAGTTTGTGGATTTTCTGAAGGAAGCGAAGCAGAGCTACTGGCAGATCCTGCCGCTGGGCCCCACGGGATACGGGGACTCCCCGTACCAGTCCTTCTCGACTTTCGCGGGAAATCCTTATCTGATCAGTCTTGAGGACCTGATCGCACAGGGACTTCTGACGGAGCAGGAGTGCGACGCCGCGGATTTCGGTGACGGCAGGGAAGTCGACTACGGCAAGCTCTACCTCGGGCGCTGGGATCTTCTGAGGAAGGCCTATGAGAGAAGCAGCCACAAGGAGACGGCGGAGTTCGCGGCCTTTAAGAAAGATAACGAATTCTGGCTGGGCGATTACGCCCTATTTATGGCGGTCAAAAAAGCGCACGCCGGGGCCGGCCTGAGCAGCTGGGAGCCGAATATACGCGACCATGAAACGGAGGCGGTACAGGCCTGGTCGGAAAAGATGCAGGATGAAGTCGGGTATTATGAGTACCTGCAGTTTGAGTTCGCGAGACAGTGGAAAAAGCTGAGGGACTACGCTTCGGCACAGGGAATCCGAATCATCGGCGATATTCCGATCTATGTATCCGCGGACAGCGCGGATTTCTGGGCGCACAGGGAGCTATTCCAGCTGGATGAGAGAGGGCGGATCCGCATGATCGCGGGCGTGCCGCCGGACGGCTTTTCGGCTACGGGGCAGGTCTGGGGCAATCCCCTTTACGACTGGGCGCTGCACAAAGAGACAGGGTACGACTGGTGGATCCGCCGCATCGCCAAGTGCAAAGAGCTCTACGATGTCATCCGGATCGACCATTTCCGCGGGTTCGATGAATATTTTGCCATCCCTGCGGAGTCGGAAACGGCCGCCGACGGGCACTGGGAGAAGGGACCGGGGAAGGACCTGTTCGATGCGATCAAGGCAGCGCTGGGCGAGACGCCCATCATTGCCGAGGACCTGGGCTATGTAACCGATACCGTGCGGCAGCTGGTGCGCGACACGGGCTTTCCGAATATGAAGGTGCTGGAGTTCGCGTTTGACTCCCGGGATTCTTCGGGGGCCCTCGAGTATCTGCCCTACCGCTATCAGCGCAACTGCGTGGTCTATACGGGAACCCATGACAACGAGACGCTCCGCGGCTGGATCGACAGCATTCTGCCCATCGAGAGAAAGCAGGTCTGCGAGTATCTGGACGTGCGCACCAAGGACCCGCAGGAGATTGTGGAGAAGATGATTATCGCGTGCTTTGGCTCCGTGGCCGACTACTGCATCATTCCGATTCAGGACTATCTGGGGCTGGACAACAGCGCCCGGATCAACCAGCCCTCGACAAACGGAAAGAACTGGATGTGGAGAGTTCGCAAAGAGGATCTGTCCGGCCCTCTGGCGGCAAGGATCGCGGACATGACGGCCATGTACGGAAGGATGGGATAAGGCGGCAGGGAGGCCGCTTCGGAACGGGAACCGTCCGGCGGCACTGTCGCCGGGACATGCAGGGAGGTGCATATGAAAAAGACCTGGTGGAAGGAAAGTGTAGTTTATCAGATCTATCCCCGCAGTTTTGCGGACAGTAACGGCGACGGGATCGGCGACCTCAGCGGGATCACTTCCAAGCTGGACTATCTGAAGGAGCTGGGAATTGACGTCATCTGGCTCTCTCCCGTCTACAAGTCGCCCAATGACGACAACGGCTACGACATCAGCGACTACGAGGCGATCATGGATGAATTCGGGACCATGGAGGATTTTGACCGGATGCTGGCGGCCGCCCACGAGCGCGGGATCAAAATAGTGATGGACCTGGTCGTCAACCACACCTCGGACGAGCACAAGTGGTTCCTGGAGAGCCGCTCCTCCAAGGAGAATCCCAAGAGGGATTACTACTTCTGGAGAGAAGGAAAGGACGGCAAAGAGCCCAACAACTGGGGCTCCTGGTTCTCCGGATCCGCCTGGAAATATGACGAGACGACGGATATGTACTATCTGCACCTGTTTTCTCCCAAGCAGCCGGATCTCAACTGGGACAACCCGGCGGTGAGAAGGGACGTCTTCGACATGATGACCCGCTGGTGCGAGAAGGGCATCGACGGATTCCGAATGGACGTCATCAGTCTGATCTCCAAGCCGGAGGGACTGCCCGACGCGCCGCTTATGAACGAGCTGTACGGCGACTGCGGCTGCACGGCCAACGGCGCGCATGTGCACGAGTACCTGCAGGAGATGAACCGGAAAGTCCTCTCAAAGTATGACCTCATGACGGTCGGCGAGACGGCCTGCGTCACGCTGGAAGAGGCCAAAAAATACGCGAACAGCGAGGGCACCGAGCTGAATATGGTCTTCCAGTTCGAGCACGTCGGGCTCGACGGGGAAGGGCAGTTCAAGTGGTCCACAAGAAAAATGCCGCTGGTGCCTCTCAAGGAAAATCTCACCAAGTGGCAGAAAGGCCTGGACGGAGTTGCCTGGAACAGCCTGTTCTTCTGCAATCACGACCAGCCCCGCGTGGTCAACCGCCTCGGAAATCCTTCCGATGAGTACCGCGAGCGCTCGGCCAAATGTATCGCGACCTGCCTGCACATGATGCAGGGAACGCCTTACGTTTACCAGGGCGAAGAGCTTGGAATGACCAACTATCCCTTCAGGTCCGTGAAGGACTTCAATGACCTGGAGTCGATCAACGCCTACTATGAGCTGACGGAGAAAATGGGCTGGGCTCCTTCGGAGATCTTCCCTAAGATTGCGAATAAGAGCCGCGACAACGCGCGCACTCCCATGCAGTGGAACGACTCGCCCAATGCCGGATTTACAACCGGCAAGCCGTGGCTTGCCGTGAACCCCAACTATACGAAGGTTAACGCCGCCGAGCAGCTGCTGCGGGACGATTCCGTCTTCCACTATTACAAGAAGCTGATCGAGCTGCGGCACAATTACGACATCATCGTATACGGTCACTACGATCTTCTCGAGCCGGAGGATCCCGATCTCTTCGTCTACACCAGAGAACTGGACGGCAGGAAGCTCCTTGTGGTCTGCAATTTCTCGGAGCATGAGCGGGAGTTCATGCCCGATGAGGAGTTCAGGGAGGCGAAAGTCCTTATCCGGAACCTTGATAATGACAAGTATCTGGATGGGATTCTGGAGCCGTATGAGGCGTATGTGATTTATAAAGAATGAGTTGAATCAAATTTGCCAGAAATAAGGGAGCGGCCTCCATTTGCCGTGCTGATCAAGCCGGTCGATGGGGGGCGCTCCTTTTGATTTCCTGTCTGTGACCAACGACGGCATATTTTGTCCCGATTTCTGCTATAATACAGACAATATGAGCAGAAGGAGAATCATCATCTGTGAAAAGATTTCAGCGTTTTTATCTCGACAAAGAGAAAGATATAATTGTAGATCTGTATATGGAGGCCGCCGCCGGCGCACCCGCTCCCATGCACTTCATCCTCTCCACGCCCAACCACGGCACGGGGAATCTGATCCGCAACCTGGCCGCACTGTGCGACCTGCCGCTGTCGGAAGGGAAGGACGGGCTTCTGGTAATAAGGGGAGTGGTGCCCAGCTATATAGACGGGTATAACAAGCTGGTCTATATTTTCAGGCTGGGGGACACCAAGGTCGCCAATATTTATCCGGACGGGCGGATCGAGACGAAGGCGCATATTCCGGCGATTTCCAAGACTCTGATGAGTCAGACCAAGGACTACAGGCTGGATGAAAAGCGCACGATCGTGAAGACTTATATAAGAAGTGAGAACAAGTTCCGCACGGATCTGCACACGCATATGAACGCGAACCTGCACCCGGATCTTCTGATCGCGCTGGGGATCTGTCATCAGATCCGGTATCCGCTCTATTACATCAAGAAGCTGGGGATTAAGGTGTCCGAGGAGCAGAAGGCGAAGCTGGCCGAGCGCAGGGAAAAGTCCGCAGAAGCCCAGAAAGACTGCGGCCTGCAGGGAAAGTATCTGACGAGAAGGATTGATGACAATACGTTTCTGAATTTTGCCGATCTGATCTTGAATGATCCGGAGGACGCCGCCTACAATATTCCGAGGATCCGGAGGTCGCTCGCTATTTTGAAGGACGGGCAGGCCGTGTTTACGAATCTTGAGAAGGTGTATCTGTACAGGTATGTCTTTACAAAGGGGCAGAAGGCGGAAGATTTTGTGGAGCCCGCCCCGGACAAGATCGCGCAGATCCCGGACGCGGACATCCGCAGGGCTGTGCTGCAGATCCTGAGGGATCGGGAGAATCCGGCTTACAAGAATAATACGCTCTTTCAGGACAAGCTGCTGTGGGTAGCGCGCAGCTATGCGAGACAAGGGGTGTGTTACGCGGAGATCTCGGACACGACCCTTGTCAAAAAAGAGGGCGCCCCTGCGATGCTGGAGCAGGTACACGCCGTCATGCCGGCCATCACCGGGGAGACGGGAGTTCTGCTGCGGTTTCTGGCGGCCATCCGCCGGATTCCTCTGACAATCGTGAAGGATCAGGTGGAGACGGGAGACTATTTCAGGGAGAATCTGGAGACGTTGCAGAGCATTGCCGCGGACCCTTACGTGGCGGGCAGCGACATTATCGGAGAAGAGCTCAATGATATCAGGGATATCGCGCCGGTAATTCATGAGCTGGTCCGGATCTCGCAGAAGAATCCAGGGTTTGTGCTCAGAATTCATGCGGGCGAGAACGACGGCCTGCGCGATAATATTGCCAACAGCCTGAAATGCATCCGGGAGGCGCTGGAGCCGGGAGAGAAGATGCCTTATGTGAGGATCGGGCACGGACTGTATACGCCGGACCTGCGCCACGCCAAGGGAAAAGCGCTGATCGAGGCGCTTAAGGAGAGCGGAGCGGTGCTGGAGTTCCAGATCACCTCGAATGTGCGGCTGAACAACCTGAGCGGAATGAAGAACCATCCGCTCAGGCGATATCTGGCCAGCGGGATCGGATGCGTACAGGGGACGGACGGCGCGGCGCTCTACGGCAGCGATTCCATCGACGAGCAGCTCTCGCTGGAGAAAATGCTGGGCCTGAGCGACGAAGAGATGCACAGGATGAGAGAGTGCGAGGACAGGGTCCTTTCGAGGAGCCTGCAGACTTTTGAAGATAAGAAAGCGGCCTACGAAAAGGAAAAGCAGGCCTCGGATCCGATTCCCGAGCACATCTCGCTGATCGGGAAGCGGTCGCTCCGGGCGGCAGAAGTGCTGGCGGACAGGATCTGCGAGATGCCGGCGGATAAAAAGCCGATCGTGATCGTCGGAGGGAGCTTCAGCCACGACAACCACAAAGTGAGGATGACGAAAGAGAATAAAAGGCGGATCGATGAGCTCCTTGAGAGGGAAGATCCGGAGAAGACTTTCTTTGTGGTCGGGCACACGCTGCGCGGTTACGAACAGTACCTGGTGGAGAAAAACGCCGGGCGCTTTCAGATTTTTGCCATAGTTCCGTCCATGATCACGGAAGGGGAGTACAAGAAGCTCTTAAGGAGCGGCGCGGGCATCCGGGTTTCGATAGAGCCCGTGCCTATGGGCACTTACAAGAGCTTTGCGTATGAGATCTTCAAGCGCCGGCCGTCGACGCTGGTCGCGTTTGACGGCAACATAGCGGGCGCCAATATGATCCAGGAAGCCAAGAACAGCAAGTATCCTTGCGCGATCTATGTGAACAGCCGGTGCAAGGCGCTGAAAATAAAAGCGGATTCGCTGGGCGGGTATGTTAAACTGTTCTGAGGAGCGAGCTCCCCGGCCCGTATTTTGATCTTTTTTCCGGGGTGCCGAATAATTACAAAAGACAAAAAAAGTGTAAGGTTCTCCGATCAGGACCGTCATTAAGAGTATAAGCGGCTTGCGAATGCCGTTTACAAAAGGGAAAATCCATGGAAGATACCGAAATCATCGATCTGTACTGGAAGAGGGACGAACGCGCCATCGAAGAGACGGATCACAAATATGGGAAATATTGTCATACAGTTGCGTACAATGTACTGGGCGACCACGAGGACTCCCGGGAGTGCGTAAACGATACGTGGCTTCGCGCGTGGAAATCAATGCCGCCGCAAAGGCCGTCCGTTCTGCGCGCTTTTTTGGCCAAAATAGCGAGAAATCTGGCTTTTGACCGATACAGGGCCAGGTCCGCCTCCAAGCGCGGAGGAGGAACGATGGAAGCCGTGCTCGATGAGCTGGCGGAGTGCGCCGATCTTTCCGGAAAGTGGAACGGGGAGGAACTTTACGCAGCCGGTGAGCTGAAGGAAGCGATCAATCAATTTGTCAAGGATCTGCCCGAGAGGGAGGGCGATCTTTTTGTCAGGCGGTACTTTTTTGCAGAAGCGATCCCTGACATCGCGAAGAGGTATCAGATGACGGAGAACAACGTCACCGTGATCCTGAGCAGGACGAGAAAGAAGCTTCGCAATTATCTTACAGAGGGGGGATTCATGGAATGAGGGCGGAGGATCTGTTCAAAGCGATGGGGGAGCTCGACGAGGAGCTGATCGCGCGGAGCGACCGAAGAGCAAGCTCCGGGAAACGAAAACGACGCGGACAAAACAGTGTATACAGGTTTGCGGTAGTCGCGATTTCCGCGGCAGCTGCCGTATTCCTGCTGCTTATGGCGAGAGATTTTATCGGGACGCGCGGCGCGCAGAGCACCAAGAGCAGTCAGCTGGTCTCGCAGGAGAAAGACGGGGCGCAGGAAGATGTCGTGATGGCCGGTGAAGCGCCGGATGCCGCCGAGGCCGCGGAAGAAGACAAGGCGGCCGGGCCCGACGAGACACAGGGAAAGAACGGCAGTAAGTCGGAGGCGGTCTCCGAAGACGGAGAGGCATCAGAGGCCGATGGAGTGAAGGCCCCGACAGCCGCTGAACCGGAAGCTGCCGCCGAGACGGAGAGTGCGGGCGGAAACGATTCTGTCCGGAGCAATGCGGAAGGCGCAGGTGCCGACTCCAAAGCCGGCGCAGATTCTGCCGCAGATGCCGGCTCGCCGGACGGCGAAAAGGAAGCCGTCGATCTCATGGGCGACAAAAAGGGCGACTACATCTCTCTCGAGTATATCTCGGCGGAGGATCAGGCAGACGGAAAAAGTACTACCGTGCCGGACTACACACCGGAGGGCGAAGAGATCCTGTCAAGGGCCTTTGATAACGGAAAGCCCGTTCCTTCCATGATGGCCAATACAGGAGATCCCGTTTACTACGTCTTTCTGACCAAGGAGAACGGCAAAGTAGATACGATCACTTTCTATGAGAATTCTTATGTAAGCATGGACAATTATCCCGGGGTAGTGATGAGAATTTCACAGGCGGACTATGAGGACGTGATGACCCTCTTCCGCTGAAGGGAGGACCAGAATGAAAAAGAGGAAACTGACGGTTATTGCTGTTTTGGCGGCGGCACTTTGCCTGAGCGGCTGCGGCGCGTCTTCGAATAACAGCGCGCCGGCGTCCGGTTCCTATAAGGAAGAGACGACCAGCGACTCTTACAATGGCTATGCCAGCGAGGAAGCCGTGGCAGATACGGCAGAAGCAGATTACGAAGGAGAAGCGGGAAAAGCGGGCGAGCCGGGCGACGCAGGGACCAGCGAGTCGGCACTGCGGGAGCAGGACGGCCAGAAGATCGTCTACACCGGAAGGCTGCAGATGCAGACGCTGGAGTACGAGAAGTCGGCCGCTGCCATCCGGGCCAAGATCAAGGCGGCCGGGGGCTTTTCGGAGTCGGAGAGCGAGAGCGACAACAATTACGACTGGTACAGAAATTCCGGTTCCGGCGGCAGGCGGTATCTGAGCATTACCGCGAGGATCCCCTCCGAGAAGTTTGAGGAATTTATGGATTCTCTGGGCGGAGACGGCAAGGTCATGAGCCGCTCGGTGAGCGCGGAGAATATCAGCCAGGTCTACGCGAACAAGGAAACCTACAAGAAAGCCTTGGAAAAGGAGCAGGAAAGACTGCTGGCAATGATGGACAAAGCGGAGACCATCGATGACATGATCCTCGTGGAGCAGAGGCTCTCGGAAGTGGAGCGGCAGCTCAATATTTACAAGACAGATTTGTCCGCCATGGACAAAGACGTGCAGTATTCTACGGTCTACATCGAGCTGGAGGAAGTAAAGCGCTACACGGAAGAAGTCGTACAGACGCCTTTCGGCGAAGAGATCAAATATGCATTTGAAGACGCGATTGAGAGTTTCACGAATTTCTGCAAGGGAGTCATCCTGTTTGTCGTGAGGTACTTCCCGTTCCTGATCATTTTGGCGATCGTGATCATCCTGATCATCAGGGCGTCCGCCAGGGACAGGGCCAGAAGGATCGCGATGATGTCGGATCCCGAATACGCGAAGATGATGAGCGCCAAAGCGCGCGAGAAGGCGGAGGCGCAGGCCAGAAAGCAGGCGGCGAAGGACGCTAAGAGAAGGAAGCTTTTTGTGAGTAAGCAGGCCGGGGCGCCTGCCGGGGCAGCACCGGAGCAGAAGACGGCCGGGCAGCCGGAGGCAGGGGCGCCTGGCGAAGGGCCGCAGCAGAATGGCGGCGGTCAGCCGGAGGCTGGGGCACCTGACGGGGAGCCGCAGCAGAATGCCGGCGGGGATTCCGCGGGCGAATCAGAGAAGAAATGACATGCAGCGAAAGTGCCGCCGGAGGGAACTCCGGCGGCACTTAGTTTGTGTGCGCCCTGCGGCAGCGATGTTTTAGGCATAATCGGTCAGATTTGAGAAAACATCTTCCAAGGAAATTAGAGAAAGGGCAACTGCCTGTCCTCTTTTTGGGCCGATGAATGCCGGCACTTCAGTCATGTCTCTGCGAGAAGTCGCTGTAAACTTCCGTGAACAAGGCGGAGTGGGGCAGGCGCTGCGTCCGCAGACCTGCCATGGTAAGGTGCGACGTGTCGCCGATCCTCGTGGCGCGGAAATTCGCGTAGCCTTTCTGGCGCTCCTCGGTGAACAGCTCGGTGACGGAAGAGGTGGGCATGCAGAAAGACTGCAGCGGAATAAAGGGAGAGATGTTCCACAGATGGGAGAGGAGGACGCAGGTGATGCCGAAATGGCAAAAGAATGTCAGCGTCTCAGTGCTCTCTCCTGCCACGCGGTAATGCCGGCCTTCGCGAACATAGCCGTGCTCGGCTAAAAGCGTGTCGAATGAAAAAGTGACATATTCGTAGACGGTAAGCATGTTGGAACAGTGCGCGACCAATGTGGTGCGCCAGTCGTCATAGTCCGAGTAGGCCTCGTGCTCCATGTAGTAGGAGGGATACATGTCCCAGACGATCCTGGGCTTGCAGGTCCCGTCGGGAAGCAGATCCTGATAGTATGCATCATGCAAAAGCGGTGTGTCGTTTACATCTACCAGCGCCGGAAATTCGCGCAGCCAGTCGAGGGTGGTGAGAACATCGCCGCAATCAGCGGCGGCCGCGACGCCGTGTGCGCCTTCCACAGCCCGGCCCAGCGCGATGGCGGCAGTTTCCTGTGCCCGGCCCAGAGGGGAGGCGTAGCAGGTGCCCAGTCCGAGCTGCGGGCAAAGCACAGAAAGCGCCTTGGCCTCACTCAGGCCGATCGCGTTCAGGCAGTCATTTGCATAGTCAGGGTCGCCATGCCTTATAAAAAGTAATCTCATAAATCTCCGTTCTGCCCCCGCAGGGCGGCGTTCCATGTGAACTGTATTTGCTCTTTGTAGGAATTCGGTGTTTGTGTCATAATGTATTTAAATTCGGCACCCCGGAAAAAAGATCAAAATAAGGAACGTGGGGGCCGAATAGTTATTTTAATTTTAACTGATACAAGGACAAATTGCACTTACAACACGAAGCAGGAAGCAGGCAAATGAATAATCAGTCAAAAAGTGCATGGCCTTCTCTTCGGGCCAAACTCTTCAGGATGGTTTCTGTCGGCGTGATCGATGAGCCGATCAATCAGGCTTACGACGTGATCAGCACAGGAGCTGTGGTCGCGAACCTGGTGGTCGCCGTAATGTCTACCTTTGACAATCTGACTGCGGTTTACGGCAATATCTTTAACAGCATTGAGCATATTACGGTGCTCTTTTTTGCCGTCGACTATGTGCTGCGTGTACTGACGGCGCCGGAACTGTACCCGGGGGAGCCCAACTGGGTCGCCCGGCTCAAATATTGTAAATCATTTGCGGGAATTGTGGATCTGTTCTCTTTTTTGCCCTATTATCTGCCGGTGTTCTTCCCGACGGGCGTCGCAGTCTTCCGAATGTTCCGCGTGGTCAGGATCCTGAGGCTGTTCCGGATCAACGCCTATTACGACTCGCTCAATGTCATTGCGGAGGTTATCAAGAGCAAGAAGCAGCAGCTCCTGTCTTCGGTCTTTATCATCGCGCTCCTGATGCTGGGCTCGAGTTTGTGCATGTACAGCCTGGAGCACGAGGCGCAGCCTAAGGTGTTCGCCAACGCTTTCTCCGGGATCTGGTGGGCGGCGTCGACGCTCCTGACGGTAGGGTACGGCGACATCTATCCGATCACGCCGGCGGGAAAGTTTTTCAGTATTATCATCACCTTTCTGGGCGTAGGAATGGTGGCGATCCCGACCGGTATCATCAGTGCCGGATTTGTTGAGCAGTACACGCAGTTCAAGCTCCTGGGGGAATACAAAAATGACGAGGAGCTCAGCTTTCTCAGGATCCGGATCGCCCCCGGCGACGTCTGGACCGGGAAAAGGATCGGCGATCTGGTGTTCCCCGCGGGAATGATCGCCGCGATCGTCATAAGGGACCACGAGTCGATCGTACCGCATGAAGACGTCGTTCTGAAAGCGGACGACATCCTGGTCATCGGAGCCGAGCCGCTGCGCGGCGTGGACGCCATGGAGCTCAAGGAGATCGCGGTAGAAGAAAATCACAACTGGAATGGGTTTGCTGTCAAAGAACTCGATATCTCGAGGCAGTCCTATATCGTACTGGTCAGGCGCGCCGATCAAATGATCGTGCCGTACGGGTCGCTGGTCCTGAAGGCCGGGGACAAGGTCTATATGTACAAGAAGATTGCGAAGAGAGAGTGGGGAAGCTGAAAAAAAGAGAGGGCGCGCCGTGTGAGGCGGACCCTCTCTTTTTTGCATAATACAGTGCCGGCAGCCGGCTGCATAATATGCATGTTTTAACACACCGGCAAAATGCAGGTGGGCTTGTTCGCCGGCATCTTCATATCAAGAAGCGTCAGATTCTCGGTCCCCCTGTCAAATCGCAAAGCCGTGATCAGGTCGGAGTCCTGGTTAGCGACCAGGATATAGTCGGCCCCGTTCCCTTCCAATACGTTAAAGTCCCTGGGGGTGATTCCGCCGCAGAGGCAGCGGCTGCAGAAGCGAAGCTGACCGTCATCGCCGCAGCGGAAGGCGGAAATGCTCTGGTACCCCAGTCTGCTCGACACAAAGAGGTATTTCCCGTCCGAAGAGAAGCGGATCGCGCAGCCAATACTTCCGTTGTCTGCGGTAGGAGGGAGCATCAGCTCCCGGTCGGAAGGCGTGACTTCGTCGCAGTCAGGACCTGCGGGGACGGCAGAGACGGACTGCGCCAAAATATATTGTCGGCTCGCCTCGTCGAAGCGATATGAAAAGATGGTATTGGCCATTTCCGCGATCACGAACAGCATTCCGGGGTGACTATCGTGGAAGGCGAGATGCCTGGGGCCGGCGCCGTCCGGAAGACGAATGCTGCGGTCGGTGTCCAGAAGCTTTCCGCTGACTCTGTCGAGTTCATAGACGTAAACCATATCGAGTCCCAGGTCGCAGACGAGCACTTCATTTCTCTCGCTGTGGAAGGACGCAAAATGAGCATGAGGTCCCTTCTGGCGGTCGGAAGAATCATAGCCGACGCCGCTGTACCGGCGAAAATCGCTGAGTGCCTGCAGGCTCCCATCGCGGCCAAGGGCAAACAAAGCAGCACTTCCGCTCCCGTAGTTGGCGCAGAGAAGGTATTCGCCGCGCGGATCCAGGCTGATGTGGCAGGGACCCTGGCCGGCGCTCAGAAGGCTGTTCATGACGGCCAGCGCGGGACGGCCGTTTGAGGCGGCGTCAATTGCCCCGGATTCCTGCCGGAGCGCATAGACAGCCCCGCCTTCCGGAGTCTTGCCAAGTGCATATAAAACGCCATTTGCGGGGCCCGCCAGATAAGTGGGATCCGGGATGCCCTGAATCGTATCGAGAGTGGAAAACGCAAGGTTTTCAAAGTCAGCCTCGCACCGGTAGATGCAAGTCATGGAAGCAGGGGCATGGGTGCCGATATAGAAGGAATAAGTGCTCATAGGTTTTCTCCTTATAATAGAGGGCGCTTACAGGTCCAATGTTCGAACCATAAATAGTTATCGCGTTTCAGGCGTCACACCGCCGCCAGCAAAATCAGCAGCTCCGCGCACTTCTCGATCTCCTGAACGGAAGCATATTCGTAGAGGCCGTGGAAGTTGTAACCGCCGGTGCACAGGTTGGGGCAGGGAATGCCGAGGTAAGTGAGGGCGGCTCCGTCGGTGCCTCCGCGGATGGGCTGCACGATCGGTGTGATGCCCATCTGCTGCATGGTTTTTTGGACGCCGGTGACCAGTTCCATGTGGTCCTTCATCGGAATGGCCATGTTGTAATACTGGTCTTTGATCGTGATCCTGAGAACATCACCCCCCGCTAAAGCCCGGTATTTGTCGTTGAGGAAGGCGGCGGACCGGAGCAGGAGCTCTTTTCTGGCGGCAAAGCTGCCGCTGTCGTGGTCGCGGACAATGTATTTGAGAACTGCGCGGGAGACGTCGCCCTCCATGCCGATCAAATGGTAGAAGCCTTCGTACCCTTCGGTGTGCTCGGGCCGGTCGGAGGCAGGCAGCAGCGCATTGAATTCCATGCCCACAAGGGAGGCGTTGATCATGGTGTTCTTGGCGTCACCGGGGTGGACGCCGCGGCCGGTGATCTCCACCTTGGCAGAGGCGGCGTTGAAGCATTCGTACTCGATTTCGCCGAGTTTTCCGCCGTCGACGGTATAGGCCTGTTTTGCACCGAAGGCTTCCGGGTCAAAATTCTCCGTCCCCCGGCCTACTTCCTCGTCCGGTGTGAAGGCGGCGCAGATCGTGCGGTGAGGGATCTCGGGATGCGAGGTGTAGTACTCGAAAAGGTTCATGATCTCGGCGACACCGGATTTGTCGTCTGAGCCGAGAAGAGTGGTCCCGTCCGTGACGATCAGGTCCTCTCCTATGTGGGAGAGCAGTTCCGGAAAATCGGAAGTCCGCATAACGACGGGGGCTGTGGCGGGCTGTTCGCTCAGGACTATATTTTGGCCCTGGTAGTTCTCTACAATGCGCGGCCTGACGTCCCGGCCGCTGCAGGCGGGAGATGTGTCCATATGGGCGACGAAGCCGATGGCGGGCTCCTGGCCGGGAAGCTTTGCGTAGACGTAACAGTGCTGCGTGTCGTAGTGGGCCGGGACGCCCATGCCGCAGAGCTCTTTATAGAGAAGCCGGGCGAGGTCGTTCTGCTTCTGTGTGGATGGCTGGGAAGCGGCTTCATCGTCAGATTGGGTGTCGATCTTTACGTAGCGCAACAGGCGCTCGATCAGTGCTGTGTTTGTGATCATTGTTGTCCTCCTTATCAATCTGTACTACTTATGATAGCATCGAAGCGGGGGTCAGTGTTATACTATAGACCACAAAAATAACACAGGGGGATGTCCCCCTCTGAGTTATTCGATGCACACGCGTGCGGAACGGATAAGGAAGAAACGTATGACTTATAACTTTTTTGCCACACTGTCGAGGATGAAATATATAGACCGCTGGGCGCTGATGCGAAACGCGAGAACGGAGACGCTCAGCGAGCACGCGCTGGATGTCGCGATGATCGCGCACGCGCTGTGCGTGATCGGAAATGTCAGGTTCGGGCGCGCACTGGACGCGGACCGGGCGGCGCTGCTCGGGCTCTATCATGACGCGTCGGAGATCATTACCGGCGATATGCCGACGCCGGTCAAGTATTTTAACAGGGATATCAGGGACGCCTACAAGGAAGTGGAGAATATGGCACAGATGAGGCTCCTTCGGCAGCTCCCGGAGGATATGCGGGAGGTGTACGCCGGGATCTTCGAAGAGGCGCAGGGGGAAGAGAACTACTACATGCGCCGGCTGGTCAAGGCGGCGGACAAGCTCTCCGCCCTGATCAAGTGCATGGAGGAGACGGGAGCCGGTAACGGCGAGTTCAGGACCGCACAGAAGTCCACACAGAAGGCCGTGGATGAACTGGCCTGGGAGCTTCCTGAAGTGAAAGTGTTTGTGGAGGAATTCCTTCCTCCTTACGGCAGCACGCTGGATGAGCTTTTGGGAAGATAAGGGCGGGCTATCGGCGAGCCGTGAAAAGCCGGCCGTGAGCCGTCAATGAATCGAAAGGGATGATTGAGACATGAAGATTCTGGTAGTGAGCGATTCCCACGGAAGACATGACCTTCTGCGCAAGGCGATCGGGCAGGAGGCGCCCATTGACATGCTGATCCATGCGGGCGATGTCGAGGGAGATCTTGACAAAATATTGGGGCCGAAGCGTGAGTACGAGATCCACGCGGTGGCCGGAAATATGGACTGGCGGGATTCCATGCCCGGCTCGGAGCTGTTCGAAATGGGCGGACACAAAGTATTCCTGACCCATGGTCATCGGTACGGCGTGTCCTACACGCTGGCAAATCTGAGGGAGGCCGCGGAGGACCGCGGCGCGGATGTGGCAATCTACGGGCACACGCACATGCCGGCCCTCGATGAGCAGAACGATATTCTGCTGCTCAATCCCGGGAGCGTGGCAAAGCCCAGGCAGGCCGGGCTCAAGAAGACGTATGCGGTGATCATGCTCGATGAGAAGACCGGAAGGATAACCGTCAGGTTTGGAAGCCTGCGGGGGATCGGGTGGAACTAGAAAGACGGCTCGCGGAGCGAGCCTTGATCGAATAATGGACGACCTGTATAAGTTTGGAGAATTACATTTACGTGCTCAATCGGAGAGGCCGCTGCACTGAGAATGACTTAGTGCAGCGGCCTTTCCTTGCAATTCTTGGCTTTTTGTATGTTTACTTTTTCCGGGAGCGGCCGCGCGTGGTGCCGCTGTTGTGACTCGAGGCGCTGTGTCGGGAGTGCTCCCTGTTCCCGGCGGATTTGACACTTTTCCACCTGGCGTCGGCCTTGCTGTTTGCGCTGCCCGTCTTTCCCTTGGCTGATTTAACGCTTTTGCCATTGGCGGCGTCGGCCTTACCTTTGGCGTCGCCGGATTTGCCTTTGGAAGCGCCCGCACCGCTCCGGTTCCCGGAAGGCGCGCCTGCTCCTGCGCGCGGCGCCCGGGGCGGGATCAGGAACTTGTCCCCGAAGCCGATCAGGTCTGCGCGTCCCTCGCGAAGGAGAGCTTCCTTTACAAGAGCGTAGTTGGCCGGATCGCGGTACTGGATGAGCGCGCGCTGCATGGCCTTTTCGTGCGGGTCGCGCGCGACGTAGACCTTCTGCATGGTGGCAGGGTCGTCGTTTTTCAAGGTCGTCGGGTCGAGACCTGTGTAATACATGCAGGTCGAGATGGTCCCCGGCGTCGGGTAGAAGTCCTGGACCTGCTCGGGCATATAGCCCAGGTCGCGGATATACTCGGCCAGCGCGATCGCGTCCTTCATGGTGCTGCCCGGATGGGAGGACATCAGGTAAGGGACGATGTACTGGTTCTTGTGGAGCTTCTCGTTCATCTTCTCGAATTCGCGGCAGAAAGCGTTGTAGGTGCCCACGTCCGGCTTGCCCATCTTGGAGAGCACGTTGTCCGAGATGTGCTCGGGCGCGACGCGGAGCTGCCCGCTGACGTGGTACTCGCACAGCTCCCGCAGGAAGGTCCGGTCCTTGTCTGCCAAAAGATAGTCAAACCGAAATCCTGACCGGACAAACACTTTTTTGACGCCCGGAAGTGCGCGGAGCTTTCGAAGGAGCGAGAGGTAGTCGCTGTGATCCACTTTCAGGTTGGGACAGGGCTTGGGATACAGGCAGCGGCGGTGTTTGCAGGCGCCTTTGGTGAGCTGCCCCTCGCAGGCCGGGCGCCGGAATTCCGCGGTGGGTCCGCCGACGTCGTGGATGTAGCCCTTGAAATCGGGATCTTTCAGGCAGGTTTTGGCCTCTGCCAGGATAGAAGCATGGCTCCGCGCCTGCACGATGCGGCCTTCGTGGAAGGTCAGCGCGCAGAAATTGCAGTCGCCAAAGCATCCCCGGTTGGAAGTCAGGCTGAACTTGATCTCGCTCAGGGCGGGGATGCCGCCGTCCTTCTCATAGGAAGGGTGATAGGCCCGCATGAAAGGCAGGGCGTAGACGTAGTCCATCTCCTGCGTGGTCAGGGGCTTTGCGGGCGGATTCTGCACCACGAAGAGTTTGCCGTCGTAGGCTTCGTACAATCTTTTGGCCTGGAAGGGATCGGTGTTGCCGTGCTGGATCGCAAAGCTGCAGGCATATTGTCTTTTGTCACTGCGGACCTGCTCGAAGTCGGGGAGCCTTATGGCGTCGTAGATGCTCTCCTCGTCGCGGGTCTTGTAGACGGTTCCGTCGATGTAGGTGATATCGCGGATGTCGAGGCCGGAAGCGAGGGCGTCAGCGATCTCGGGAATGCTGTGCTCGCCCATGCCGTAGGAGATCAGGTCGGCGCCGGAGTCGAGAAGGATCGAGCGGCGGACCCGGTCGGACCAGTAGTCGTAGTGGCTGAGCCTGCGAAGGCTCGCTTCGATTCCTCCGATGATGATGGGCGTGTGCTTGTAAGTCTGCCTGATCAGGTTGCAGTAGACGATGACCGCGTAGTCGGGGCGCTTGCCGATGACGCCGCCGGGCGAGTAGGCGTCCCGGTGGCGGCGCTTTTTTGCGACCGTATAGTGGTTGACCATGGAATCCATGTTGCCGGAGGAGACGAGAAAGCCCAGGCGGGGCTCGCCGTATTCCTGCACGCTCTGCGGGTCGCGCCAGTCGGGCTGGCAGATCAGGGCGACGCTGTAGCCGCGCGACTGCAGCAGCCGGCAGATGATGGCGGTGCCAAAACTCGAGTGGTCCACGTAGGCGTCGCCGCTTACATAGACAAAGTCGGGCTGTGTGACGCCTTGTTCTGTGAGTTCCTGTCTGGAAAGTGGTAAAAAGCCGTTGGGCATGGGGGGCTCCTTGAAAGAGTTCGATTTTAGGGTTATTTCGGTATTATACCATGCTGAACGCGTGCGCGTCGAATAACGCAGTGGGATATATGCTATAATGAATGTGCATCAGGCCGGGAAGTCTCCGGACCTGCATACGAAAGAAGCCTACGACAGAATATGCGACAGGAGGCATATCTATGAAAAAAAGAATTGCGGCAGTATTGCTGACAACTGTGATCACGGGAGTTCTCTGCGGATGCGGAGCGGGCGCGGGAGAGCCGGCCGCGCAGGAAGAGACCGCTCAGACGCAGAACACGGTGCAGCCCGCACAGGCGCAGGGGGAAAGCGCGCAGGACGGGGAGCCGCAAAGCGGCGTGCGCCCCGTATTTGTGCTGCGGAACCACTCGCGTATGGCAGAGCAGGGGCTCACGCTGATCGCCAGCGGTTTCTACGATACGGTCAGACTCACGGAAGAGGCGGCCATTGACTATCCTGAGCTGAACAAGGCTATTGAAGCAGAGAATGACCGGATCAAAGAGGAGTATGAAAAGACATTCACGGAGGTCAAAGAGGCGGCAGAGAGCGCGCTCGCGAATAAGAGAGAGGATACGGAAGAGTTTCCCCAGGGAAATGTGGAAGGAAAGATCGTGCCGGTCAGGTGTGACCGGTCGGTCCTGAGCTTCTATGATGTGACCTCCCTGTACTATCCCGGAGCGGCGCACGGCTCCGTGGGGTACACCGGCTACAATTACAGGCCCGAAAACGGGGAGCAGATCACACTTGCCGATGTCTTTAAGGACCCGGCTGCCCTTAAGCCGGTCGTGGCAAAATATCTCCGGGCACAGGCGGACGGATCAACCCTGGACGATGCGGAAGATATGCTGCAGTACTATTTTGACGAGGGACTGGATGACCTGAAGTGGGTGATCGATCAGGAGGGCGTAACCTTCCTGTTCGCGCCTTCCGATATCGCGCCTTACGCGATGGGAACACTGGAATCCAGGATTCCTTTTGACGAAGAGGCGGCCCTGTTCACGGGCAATTTCGGGCCTTCCGAAGACGGCTTTGTGAGATCAATGAGTCCGTTTACGGAGATGAACATTGACCTGGACGGAGACGGCAGCGGCGAGAAACTGTCTGTGACCGGCACCTACAAAGAGGGGAACGAGATCTACGAGTACTCCGGAATTCGGGTCAGCGTAGGGGATCAGGTCTGCGAGACGGAGCTGAACTGCTTCAGCATACAGCCGTACTTTGTGCACACCGGGGACGGAAGAAACTATGTATACGTGATAACGGGAACGGACAGCGATTATCCGGAACTGAGCGTATTCGAGATTGGGGACAAGGTACCGGCGTCCGTGGGCAAAATGGGAGGAACCGGCCTCGCGTCTGCCTTCTATCCGGCCTATGTGGACGGAGAGTACAAGCCGGACGAGAGCTATAGCGAGCGCTACTGTCTGATCGATCCCTCGAAGTTCGCGCTGGGCACGAGAATGCAGCTCATGAGTTCCTACGGCGGACGCCGCTTCTATGAGGTGGGAGAGGACGGAATGCCTGCTCCTCTGACGGACTATTATGAGATTGAGGCGAACATTACGCTGACCAGCCTGGTGCCTCTGAAGGCGGAGACGGTGGACCTTGTGACACAGGAGCCGACCGGGGAGGAGAAGGAGATCCCGGCGGGAACGAAACTTCGTTTCTGGAGGACAAACGGCGTCGATATCGTTGACTTGCGGACCGAGGACATGGAGGCGGGGGAGGCGTTCCGCTTCAAAGTAGAGACGGGGGACGGACAGACGGTGAATGGCGTTAAGCTGGAAGAGGCGTTTGAGGGGACGATGTTTGGAGGATGAGACTCCCGATCAGCAGGTATATTGACAGAAAAGACGAGAGGTGAAGATGATGACAGATCTTGAAAAAATCGAAGTGGCAAAACTGATCGCAACGATCGCGCATCGCGGACAGAGGGATAAGTCGGGCGTACCTTACATCACGCATCCGGAAAAGGTGGCTTCTCTGCTCGATACGCCTCAGGAGAAGATCGTCGGCTATCTGCACGATACGGTGGAAGATACGGCTGTCGAGATCGAAGATATCAGAGGCTTCTTCGGAGAAGAGATCGCGGACGCGGTGGCACTCATGACGCATGCAGATGGTGAAAAATATATGGACTACGTGAAGCGGCTTGCAAAGAATCCCCTGGCCCGCAGAGTAAAGATGGCCGATCTCACACATAATATGGATATAAGCAGGATCAGGAATCCCAAGCAGAAGGATTATGACAGGATCAGGCTGAAATACAAGCCGGCTTACGAGTATTTGAAGAGCCTGGATAGTTAACTCAGGCGGGAGACAATCCCCCTCTGAGTTAAATGATGCACACGCGTGCGGAAAGGAAGGAGCTGTCCGAAGGACAGCCCGCACGCGGCGCAGCGGCTCGCTTTGCGAGCCTTGAATTCTTTCAGATCAAAAGCAGAACTCTCAGGAACCTTTCGGGAGGATCGCATGGAAAACAGGAATCTCATAATCTCACCGGATACCGGTAACAGAAGCTTTTTTTCGAATTATAAAGAGCAGGCGGCAGCCGCAGCGCGGGAAATCAGCAGCGGGCCGGCTGTCAGAAGCGTGGCGGTCATCGCACTCAGTTTTCTGCTGACGTCTACCGGCTGGCTGTCCTGGGAATATCATCTGATGGACCAGATTCCGGCGGGTATGTCCGACATGTGCACAATGGTGATCGGTTATCTGCTGCAGGCGGCCGGAATAGCTGCGTTCGCATTTATTTGCCGTCGGGACCCCGGGCGGATAAGTGCGGTATTTTCGGCGGCGCCCGCTTTTTTGCCATATTGTAAGGAGGTATCGGTAAGTATATTGGTATGAATATATACATTACTGCCGATAACAAATAAGAAAAGGCGGGTGGCAAAATGAAAAGAGTTTATGTGATGCTGCTTGTTGCGGGACTGGTCCTGGGACAAGTAAAAGGCGTGGCGGCTGCCGAGGCTGCCGGCGGCGTGGTACCGGAGACTTTACAGCAGGCGGAAGAAGAAGCGGCGAAGGAGGCTGTGCCTGAAGAGACGCCGGAGAAGACTGCACCGGAGGAGATCCCGGAAGAGACTGCGGCGAAGGAGGCCGTGCCCGAAGAGACGCCGGAAGAGACTGAGCCGGAGGAGATCCCGGAAGAGACTGCACCGGAGAAGGTCCCGGAAGAGACCGCGCCGGAGGAGGCCGTGCCCGAGGCGGCACCGGAGGAGGCACGGCAGGAAGAAATGGCGGATACTCCTGCCGCGAAGCAGGAAGAAGCGCAGGTTCCCTCTGTCACAAAGCAGAAGGCGGCGGCTCCGAAGGCAGCTGCCAAAGATGTTTTCATCGACAACACGGTAGATAACAGCAAGAGCTATGTGACTGCGGTAGTGAAACTTTCCGGTACCGGGGGAATCACGAAGACAATTTATACCGGAGATCCCATTGCCGTGACCTATTCCAATCCCAGACCCGATCAGGTCAATCAGATGATCGCTGTTGCCAGAGATATGGCGATCACTTATGCGCAGGAGCGAAAAGAGAAGGCCAAGAGCGGCGAGTATGCGGTCACCGTCAATGTGAGCACCGGCAAGGTGTGGGACAATCGCAAGTATACAACGGTCGAAGACGGGGACGCGGTCCTGATCGGCGATTCAGATTACATAACCGGGGGATATGGAATCCCGTCCGGAGAAAATGAGAATTATACCAGGACACATATCGCGAGCGGCGATTACGGGAAAGAGACTTTCTACCGCGTGGAGGTGATCGGCTTTATCAACGCTTATGAGATCACTTCATCCGCCACCGGAAGCGGGACCGTCACGGCTGTGATCGATTCTGACCTTACGGAAGAGAATACGGCACTTGAGGGAGATAAGGTCACTGTCACACTGAAGTCGGGCAACGGGTATTTGCTCAGAACCTACGGCATTTTCTGCGGGGACAGCCAGATAGAGGCGGCGGTCTTTGGCAGCGGTACACAGGAGCACACCACAACTTTTACAATGCCGGCCGGTGATGTGAGGATCAGTGCGGAGTTTGTGCCGCATATCCATACGCTTGTCCATACGGATAAAGCAGAGGCGGACTGTGTCGCTGACGGTGCAGAGGAATATTGGACCTGCACGGAGTGCGGCAGGCTTTTCGCCGATGAAGAGGGTACAGTGGAGATCGACGCGCCTGTCACGATCCCGGCAAAGGGGCATGCCTGGAGCGAGTGGAAGGTGATCAAAGAGGCGACCGAGACAGAGACGGGCCTCAGAGAGCGCATCTGCGGAAACGATCCGTCTCACAAAGAGACGCAGGACATTCCCAAGATCGAAATTAAAGAAGAAAACAAGAAGGAAGAGAAGCCGGCGAAGACGTCGACCGCGACTAAGTCCTCGGAAAAGGACAGTGGGCATAAGAAGAGTTCGCAAAAGAAAAGCGAGAGCGCACCCACCGGCGACCATAGCATGCCGGTGCTCTGGGGAGCGCTGATGGCGTTTTCTGTGATGGCGGCAGCGGCAAGCGTATATCTGAGCAGGAGAAAAGAATAATACAGAGAGGGTACCCCGCGGAGTGACCCGATACACTGAAATTTCATACAATCTGAAACCAAATTTGAAACCCTGATTTCACTATCTGATCATTTATCGGATAGTTGAAATTCAGGGTTTTTATTTTAGTTGTTTCGCAAATAGTGCAATTTTTCGCTGAATGGTAACCTAACAATGTCAACAGTCAGCAAGGTTGAACAAAAGGCAAGGCGATTTTTGGGCAAAACTTGTAAAAAAAAACAATTATTTACGGGATTACGAGTATGGGGGTAAAAATGGAAAAACGGCTTTGCATTAAGATCAGCGACAGGGACAATGTGGCAGTCGCAATTTATGACCTGAAAAAGGGAACGGAAGTGATGCCCGGCGTGGTGACGGCGGTGGATATTCCGCAGGCGCACAAGATCGCCCTCAGGGAAATGAAGGAGGGGGATCCCGTATACCGCTACGGCGTGCTCCTGGGACATGTCAGTGAGGACATTCCGCTGGGAGGATGGATCAACGAGAAGAATCTTGTGATGGCGCCGGCGCCGGACCTTGACTCTCTTAAGTTTATGCAAAATATTGTGACCGATCTTCCGAAATCTTCGAGAACGACATGGATGGGTTACAGAAATCCTTTAAAGGATGCGGTGGAAGCCGGTGACGCGCAGGCCATAAAGAGAGCCGGAGCGCTCTGCCCGGCCGGAACCCGCAATATTCTGGCAATCAATACGACCGTGCAGTGCGTCACGGGAGTTCTCAATGTAGCGATTCGAAGGATAAAAAACGAGATCCTTCCCAAATATCCGAATGTGGACGATGTCATAGCGGTAAACCATCCCTACGGATGCGGCGTCGCGATCGACGCGCCCGAGGCGAAGGTACCTCAGAGGATCATCCGGAATATCGCCATGCACCCCAATTTCGGCGGCCAGTTCATGCTGGTGGCGCTGGGCTGTGAGAAGTTCACGGTGGACCGCTTCTGCGAGTGGTGGCCGGAGCTGAACACGCCGGAAAACGTGATCGTGCTGCAGGAGCACAAGGGGTATGACGCGATGATGAACGCCATCGTGGAGATGGCGGAGAAAAAGCTGCAGATCCTTAATGCGAGAAAGAGGGAAGAACTTCCCGTCTCCGACCTGGTGGTCGGCATGCAGTGCGGCGGTTCGGATGCTTTCTCCGGAATCACCGCCAATCCGACGGCCGGCTATGCGGCGGACCTTCTGGTCAGCGCGGGCGGAACAGTGATGTTCTCCGAGGTCACGGAAGTGCGGGACGGCGTCCAGTACATCGCGGAGCGCTGCGTCAGCGAGGAAGTCGGCAAGAGGCTCGTGGAAGAGATGCGCTGGTATGACAACTACCTGCGCGCGGGCGGCGTCGACAGAGGCGCCAACACGACGCCCGGCAACAAGAAGGGCGGCCTGTCCAACATCATCGAGAAATCGATGGGATCCATCGCGAAGTCAGGCTCTTCGCCGATCGTGGAAGTGCTCTCGCCCGGTGAAAGACCCACAAAGCACGGCGAGATCTTCGCGGCGACTCCTGCCTCCGACATCGTGTGCGGTCCTTCCCAGCTCGCTTCGGGAATCGGCCTGCAGGTCTTCATGACGGGAAGAGGAACGCCTTACGGCCTCGCGGCGGCACCGGTCGCCAAGCTCTGCTCCAGAAATGAGATGAAAGAGCAGTGGCCCGACATCATCGACTTCAACGCGGGTCCCGCGGCGGTGGGAGATAAGACCATCGCGGAGCAGGGAGAGGAACTCTACAACTATATACTGGACATCGCGAGCGGTATTAAGAAGCCTTATACCGAACAGTATGGATTCGCGAATGACTTGTGTATTTTCAATCCGGCGCCGATCACCTGAGGCAGCCGAAAGCTCTCTGTCATGAGCTTTCCGCCTAAGGCGCGGATTTGGAAATAGAACGTAAACAGGCCAGTCAAATGGTCAAGGAAAGGGGGAACAATATGTTCATCAAAAAGTACGGGGACATCATTGTCGGCATCTTCTACGCAGTGCTTGGAATCGCACTGATCATAGCTGCCCGTATGCTTCCCAAGTCACAGGTCATGGATATCGGTCCGGATTTCATGCCCACGGTAGTAGGAGCTCTGATTCTGGTTCTTTCGATCATCCTGCTTGTCCAGGCAGTCACGGAGCTCAAGAAGAATCCTGACAAGGAAATCGCACCGGATACCAGCGATTACAAGCGAGTTCTGCTCAGCCTGATCCTGGCGCTCCTGTATGTATTTCTTCTCAAGCCGGTCGGATTCATCATCTGCACGCTTGTCTATCTGGTTTGCCAGATCTATGTCCTGGCACCGGACAGCCACAGGACCAAAAAAGACATCATTACGTACCTGATCATTGATGTAGTGTTCACACTCATCGTGTATTTCCTGTTCCGCATCGGTTTCAAGATCGTTCTTCCGGCAGGAATACTCCCGCTTTGAGACAAGGAGGTAAAACATGAGCGCATTAGCACAACTCGGTTCAGCCCTGGTTTCGGTCTGTCATCCGACATCCCTCCTCTTCATGATCGCCGGCGTCGCGATCGGTATCGTCTTCGGTTCAATCCCCGGCCTGTCCGCCTCCATGGCGGTAGCCCTGATGCTTCCTCTTACTTTCAGTATGGAAGCGAGCCTTGGTATGAACACACTGGTCGCCGTCTATATCGGCGGTATCTCCGGTGGTCTGATCAGCGCGATCCTTCTGAACATGCCCGGAACGGCTTCTTCGATCGCAACGACCTTTGACGGTTATCCCATGGCCCAGAGAGGCGAGGCGATGAGAGCTCTGGGAATCGGTATCGTTTTCTCATTCCTGGGATCTCTGTTCTCCTTCTTCATCCTGTCCTTCTTCGCACCCATGCTGGCGGATGTAGCCCTCAAGTTCACGCCTGTTGAGAACTTCGGTATCTGCTTCTTCGCCCTGACCATGGTCGCGATCCTTTCCTCGGGCAAGATGGTGAAAGGCCTCCTGGCAGGTATGCTGGGCCTCGTCTTCGCGATGGTCGGCATGGCCCCCATCGACGGCACGCCCCGCTTCACATTCGGAAGCACCGAGCTGATGGCAGGTTTCAACCAGCTCAGTACTCTGATCGGTATTTTCGCGGTCGCGGATATCCTCAAGTCCGCTGAGTCTATGAACGCCAAGGGAATCTATACTGTTTAAACAGACTTCGCGGCTCTCTCTGGGGAGAGAGCCGCGTCTCATAAAGGGAGGTAATCAATGGTACCTGTTATTACTAAGATGGAAGTGTACCCCGTAGCCGGTCACGACTGCATGGAACTCAACCTTTCCGGCGCGCATGCACCCTACTTTACCAGAAATATCGTCATCCTGACAGACTCCACCGGTGCGGAAGGCGTCGGCGAAGTTCCCGGCGGCCAGAAGATCACGGCAGCTCTCGAAGCAGTCGAGCACCTCGTGATCGGAAGCAGCATCGGCGATTACAAGCAGACACTGACAAAGGTCAGAAACTGGCTGAATGAGAATATCAAGGACGACGTCCGCGGCCTTCAGACTTTTGACCTGCGTACAGGCGTACACGTAGTTACGGCGATTGAGGCTCCTCTTCTTGACCTTCTCGGAAAATTCCTGGATGTTCCGGCGGCGGCTCTTATGGGCGACGGCATCCAGAGAGAGCGCGTGCGCTTCCTCTCCTACCTGTTCTATATCGGCGACCGCAAGAAGACAGACCTTCCTTATGAGGAAGAGCCCGATTCCGACTGCGACTGGTACAGACTGCGCCATGAGGAGGCCATGACTCCCGAGGCAATCGTAGCTCTGGCCAAGGCAACTTACGAAAAATACGGATTTGAAGATTTCAAGCTCAAGGGCGGTGTTCTGGAGCCCGAGCAGGAGCTGGAAGCGGTCCGCGCCATCAAGGAAGCTTTCCCGAACGCCCGCGTCGACCTGGATCCCAACGGCTGCTGGCCTCTTTCCAAGGCGCTGGAGCTGGCTCCCGAGTTCAAGAAGATCCTGGCTTACTGCGAAGATCCCTGCGGTGCGGAAGGACGTTTCTCCGGCCGTGAGATCATGGCGGAGTTCAAGCGCGGATCGGGCATGCCTACGGCAACCAACATGATCGACACAGACTGGAGAGAGATGGCACACTGCATCGCTCTGAACAGTGTCGACATCCCGCTGGCGGATCCTCACTTCTGGACCATGAACGGCTCTGTCCGCGTCGGCCAGCTCTGCAATGACTTCGGCCTGATGTGGGGCTGCCACTCCAACAACCACTTCGACATCAGTCTTGCCATGGTTGTGCAGTGCGCGGCAGCGGTTCCCGGCAAGCTCAACGGCATTGACACACACTGGATCTGGCAGGAAGGCCGTGAGCGCCTGACCAAGGAGCCCATGCAGATCGTAGACGGCTGCATCGATCTTCCCAAGAAGGGCGGTCTGGGCATCGAGATCGACCGCGAGCAGATCATGAAGGCAAACAAGCTCTATGTTGAGAATTGCCTCGGCGCCCGCGACGACGCAAAGGGTATGCAGTACCTGATCCCCGGCTGGACCTTTGATCCCAAGCGTCCCTGCATGGTCAGATAATCCGTGCAAATGCTTTCGAAGTAACCTTAACTGAATCAATGACGTAAAACGCGGCGGCAGTTCGTGGCAGATGGCTGCGGACTGCCGCTTTCCTTTACGGTTCCGTTAACAGTTTTGTTTGCGATTAGGAGGAATCTCGGAATGCAAATAACACAGACACCGGTAATTACGAAGATGACTGTCGTGCCTGTTGCCGGCTATGACAGTATGCTGATGACGCTGTCCGGCGCACACGCACCGTGCTTTACAAGAAACCTCGTTATTCTCGAGGACAATGCGGGACACACGGGCATCGGTGAGATCCACGGCGGAGACTACACCTGTGACTGCCTCAATGCCATGAAACCTCTTGTCGAGGGACAGCAGATCTCCCAGTACAGAAAAGTACTGCAGCAGATCCACAAACTGGCGAATCCCGCGGCGGAAGACGACGGCGAAGGAATCCAGACGCTGGATATCAGCAAGCTGAAATTTGTTGTCAAGAGCGAGTGGGCGATCGAGTGCGCCATGATGGATCTGTTCGGCCAGTTCCTCGGCGTTCCCATGTGCGACCTGATGGGAGAAGGCCAGCAGAGGAAAGAAGTGGAAATGCTGGGATACCTGTTCTATGTCTCCGACAGGCACAAGGTGCCGGCGGGCGATATGCAGTATCTGGATGAGTCCGACAGCAGTGATCCCTGGTTCAGGCTGCGCAGAGAGGAGATCCTGACTCCCGAAAGGATCGTCGAGGAAGCCGAAGCGCTGCAGGAAAAATACGGATTTGCAAACTTCAAGCTCAAGGGCGGCGTCCTTCGCGGAGAAGAGGAAATGGAGGCCATGAAGGCCCTCAAGAAGCGTTTCCCCGATGCCAGGGTCAATATCGATCCCAACGGCGCCTGGAGCCTGGCAGAAGCCATCGACCTGTGCAAGGATATGCACGGCGTCATCACTTATATGGAAGATCCCTGCGGACCCGAAGCGGGATACTCCAGCCGCGAGATCATGCGCGAGTTCAAAAACGCGACGCAGTTCCAGGTGGCCACCAACATGATCGCCACGGACTGGCGCCAGTTCTATCACACGGTGAGCCTCAATGCCTGTGACATTATTCTGGCGGATCCTCATTTCTGGGGCTTTGACGGCGCGATCCGCATGTCGCAGCTCCTGAACTCCTGGGGACTTACCTGGGGCGTACATTCCAACAACCACTTCGACATCACGCTGGCAGCTTTCGCGCAGGTCGGCGCGGCAGCAGTCGGAGCGCCGGCTCCTCTCGATACCCACTGGATCTGGCAGGACGGTCAGAACCTTCTGGACGACACGCCGCAGATCATCGGCGGAAAACTCCAGGTGCCGGATGCACCCGGACTGGGCGTGCACCTCAACATGGACCGCGTCATGGAGGCGAACAGACTTTACAACAGCCTTCCTTCCCACGACAGGGATGACGCCAAGGCGATGCAGTACCTGATCCCGAACTGGGTCTATGACCACAAAAAGCCCTGCCTTGTGCGGTAACCGGGGAGACAGGATATTTTGACCACGCGTGCGGAAAGGATGACGCCGCCGAAAGGCGGCCCGTGCGCCTTAACAGGGGGTAGAACAATATGGATTCAGTTTTAAGAAGTAATGCAAATAAGATCGTAAAAGCTTCCCTTACGGCAGTACTTCCGGACGAGGCGGTCGAGAGGGCGCTGCGTGATTATCATTCGGACGGCAAGACAATTCTGGTGGCGGCCGGAAAGGCAGCCTGGCAGATGGCAAAAGCGGCCGTAGACACTCTGGGCAGAGTCGACGGCGGCGTAGTTGTGACCAAATATGATCACGTGATGGCGGAGATCCCCGGTGTGACCTGCTATGAAGCCGGGCACCCGGTGCCGGACGAAAACAGCTTCAAGGCGACAGCGGCAGCACTGGAGGCAGTAAGCGGGCTGACGGAAAAAGACACGGTCCTGTTCCTGCTCTCCGGAGGCGGCAGCGCGCTCTTCGAGCGGCCGCTGGTCAGCGGAGAAGAGCTGCAGGATATTACCAGGCAGCTACTCGCCTGCGGCGCGGACATCGTGGAGATGAACACGCTCAGAAAGCGCCTCTCGGCGGTAAAGGGCGGGAAATTCGCGCTTGCCTGCGCGCCCGCGCATGTCCGCAGCATTGTGCTGAGTGACATCATCGGAGATCCGCTGGATATGATCGCCAGCGGTCCCGCCTATCCGGACAGCTCAACCTGTGAACAGGCAAAAGAGATCGTGTCCCGATACGGCCTTAAGCTCTCCGGGGAAGCCATGGAGCTGCTGAACCAGGAGACGCCCAAGGAACTGACAAATGTGACAACGATGATCACCGGAAGTGTCAGGGAGCTGTGCGCGGCGGCGGCAGTCAAATGCCGGGAGCTGGGCTATGAGCCGATCATGCTCACCGATCAGCTGACCTGTGAGGCCAGGGACGCGGGAGTCTTCCTCTCGGGCATCATCAGGACTCATGCCGCGGACGGAAAGAAACTGGCCTACATAGCAGGCGGCGAGACGGTCGTGCATCTGACGGGCAAAGGGCTCGGAGGACGCAACCAGGAACTGGCGCTGGCTGCGGCGCCCGGCATAAGCGGCATAGCGGGAGCGGCCGTCTTCTCGGTCGGAAGTGACGGGACAGACGGACCCACCGATGCGGCCGGCGGCTATGTGGACGGCGATACCGTGAAGGAGCTTGCCGCTCAGGGAATCGATGTCCATGCGGTCCTCGCGGACAACGACGCGTACCACGCGCTCGGAAAGGTCGGCGGACTGATCATGACCGGCCCTACCGGCACGAATGTCAACGATGTGGCGGTCGCATTAATAGGATAAGAAGCGGATAAGATAAGTAAGTTCGCAAAAAAGCGGGTGCCAAGGTGATAAGGCTGCCTGTAGTTACTGATGAGGATCAGAATCTGCAGGCGGCCTGCTTTTGACCTGAAAAATGAAACGAAAATTTCAATTATGAAAGGCTCAATCACTAAACTTGTGGGATTTAGGATTCCGGACATAGGCCCTCCTGCTCATGTCAAATAGCTTCAGGAAGAAGTATTCATCATCCGGATAGCCATACCCCTGTCTGCGAAGAGTTTTGATCTTGTTGTTGATACC
>JAFUFL010000028.1 GCA_017469935.1 Lachnospiraceae bacterium
AAGGAGGACTCATAGCCCAGATTTTCGATGTGGCGGCGCAGGATTCTCACGCACATGGAGTGGAAGGTGGAGATCCAGACGCTCTCGGCGCCAAAGCCGATCAGCTTGTCGACGCGCTCCCTCATCTCTCCCGCCGCCTTATTGGTGAAAGTGATGGCAAGAATGTTCCAGGGATTGACCCCGCACTCGTCCATGAGATAGGCGATCCTGTGCGTGATCACTCGGGTCTTGCCGCTCCCGGCTCCCGCCAGGATCAGAACAGGGCCTTCGGTCCTTTTTACGGCCTCCGCCTGCTCTTTATTTAAACTGTCGTAAATTGACATAAAGAATGATAACTCCTTTTACACTGCTTTAAGTCTTGCTGCCTGTTTCCGAATACAGCTTTCAGTTTTTTGCCCTTGCATTTCTGGCAGACTCGGGAGTGCCGGGTGTCTCGTCCAGAAGCTTTTCAATCAGAAGCTTCCTCAGATAAATATCCGCACTGAGCTGGCAGATCACGTTAAACCTGCGCAGCATTTCCCTGTCCTCCTCGGGCGCCTCGATAAAGGCGTTTTCCGTCTCGTCCAGAATCCTGCCCACTTCGGCGGGAAAGCGCTCCACATCTTCCGCCACGTACTTGAAGATCTCCGTGTATACGTCCGTCATGGAATACCGGTGTTTTCTTCCCACCAGTTCTTCCACGGACTTGGTCGTCGGCCGGGCGTACTTGTCCGATACGGGACCCACGATCTTGCGGATATCGTCGATGGAGAGGAAACTCTTCATGTAGTAAATGACCATCAGAAGAAGGATGTGGTCCCTG
This sequence comes from Lachnospiraceae bacterium, assembly GCA_017469935.1. GTDB lineage: Bacteria > Bacillota > Clostridia > Lachnospirales > Lachnospiraceae > CAG-791. Next base: position 803 of record JAFUFL010000028.1, read on the forward strand.
CCGTACTTCTTCTTGACAGGAGGGATCATCACCTTGTTCTTGACATAGTTATTGATCATGGTCTTGGTCAGGAGCTTGTCCGCATCCGACTTTCTCGCCGTTCTTTTCAGGCGCTCTGTCATAAATGTGAGCACCTGGTCCATATACAGATCGATTTTCGGGATCTCTTCCGGATAGGTCACGCGGAAGCCTCCCAGGATCTTGTTCACGATTAACTCTACGTCTTTACGGGTGCCCATTATTTCTTATCCTTCCCGCTGTGCGCCATTTTCTTCATTTCCCTGGCGTTTTCCAGTGCCGCTTCCGTGATGTGGTCCGCGCCCAGAAGCCTTGCGACTTCCCGGTCGCTCTCCTCCTCCGTGAGCCTTGTGATGTGGGTCATGGTGCGTCCGTCCGCGCTCTCCTTGACGATACAGTAGTGACTGTCCTGCATGGACGCGATCTGGGGCAGATGCGTGATGCACAGAATCTGGTGGTCGGCGGCAAGTTTCCCCATTTTCTCCGCCACTTTCCAGGCGGTCTTTCCGCTGATGCCGGTGTCGATCTCATCAAAGACAAATGCGTAGATCTCGTCCTTGCCCGCGAACACCGTCTTGAGGCCCAGCATGATTCTGGAGAGCTCGCCGCCGCTGGCGATCTGGTCCAGAGGGCGCAGGCTCTCGCCGGGGTTCATGGAGATGTAGAAGACCAGCTTGTCATAGCCGCCGGCAGTCAGATTTTCTTCTCCCGAGCTCATCCGGCTCTCAAATTCCACCTGCGGGAAATTGAGGTCCATAAGGGCCTCCTTGAGCTTTGCCCCAAAGCTGTCGGCCGCCGCCCGGCGGACGGCGCTCAGATCCGCGCACAGTCCCAGAAGTCTTGCATATTCCTCGCCGATCTCTTTCTCAAGGCGCCTTCGTCCGTTCTCATAGTCCTCGAGGAATTCCAGCCTCTGTGTGCGCTCCTCGAGCGCTCTCTCGATCTGCGCGATGCTCCTTCCGTACTTGTCCTTGAGATGGTTGATCAGGTTCAGTCTGTCCTGGATCTCTCCGAACTCGGAGGGGTCAAAAGTCAGATTCCTCAGATAGTCACCGAGCGACCGGTTGAAGTCTGCCAAAAGACTCTCTACTTCCGCCAGCTCGTCCGCCAGCTTGTCCAGCTCCGGGTCGATCCCGCTCACGGCGGAGAGCTCCCGGGAGGCCCGGTCGATCGCTTCCTCCGCGCACTGCTCCGAGCCGCTCGTCCACATGCCGGCCTGTCCGGCCGCCTCGCTGATCCTGCGGAAGTTCTCCATCAGGCGATAGCGCGCTTCCAGCTCTTCGTCCTCTCCTTCGCGCAGTGCCGCCTCTTCGATCTCCCTGCATTCATAGGCGAGCAGGTCCGCCTCTCTCTTTCTCGCGGTCTCGTCCAGGTCGTCCTTGTCCCACTCTTCCTTGAGGGCCCTCCAATTCTTATAGCTCTCGGCCACTTTTTCCTTAAGGGCGGCCGCCTTTTCACCGGCATAGTCGTCCACGGTCTGAAGCTGGGCCTCCCGGCGAAGCAGTTTCTGGTTCTCCCTCTGGCCGTACACGTCGATCATCAGCTCGGCGATCTCCCTGAGCTGGCGGAGCGTCACCGACTCCCCGCAGACGCTGCACACGCTCCTGCCCGGCAATATTTTGCGCTTGACAAGGATCGTGCCGTCCTCGGGAGCGGGCAGATCCAGTTCCTCGAGTTTCTTTATCTGTTTTTCGTTGTCGGCCGTAAACACCAGCTCGATCAGCGCGTACTCGGCTCCGGTCCGGATGATGGCCTTGTCCGCCTTGCCGCCCAGGGCAAGGTTAATGGAACCGATGATGATCGATTTGCCGGCGCCGGTCTCTCCGGTCAAAATATTGAGACCATTTGTAAAGGTGACCTCCTCTTCTTCAATCAGAGCCAGATTCTTTACATGTAAACTCAGAAGCATTCGCTTTCTTCCTTTCCGCGTGCGTACGCATCATACTCCGAGCATATGACGTATCTTATCTATCAAAAGCGCGGCGTCCTGCGAAGTCCGGACTGCCGCCATGATCGTATCGTCCCCGGCAATGGTCCCGACAACCTCCGGAAAGTTCATTCTGTCCAGAGCTGCGGCCGCCGCCATGGCCATGCCCGAGCCGGTCTTGATCACAATGAGGTTCTGCGCCTGGTCAATGCTGACCATACTGTCGCTCAGCACGCGGATAAACCGCTGCTGCTCTTCGTTGGGAAGCTCCGGGACAGTATACTTCTGCTTTCCCGATGTCGACGCGGTCTTGGTAAGTCCCAGCTCCCTGACATCGCGGGAGACCGTTCCCTGCGTCACTTTGAAGCCGCTTTCGCGCAGCATCGTCGCGAGCTCTCCCTGTGTCTCGATCTCATTTTCGTCTATGAGTGCCAGGATCTTGTCCAGGCGTTTCTTTTTCACTTTGTCCATAGTCATGATTCTTTGTTAAGACCTTTTATGAAGACATCTTTTTGTGGAGCGTGCTGAGGAAACTCCTTCTGCTGAGCTTTACCAGATTGGTCACTTCCTCGGACCGCTTGATCTCGATGCGGTCCCCGTATCCCAGGCTGAAACTGCTGCCGCCGTCAAATACGGCCTCCGCAAGGGTTTTCTCGTTCCTGGTATTCTTGACCATTTCAATCACGATCGAGTCCTCCGCCGAGAGGACAACGCTTCTCGTGTTGAGAGTGTGCGCACAGATGGGCGTCAGGAGCAGGAGCTGCGCCTTGGGTTCTACCAGCGGTCCGCCGGCCGACATATTGTAGGCGGTGGATCCTGTCGCCGTGGAGATGATGATTCCGTCCGCGTCCAGGTTGTTGAGAAGATGCCCGTCAACGTAGACGTTGAAATTCAGCACGCGAAGGGCGCTGCTTCTTACAACCGCCTCATTGAGTCCGTGCAGGATCCGGCCTTCGTCGACCGTGACGCCGTTTCTCTCGACCATGCGGCCTTCCAGCATCATCCTGTTCTCGATCTCGTAATCCCCCTTCAGAAGAAACCCGATCATCTCCTGCCAGTTGTTTTTCTCGATCTCTGCCAGGTATCCCAGTGTGCCGAGGTTGATTCCCAGAATCGGTACGCCCGTCCCCAGAATCAGGTGGGCGGCGCGAAGAACCGACCCGTCGCCTCCGATCACTATAACGCAGTCGTTCTTCGGATTCATCTCTATGGAGAGCCGTTTCCTGTTCTTGTACTCCTCCGGGAGGATCTCGATACATTTTCTTCCGTTAAGCTCCAAAAAGCCTTTGAGCATATTAGTGAACCTGCGATCAGGATCCTTTTTCATATTCGTTATGATAAAGAAACGGTTCATTCTTTCCTCCCTGTCAGAGTGTATTTTTTCTTCAGCCTTTATCCAACTGACCGTGCGAAGCTTCCACCAGAGCCCTGACGGTCTCATCACTGACAGGCCGCGAAGAAGCCTCCGTATCCGGCGAAGGCTTTCTGATATACATCAGGTACTCGATATTGCCTTCCGGTCCCCGGATCGGCGAATAGTCCAGTCCGAGGATTTCAAATCCGAGTCCCGCCGCCATATCGGTTACGCCGTGAACTACTTCCTCATGGACCTTCCGGTCTCTCACGACGCCTTTCTTGCCGACCTTGTCTCTGCCCGCCTCAAACTGGGGTTTGATCAGGCAGACCATCTCGCCCCCATCCGTCAGGATGGCCATGGCCGCCGGCAATATTTTGTCCAGGCCGATGAAGGACACATCCACGGAGGCAAAAGAAGGTGCCGGTCCCTCTCCCAGGTCCTCCGGCTTTACATAGCGAAAATTTGTCTTCTCCATGCAGACGACACGAGGGTCGTTCCTGAGTTTCCAGTCCAGCTGGCCGTATCCCACGTCGATGGAGTAGACTTTGGCGGCGCCGTTTTGCAGCATGCAGTCGGTGAAGCCGCCGGTGGATGCGCCTATGTCCATGCAGACGCGCCCGGTCAGATCGATCGGGAAGACCTTCAGGGCCTTCTCCAGCTTGAGACCGCCCCGGCTCACGTAGGGGAGCGTCGCGCCGCGGACTTCGATCACCGCCTCTTCCGGGTCGAAAGAAGCCCCCGCCTTATCTTCCTTATTCTGATTTACATATACGATGCCCGCCATGATCAGGGCCTTCGCCTTCTCCCTGGAGGAGGCAAAACCCTGCTCCACCAGCAGGACATCCAGTCTCTTTTTTTCTTTTTTCATATCCGCTTTCCGTCACCGAAGAGGTGCGTCATTTCGTTCTCGTGATCAGGTTCGTGATCAGTTCGCGTAAGAAATCGTTGGATGCGGAAAGGGAATCGAACAGCGCGATTGCCTCCTCCGACATCCCGCGGACGTCCTGTGCAGCCTTCTCGAGGCCGTGCAGGGTCACATAGGTGACTTTGCCGTCCTTCTCGTCGCTCCCGGTCATCTTCCCCAGCTCCTTGCTGTCTCCGATCACGTCCAGGATGTCGTCCTGGATCTGGAAAGCGATGCCGATGTTCTCGGCGATCTTTCCCAGTTTCTCGACGTCCTCTTTAGGAGCGCCCGCAAGGATCGCGCCGATCTGGAACCCGCTCTCGATCATGCAGGCCGTCTTGTGCTTGTGAATATAATTAAGGCCTTCCTCGCCCGTCTCCTCCGGTTTCTTCTCTGCCTCCAGGTCGGCGCACTGTCCGCCCACCATTCCGTAGATGCCCGCGTTCCGCGCCAGGAGCCCCAGCGCACTGACGACGGCGGCGGTCTCCTTCGGATCGCGGCACAGCGCGAAGGCTTTCAGGGCCGTTTCGTAGGCATAGTTGAGCAGCGCGTCGCCGGCCAGTATGGCCATTCCTTCCCCGTACGCGACCCAGGTCGTCTTTCTGCCGCGCCTGTATTCGTCGTTGTCCATGGCGGGCATGTCATCGTGCACGAGCGAGTAATTGTGGATCATCTCCAGAGCCGCCATAAAGGGCTCTGCCAGCTCCTCTCTGCCGCCGTACATGCGGCAGGTCTCATAGATAAACAGCGGGCGGAGTCTCTTTCCGCCGGCCATGACGCTGTACTGCATCGCGTCTACCACGACCGCCGCATAGCGGTCCGTCCCCTGAAGACCTTCCACGGAAGGAAGCATATCTGTGAGAACCTTCTCACAGTGTGCGGTCTTCTCGGCAAGATTCTGTTCAAAACTCATCGGTCTCTCCCCCTGCGCTAAGCACCTGTACTTTTTTCTCCACCGCGTCGATCGTATCGTTGCAGTATTTGACCAGCTTCATACCCTGCTCATAGCACTTAAAGGACTCCTCCAGGGTCACCCCTTCTTCGTCCATTCGGGCCAGAATCTGATCCAGCATGGCAAAAGCTTCTTCGATCCCTTTCACTTCCGGTGCGGAAGCGCTTTCTGAAGTATTAGCAGCAATATTATTATCCATAGTCCCGTCTCCCTGATTAAGACTCGCTCTGCGTACCTTCGCGCCGTACGCGTTCCACTGTCGCGTCGATCTTGCCGTCCCGCAGATGTATGGTCAAAAGATCGCCCGGCTCTGTTTTGTCCACCGACAGGACCGCTGCGCCTTCCGCATTGCTGACGTAGCCGTAGCCGCCGGAAAGCTTGGCGAGCGGCGATCTCTGCTCCAGCTGCGCCGCATAGAGTTTCATACTGCCGGCCGCTTCCGAAAGCTTCCTGTCCATTCGGACCTGGAGCCGCTCGCTCTGATCCGCCCGGCGCCTGCAGTCCCGAATCTTCCTCTCCATAGCCAGCGCCAGTTTCTCCTCGCACTGCGCCGCAAGCATTCTCCTGTCCCGGATCCTTGAAGAAGGCGACAGGTGGACCAGCTCTCTGCGAAGGCTCTCCGCCTGTCTGCGAAGGGCATAGATGCGCTTGTCCATGGCTCCGGCGAGCCTGCCCGCGTACATCTGCAGGTCCCTCTGAAACTGCTCATACGAAAATACCGCCAGTTCCGCCGCAGCCGACGGCGTCGGTGCCCTGAGGTCCGCCACGTAATCGGTGATGACCGTGTCTGTCTCATGGCCCACGGCAGATATGATCGGCGTACTGCAGTTAAAGACCGCCTCCGCCACGATCTCCTCGTTAAAGGCCCACAGATCCTCCAGGGATCCGCCTCCTCTGCCGATGATGATCACATCCACGCCGTATTCGTCCAGCGCCCGGATGCCCTGACAGATACTGCCGGCCGCCCCGTCTCCCTGCACGATCGCAGGAAACAGAATGATCTGCAAATAGGGATCCCTGCGCAGAGAAATGTTGATGATATCCTGTACGGCCGCACCCGTGGGGGCCGTCACAACGCCCAGCTTTCCGATGTAGCGCGGAATGGGCTTTTTGTACATCTCATCAAACATCCCCGACTCCTCGAGCCGGCGCTTTAACTGCTCGAAGCGGGCGTTCAGCTGACCTGCGCCGTCAAGTATGATTCTGTCGGCATAGAGCTGGTAGCGGCCGTCGCGCTCATACACGTCCACCGTGCCGGCGACGATCACCTGGTCTCCCTCCTGCATACGAAAAGAAAGGCCTCGTCTGCGTCCCGCGAACATGACGCAGGAAAGCGTACCCGAGGCATCTTTCAAAGTAAAATATATGTGGCCGGAAGAATGATATTTGCAGTTGCTGACTTCTCCCCGCACAAGAACGGAATGGAGAATGTAGTCATCCGCAAACATGTTTTTAATATATCGGTTGATCTGAGATACCGAGTATACGTTTCTCATATTTTCCTTGTTATGTATGTGTCGCCCTTGCGCTCCGAAATACTGCCGTCGGAAGGACTCTTACTATGGGGAGCCCCCTGCCCGGCACCGGGTTTGGACGCTCTCTCTTTTCCGGTGATTCCGGCCAGCACCCCGTTAATAAAGGCGCCGGAACCGTCCTCCCCGAATTTTTTGCCCAGTTCCACGGCTTCGTTGATCGCAACTCCCGTCGGAACCGTGTCATCGTACAGGATCTCATAGGTTCCGAGGCGCAGGATCGCGAGCTCGACCTTGGGAAGACGGCTCACCTTCCAGCCGTCCAGCTTCTCGTCCAGCAGACGGTCGATCTCTTCCGTCTTGTCGAGAATTTTCCTGCACTTGCCGATGATATACTCTCTGTCCTTCTCCGTAACGGTCATATCTCCGCTGTCAAAAAAGAACTGTGCCTGCTCTTCCATCTCGGCCGGATCATTAAATTCCGTTCTGAAAAGCAGTTTAAAGATCTGCTCTCTCAAGCTCTTTCTGTTCATAGATTCTGTCTTTCCATCCTCAACCTGTCATTTGATCCCGGCAACACGAATATTGACGTCCTGGACCTCAAGTCCGGTCATATTCTCGATGGACGTCTTGACCCTCTTCTGCACCTTGCTGCAGGTCTCGGGAATACTGTATCCGTAGACCAGCTCGATGTTCAGGTCTGCCTTGACGCCCGACTCACTGACTTCGACCTTGACGGTCTTGCCGAGTCTCTTCATGCCGCCCTTGCTCACTGCATCCATATCGGCTCCGCCGGCCATGCCGGAAACGCCTTCCACTTCCATAGCCGCAAAAGCAGCTATGAGCGCTACAACATCATCGGCGATCTGAACCGTGCCGATATTTGCATCACTGTATTTCTCCGTCGTATTTTTTTCCTGTGCCATAACAGCCTCCCAACGATTCTCAAATATAAATACGCAAATGTAAATAATTGTTCAATCAACTCTGTGCGGGGGACGTTCCCCCTGAGTTATTTTATCAAATTCTGTATTCTTTGCCTATACTCAGCCTCGGGAAAATTCCGACAGCTCCAGTCCCTCGTTTCTGTCCAGGACCATCTGCACCGACCATGGATTGATAAAGAGAAGCAGCGGATTGCCTTTGAGGTCCTCGATTCTCTTCATGTCCGTGGTTCCGGTGATCCGCATGATGTCCGCGTCCCACTTGGTGATCCAGCGGATATGCTCATAAGGAAGCTGTTCCAGGATGATATCCACGTTGTACTCGCTCTTTAGGCGGAACTGAAGGACGTCGAACTGCAGCATGCCGACGACGCCGCAGATGATCTCCTCCATACCGGTGTGGAGCTCCCGGAAGATCTGGATCGCGCCTTCCTGGGCGATCTGGGTGATGCCCTTTACGAACTGGTCTCTCTTCATGGTGTCCACCTGGCGCACGCGCGCAAAATGCTCCGGCGCGAAGGTGGGAATTCCCTCGTACTTAAATCCCGCTTTAGGCGTGCAGAATGTGTCGCCGATGGAATACAGACCGGGATCAAAGACGCCGATAATATCTCCCGCATAGGCCTCGCTCAGAATCTTTCTGTCGCTGGCCATCAGCTGCTGCGGCTGGGAGAGCCTCTGGATCCTTCCGCTCTGGACGTGCTTGACGTCCATGCCGATATCGTATTTGCCCGAGCAGATGCGGATAAAGGCGATTCTGTCCCTGTGTGCCTTGTTCATATTGGCCTGAATCTTGAAGACGAAGGCCGAGAAAGCATCTTCCACGGGATCCACCGGTCCCTGGTCCGTCATGCGGGCCGAAGGCGCGGGCGCCATCTCCAGGAAGTGCTGCAGAAAGATCTCTACGCCGAAGTTGTTGAGCGCGGAGCCAAAAAATACAGGGGTCAGCATTCCCGCCCTGACCGACTCGATATTGAAGTCCGCACTGGCTCCGTCTAAGAGCTCCACTTCTTCGCGCAGCTGCTCCGCCGCGTCTTCTCCGAGTTCCGCCAGAATCCTGTCCTCGTCATCGATCGGGATCCTTGTCTGCGTGCCCTCTTTAGTGCCCTTCTGGGTGTCCGCGTAAGTGATGACTTCGTTGTTCTCTCTGTCAAAAACGCCCTTGAAAGCCTTACCGGAACCGATGGGCCAGTTCATGGGACAGGTGTCGATTCCCAGGTTCTTCTCGATATCGTCGAGAAGATCGAAAGTATCGAGGGCGTCTCTGTCCATCTTATTGATAAAAGTAAAGATCGGAATGTGCCGCATGGTACAGACCTTGAACAGCTTCTTGGTCTGGGGCTCAACGCCCTTGGCGCCGTCGATGACCATGACCGCGGAGTCGGCCGCCATGAGCGTGCGGTAGGTATCCTCCGAGAAATCCTGGTGGCCGGGCGTATCGAGGATATTGATGCAGCATCCGTCATATTCGAACTGTAGCACCGAGCTTGTGACCGAGATACCTCTCTGTTTCTCGATTTCCATCCAGTCTGAGACCGCGTGCCTGGCGGTCGCTTTTCCCTTTACGCTGCCCGCAAGGTTAATGGCTCCTCCGTACAGAAGGAATTTCTCCGTCAGTGTCGTCTTACCTGCATCGGGGTGGGAAATGATCGCAAATGTACGTCTGCGTGCGATTTCCTGCGCTGTTGTTGACATGTTCTCTCTCCTGCTTCAAATAATTGCTAACTATTCAGCGGCCGCAGCCGCACAATGAACCCGGCAAAGCCAGCGCATTTTTATCCAATGCCCTGGCCCGCCGGGTTATAGTAAGTCTCTTTACTTATTCGTCTTTTTCTGCTTGTTTACGTCCTTCATGGAGAAGCTCAGTCTTCCCATTCTGTCCTTTCCGAGGCAGACAACCGTGACCTTGTCACCCAGTGTCAGGACATCTTCCACGTGCTCAATGCGGCGGTTCGCGATCTTGGAGATGTGAACCATGCCTTCCTTGCCGGGAGCGAACTCGACAAATGCGCCGAATTCCTTGATGCTGACAACGGTTCCGTCGAGGACCTGGCCCTCTTCGAACTCAGTGACGATCGTGGTGATATACTTTTTGGCCAGTTCCATGCCCTTGGCGTCGTTGCCGCAGATGGATACGCTGCCGTCATCCTCGATGTCGATCTGTACGCCGGTGCGCTTGATGATCTCGTTGATGGTCTTGCCGCGCTGACCGACAACTTCACCGATCTTCTCGGGATCGATCTGCATGTAGTCGATCTTGGGAGCGTACTCGTTGACTGTGGGACGAGGCTCTGCGATCGCTTCCGTCATAACGCCGTTCATGATGAACTCGCGGGCTTCCTTGCATCTTGCGATAGCGCCCTCGACGATGGCTCTTGTCAGGCCGTGGATCTTGATATCCATCTGGATCGCGGTGATACCCTTGTGTGTGCCGGTCACCTTGAAGTCCATGTCTCCGAAGAAGTCCTCGAGACCCTGGATATCGGTCAGAAGCACGAAGTCCTCATCCTTGTCGCCGGTCACCAGACCGCAGCTGATGCCTGCCACCTGGGCCTTAAGCGGAACACCTGCCGCCATAAGGGCCATGCAGGAAGCGCATGTGGAAGCCATGGAGGTGGATCCGTTGGACTCGAAGGTCTCGGATACGGAACGGATGGAGTAAGGGAACTGGTCTACGCTGGGCAGTACAGGGAGCAGAGCTCTCTCAGCCAGTGCGCCGTGGCCGATCTCTCTGCGGCCCGGGCCTCTGGAAACTCTTGTCTCACCGACGGAATAAGCCGGGAAGTTGTACTGGTGCACATATCTCTTCTCTGTGATGTTGGGGTCAAGGCCCTCCACTCTCTGTGCCTCGGAAAGAGGTGCCAGAGTGACAACATTGCAGATCTGGGTCTGTCCGCGTGTGAACATGGCGGAGCCGTGTACTCTCGGGATCAGGTCAACCTCTGCGGACAGAGGACGGATCTGAGTGATGTCACGGCCGTCGGGACGCTTGTGGTCCTTGAGGATCATCTTGCGGACGGTCTTCTTCTCATACTGGTAAACGGCTTCGCCCAGGATTGCCAGCCACTCTTCGTTGTCCGCGAAAGCTTCCTTGAGCTTCTCGGTAACTGCCGCGACATTATCTTCACGGGTCTGCTTGTCATCCGTAAATACAGCGACTTCCATCTCCTCGGGTGTTACGATCTCGCGCATGGCTGCGAACATCTCTTCCGGAATCGCGCAGCTGACATACTCTCTCTTGGTCTTGCCGCACTCCGCAGCGATCTTGTTGATCCACTCGATGATCTTCTTGTTCTGCTCATCGGCGATGTAGATGTACTTGATCATATCCTCTTCGGGGATCTCGTTGGCGCCGGCCTCGATCATGATGACCTTCTCTGCCGTGGAAGCGACTGTCAGGCGAAGATCGCCGAAGTCCCACTGCTCCTGGCTGGGGTTGATGATCACTTCGCCGTCCACAAGGCCGATCTGCGTAGCTGCGCAGGGGCCGTCGAAGGGGATATCGGAAATGGTTGTTGCCAGGGAAGCGCCGATCATGGCGACCATCTCGGGTCTGCACTGGGGATCTACGCTCATGACCATGCACTCGAGGGTGACGTCATTTCTCATGTCCTTGGGGAACAGAGGGCGCATAGGTCTGTCGATGACGCGGCTTGTGAGGATCGCGTTCTCGCTGGGCTTGCCCTCTCTCTTGTTGAAGCCGCCGGGCATCTTGCCGACAGCATAATACTTCTCGGAGTACTCTACGCTGAGCGGGAAGAAATCAATTCCGTCTCTGGGAGCTGCAGATGCAGTCGCCGTGCATAAAAGTGTTGTATCGCCGTAGTGAATAAATGCGCATCCGCCTGCCTGCTTGCCGACTCTGCCGATATCAACGCTCAGTGTTCTTCCGGCAAGGTCCATGGAATAAGTTTTGTACATACTCTCTCCTTCTTTCTTCTTTACGTCTCTTTCTTCTCTTCTTCTCCCGTCATGATTTTCCCGCCGACGCTGTTTTGTTCGATGTTTCCATCCTTACAGCATCATCGATTCCATGACGAGAAAGAGACGGCAGCAGCCGTTCCTCGGTCTGAGCCGTCTCTCCAATCCCTATAGATTACTTTCTGATGCCGAGCTTCTTGATCAGTGCACGGTAGCCTTCCAGATCTGTTCTCTTGAGGTAGTCAAGAAGAGCTCTGCGCTTACCGACCATCTTCTGAAGTCCTCTTGCGCTGTGGTGGTCCTTCTTGTTTGCCTTCATGTGCTCAGTGAGCTCCTTGATCCTTGCGGTAAGGATAGCGATCTGAACTTCCGGTGAACCTGTGTCACCCTCAAATCTTGCATACTCCTGAATGACTGCTGTCTTTTTTTCTTTGGTAATCATAGTATTTCTCCTTTTCTTGTGTGATCCGCCGTACACCGGGACCGCGCCGGAGATGCTTCGGCCTAAGTGTCGGTAGTCGTAAACAAATGGCATTTTACCACATAATCCGGCCTGTGTAAACACTAAAATAGAATTCACAATGCGGAGCATCCTGAACCAATGGCCGCCGGATAATTTCGAATAATTTCGGATAATATCCGCCGCTTAACGGATCTCGCTCAGGCCGTGATAGATCTCACCGGCGCGTATATCCTTCTCCATCGTCTTTTTGAGTTCCGCCACGCCCGAAAAGCGCATCTCGGGCCTTCGGAATGTCAGAAGGCTCACTTCCGCCGTCTCCCCGTACAGGTCTCCCGAGAAGTTGTAGAGCGAAGTCTCTACGGTGACCTGTTTGTCGTTGGTCACGGTGGGCTTGATCCCGATATTGGTGATCCCCTTGAAGAGTTTTCCTTCCGTCCTCACTTCCGAATAGTAGACCCCGAAAGGCGGCAGGAGCTTATCCACCGGCGGCGTCTGGTTCAGGGTCGGAATGCCGATCCTTCTGCCGAGAGCCCTGCCGTGCACTATTTTGCCCGTGATCTTGTAGGGAGCTCCCAGGCAGGCCGCAGCCTCCTCCATATTGCCCTCCTCGACAAGGCCTCTGATCAGAGTGGAGCTGATGATCTTGCCGTTCCTCTCTATTTTGTTGATCTTACACGTCTCAAAGCCCATGTGGCGGCCCAGCGAAGAGAGCAGCGCGAAGTTGCCCTTCCCCTTTGCGCCAAAAGACAGATCCGTACCGGCCGCGACGAACTTCGCGTTCATTCTCCGGCAGAGGATGTCGACAATGAAATCCTCCGGCGTGATCGCGGCGGTCTCTTTATTAAACGGAAACTCCACAAGTATATCGATTCCGATCTCCCGGAACAGCTCTCTCTTCTCCTCTTTCGTGGACAGCTCTCTGGAAGGATTCATGCCGAAAAATACTTCCGGCGAAGGGTCGAAAGTAAACACCGTCGCCTTCATTCCGTCTTCTTTCTGTCTAAGGATCTCCCCCAGCAGCTTTCTGTGACCCAGATGAAGCCCGTCGAATTTGCCGATGGCAACCGCCGTCGCCTCCCCGATCACGAAATCTGTTGTTCCACTGATAATCTGCATCTTCAGATCCTTTCTTGAATGATGATGACACTGCTTCTCACGACAGAAACATTTTGACGTTTTTCAGCTCATCGCGGGCCGGATCGTACCGGTAGAGCGCATAAAACTTTCCGTCCTCATCGTACATTCTGACGTCGCCCGCTCTCGTTTCCCGCGCAAGATCCGTATAACTTCTCTTCATCGCGTTGCCGTTTCGCAGGTATTTCATCCCTTCCGCGCGCACGCGGGCTTTCGGCGCCTCCTCGAAGAAGCTGTCCACGGGAAGTATATAGTCCTCAATCCTGCCCGGGTCATCGGACTTCATAATGCTTTCCGCTTCATCGAGCCGGATCGCCTTTTCCAGCCTGAACTGTCCGACTCTGGTCCGCAGAAGGTGTTCCATGGCGGCTCCCGTCCCCAGCTTCTGCCCCAGGTCGTGGCAGAGCGTTCGAATATAGGTGCCTTTGGAACAGCGCACTCTCATGGTCACGAGCGGCAGGTCGATCTTCGTGATCTCCAGCTCATGGATCGTGATCGTCCGGGCCTTTCTCTCCACGGTCCGCCCCTGTCTGGCGTACTCGTACAGCCTCTTTCCGTTCACCTTGACGGCGGAATACATGGGCGGCACCTGGCTGATCTCCCCGACGAACTCTGCAGCCGTCTCCTCCACGAGCGCGGGCGTCACCAGGCGCCGGACCTCCTCGTCGGAAATCTGCGCCAGCACTTCTCCGCTCATATCCTGGGTGTCTGTTGCGACCCCGAGACGCATGACGGCGACATATTCCTTGTCCCTGTCCGCGATCAGGTCGCACAGTTTCGTCCCATTACCCAAACATACAGGAAGCACTCCCTCCGCATCCGGATCGAGCGTTCCTGTATGCCCTATCTTCTTCATATGCAGGATTCCCCGAAGCCGCGCCACTACGTCGCTCGAAGTGTATCCCGCCTCTTTATAAATTGTCATCATTCCATGAAACATGGACAGTTTTTCCTTTCAAAGGCTCTATAGACGCCTTCCCGTTCAGTTATTTCCTGTTCAGTTCTCATGCGCGCCCGCAAGCTGCCGCGCGATGTCGTCCTTTATGTCCCTGACCGCAGCTTTTATATCGGTCCTGATCGTGCAGCCTGCCGCCCGAACGTGTCCGCCGCCCGCAAACATGGAAGCGGTCTTCGATACGTCCGTCACGTTTAAAGATCTCATGCTCGCGCGCCACTCACCCGGTTCGGTCTCGTGCACAAAGACGGAGGCGTCCGCCCCTTCCGTGAGAAGGAGCTGCGCGCTGATCCCTTCCAGGTCCTTTCGGTCGACGCCCAGTTTTCTTATCGTCTCTCTGTCAAAAGAGCACATAATGAGCTTTCCGTCCAAAAACCGTTCGGCACTTGTAAGCGCCAGTCCCAGCGCTCTGGCCTGCAGGAAAGTCCTCTCGAAGAAGACCTCCCGGATCACCGCCGAGTGGTCAAATCCAAAGCTGAGCAGATGTCCGGCCGCCTTCATGGTGGACTCCGATGTGTTCGAATACTGGAATACGCCCGTGTCCGTGACGATGCCCACATAGAGAGCCTTCGCGATCTGCACATCCAGCATGCTTTTGTCGATCACATCATAGACAAGCTCGCAGGCACTGGAGGCGTTTCCGTCTATATAGCATACTGCCTCTTCGCTCCCCTTGTTTGTCCTGTGATGGTCGATATTGATCTTCAGAGCTGCTCTTTTATAGAGTTCCTCCGCCTTTCCGGTCCTGGACGGATTACTGTCCAGCACGATAAAAGCATCATAGCCCTCTTCACTTTCGGTCACGTCATACAAAATCGTGTCTGCTCCGGGGATATTGCGGACGAGACTGTCCGGCATGGACTCCAGATAGATATCGACAGTGGCCTGCGGCAGGGCTTTTCTCAGGTACAGAGCCAGCCCGCAGCAGGAACCCGCACAGTCTCCGTCCGGGTTCTCATGGCCGCTGATGCCGATTCTTGTGCAGTTTTTCACAAGTTCCAGAATTCTCATAAACTACTTCTGTTTTCGTATCTTACCGCTTTATACGCGTCTTATACTTCTCGTGTCTTATTCTTCGTCTTCCGTCTCCGGGTCTTCTGACTCTTGATCTTCTGACTCCTGGTCTTCTGTCTCTTCGCCTCTGGCCAGCTCCGCTTCGCGGTCCGCCGCCGTCACCTCATCGATGCGGTGGGACATGGCCACACCGTACGCAATCGAATCATCCAGGATGAAAGTGAGCTGCGGTGTGTTGCGCAGATTGACTTTTCTGGCCAGTTCGCCGCGGATAAAACCCGCAGCGCTGCGAAGACCTTCCATGGTCTTCGCGCCGGCCTCGCTGTCTCCGTACACGCTGATATAGACTTTGCACGTCTTGAGGTCCGGAGCGACCTCCGTACCTGTCACGCTGGTCAGCGGGCTGATCCGCGGATCTTTGACTTCCCGGACGATGCCGGCCAGCGCTCTCTGCACTTCGTCATTGATCCTGCGGTTCTTTACGCTGTTTTTTCTCATGTTCTGGGTACCTCTACCAAATCATAGGCCTCGACAATGTCGCCGACCTGCATCTTATCAAAACCGTCAAAAACAAGTCCGCACTCAAATCCGGCCTTCACTTCTTTGACGTCATCCTTAAATCTCTTGAGGGACGCAAGATCGCCTTCGTAGATCTGCTCGCCGGCTCTGGTAATCCTGCACTTGCAGCCTCGGCGGATCGAGCCGTCGAGAACATAGGATCCCGCGATATTGCCCACGGAAGAAGCCTTGAACAGCATTCTCACCTCTACATGGCCGATGACGCGCTCCTCGTAAACGGGAGCCAGCATGCCCTTGAGAGCCGCTTCGACCGCATCGATCGCCTGATAGATGACCTTGTAGAGCCTTATATCCACGCCTTCGTGCTCGGCCATAGCCTTGGCCGTCGCGTCGGGACGGACGTTGAAACCGATGATGACCGCATTGGACGCGGAAGCCAGTGTTACATCGGACTCCGTGATCGCGCCTACGCCGCCGTGGATGACCTTGACGACAACTTCCTCGTTGGAGAGCTTGAGCAGGCTCTGCTTGAGCGCTTCCACCGAGCCCTGTACGTCTGCCTTGATGATCAGGTTGAATTCCTTGAGGTTTCCTTCCTTCATCTGGTTGAACAGATCGTCCAGGTTCATTCGCATCTTGGTATCTTCGATCAGCTCTTCCTTGTGCTGGTTCTTGTAAGTTTCCGCATAAGCCTTAGCCTGGTCGTTGGACTCGTGGGCGATAATGACCTCGCCTGCGCTGGGTACATCGGAAAGACCCAGGATCTCGACGGGCTGTGAGGGCTTCGCTTCTTTGATTCTTCTGCCCTTGTCGTCGATCATCGCGCGGACCTTACCGGAACTTGCGCCTGCGGAGATGAAATCACCGATGTGCAGAGTTCCCTTCTGGACGAGGACGTTGGCGACGGGGCCTCTGCCCTTATCCAGCTTGGCCTCGAGGACAAGTCCTCTTGCCTTTCTGTTGGGATTGGCCTTGAGCTCGAGGATATCCGCCGTGAGGAGGATGGTCTCCAGAAGGTCCTCAATGCCTTCGCCGGTCTTGGCGCTGACAGGGACATACTCCGTAGATCCGCCCCAATCAGTGGGAACGAGCTCGTACTCCGTCATCTCCTGTTTGACCTTCTCGACGTTTGCACCGGGTTTATCGATCTTGTTGACAGCGACGATAATCTCGACGCCGGCTGCCTTGGCGTGGTTGATGGCCTCTACGGTCTGCGGCATGACGCCGTCATCCGCCGCCACTACAAGGACAGCAATATCGGTGGAATTGGCACCGCGCATACGCATGGCCGTAAACGCCTCATGTCCGGGCGTATCCAGGAATGTGATGCTCCTGCCGTCGAGGCTGATCGTATAAGCGCCGATCGCCTGTGTGATTCCGCCTGCCTCGCCTCTGGTCACGTTGGTCTTCCTGATCGCGTCGAGCAGGGAAGTCTTGCCGTGGTCTACATGGCCCATGACGCAGATTACCGGAGGCCTGGTCTCCATGTCTTCTTCGCTGTCCTCTTCCTCGCGGAGCAGCTCTTCGATCACGTCGACCTTCTGTTCTTTCTCGCAGAGGATATCGTAGTCAAGGGCGATCTTCTCTGCATCTTCATATTCAACTTCACTGTTGGGAGTCATGATCCGACCCGCCAGGAAGAGCTTTTTGATGATCTCGGAAGGATTCATGTGCATAGCTTCAGCCAGTTCTCTGATCGTGAGCTTCTCGGGAATGACGATTGTCTTGATCTGCTCTTCGACAGGGGCCTCAGCCTTCTTCTCGGGACGAATGAATCTGCCGGCTTTGTTGCCGCTTCTTCTGTTATTCTCGTCCTCGTTATACATGAAGTCCTTCTTGGAACGCTTATCGCGATCCTGGTCCTTCTTTCTCTTGTTGTCGTCTCTGTGCTTGTCGGCAAAGCCTTCGCCTTCACCGGGTCTGCCGGCCGATCTGCGGCGTCCGCCTTCGGCTGCGCCGGGTCTTGTGCCCTGGCGTCCCGCTGCCGGTGCGCCCGCACCGCGCATTCCCTGTCCGGGCTTAGCGCTGCGTCCTGCGAAACCGCCCTGCTCACCGATGCGTCCTGCGCCGGTGCGTCCGCCTTCTCTGCGGAATCCGCCCTGGTCACCTGCGCGTCCGCCTTCTCTGCGGAATCCGCCCTGGTCACCTGCGCGGCCGCCTTCTCTGCGGCTTCCGGTCTGGTCGCCTGCGCGTCCGCCTTCTCTGCGGAATCCGCCCTGGTCACCTGCACGTCCGCCTTCTCTGCGGAATCCGCCCTGATCACCGCTGCGGCCGCCTTCTCTGCGGAATCCGCCCTGGTCACCGCTGCGGCCGCCTTCCCTGCGGCTTCCGGACTGGGCGCCGTCTCTACGGCCACCCTGGCCCTGGGCATTTCTGTCTCTCTGGGAGCCGGAACGACTGTCACGGCCGGTCTGGGCGCTCTGTGCCTTGTCTTCTGTGCTTTCCGCGGCTGCGCTTTGTGCGGCGGGAGCTGCCGCTTCTGCCGCAGGCTTTGCCTCCGCTTCTCTCTCAGCCGTTTCCGCCTTCGGGGCAGACTTCTCCTCTGCTTTCGGAGCAGCCGTCTCTTCGGCCTTCTGTACAGCCTTTTCCTCTGCGGCGCTCACCGCGGAAGCCTCTTCGACTACGGGCTTCTCTGCGGGAATCTGTGCGGCCACAGGCGTCTCCACAGCCGTTTTCACCTGCTCTGCAGCCTCTGCGACGGGAGTCTGGACCTTGATCTCTTCCTTGACGGGAGCGGTCTCCTCCTGCCTTCTGGGCTGTCTTGCCGCCGGCTCGGGCTTATGGAAATCCACTTCCATCTGCGTGGGCTTTACGGTAGGACGGATGATCTTGTGGGGAACGGGCTTGGACTCCGCCTTCTGACGGCCGGCGGGCTGCTCTCTGCGAGGTCCGCTCTGCTGTCCGGCCGGTCTGGGCTTTCTTCCGCTTCCCGATGAAAACGATCCGGTTCCTGCGCTGGAGTAAGATCCGCTCGAATAGGCGCCCCGCTGTCCGGAACTCTGACGGCTCTTACTGCTGTTGCCCGTCACGATAATGATTTTTTTCTTCTTTACAGGGGTCTTGCCGTCCGCCGCCGGTCTGGGCTTCTTTGCTCCTTCTCCTGCTTTTTTGTTCTCATTTGCACCTGTATTCTCTGTTGCCATTTACTCCTCTTTCTTCCCGCTGCCAAGCAGCTTAAGTATACTATCCGCAAGTCCCTGGTCCGTCACGGCCACGCAGGATCTGTCCTGCTTGCCGATGGCATGCCCCAGTGTCTCTTTTACCCCGTAGAAACTGAACGGTATATGATAAAAAGTACATTTATTGCTGATCGTACTCACGGTATTCTTCTGTGCGTCTTCAGCTATGATCACCAGTTTCGCTTCTCTGCTCTTGATCGCTTTCTCACACAGGAATCCGCCGCTCACTATTTTGCCGGCTTTCTGCGCAATCCCCAGCAGAGACAAAAGTTTATCCATCTGAAGACACCTCCCATCTGCGTGCAAGCTCGTCAAAGATCTCATCCGGTATGGCCGTATCAAGTGATCTCGACAGAGAACGCTTCTTCTGTGCCGCGCGCAGGCAGGCAGGATCATCGCAGAGGTAAGCGCCTCTGCCGTTGGTCTTTCCCGTCCTGTCTAATTTGATCTCCCCCTCGGGCGTGCGTACGATCCGGATCAGGCTCTTCTTCTCCTTCATCTCGCCGCATCCCGTACATCTGCGCATCGGAATTTTCTTTGGCATCTTGCCTCCTGTATTATTCTTCTGTTCCCTCGGCTGCGTCCTCTGCGTCTGCGCCTTCTCCGGTTTCTTCCTCGTACTCAGCCTCGTCCGCAAACTCTTCGTCGTATTCATCCTCGTAGTACTCGTCGTCCTCGTAGTCCTCGTAGCGGAATCCGGGAGCGTCCTTAGCCTGCGTCTCGCTCTTGATATCGATCTTGTAGCTGGTCAGCTTGGCGGCAAGGCGCGCATTCTGGCCTTCTCTGCCGATTGCCAGAGAGAGCTGATAATCCGGCACGACAACCTTCGCGGTCTTCTCCTCGGGATCTGCGAAAACAGCGACGATCTTGGCGGGAGAAAGGGCATTCTGAATGAGATTGCCGGGGTTCTCGTCCCAGTTGATGATATCGATTTTTTCTCCGCGAAGCTCTTCAACGATGTTGTTGACGCGGATTCCGTTGACACCGACGCATGCGCCTACGGCGTCCACTCTGGGATCATTGGAATACACAGCGATCTTCGTGCGGCTGCCGGGCTCACGGGCGATGCTCTTGATCTCGACAACGCCTTCCTGGATCTCCGTCACTTCCTGCTCGAACAGCTTCTTGACAAGCTCGGGGTGCGTGCGGCTCACGAGAATGCGAGGGCCGCGCTGCGTCTTGCGCACGTCAATGACATACACCTTGATTCTGTCCTGAGGCTTGAGATTCTCGCCGGGGACCGTCTCCTTCTCATTGAGAAGTCCTTCCGCCCTGCCGAGGTTGACGCTGATGCTTCCGCCGTTGATCCTCTGCACGATACCGGTCACGATACTCTTCTGTTTGCTGAAGTAATAATCATAAATCGCGCTGCGCTCTTCTTCGCGGATTCTCTGAAGGATCACGTTCTTGGCGATCTGCGTTGCAATTCTGCCAAAAGACTGACTGTTGATCTTCACATCGACCTTATCGCCGACCTGCAGAGCGGGATTGATCTTGACAGCATCCTCGAGCGGGATCTGCAGGAGCTCGTCCTCGACATCGTCCTTCGTCTCCACGACCTCTTTTTCCGCAACGCAGAAATATTCAAAAGTGTCGCGGTCAACCCACACCTTGATATTGTCCACTTTGCCGAAATTGTTCTTGCAGGCAGTTAAAAGCGCATTTTCTATCGCCTCGAACAAAGTCTCGCGCATTATATTCTTTTCTTTTTCAAGCGCTTCAATTGCATCTCTAAGTTCTGTGTTCATCTCGTCTCCTTTTCCGGAACCAGTCGTAAATGCTCTTATTTCAAATGTCCAGATACAGCCTGAGTACGGCTATATCTTTTCTCGGAACAGCCACAGTGCGGGGGCCTTCCGGCGCAGCCGCCTGATCTGTCTTTCCTTTTTTCTTCTTTCCGCTCGGGACCGCTGCGGGCTCGATCTCGATCATGACCGCATCCGCATCATAGGCTGTCAGGATTCCTTCAAATTCCTTGCCTCCGATCTCGGCAGAGGGCTTAAACAATTTGCCTTCCACCTTCTCGCCCAGGCTGTTCTGCAGATGTCTGTCCTTTGTAAGCGTTCTTCCAAGCCCGGGGCTTGAGACGACCAGTGTATAGGGATCACTGATCAGATCCGCTTCATCCAGCCTGTCGGAGAGTTCCCGGCTCACCGCTTCGCAGTCAAGTATGCCGACTCCTCCGTCCTTATCGATATAGATGTTGAGATAGTATTCGGAGCCTTCCTTCACGTACTCGACATCGTAAATACGGACGCCGTGTTTGGCGGCGATCGGTTCCGTCAGCTTTTCGGCTTCCAGTTCGATCCTGGCTCTGGCTGATATCTTGTTGGCCATATTCCTCCTTGACCGGACATCCGGTCATGCAAGGCTCGCGGTGCGAGCCGTCTCGCGATTTGCTGCGCCGGGCGGCGCCGTCTTCCTGACCGGGCATCCCGGTTTCAGAACATCAAAAAAGTGGACTTGCAAGCCCACTTCTTAACCTTACCATATTCAACATTAGCAAGTTACCACAAATAATCTTAAAATGCAAGTTTTTTCGGAAAATTCCTGCGATTTAGCAAAATATCTTCAGCCGCGGGTATGGACAATAACGTCAAAGGGGGTTTCTAGTGTGATAACTGATTAAGGCTTTCGTGGACACGCAGTAAAAAAGCTGCCAGTTGAAACTGACAGCTTAGTAGCTCGTACGGGAATCGAACCCATGATTCCGCCGTGAGAGGGCGGCGTCTTGACCCCTTGACCAACGAGCCATTTGCTTAACGCATAAATTACTTTAGCATAAGATCACCGGTCATGCAAGCACTTTTTTTAACAATTCTTCTTTCTCGGGGAAGATGATCCTGTGATCATTCGCAAGAATGCGATCAGGTCTGCCTGAGATAAGCAGAAGTTAAAGCTCACAGCAAGCCGCTAAAAAGGAGCGCGGGAAGGTATATTCGGGTCAAAATATACCCCGCCGGGCGTCGTGCTGAGCCTTGGTCTTGTCATATTTCCACTGCGGCACTTCGGACAGCACCTCTTTGCTCTCATACTCATATGATTTCAGGATGATTTCGGAAATTCCCCGAGAAGCTGCTTCCGCTGATTGAGATAACTCACATGTATTCTTATTTATCAGTCCAAAGGCTCAAGAGAAGTAAAACTCCTAATGTACAAAGAAAAAACATAGGAACTCGACCTAATCGGTTGAGAAGGACCTCCTTAAAGATGAGGCTCTCCGCATAGCCTGTATTCTCAACGGCAGCGTCAACGGAAGCTTCACAGTAATCATTAAAGAGCAGGATTCCCTGAACTATTACGGTTATGAAAATTGATAATCCAATGTTCGCAGGAATTTGGGTAATCAAATGATTGAATTTCTCACCTAAACTCTTCTTAGGCCTATTCTTATCCCATCCTGAATATCTGTCTGTCATATCAAGATTCGTGCCCTGACGCCCCGAAACGTAAGCATCCAGTTCTGCGAGATTTGCCCTGGAAATCGTTGATTCCACAACTGAATTTCCAAAGTTCTCGCCATTTTTATACGCATTTTTCCGGAAATACCTGAACAGATCCGCGCGTGCGGTTTCCCCTGCTTTTCCGGTCGGTTTTCCACTCGGGAACAGCGTTCTATCTGCCTCTTCCGGAACAATGTCATACAAAGCCATGTATGCCCTTCTGAGGAACCACTGCCCTTCTGACCGCTTGTAAGATCCGGAGTTTTCCCAAAGTTTACACAACCGGTCATCAAGTGCTGACAGTTCTTTTCTGTTTCCGGTTTTGATCAGCCATTTTTTTATTATATACAGAGCCTCTGCAGCTTTATCTGCATAAAATTCTGCTTTACACAGCAATTCGCAAATATCATCAATTCCTCTGTAGCTGCCTCTCTTTAGTTTCAAAACTCCTAAATAGAAATATGCTCTGTCATCTCCATTGTATATTGCGCTTTTAAAGTGACTTTCCGCAGTTCCAGGTTCATCATTTAAATAAATCATACCGAGACAGAAGCATGCCCGTCCTCGAAGTTCCGGATATGAGCCGTTAGCCGCCTGTTTCAGAATTGAGATACATTCCGAAGGATGTGCCTGATAATACTCTAAGTTTTCGCCTTTGTTAAAATACTGCTCTTCAAAATCGTATGATGCCATTTTTTCTTCCTTTCAAAAGCCAATACATGTGTGATGCCTTACCGGACTTGTTGTGATCTGTATTTATTATACTATTTAGTACTCCATCATCAAATCGCTTCTTTTTGCTTTATGCTCGAAATTATGTCCATATTCATCTGCCATGCTGAATGCCGGCAATCAGAAATTCTTATGGAGGCCAAGAAAGAAAAAGACATTCAAATAATCCAACTCTCTCTGCTGCCGAAGAAAACTGCTTTCACTTACCCCTACATCCCTACTGCTCTCCCCCAAACAAACAAAATAATCCGGCCATACGGCCGGATTTATATCATTTATCCCAGACAATCTCATTTTCTAAACATAAAACTTCCAACATACAATCGTTAAGCTTCTGTGAGACTTCTGCCCAACCCGAATCTTGATCCTGGATCAAAGAAGTCCTGCAACAAATTCCTCTACTTTCTTCATATCTTCCGTAGGCTCAAATCTGGCAACAACCTTGCCCTCGCGGTCGACTGCGAACTTGGTGAAATTCCACTTGATATTAGGGTTATTCTTGTAATCCTTGTCGATGGTCTTCAGCATAGCACTCATGGCAAGCGCCTTGGGGCCTAAGCCAAATCCCTTAAATCCCTGCTGCCCTTTAAGATAAGTGTAAAGAGGAAGCTCATTTTCACCATTCACATCTGATT
>JAFUFL010000003.1 GCA_017469935.1 Lachnospiraceae bacterium
TCATTCGCGCCCGCCCTTTGTTCCTATAAAAACGGACCGATGATCGATTATATCCTTGTGGACAGCGCCCCCCGTGGAAGGCGGCGGATATAAAATGTCTGCAAGACTTCTGTGGTACAACGAGGAAATGGAGTATCTTTCGATTTTTCAAAAGGAATTTCCCGGTTTTACTCTCGAACAGATGGACGAAGTACACTATTGTGAATACAAATGGTACGACGCCACGGAAGCGCCGTACTGTTACTGAGATTGGATATGGATGTAAAGATTTTCAGAGACGATAACTGGAACAGGATCAAAAGCGGCATTATCTCCCGTAAGGATATCATGCACCTTAACAGAGAGAAGGACAAAGTGCTGATCGGATACCTGATTGCCCATGCTGCGGAGCCGTGCCGCAGTTCAATGATGAAATACGCTGCGGAGAAATACGGCTTGTATGACTTTCCTGAGCAACAAAAGAACATCGACGACCCGAACGATCCTTACTATGAAGAATACTTTGTTCTACAGGAGCAGGTCATCCGGGAAGACGATGCAGATGTGCTGAAAGAAGCGGCGCTTCATAGTTCCGATTACGATATGGCTGCATTCGCGTTCTGCCGGCTCACCGGATACCGCTTTCCTCCGAGCAATTGCGACGCTTACAGTTATCGCACATTTGATTGCGGCATTATGCCCGGAATGACAGCAGAAGATATCCGGGAGTTTTGCCGAATGATGATCAAGGAAAGGGGAAGGTTTGCGAATGTGGCCGAAGAATGCCTGCGTCATCAAAAAGATCCCAATCAATAATGCGGCTGCAGTAGGATCAGATTCCGATGTTGCAGGGTTTATCGAGAAGGCGACCCAAACACTTGGGAAAAAGGGTCGGTTCGTCATAAAACTGTCGGGAATACCGCAGGAAAACAGCGCCCTTGCCGAAGGAAAAAGCGAAAGGCTTTGTAACCATTGCATTGAGGAGTTTGAAAAGCTGCTGATTAAAAAGGGTTATATGGATCATGAACACGTCTGGGAAACCCTGCAGGAAACAGATTACGGAGAAATGGATTACAACTCTTATGGCGGGGGCGTAGAACATTTCGTCGTCACCCTGTATCGCTGCCGCTTGTGTGGTGCTCTGCACAAGGAGTGCCGGGGAGATTTCTGCGGAGATCCGGAGGAATATCTTGAAATAACGGACACCGACATTGCAATTGCAGAGCAATCAAACAGGAAGGGAGTTTATGACCTATGACAGAAGTTAAAATGAAGCATGACGGAGGTCGAAGATATGGGATTGTTCACACCAAAATGGAAAACAAACGACCGAAGTAAACAGATCAAGGCTGTAGAGGCGGTGCGCAAGGTCACGAATGAGAAAGAACTGAGGCGGATCGCTTTGGAAGCGCCGCTTCCCGACGTCAGGATGATAGCTGTTTACCAGATGAAGAATCCGGCACAGTTAAGGGAAATGGCCCTCTCCGGCGACAAATATGTCAGTTGGGCGGCGATAGATAACATCACAGATCAAAATACGCTGAAAGAGATCGCCTGCGGAAACGTAGTTCACGCAGGGCGGGTGGTGGAATAGATATCGAACAGATATCTGCTTGCCGAAATTGTCGAAAAAGCTGTTAGTCAAGAAGCAAAAGATAAGGCCGGGACGCAATTGGATTTCCTGAATATGCTGTATGAGACTGTCGAGACATCCGGCATCGATATCAACCAGAAGGTAAGACACTGGACGATGAAGGAACTCTTGGAGGACTTTGATTTCACAGATGACACGCATGCCGGAAAAGTTGTTCCCGCCATCATTTCACAAATGACCGACGCCGGGATGATCGACAAGGTTGTAGAAGCTTGCAGGTTTTGGATCCGCTCCAGTGCAGTGATGATCCTGTCAAGCGGCTGCCCGAGCTTTTCTGCGATAAGGGGAAGTTTGTTTCGGCCAAGCAGTTCCATATGATCCGCGATGATTTTCCGCTCAATGTCCCAATCCGAGTCCTCCATTTTGTCAATTTGTTTGAGAAGGCATTCCCGGGGACCGGCAGCACAGATTCCGGCAGGTTCCAGATCGCGCATGACTGACAGGTAGGAGGCGGCGTCCTCATGCGTCAGCCCAAAGGTATCCGCGAGATCTGCGGCGGTAAGTGTGACATATCCGCGCGTATCCATCGACCCGATGATATAGTCAAACACCTTCATCTCGTCCTGCGAGTAGTGCCCGCTCAGAAGCTGCAGCCGTAGGAGCTCCGGCAGTGTTTCCGTTCTTCGGCCACTGATCTTATCAATCATGCCGGGCTCATCCGCATCTTCCCGGTCGTACCTGTAAAAGGCCCGGTTCTGTTCGTCCAGATTCGAGAGCCACTCCAGCTTCCGAAGACGCATTTCATCCGCATCATTGGGTGTTTCCTGCGGGAGTTCCACCATGGGATTTTCCAGAGAGAGCTCTTCAATATAGGAGGACAGCTCCTGCACGTTCATCTGCAGGATGTTGACAGACTGGATCATTTTCTGAGAGAGTGACTGATTTAGTTTTATATTATGTTGAATTTTTAAAGAAGGCATATCGCTCCTGACTCAAAATAAAGGATTATCTGCTTATTTCATAATAACATAAGCGGCTCTTTTCGTCATTTCCGGGGAAATGTTGTGAATGAGGGGGATTATTGATACACTTCTATTGAATATTATTCGGATTTTTTTAATGTTGAAGAGGAGACCGCGTTGAAAAAACTGATTACAGCAATGTTATGCCTGATGATCGCGGTTTGCGGCTGCGGAGCCGGTCAAAGCGGCGCAGACGGCATAGGAACTGCGCAAAATACAGAACAGGCCTCTGCAGGGCAAAGTACAGAACAGGTCTCCGAACAATCTGTCCCGGAAGTGGAAGCCGGTATTTCGAAGATCGATAAATACGGCAACATTTTTCTGACGATCGGCGCGGAAGCGATGGAAGACCTCGGTTATGAGACGGCGGACATCATCCGGGTCAGGATAAAAGACATCGAATCAGAGATGCCCATCGGAACAAGTTATACCGATGCCGACTCCGGAGAGCCTGTCTGCTGCTTTACAAGGCCTGCTTCCGGCCCGAGAAGCGTTGCACTGGTGATCAATTCCGGAAGTATGGCGGAAGTCATGGGAATCGCGCGAAAGCAGCCGATCGATGAGGAACCGGGATACGAGTGGCAGTTTGCCGACGGATTCGACGAGACGGCGGCAGTGTTCGTCTCCATGGTCCAAAAGCAGGGTTATGCGGAAGAATACCGGATGCATCAGATCGGCGGGGTGCGCTCCAATAAACGTTCCGATTACGCAGATCTGAGCGATGAGGAGTTCGCCAACTTTCGCGCCGTAACTACCACCGGGATGGGTTGCGGCGCGCTGTTTCGATCTTCTTCCCCCATTAATCCGGCACTGGGGCGAAACGACGAGGCGGATACCGCTCTGCTCGATTCTATGGTGCGCACGGTCATGAATATGGCGGACAGCGAAACAGTAATGAGACGCTACGCCGACTACAGCCTGACAAGCTACGCCGGATGCGACATTATCGCGCTGGATATGTCGATGGATCTCTCTTCCGAGGATTTCAGGCAGAAGCTTGCCAGGGGCTTTAGTTTTCTCACCTCCCATGAGGGACCTTATCTGATCCACTGCAATGAGGGGAAGGATCGAACCGGCTATGCGGCCGCTATTTTGGAATGTCTTATGGGGGCGGATGCCGAAGAGGTCATAGAGGACTATATGCTGACTTACCGCAACTTCTACGGTATTGAACCCGGCTCTGAGCAGTATGAAGAAATCGCGGACAAAAATATTGCGGCCAATCTGGAAAAGACCTTCCGGATCTCATCGATCCGCGACAAGGATGCGGACCTTCAGGGCTGCGCGGAAGCGTATCTGAAGGAGATCGGGCTGAGCGGCGAAGAAATCTCGGCGCTTAAGGAAAGGCTAAGTCGTTCTTATTGATTCATAACCCCCAAATCCCGAATGTGCAGCATTTGGGGATTTGGGGGTTATCTGTTATAATAACGGAAGATTTTCAGCACGATCAAAATAGCCATGCAAGGGAGATTATTATGGGCACTGAGGACAGGAATATTACATCTGAAGTGGAAGCAGTATTGGAGCAATATGTGCGCCCGGCGCTCTCCGCACACGGCGGAGACATGGAGGTCGCGGGCGTGGAAGGAGGCGTCGTGTTCTTTCGCCTGATCGGGCGCTGCGCGGGATGTGCCGCCGCCGACCAGACCAGCGAAGAGCTGATCAACAGGGAGCTGATCGAGCGCGTCCCGGGCATTAAAAAAGCCGTTCTGGTAAACGGCATCAGTCCGGAACTTCTCGAGCAGACTTTGGCGCTCCTGCGGGAGCATCCCAGTTTCTGAAGAAGGACGCCGGCAACTGTAGAATATGAATAAGAAAACGCCCGAAAAGAAGTCAGTATTTATGCGGGTTCCAAACAAATTCCGTTAAGTGCTGGCTACAAATTGGCAACATTTCTTTAATACGCATCGCGTAATCTCTCATTTATACGATCAAAAAAACCTTACTGATCTTCAAAAAAACGGCTCAATCACAAAACTTGTGGGATTTAGGATTCCGGACATAGTCTCTTCGGCTCATGTCAAATAGCTTCAGGAAGAAGTATTCATCATCCGGATATCCATATCCCTGTCTGCGAAGAGTCTTGATCTTGTTGTTGATGCCTTCGATTTTCGCCGCGGATATATCATAGGTGGCGTGAGCAATGATCCCTTCAAAATGATTGCTCAACAGCCGCTCGAAC
The DNA here is from genome assembly GCA_017469935.1 of Lachnospiraceae bacterium. GTDB lineage: Bacteria > Bacillota > Clostridia > Lachnospirales > Lachnospiraceae > CAG-791. The sequence continues at coordinate 4,778 of JAFUFL010000003.1, forward strand.
CAGAGCAGATGGGCATTGCCGGTTGCATGGCACATGTCCATGATACTGATGATATCCTCCGACATGGGGCACTCGTCCGTCCGCGAATAGGCCAGCGCCAATTTCTCTTTGATCAGGTCAAGAGTAAAGAGGAGCTGATTCTCCCTGAGCAGCTGATCATAGCGCTCTTCGTATCCGGATCTGCGCACGATATCCTCTGTTTTAAACAGACTGCTCCCCTTGTGGATCACGCGCTCCTGCGCGGCATCGGCGTCCTTCTTCTGAAGCGTCTCCCGGGAGGACGTCAGAATATACTTTGTTTTCTTCAGTGCCCTGGCAGCTTCGATGTTGCCTTCCTCATAAAGGCGGCGCTGTTCGTCCTTACGCACTTCGCTTACTACCTTATCGTTGAAGTTCTTGACGATATGGAAGTAATCGAATACTGGCTGGATATGAGGGCACTTTTCCTCAAACGCCTCCTGGAAATCGGAATTCATGTCGCAGGCGACGGCTTCGACATGGTCTATCCACTCCAGACCGACATGCTCTATGAAGTCGTACACGACCTGCTTCTTCTTGCCTCCGGCGATCCAGAGGATATGCCCGGTCTCCATGTCGATGATGTGAGTGGCATACCGGTGCCCGTTGTGGAGCTTGAATTCATCAATGCCAAGGAATTTCGCATACTCTGTCGGCTTGATCAGCTTTCCGTCCGGTGTAGTATAAAGCTCTTGAAGACGAGCCTTATCAATCGACTTTACGACGTTCTTACCGAGGCCGGTAAGCTCTGCGATCTCCTTGTTTGTGTAAGTCCCGCAAGCCAGCAGATCGCAGACATACTGATACAGTTCCACCGTGATCCGGTGCCCGGTCGCTTTAAAAGAAACGTACTGCATCCGGGTATTGCGGCACTTGGGGCATATATACTGCGTTCTGGTGAATGAGACATCGCTCAGGTACCCGCCAAACGGAAGATGGCGCAGTGTGATACCGGGATGATTGTTCACATGCATCTTTGTTCCGCAGCAGCGGCAGGTAAGATCCTCATTATCAGCCTGAAGCGAACCGGAAAAACGGATCACAGTCCTGCCGGATGCAGACCGACCTGTGGAAGTTGAGTCATTCACAAAGCCGTACAGGCAGGAAGGGATCATCAAAAAATCAGTAGATTGTGTAAGAGTTAATTGCCCATCGGCGTCAGTTCGTATATAATCCAAGACAGAGGATCTCCTTTCGATTGGGTTTGTTACATCCGCCAAGATGCATTTCCAATCTTACAGGAAGATCCTTTTTTATTCAATTGAAGCAGCGTAGTGACAGCCGCACAGGCTGTTCTTAGATTCCGAGCCTGAGGGGCACAGCCCAGCCACCCGTAAGGGCCTGGCCTTGACAGGGTTCTCAGGCAATGCTACGCTGACTTGCCCCGACGGCGGAGAAAGCAGGCTGTTCCTGAGTTCGTCGCCGTCGGGGTGAAAAGCCTGAAGCATTGCCTGAGGTTCATGTCAAGGCTGGCGGACGGCATCGAAAACCTACAGTTTGGCAGGGTCAATCCCACGAGAAAAGTGATTGACCCAAAAAAACTGGAGAATCGGTAAGGTTTTTCTTTTTCTAATCTTCCCCTTTTTCCTTTGACATACGGATCATGGCATCACTCAGCTCCTGAGACGGAGTGACCTTGGACCGGGAAGCCGAAGCAGACCCAGAAGCGCGGCTTCAAGACCAAGCGGGAGGCACAGCAGTGGGAATGGGAAACCATGCTGAAGAAGGAATCCAAACTGGATATGACCTTCGCCAGTTTCTGCGAGCTGTATGAAGCCGACCGGAAACCACGTCTGAAGGCAAGTACCTGGGAGACGAAGGATCATATGATCCGGACAAAACTGCTTCCGTACTTCGGTCACCGGAAGATCGCGGAGATCGATGCGAAGGAGGTGATCGCCTGGCAGAACCAGTTGATGGCTTACCGGGATAAGGACGGCAATCTGTTCCGTATCTCACAAACGGAAGAAAAGCTGCGAAAGGACAAGATCCATGGCGCTGGGCCAGCGACCTCAACACATTACACTGTCGGCAGAGAGGTTCGGGCAGCCATTTCAATGGCGGTTGCCTTTCCAATGCCGCTCGCTGCTGCTGTTACAATACAGGTTTTTCCTACAAACTGATCCGCATATTTCATAATAGACACCTTTCCTCATTTATGATCTCGTGTAATTCTGCAGTGACATCCTATCTGTCTGGCTGTTCCAATATTCAAATCAGCAGTTCCGACAGACTCCGATATTCTTATAAAACGTAATCCATTGGTTTGCTCCTCCTGTGTAAAGAGAAAGATACGGCCTGCCTACTTGGCAAATTCTGAAAGAATGCCCGTACATACGGTACAGTTTCAGGAGATTTGTTATCTGGGATATGTGAAGTTATTTGGTATGATTTCAATATGAAGACAAAAATATTTCATACTGTTAATGCTGGTTTATATCTATCCGCAGAACGCACAAATCTGTTGATTGATGGCATACATACAGGAACAAGCGAAGGTATGTCTATGATGCCGGAAGAACTGAATGTTGCTTTAGAGAAAGGAAAAGGTTTATTTGAGTGTTTACATGGCCTTATATTCACGCACCTGCATGCAGACCATTATTATGCTGATGGTATCAGAAAAGCTATGCATCGCTCTCCGGAAACAGCCTTGTTTGGTCCCGGACTGAAAAAAAATTTAT
>JAFUFL010000029.1 GCA_017469935.1 Lachnospiraceae bacterium
ATGAAAGCAGTATCGTGCTGTCTTCCCTTATGGTTATAAAACTCTCATGGCTTATTAATGCTCTCATTTACTCTGCTGACCGCGAAGCTTTTCCTGCATCTTACTCAGAAGCTGCCTCTCCTGTTCCGAATAGTACTCTTCGAACCCTTCGATGCTGAAATATTCCGGATCCTCAAGCAGTGCCTTCAGCACGCCGTTAAAGGTATGTTCATGATCGGAGTATTCTCTGCCTATGGTCTGTTTGTCATTGAATGGAAAATACAAACTGGTTCCGGCAAAATCGCCGCAAATATACAGCAGATCCCCTTCTTCTGTTCCAAAGCCGGGAAGATCCAGTTTCCAATGCCCTGATTCATGATCATAATAAGGGCGTCCGCATTTCTTGTTTTCGTTATTTACTGTCTCATCAATCATATTGTTCTTGTTGAGTCCTCCACTGCTGCAGATCCATCAGATAAGCCTGTGATTTCTTCCAATCCGCAAGCGAAGGTTTTCTAAACCGTTTTCCCATTTTGCAAAGGCCGCACCCGCAGCCGATATGGCCTTTGCTGTACTGGCCGTCATGCTTAAAGTAATAGCCGTTGTACACTGCATCGACAATTCTTTTCTTTCTTCGAATTGCGCGATTGCGCTGGTATCTTCGATACGCTCTTCCTCTTTGTTCCATATTGTCCACCTCTGAATTAGATTTACTGACGCTGCAGTAACCTTCAGAGGTTGTAAATCACTGCAGCATCAGCAGGTGGACGGTATAGGTTGTACAACATGAAATCATAATTGATTATTCCCCTCTCTGTACTCCAGAATCTAAAAAGGCTTACTGCGTCAGCCGCAGTAAGCCTTTCTATAGTTTCATAGTTTAATCTGAGGTGACCATAACTATTATACCGCCTCAGACCTGGCATCGCACTATTTTGACCTCGATTTATTGCGGTCATCCGTGTGTTGGTCCAAAAACAAGCCAGTCTAGCCGGCTGCCTCTTTATCAGTGGCGCTTACATTTTCTTTTTCTTCTTTCTGTGCTCATTAAGAAGCCTTGTAAACTCATCAGCAGTCTTCTTCTGTTCCTTTGTCAGCTTACGGTCCGGAATTTCCAGTTCTGTAAACCTTCTTCCGCCATCTCTGTCGAATGGGCTTTTTACCGGTTTTGCCATGGTTAACATACCTCCTTAATTATAAGTGTCAGCATGTGTTTCACCTTTCCATTCTCTGTCTCTAATAGTGCCCCGTCTCTTCCTCATAGTACTCGTAAGCGTCATCATAATCCTCGAAGTCTTCTTCCCAGTCGTCGGCAAAGTCTTCAGCGTTCGAATAATCTTTTGTGCCGTAATAGTCGTCCTGGGCCGTGGACTTTTTTGACTTGCCGCCGGTATTACTCTTGTTGCCGTACCCGGAAGTGCTGCCGCCGTTATAGTCATCTCTGATATCCTTAAATGCGTCATGGTGACTCTGGCAGTAGAAATCCGTACTCATACGCTTATTTGGGCAGTAATGGATGCTGCACTTGTGATGCGAGCAGTATTCCGATTGTTATCTTTCTTCAGTAATACATGCCATGAAAAAGGGCTTACCGCGTCACCCGCAGTAACTTCAGTTATTTCAGATTGCAAAATGAAAGTTTTCCCCGAAGTCTTGCAAAGGCTTCCGCCAGCCTGTCCGAGTAATCCTTTCTCTCTTCTGCCGACAGCTTGCCCGCCTTTTCTGCAGCCAGCAGGCTTTCCTGCATTGCATCTTCTTTCTCGTAAAATGCGATGAAGATGTCGTCATTAAACTTGTCGAGTGCATTCATTTCTGTGATAAGTGCATTTACTTCACGTAAGATTTCCTTCATAATAATCCCTCATTTCCGAGCGCTCTGTTGCAAAGGCGCGATGATTAATTCGCGAATGCGATTTCTCATCTGCCGCCAGGTCTATTTGTGGCGCTCCGTCACAAATAGCCATGTCTTTTCTCCACTAACTAACAGACTCTGAGTTATCAGCTGTCTTTCAGCAGTTCCTCAAGTGACTGGATCTCCCGGCAGCTCTCCGGCAGGATAAAGCCGCGCGGAGGTGATTGCCAGCTGTGGATATAGCGGCTTTTCATGCCGACGGCGTCAGCTCCGCGGATATCCGCATCCGGGTCGTTACCGACCATCAATACCTCGGAACCGGATAGTCCCGCCCGCGCCAGTGCCGCATGGAAAAAAGCAGGGAAAGGCTTTTTAGATCCGAAATCAGAGGAAAGAAAGATCCCGTCGAAAAAACCATCCAATAGTCCAAGCCGCCGGAGTTCCGGTATAGTGAAACAGCTTTGAGCATTGGAAAGCATGTACAAATGTACCCCTTGCCGGCGCAGTTCCTCCAGTGTCTCTTTCACCCCCTTCATCAGGCATGGTTCACGGTCAAAAGACAGTAACCGGAACAACACCGCGGTATCCTCAACCCGTGTTGCAGATACAGTTATGCCCTTCTCCTGAAACAGGCGCCGGAACACATTGCGCAGCTCAATCTCCACGCCCTGTGTGCCCAATGCCGGACAGGCCTCAGCGAGTATTTCTGTCTCCTCTGCGCAGAGCGCAAGATAGCGTGCATGGATCTCAGCGGCAGTATAAGGCGCACCGCAAAGTGAGTAAAACTCCGCTGCGCCTTGCCACAGAGAGGGCTTCTGTTCATCTGTCCGGATATCAACCAGCGTCCCATAAAGGTCAAAAAAATAATTCTTATACATATCAGAATCTCCTGAACTGGCTCAGATTGGCCAGTACGTTTTTTTCCTCATGTTCTCATGTTTTCTTCCACTCCTTAAATCGACACGAACCATCTGTATTTCTGTTTCTCCCTGCTCTCATCTTTTGACAAAACAGAGATTTCGGGGTGATCTTTCAGCCACTGCTCGAGGAGATTTGTTTCTATCCCTCCTCCGAAGCCGGATGTATTGGCTGACCAGAACCACTCCTCGGTAACCCCCGCAGGCGCCTCCCTGATCGCGCCCATTTCCATAAGCTTCTCCGCCCTGCGGTTAGCAAAGGCGTTCTCCAGCTCACTTCCCTCAAAATATGTGAATGAATCGCTCCAAATTGACAAATAATTGAGCCCTTCGTCTTCGTCAATGCAGGGATACATGAGATATAGTTGAACAAGGTCTAATTTTTCAGAAGCTGATTTCTCGGAGCCTGATTTATGGCGCCATACCAAGGATTTGACATTCCGGGTCTGATGCTCCTCGTTCACACTGATTCCAATTAGGGCGCCGCCTTTCTTCAGCTTTCTGAGTAAGGCAGGACCCACGACCACAGTATTTCTGCCCCACAGAGCCCTGCTTTCACCGTCCGCGTTCATCCCCTTCTTCTCCCTGATCTCAATTTTATGGATCTTGGATTCGCTGTTATTATAGCCTTTATACCCGGTTTTTATGAACGCCAGCTCATAGAGATCCGGAACCTTGATCTTTTTGCCTTTCATATAGGCGCCTTCTTCGTAACCGACGCTTTCCAGAAGACTGCCTTTGTAGGTACCGGCTGTAAACGTCGCTCTATCCGGGGGCATCACTATTTTGCCAAACGACGCGCCGATAAATGCATTATCCTCAATGCACCGGATCGAATCGGGCAGGATCAATTCAGCCGCATGAATGTTCATAAAAGCAAATACCGCAATAGTGTGTACATTTCCGGGAACCCTGATGGAATCCTGATCCGCAAAGCAAACGTAGAGCACTCCGTCCCGGCAATAGAGATTGCCGAGGTGCTCCACTGCCCAGGGCACATTGGAGAATGTCTCCGTGCCAAAATACAGATCCTTGTCATCCTTTACCGGCTTGGACTTCATAGAAAGGAAAGATAGAAGACCCGATAAAAGAGATCTGCAGATATCTTGTACCAGACCGTCCGGGCCGTAAACCCGAGAACTGGCTGTATTTTATCTTTGAATCATCTTATCTTCTATAATACAATGGATTAAACGTTATAGCTATCTTAATGTCATTGGGACTGTCCCTGTGACTCACTGGGCGGATTCGTCAGCAGACTTCTTGACAAAAAATTGAAGGAGTGTAAAAATGTTGAACATACATAAAACCCAGTACATGACTAGGTAATTGTAAATTGTATCGGATCATGAACCCTGCGTTCTGAAAGAAGCATCAGGAACGGAAAAAAAGCGAGACAGCAGAAAGATGAAGCATATGGATTACATTGTGGAAGTACAGCACCTGTATAAGATCTTCCAGACAAAGGATGCACAGGTTGAAGCACTAAAGGATATTAATCTTCAGATAGAGACAGGCGATATCTACGGAATCATCGGCATGTCCGGTGCCGGCAAAAGTACGCTGGTACGCTGCCTGAACTTTTTGGAAGTTCCGACCAAGGGCGAAGTCCTGGTAGAAGGGCAGTCTCTGGCCAAATTGTCAGACCCTGAGCTGCGAAAGCTCCGCAGCAGCATCAGTATGATCTTTCAGGGATTTAACCTGCTGATGCAGAAGTCGGTCATAGATAATGTGTGCTTTCCTCTTCGCATGCAAAATATGAAAAAGGAGGAAGCGAAAGCAAAGGCGAGAGATCTTTTGGCATTGGTAGGTCTTTCCGATAAAGAGAATGCCTATCCGGCCCAGCTTTCCGGCGGACAGAAGCAGAGAGTTGCTATTGCAAGAGCCCTGGCAAGTGACCCCAGGATCCTGCTTTGCGATGAAGCGACCAGTGCGCTGGATCCGCAGACGACCCAGCAGATCCTGGATCTTTTGCGGAAAATTAACGAGGATACAGGAATCACGATCATCATTATCACGCACCAGATGTCTGTTGTCAGAGATATCTGCAACCACGTGGCGATAATCGAGGACGGAGTTCTTGTGGAGGATGGTCTGGTCGAAGATATTTTCAATCATCCCAAGTCAAGGGCCGGAAGATATCTTGTAGTTGAAGGGAAGGATCCCGATGAATGGGAGCGGGCGCGCCTTGAAAAGGAACGCCACAAGGGTGAGAGGGACCTCCTGCATGAGGACCGCAGGATCCGCATTGCGTTCACGAGCAATTCTTCTTTTGAGCCGGTGATCGCCAACATGGTCCTGCATTTTGGCACGCCTGTAAACATCCTGCATGCAGACACCAGGGATGTGAAAGGAGTGGCCAGAGGCCAGATGATCCTGGGACTTCCTGAAGACAAAGAGCTGCAGGAGGAGATGATTTCCTGGCTGATCAGCCGCGGACTTGCAGTAGAGGAGGTGAACAGCGATGTGGAGCAGTGAAGTTATTCATATGATCATAGTAGGAATCTGGGAATCGCTTTACATGACTTTGGCGGCCACCCTCTTTGGCTATGTTCTGGGCCTGCCGTGGGGCGTGGTGCTGGCAGTGACAGACGCGGACGGCATTAAGCCCAACAGGCCTGTCTACAGAGTGCTGGATTTTGTAACCAACATCATGAGATCCATTCCCTTCCTGATTCTTCTGATCCTGATTATTCCCCTGACCAGACTGATCGTGGGGAAGAGTTATGGATCTACGGCGACGATCGTCCCGCTTGTGGTATCGGCTGCACCCTTTATTGCGCGCATGGTTGAATCCTCCCTCAAGGAGGTGGACAAGGGCGTGATCGAGGCAGCTCAATCAATGGGGGCTGACAATTTCCAGATTATTATGCATGTCCTTTTGGTGGAGGCCCGCGTCTCCCTGATCACCGGCGCGACCATCTGCCTGGGCACGATTCTCGGATATTCTGCTATGGCAGGAACTGTTGGCGGAGGCGGACTGGGCTCCATTGCTATTCAGTACGGTTATTACCGGTACCAGGCAGATATTATGATCGTAACAGTGGTTCTGCTTGTGTTGATCCAACAGGTTTTCCAGCTGATCGGGATGTCGATCGCATCCAGGATCGACAGGAGAAAGGCCTGATGACGGTATTTTTCCGCAGGCGGATGGAAAACACCGGCTGCTCTGTGGAATAAATATAAATATTCAATTACAAAGGAGGAGAAGATTATGAAAAAGAAGGCTTTAGCAGCAGTGCTCACATTGGCTCTTGCAGCAGGTGTTATGGCAGGCTGCGGAAGTACAGGAAGCTCCGGCAGCAGCGCACCTGCAGCAGAGGAAACTCAGGATGCTGCCGCTGAGGAGTCACAGGAAGCGCAGGCGCCGGCAGCAGCCGGAGAGGACAACGTCATTACGATTGCGGCGACTCCTGTTCCTCATGCAGAGATTCTGGAAGAGGCCAAGAAAATTCTTGCTGAGCAGGGATATGACCTGAAGATCACTGTCTTTGAAGACTATGTACAGCCCAATGAAGTTGTTTACTCCGGTGAAATGGATGCCAACTACTTCCAGCATATCCCTTATCTGGACAGCTACAACGAAGAGCATGGCTATGACCTTGTCAACGCCGGCGGAATCCATTACGAGCCTTTCGGCATTTATCCCGGAACCAAGAAGACCCTGGATGAGATTGCGGACGGCGATGTGATCGCGGTTCCCAATGATACGACCAATGAGGCAAGGGCACTGCTTCTGCTTCAGGACAACGGAATCATCACCCTGAAGGAAGGCGTCGGCCTGACCGCTACTGTTAATGACATTGCTTCCAAGGCATATGACATCAAGATTCAGGAGCTGGAAGCAGCACAGGTTCCGCACGTCATCGATGAGGTATCCTATGCGGTCATGAACGGAAACTATGCGCTGGAAGCTGGTTTCTCTGCAGCCAAGGATGCGCTTGCCTATGAGAAGAGCGATTCTGAGGCAGCAGTGACATATGTGAATGTTATTGCAGTCAAGGACGGAAATCAGGACTCCGCAAAGATCAAGGCTCTGGTCGATGTACTTAAGTCCGATGAGATCGTAAAGTTCATCAATGATACTTATGACGGTGCAGTTGTTCCTTTTGCGGAATAAGCTGAATATATGCTCCGTATTTGACAAAACCGGAAGCATACCGGAAATGCCTGAACTAAGGCATTTCCGGTTTTTTTATCCCCGAATGTAAGAATGTGTCAGGGGTTTTGTGTCAGGGGGACGTATCAGCTGACACATTTTGTGTCAGGGGGACGTATCAGCTGACACATTTTGTGTCAGGGGGACGTATCAGCTGACACATTTTGTGTCAGCTGATACGTCCCCATGGCACAGTTTCTACGGTTGCGAACGTCCGGCAGTACCGCTCCGCATGCGCAATGATTGGGATCCATCCTTCTTCCAGATATCTGCGCAGGCAATATTTTGCATCGTCCATGTTCCCGCGGTGCACGCTGAACTCTGCCAAAATATAGCGCGTCCCGTTCATGGAAGGCAGGATCCCGTCTTTCAGTTCCCGCAAAATTTCTTCAATCCGCTGTCGATTCGTGTATATCTCACACCCTCGGCATATCTGTACAGGCAGTCCTTCTTTTACAGCCGTTTCCTGCACTTCCTGCATCCGTTTCAAAGTGTGCGCGGTCCAGGCGCCTCCGAAAGCGCTGCTGTGCGGAGTGAGGAAAACGACTTTTGCTCCCTGTTCGGCTTCGCTCCGAAGCATGGCAAGAGACATCTCCATGCTTTTTGAACCATCGTCAACGTTGGGCGCGATATGCGTGTGGATGTCGATCAGATACTCTGTTGTTCTTTCTTCTATGAATGGCATATATAATGGTTCACCCTTTCCGGGTCTGTGCTCTCTCATCAGAATTCCCGCTTAAGTATATCATGTTCCGCACATCCTATTAATCCGACATTACTTTTACAGCTCCGAAAATCCGATGCCGTATACTGACATCAGTTGGAAGTACTCAGATAGTTTTTTCAGAGATCATAAGGCGATCCGATCCTGAGGCTGTCCCATAGCTTCCGCAGACAGCATATTTTTATTCACACAAAAAGGAGGTTTTTATGAAAAGGAACGTAAGAGTTTTTACTGCAGCACTGGCCGCAGCTTTGGCAATGGGCACAATCTCCGCGCCCGCAATGGCGGCTTCCGTGACACCGGAGAATGAGGTCGTCGGTTCGATTTCGGCCGCGGAAGAGACGGAGGAAAATGCCGCCGACGCCGCAGCGGAAAAGTCGACTGATGAAGCGGCGGCGACCGCGGAAGAGGCTGCGCCGGAAGAGACCGCAGAGGAAGCGGCGCCGGAAGAGACCGCGGAGGAAACGATGCCGGAAGACACCGCAGAGGAAGCCGCGCCCGAAGAGACCGCGGAGGCTCCCGCCGCAGAAACAGAGGATTCTCTCGAAGAAGAGACCGGCGCCGGGGAGGTGACTTCCGGCGCGGAAGATGACGCTGCAGATGCGCAGGCGGACGGATCCGAAGAGACCGTCGCGGCGGAAGAATCCGACTCTGAAGAAGCAGCTGCCGCCGAAGCGGACACCGATGATTCATCCATGGTCCCCGGCCTTGGGGAAGAAGCGGCAAAGACTGTAGAAGCTGCCGATTCTAAAAAAGAGAGCTCGTCCAAAACCACTCTGATCATCGACGGCAACTATGTTCCGAATAATATCATGACGTTCAGCGGCGGCCCCTACTACGTCGAAGATAACGGGAATAAAATCAAGCTTACGCTCGTCAAGATCGGCGGGAAGGAGTACATTGCTTACGAGAACGGCTACGTCAAAAACATGTGGGTTCCGGCCGGCAGCGGGCTGTGCTATTATGGCGCAGACGGATCCAAACAGACCGGCCTCGTTTACTTCAAAGGGCACTACTACCCTGTCGGAGACAACGGCGCACTAAAGATCAATTCGTGGGTCACTGTGGGTAATAAGGTTTACCGCACAAAATCACAAGGATACTACGTCACCGGCTGGCAATCCAATATCGACGGCACAGGAAAGATATACTTTCTCGGTTCCGACGGGAGCCTGCGTACCAACAGCTGGATCAGCACGGGCGGCAAGCTCTATCGCACGGACAATAAAGGTGCCAGAGTCTACGGCTGGCAGACCATCAATAAGCAGAAATTCTTCTTCAACAAAGACGGTTCTCTTCGCAAGAACAACTGGTTCAGTATCGGCGGCAAACTCTACTATTCCGGCAGCAACGGTGCGGTCAGCATCGGTATGAAGACCATCAACAGACAGAAGTTTTACTTCAACAAAGACGGTTCTCTTCGCAAGAACAACTGGGTAAGCGTCGGCGGAAAGCTCTACTACTGCGACGGAACCGGCAGGATCGTGACCGGACGCAAGACGATCAACGGCAAGGTTTTCTATTTTGACCGCAACGGCGTCAGGATCAAATAAAGAATAAACTTTATCTTTTCGATTCTTGCAATATATACAGCGCCCGGGGCGGCTCAACAGCCCCGAACAAGGCTGCGGCAGCTGCTGAATTTCCATCAGCAGCTGCCGCAGCCTTTTACTCCTTGATTTCCTTTATGCATTTAACTGCAGTGTGTCATGGGGACGTATCAGCTGACACATTTTGTGTCACGGGGACGTATCAGCTGACACATTTTGTGTCACGGGGACGTATCAGCTGACACATTTTATGTCGGCTGATGTGTGTCGCGGGGGTTTGTGTCGCGGGGAC
>JAFUFL010000082.1 GCA_017469935.1 Lachnospiraceae bacterium
ATCTCGTCGTATTTGGCCTTCTCTTCTTTGGCCTTCATATAGAAGCTGTAGGCACTGACATAGTACCATTCCGCGACTTCCCATGCGACCTCTTCCTTGATCTTCTCTTCCTCTTCGGGACGCACATCGTGATATCTGTCCTTCATCTCCTGCGTCGCCGAGCTCAGGATATTCTGGCAGACAATCAGTCTCTTCGGAAGACCGCCTGTCTCCGGAAGACCTGTGTTGTATCGGATCTCTTTCAACTTTTCGATCAGGTCTCTGAGCTTGTCCGCATCCAGCTCATCTTTATAATTCCTGTACTTCTCTTCCCTTGTCATGTTGTAGAAATCAGACTGGTTAAGACCCACGGAAAGGTTGATATACAGGTCATAGTCCTGCAGATCGCTGGTCTTCTCAAACTTGAGGAAGGGATATCTGTCCTTTCGCATCTGCCGGAATTCCGTAAGCAGATCTTTTTCAAATCTGGCGAAACGGTCGGGTGCGGGTCCCAGAACAGCTCTCTTTCTTGTCGGGATGATGAAAGGAAGAGGCATCTTCATGTGGTTTATCGTTCCGACAAATCCTTCCTCGCCTTGGTTGAGGAACAGACCTCTGGCATTAGGATCCAGGCTGATCTGCTGCTCGCACTTCTCATACAGCGTATAATCATGCAGAGACAAGCCGACCGTCGTACAGATCACGCTGATCCTGTTGCGGAGATAGCTGGTTGAGAGGGTGAACTCGGATCGTCCGCCAATATAATCTTTTACGCCCTTCTCAATCTGTGCGCACCCGGCAGGAATAGTGATATTACCCGCAAAGCTCAGGTCCTGATCACCATCAAAGAGAGGCTTCGCTTTTTTAATCATATAAGGCATCAGGTCATTCCTGATACTGACTGCCAGCGGTTTTGATTCGTCGAAGCAGCTCATGAGCAGGCCTTCCAGTGATACATTGAGAACACTCTGCGCCTGCTGCTCCAGGAACTCCTCGATGAACTTTCTGACATCTACACTCTGAGACCACTCATCTGCTTTGCCCAGAAGCTGATTCAGGAATTTCTGCATGATGAGCTCCTGGTCGATGCCGTTCTTGGAGATAATGTCGCCGATTGCCTTGTCAAGATTCGGGATCTCTCCGGCGCTCCATGTAAAGCCATGGCCGGTATCATGGACAGAAACTCTTCTGAACTCATCCGTATTTCTCTGCACGATGCCCTTGAGTTCTTCAAGAACCTGCTTGGTGATATCCAGCCAGCGGTTGTTCAGTCTGGCGGCCTTGTTGAGCGCATCATCATAAAAACCAAATTGCAGAGTACTGTCGACACTTCTGAGCGCGTCCTCTGTGCCGATCAGAAGGTCATAGCAGTAAACCTCCATATTTGCGCGGAAATAGCTGTTCCACGCAGCAATGTATTCCTGGCATTTCTTAGCGTTGGAATTGGCCTTGTAAGCAGCGCGCATCCTGTTAATATTCTGAATGCATGCGTCGGCCGTCGACTGCGCCGAGGTGCGGTAAGACATCGCCTTGCGCTTTTCTTCTGTGATCAGTCTGTCCAGCGCATCAATTTGCGCACTCGTCCCGGATACGACCACATGATTTGTCCAGATCGGGCCCTTCTCGGGGTTCTTGAAGGACTGCTGCAGCTCTTTCTTCAGATTCTCTTCAAAGCTTTCCCTGTAATCGTTAAAGAGTTTGCTGACCTCTCTTCGCCAGTCAGCGAAGGGCAGGTACTCGCTCAGTTCCAGAGCTTCCCTGCCAAAGAGCTGTTTGCCGGTGTACTGCGTCGGATTCAGCGGTGGTGTCATATTGCCCAAAAAGTCCATGATCTTCTGGTCGACGCTAAGACCCATATTGTCAAGCAGGTTATAGGCGTCATTCTGTGTCGGCTCATTCTTGAACAGATCATTGACCTTGCTGAACATCAGAGTAAAGATATACTTTACAAGCCTGTCCGCAGGAATCTCCCAGCAGTCATATCCGATCGAGATATAGCAGTTGGAGCGCTCCTTATAAGTACTGGTCGTTTTGGCGGTGGACTGCATATTTGTGATATTGCTGTAATAAGAGTCCACAGGGAACTGACTGTCAGCCTTTTCTCCGGCGCCCGTCTTATCGCCGCTCTTCTTCTGACTGGAGACAAAGCACAGAATGCTCCCTGCCACTGTATCCAGGCAGTGCTGGTAAGGCTCATCGGGCATGCTGGCTCCCTTGGCCTTTGCGCTGATCAGATGCACATAGTCGAAGGGGCGCTTGTCTGTATTGACGGTCATCGTTTTGGAATACTGGCATACATAGTAATCGCCGATCTCCTGGAGCCTCATTGCATGGTCCAGCTCCTGCAGAGCAGCGCCCGCATTTTTAAGAATGACCGGTTTTGTCTTGCTGTCTGCGTTGAGAAGATTGACATCAGGCATGATCAGATAGCCGAGGATCCTGATATTTGTCTTCTTGAAGGTGCCGGCACCGATCACCTCATTGGCGACCTGTCTGACTATATAGGCCATGTCCAGGAATGTGCCGCTTCCGGTACCGCCGGAAATGCCGGACAAAATGTATACATTGAGAGATTCCACATTCGTTCCGGTGATCAGATTTGTGATCGCCGTTGTGATCTTGTCAATTACTTTCCCTATCTCAAGGAAAAGCATCGCGCGGCCGGCCTGTCTGACGCCTCCTGCTCCGTTTCCGCCGACCAATGGGGGGATTCCCGTATCCAGCCATCTGTAGATCCAGGGATAAGTGGATTTGTTGTATTCTCTGGTTGAGGGATCAAGAAGCGTTCCCAGCATTCCATCCGGAAGGATCGTGAGCTCATCATCCGTCAGCTTGACCTGTCCCGTTGCCTTACTGGATACCTTATTCTTTTCGTTGTTGTCCGTGTCAAAAGCAATGTACGCCACTCTCTCAGGGATTCTGTGCTTGTCTTCATCCGCGCTGCAGTTCTGATTGATCAGACCCTTTGCCGTACGGATCATATCAGCTCCCGATCCTCCGAGGGAGACGAGCAAATGCCCTACACCTGGTGTTGTCTGCTGTTTCGACAAAGATATTCCGGATTCCCCTCCGTCAACCGCAAGGCTTTCGATCTCTGCCATCGCCTGTTTTGAAAGTGCCATTTTCGCATCCCCTTTCTTAAAAATAGTTACAATTTATCATCACCAACGCAGACCTCCGGACTTTTGCTTTATTAGTCGGCAGGCAATATTGGTAAATGTTACTTGAATATCATAATTATATTACATTTAATCATCTAGAAAAAGCTTATCCCGACAGTTTTTGGGCATATTTTCATGACTTTTTACTTTTTTCGAGATCAATTCTTATCTAATATGCCCACATCACGGAACCATTATATCAACTTTTCATTTAAATATTGTAAATTAAGTGTCGTTTTTTTTCTTTGTCCCTTTTTTTTACCAATTTCCGGCATATGTCAGCCCGGTACCGCCATTCCCGGTCATATTTTTGCTGGCTTAATCACCTGCAAAGGAGTATATTTAACTCGAGGAAATATCCTTCTGAGACATATAACGCGCACGAGACGCAGCGGTTTGCTCTGCGAATCCTAAATACTGACAGGAGTTATTGAAATGAGATGTCCCCATTGCGGCAAAATAACCGTAGATTACCAGGATCGTTGCATATATTGCGGAAGACCTGTTTCCGCAAAAGGCAGAAGGAATGAAAGAGTCTTTGACGACTCACGAGTCAAAGTACTCCTTATTATTGCAGCCTCCCTGGCGATCGTACTCCTCCTCCTCCTCTTCAATCCCTTTACCGGAATCATTCGTCCGAATCCGGATGGCTCCGGTTCCACCCAGGCACCCTCTGCCGCCGCTACCGAATCCGGGACCGGCAGCACAGCGGGGAATCTGTCCGCAGACGAAAATACACCGGATGAGAATCCGCCCGCTGCCACCACTTCGGCCAGCAATGATCCGAGTACTGCCGCCGGAAACGAGCCTGCTGAAAATCCGCCGACCGGCGCCACTTCCGCTTCATCCGGTTCCACGCCTGTGGCTCCGCCCACTGCGGTCAGCAATCTTGATCCTGACAAGATCCGGCAGATCATGAAGACGGCCGGATCCGGTGCAATTTATTCCGTTTGCATCAAAGACCTCTCCGAAGGGGATTATGTCGGCGTCAATGAAAAGGAAGCCGTCTCCTCCTCCGTGATGGTAGATATTCCTATTTTATATACTGCCGCTTCCTTGATCGATCAGAACCAGCTGTCTCTTTCGACCAAGATCCGCTTCAAGTACAGCGTCGGCGGGCGGGGCACTTATAAGAAATCTGATGACGGACGAAATATTCCTCTCGAAGATCTCCTGAGAGAAATGCTGCAATACAGTGATAATAATGCAACCAACACGCTGCTTGAATATTTTGGCATGAGTTCGATCGAAAACACCTGCCACTCAGCAGGCTTTAACTCCGTTGAGATCAATAATTATATCCTGAAGACCGACGACAATACCGATAATGACAATTATATAAGCGCCTCGGATCTGTGCGAAATGATCTACAGTATTTACTCGGGCCGCTTCCAGTCCATAAACAAGGACTTCCTTTATAAAAATATGCGCCTTAAAGACAATACCGCCTCTTCCGGACTATGCGGCGGCATTGACTGCAGCTATTACAATCTAAACGGCGTTAAAAAAGAAAAATACAATGAGATTGCAATAATTGACAACGGAAAGACCCCCTATGTGGTCGCATATCTTACTAACAATGTTGAAATGGACGACCTTCAGGATGTTGCCTCTACCCTTGGAAAGTATGTCCATCAACGTGTAGAAAGCGTAAAATAGTCCGCTCCGTTTCGAACTGGGCAGGAAACACACGTCACAATTAAGGAGTTTTAGATGAGATGTCCAAGATGTAATAAAATCAACCCGGTGGGACGGCCGCAATGCATCTATTGTTCTGCCAGGCTGGAAGGAAATTACGGCACACAGAGAAAAAGAGCCGTCACCCCGGTAAACTGGGTGCTGATTCTCACTCTTACTGCGTCAATCATTATTGTTGTCGTCCTTCTGCTCATAAACCCCTTTAAAAGCATCCTGAACCCGCCATCCGGGGGCTCTTCCGCCAACCCGACTGCAGACAGCGGAGGCGGCGATGCAGGCGGCGGTTCTGCCGGCGATTCGTCCGGCGGCGCGGGCGGCGGTTCGCAAAATGAACCACCCGCAGATCCCAATGCTCCCGCGGACGAGAACAATGATGACGGTCCTGCGGCCGAGAGAAGCGCGCAGATTCCGGACGACGCCGTGGAAATAGACGGTAATTACTACTTGGTCTACACGGATATGGGATTGTCCTCTATGGATGCCTGCGAAAGCTTCTGCGAAGGCCTCGGCGGACACCTTGCCGTCATCACATCGGATAAACTTAATGACAGCCTCTATGATCTGGTCAGAGCTGCAGGCGTCAATACTGCCATTATCGGATACAGCGATTCCAAGATCGAAGGAAACTGGGAGTGGGTAACTGACGCACAGCCTTCTTATACAAACTGGGGTAAGACAGAGCCCAACGGCGCCGCCGATGAAGAAGACTGCTGTATTTTCAGCACTACCGAAGCCAACGGCAAATGGAATGATTCCGAATTTGGTTATGAGACGAGAGACTTCATCTGCCAGTGGAATGACTACGGCGTTGAGGATGAGCCGATTGCGGCCGACATCCCTTCCGACGCTGTTGAGTTCAACGGACATTACTACTATATTTTCGACAATGGAAAAGACAATTGGAGCGAAGCGCAAAGCTATTGCAAGTCACGCGGCGGCGATCTTGTTGTCATCAACAACGAGGAAGAGAATGCTTTCCTTTATCAGTATATGAAGGATCAAGGCCACGTTCAGGCATTTATCGGCTATTCCGACGAGGAATCCGAGGGAATCTGGTACTGGGTCAGCGGAAAGTCTTCCAACTATACGGACTGGGGCGTGAACGATGACGGCGAGACGGAGCCCAACTCCGACAGTCGATGGGAAAACTTCGCACAGCTTGATGTGGACATGATCGCAGGTACCTGGAACGACAGCAGCTTCGGCCAGAACGGAAGAGCATATATTTGTGAGTGGGAGTAAACATTCCACACCTGAAGAGCGTAAAAGGGTACAAGTATCCTGCTGCTTAATCAGTCAAATGCTGCATTACCCTGAACACAGTCCGAGAAAATCGGGCCAGGACAGACGGCCAAGTGCCGCCGGAGAGATCTCCGGCGGCACTTCAACTATCAGAAAAGATTCAATGAGCAGGTAAATACCCCTTGGGGTCATATCTTTCGTGCTCCACACCTTATGCAGAAATTACCTTTATTTTCTTTTTGTCCGCAATTAGTACAAATCCAGCCACTTGGTGGCATTGCGATTTTCACAGGTTTCCTGAATCCGCATATTGTACAGAAATTCCCCGTATTTCCTCTCTTCCCGCACTGCGGGCAAATCCATTCTTCTTCAGGTTTCTTCTTACCGCAACTCGTACAGAAATTGCCTTGGTTTCCTTTCCGACCGCACTGAGGACAAGTCCACCCTTCATCCGGTTTCTTCTCGCCACAGATTGTACAGAAATTGCCATGGTTTCCAGAATGACCTTTACTGCAAGTCCATCCTGCTAAACGCTTCTCAGCTGGCGCTGCCTGATATGCAGGTTTCTGTTCCACCACATATCTCACCTCCGGCTCCGCCTTATATACTGGTGCTTCTTCCACCTCGGCTTCCTCTTCAGAATTCACCTCTGGCTCCGCCTCATACATGGGCTCTTCTTCCGCCTCGGGCTCCTCTTCGGATCTCACCTCTGGCTCCGCCTCGTATACTGGCTCTTCTTTCAACTCAGGCTCCTCGGCGAGCTTCACCTCCGGTTCCGCCTCATATACCGGCTTTTCTTCCTCCATGGGTTCCACTTCGAGCTCTTCGTCGAGCTTCACCTCCAGCTCTTCCTCATATACCGGCTTTTCTTCCGCTATGGGTTCCGCCTCGGGATCTTCTTCGGCTCCCGCCTCATACACCGGCTCTTCTTTCACTTCGGGCTCCTCTTCAGGTTCTATCTTCGGCTCCGCCTCATACACCGGTTCTTCTTCCGCCATGGGCACCACCTCAGGCTCCTCTACAGGCTCTTCGGCGAGCTTCACCTCCAGCTCCGCCTCATATACCGGCTTTTCTTCCGCTATGGGTTCCGCCTCGGGATCTTCTTCGGCTCCCACCTCCGGCTCCGCCTCATATACTGGCTCTTCTTCCGCCATAGCTTCCACTTCAGGCTCCTCGGCGAGCTTCACCTCCGGCTCCGCCTCATACACCGGTTCTTCTTCCGCCATAGGTTCCATCTCAGGCTCTTCGGCGAGCTTCACCTCCGGCTCCGCCTCATATACCGGCTTTTCTTCCGCCATCGGTTCCGCCATAGGTTCCACTTCGGGCTCCTCTTCAGATCTCACCTCCGGCTCCGCCTCATATACCGGCTTTTCTTCCGCTATGGGTTCCGCCTCGGGATCTTCGTCGGCTCCCACCTCCGGCTCCGCCTCATACACTGGTTCTTCTTCCGCCATGGGTTCCATCTCAGGCTCATCGGCGAGCTTCACCTCAGGCTCCGCCTCATAAACAGGCTCTTCTTCCGCCAGGGGATCC
>JAFUFL010000083.1 GCA_017469935.1 Lachnospiraceae bacterium
AGACAGGCCCCGGCGGACTGCTCTCCGACGTTTTCGGCAACGGCCCTCTTACCTACACATACACCGGCTGGCAGTGTGCAGGCCTGGAGTAATTAACGAAGAAAAATCTTCAGGAAGAAAAGTCTTAAGAGATCGGGCTTTGAACACTATAAGTATCTGTTAATGCATGCGGCACACCACCAAAAGTGGTGTGCCGTGATGTGCGCTGTGAAACAATGCGGTTCAGGGCTCATGATTTCATCTATAAACACTATTTTCGGAGCACTTTATGCTTAATTATTTTATTCATACAGTCAACGCCATCCTGATGGCTTCTGTCATCGCGGGAACTGTGACAGGGTATACACGGCTGGTCGGTCAAAAATCGGAAAAAAGGATCATGATCGGCGGAGCTTCTGTCGGCATTACAGCTGCCGTGGTGATTGCAATACTCAGAAACAATACGAATCTTGTCAAGTCAGCGGCATTAAACAGTGTGATTTATACGATCTCAATAGGCGCGTTCCTCCTTTTCGCGATATTTTGTCTGCTCGCACTGAAAAAGAACAGGATGATGAGGCGGCTCTCCTGGGCAGCGCTTGCCGTGATCTTAGCGGCACTGATCGCATATTTTTATCCGGAAGCACTTATGTATCCGCATAAAGTGCTGATTGTAGAAAAGACGGTACTCTCTACGGATTACCTTATGGCAATGATCGGCGTTGCCGGCGGCTTCGTCCTGTCCCTGATCGGCTTTCTGGCGGCAATGCACTGCACGATGAGGCTTTCGGAGAGAGGAGCATTCCTTACCATGCTTCTTCAGCTCGTGACCCAGGAAATCATTATGCTTTCCGGAATCTTCTCCGTCTTTCTCCAGAACGGAAAGATCAAGTCCAACCCCGCGATTTTTTCGTTTGTTGTCTTTGTCAAAAATCACAACAGCTGGTTTATCTTTGCCTCTGCGGCAATAGTCTCGGCATCGGCCGTTTATCTGCTGATAAAGAGCCTGTCCGTCAATGAACCTTACAGAAATCCGGCCGAGCACAGAAAGATCCGGGCCAAATGGCGCAGCACCCGCAGATGGGCCGGAGCAGCGCTCTGCGCGGCGTTATGCACTGTTTTGACAATGACCGTACTGGAGAATATCAATTCCAGGGAAGTCACGCTTTCCCCGATCGAGGAAACGGAATTTGATGAAGAAAATGTATACGTCCCATTTGATCTGGTAAGTGACGGTCACCTTCACCGCTTTGCCTATGAGACAGAGAACGGAGTCAGCATCCGGTTTATCGTGATCAAAAAGCCCAATACCCAGTCCTACGGAATCGGACTTGACGCCTGCGATATCTGCGGTGAGACAGGTTACTACGAAAAGGACGGTCAGGTAGTCTGCAAGCTGTGCGATGTTGTCATGAACATAAGCACCATTGGTTTTAAGGGCGGATGCAATCCGATCGTCATCCCTTATGAGATCAAGAACGGGCAGATCATAGTGCCTGTCAGCGGACTGTTGGAATACGAAAAAGAGTTTAAGTAGGAGACACCATGTTTATACGAATGATCGCAAAAGCTTTCCTGCGGCAGTGGAAAAAAATGGCGATGATCGCGTTTACGATCGCGCTGGGTGCTTCCCTGGCGACGGCAATGCTTTCTGTAATGCTTGATGTCGGAGATAAAGTGAACCAGGAACTGAAGGCATACGGCGCCAATATCAACGTCGTTCCCAAGGATGCTTCGGTCATCTCTTCCCTGTATGAAGTGGGGGATGAGAACATTTCCGGCGCCTATTTGAGAGAAGACGAGCTTGGCAAGATCAAGACGATCTTCTGGGCGTTCAATATTGCGGACTATGCGCCTTTTGTCACAGCACAGGCTGTGCTTGACAGCGGATCCGAAGTGGCGGTTAAGGGCACATGGTTTAACCATCACATGGAACTGCCCACAGGAGAAGAACTGGACGCGGGCGTTATGTCCATGCGCAGCTGGTGGGAGATCACGGAAGGTGAATGGCTTGACGAGCAGAAGGTCGAGGGAACCGGCTATGCAATGGTGGGAACGGACGTCGCAAAAAGAGAAGGCATTCACGCGGGGGATACGATTCACCTAAAGGGAAGCAAATCCGAGCTGGATGTTAAGGTTTCGGGTATTTTCGACTCGGGCGGAGACGAAGACGGAGAAATCTTTGTTCCTCTGGATGCGGTACAGGAACTGGCCGGTCTCGACGGAAAGGTCGACCGCATAGAAGTTTCGGCGCTCACGACGCCGGACAACGAGCTGGCCGAGAAGGCGGCCAAAGATCCTTCTTCCCTGTCCGTCTCCCAGTATGAGACCTGGTACTGCACAGCTTATGTCAGCTCGATCTGCTATCAGATTGAAGAAGTGATCACGGATTCTGTCGCTTCTCCCGTCCGCCAGGTCGCCGACTCGGAGGGGCAGATTCTCGATAAGACGCAGATGCTCATGATCCTGATCACTATTTTGTCCCTGATCGGCGCAGCGCTCGGCATCTGCAACCTGGTAACCGCTTCTGTCATGGAGCGATCCCAGGAAATCGGTCTTATGAAGGCAATCGGCGCGCACAACGCATCGATCACGGGCCTTGTGCTGACTGAAATCTTCTGTACGGCTCTGATCGGAACGGCAGTGGGATTTCTGGCCGGTATCGGATTTGCGCAGATCATCGGGCATTCCGTCTTCCAGTCGGCCATCTCGATAAGGCCTATGGTCGTACCGATCGTAATCGTACTGGTGGCGATCGTAACACTGTTGGGCTGCATCCCCGCGATCCGGATGCTGCAGGGACTTCGCCCCACAGAAGTTCTGCACGGAAGATAAGCAGGAGGTACAGGATCCAATGAATAAGAGAAAAATGTATATTCGCATGATCACGGCCTCCCTGCTGCGGCGCCGCTCGAGGATGATCATTGCGCTTCTTGCCATCGCAATCGGCGCTACGATCCTCTCGGGACTCATGACGATTTATATCGACGTGCCCAGACAGATGCGGGCACAGTTCAGAAATTACGGAGCCAATATGATCTTTACGGCTTCGGACCAAAATATTGCTCCGGAAGATGTGGAGAAAGCAGTGGCACTGATCCCGGCATCCGAAATAGTGGGTGTCGCCCCTTACAGATATGAGACCGTAAGGATCAACGACCGACCGGTGCTTGCGGCTGCCACGGACATGGAAGGCGCAAAGGCGGCAAGCCCTTTCTGGAGAGTGGAAGGAGAGTGGCCCTCCGCCGACGGGGAGATCATGATCGGCAAGAATGTGGCTGAAACCTACATGCTTCGTGTAGGGAGCAGGACG
>JAFUFL010000084.1 GCA_017469935.1 Lachnospiraceae bacterium
ATGATAAAGAACATGACAAAGGCAAGCAGAAATACAGCCGCCAGATAGATGCTGGCCAGCTTGGGACTGATGATGAAAGACATGACCATCGCAATGATCATGGAGGCAGGCGCTCTCATCGCCATTCTCAGGATCATCTGAAAGGCATTCTGAATATTGGTGACATCCGTCGTCAGTCTTGTCACAAGGCTCGAAGAGGAGAACTTGTCAATACTGGAAAAGGAGAATGTCTGGATGTTGTCGTGCATGGCTTTTCGGAGATTTCTCGCAAAGCCGGCCGACGCCTTGGCGCCGAATACACCGCCCATTATGCCGAAGAACAAGCCCATCAGGGCTACGAACAGCATGATCAGGCCGGTCCTGATGATGTAATTCATATCGGACCCGCCGATTCCGACGTCGACGATCCGTCCCATGAGCACCGGGATGATCATCTCGCAGATGACCTCGCCGATCATGCACATGGGCGTGAGAAAAGCCGGCGTCTTGAATTCACCGATGTACTTAAAAAGTGTTTTTACCATCTTCGTCCCTTTCTAATATGATTTTTTTTAACCGAGTCCTTTTCCGGCCCCGTTTTTTTCAGTCCTGCGGCGGTCCGTAGACCACTTCGTTTATATTGTCGATCGGATCAAAGACCTCAAAGTCCCTGCCCGAATTCCCGGTACCGGCTGACGATGCCCCCGCGCTGCTTTCTGTCGTCGCGTCCTCCTGCACCTGTGAGGATGCCTCAGCGGAGCTTTTCTCTGCCGTCGCGCCCTCCTGCACCTGCGCCGGATCCGCGTTGTTTTCCGTGCTCTGCTGCGCCGTCACCGCCGTGCTGCTGCCGGCCTCCGCCGAAGGATTTGCGCTTCCCGCGCATCCTCCAAACGTCAGCGCCGCCGCGACCGCTGTCGTGCCCAGTATGATTCTTCCTTTTCTTCTCTTCATATATATGTTATTCCTTTAGCTGTCTCTGTGTGCAAGCATTTTTATCCGATCACTCAACCGACTTGAGCGATTCGATCATATTAATCTCCTTGATCGTGAAGAAGGAGAAGAAGTTCACGGAAAGCGAGAACAGAAATGTGAGAATGGCCGCTATGACAAAGCTCCTTGTATGTACGCTTCTTCCGAACATCAGATAATCCACCTCGATGGTTCGGACCAGCCAGCTGTGCAGCCATTTTCCCATGAACAGCCCGGCCGCCGCTCCGATCAGCGTAAGGAAGCCGTTCTCCCTGTAGACATAGGAAGCCGTCTCCGAGTCGTAAAAGCCCAGAACTTTGAGCGTTGCCAGCTCTCGGATTCTCTCCGTGACATTGATATTGGTGAGATTGAACAGGACCAGAAACGCCAGGAGCGCCGCCGCACCGATAATGATCACTATGATCGCGTTGATGCTCCGGATGCTGTTCTCAAACCTCGTTCGCATCTGGTCGATACGATTATAGGAGACTACGCCCTCCATGGCAATCAACTTTCTGGCGACTTCCTCTTCCTGCGCGTCATCACTGAGCCGCAGAAGAATGGTGTTGTAGAGGGGCCAGTCCCCTGTCATGCTCTTCATGCATTTTCTGGTCATGTATGCATAATGATTGACGTAATTCTCCGTGATATCCGACACGAGGCCGGTAAATTCCTCCTCATCCGCGTTTCTTAGCGTCACTTCGCTGCCGACATTCACATCCAGAATCTCGGCCATCTTCTCATCGATGATGATCCCGTCCGGCTCCATATTAAGCGGGGACGCAAAGAGCTCTCTGTATTTTGCACTGATGCCGCCGCCCTGCTCCCTGTGGCGCAGGTTAATAAACCCGTCAAGGCTGTGCAGGTCATCCGCGCAGATCACGGTTACATTAGAGACTTTCCCCGCTTCGGTCTCAAATTCCATCCAGCACTCATTGCATTCCTGCCAGGCGAGGATCGCGGGATCTTTCTCCAGTGCTTCTCTTAGGTCCGTCTTGGCCGCGGCTCCGATCTCCTCGGATATGCCCAGCGCCGCATCGTAGCAGGTGATCTCGTCAAACTGCCATGCCAAAATATCGAAAATCGAATCCCTGAGCCCCAGCGCCGTTACGACGAGCGCCGTACAGCCTCCGATGCCGGCCACCGTCATCCAGAACCGGCGCTTATAGCGAAACAGGTTCCGCACACTCACTTTCTGTATGAAGGAGAGCCGGGACCATATGGCCGGGATCCTCTCAAGAAGGACTCTCTTGCCGGGCTTGGGCGCCCTCGGCCGCATGAGCGAAGCCGCCGACGCGGTCAGCGTAGACATGCAGGCCGCCGCCGCGGACCCTGCCGTGGCGAGAACCGCCAGTCCCACCGAATAGGCGAGGACCGACACATAGACCATGTATTTGATGGGCGGAAGCAGGTACTCAAGCCCCCACTCGTAGTAAATGATCCCGGGGATGGCCAGAATTCCGAACGCCCACCCGGTCAGTCCGCCCGTCAGGCTCGAGGCTGCCGCATAGCCGATGTATTTGATGCTGACATCCCGGGCCGAGAATCCCATTGCTTTCATGCAGCCGATCTCGGTGCGGTGATCTTCTACCATTCTCGTCATCGTCGTGAGCGAGCTCAGAGCGGCCACCAGGAAGAAAATCATGGGAAAAACGTCCGCCAGACTGCTCATTCGGTCGGAATCCATGGAGAATTCTTCGTAGCTCTCCAGCGTGTTTCTGCCCAGGATATACCATTTGCCCTGCTCCACCTGCACGGAATCCAGTCCGGAGCTGAGGATCATGGCCATCATATCCGTGATGGTGGTCTCCTTTATGAGCTGCTCCCGCCGCAGGACCGATCTCTGTTTGCCCAGAGGCTCCAGGGCATCCCGCAGGGAATCGACCTTATCCCTGTACGACTGGTCCATATAACATTCCAGGGCGTCCAGTTCATCAGCCGTCAGATAGGCCGCCGTGTAGTAGTCCTGTGTGAAAACCTCTTCAGGTATACTGACCCACGCGGTGACGGTCCCTGTTCCGATACTGGAGTTTCCCCTTGTCTTGGATATATACATAGGGCTGATCCCTATGCCGCAGACCGTAAACGTGTGCTCGGAAAGCGCGCTCGACTGCGTCGTGAGCTTGTCCGCATCTTCCGTGTTGATTGTGATCGTATCGCCGACCGCTATTTCCAGTTTGTCGGCAAGGAGCTGCTCCACAACGCACTCGCTGCTGCTCTGCGGCTCTCTTCCCTGCGTGATCCTGAGCTTATTGATTTTGCCGGGCATAGAAAAAACAGTCACCGTATCTTCGCCGACCAGAGCGTCCAGATATTTGCTGCCTTCCGCGTCCGTGATCGCGGGCAATCCCGCTCCGCCGTCAAATTCCTTCAGGGCGTCGATATCGTCCTGCTTCAGCCCAAGCGTGGAAAGGATCCTGACATCCATCAGGTTCTGTTCGTCGTAATAGACGTCCAGCGAATGCTTCATGTCCGGCGCCGTCATGCGAAGGCCGGCAAGAAAGCCGACTGCCAGGAAATTCATTATGAGGAGCGAAATGAATTTTTTTCTGGTATGCAGGATCTCTCTGACTGCATCGGTCAATAAGTGGTTATGTCTTTCCATTCCTGTGTCGCTTTCTGCTCACCACTCGATCTTCTCCACCGGAAGCGGCCTGTCATTAATTTCCGTCTTCTCTACTTTGCCGTTTCGAATATGGATCACTTTATCCGCCATAGGCGTAAGGGCAAGATTGTGCGTGATCACAATGACGGTCATTCCTCTGTCGCGGCATGTCTTCTGAAGAAGCGCTAGAATTTGTTTGCCGGTCACATAGTCGAGCGCGCCGGTCGGCTCATCGCACAGAAGGAGCTTGGGATTCTTGGCCAGCGCCCTGGCGATCGCCACGCGCTGCTGTTCTCCTCCGGAGAGCTGGGATGGGAAATTGTTCATTCTCTCCTCCAGTCCCACTTCCCGCATCACTGTCCGCGCATCCAG
This sequence comes from Lachnospiraceae bacterium, assembly GCA_017469935.1. Lineage (GTDB taxonomy): Bacteria > Bacillota > Clostridia > Lachnospirales > Lachnospiraceae > CAG-791. The sequence continues at coordinate 3,926 of JAFUFL010000084.1, forward strand.
CGGGTCGCGGCAGATCTGCGAAGCCAGTTCCACATTTTCCAGAGCTGTGAGGTTCTGCACCAGATTGTAGAACTGAAAGACAAATCCGATGTCATAGCGGCGGTACTGCGTGAGGGCGCGGGCCGAGCTTCCGCTCACTTCCCTGTCATCCACGACGATCCTGCCGCTCGTGCAGTTATCCATTCCGCCGAGCATATTGAGGATCGTGGTCTTTCCGGCGCCGCTGGGGCCCACTATGACTGTGAATTCTCCCTTCTCGATGGAGAAATTTGCGCCGTTGACGGCCTTGATCTCCACCTCTCCCATATGATAGACCTTCTCGACATTTTCGAATAGTATAAACGGTTTATTCATAATCTGCGCGTTGATCCGCTTTCTTTTTCCTTATAGATATAGACATTATTTCGACAATTACTATCTTTTGATCCAAAGTAAGTAATCTCTTACCTATTATAGCAGAAATAAAGGGATGTGAAAGAATCGGTTTAAAGCCCTGTCTTTCACATCCCTGTCTTTCCTGTTTATCCTTCCGGAGCCGGAGCATTGGCTTCTCCGCCGCCTTCACCGCCGGTCTCTGCCGGAGGCGTTTCACCGCCCTGACTGCCGCCGCTATCTCCGCCGCCGGTATCTGCCGGAGGTGTAGCCGGCTCGGCACTTCCGCCGCCTTCTCCGCCGCCTTCTGCCGGAGGTGTTACAGGCTCGGCGCTACCACCGCCTTCTCCGCCGCCTTCTGCCGGAGGTGTTACAGGCTCCGCACTTCCGCCGCCTTCTCCGCCGCCTTCTGCCGGAGGTGTTACAGGCTCCGTACTTCCGCCGCTATCTCCGCCGCTGCCGGTGCTTGTGCCTGTTCCCGCATTCTCTTCGGGAGTCGTGGAATCCGTCTGAGTCTCGGTCTGCTGTTGCGGCTTAACGGTAGTCGTCTTTGCCTTCGCGGGATCTTCTTTCTTGGTTGTTTTCTTGGTCGCCGCGTTCTCAGTGTGCTCGTGGCCGCCGTCGTCATCACTGGATTCCTGATCCTTGAGGGCCCGGTCTTCTTTGGCGTGATCATAATCCTTGAATTCGACAGGCTCGAGGTCCTCATGAATGATATTCATGAAGTTCTTCCAGATCCGGCCCGGCCAGGAAGCGCCTTGCAGGTTCCTGACGCTCTCGGGTGTGTCGCACCCTACCCAGACAGCCGTCGTGTAATAGTGGGTGAAGCCGCAGAACCAGCCGTCCTTGGCTTCGTCCGTCGTACCGGTCTTGCCGGCGCAGGGCATCCCGTTGTTCAGCCTCAGGCCGCGCCCGGTGCCCCAGCCTTCTTCCATGACGCCCTGCAGGACGCTGACCATCTCTCTGGCCGCGTTCTTGTCATAGACCTTGGAAGTTGTTCCCTCGTAAGTGTAGATCGTGTTGCCTTTGTAATCGTCGATCCTGCTGATGCAGGAAGGCACGCGGTATTTGCCGTCGTTCTGCAGCGTGCAGAAGCCGGAAGCCATCTCCACGGGTTCCACGCCGTAGGTAAAGCCGCCCAGACTTGTCGCCAAAGTATTGTCGGAATCCACGATCATGGAATAGTGCATGGCCTTGAGTTTGCCGAGCCCGTATCTGGGCGTCACATCCTGATAGACCTGCCATGCCACCGTATTCAGAGACCTCTGGACCGCTTCCTTGAGCTCGATCTCGCCCATATAGGAGCCGTCGTAGTTCTTGGGACCGTCCTCGATCTCCTCATCCTCCACATAGGTGCCGGGATAATATCCCTTCTCGAAGGCAGGCGTGTAGACTACCAGAGGCTTGATCGAACTGCCGGGCTGCCGGTGGCTCTGGAAAGCGCGGTTCAGCGAAAGAGCCGCGTCAATCCCCTCCTGGGACCGTCCGCCGACCATGGCCACGACCTGTCCGGTGCTGTTGTCGATACAGACCGCCGCGCCCTGCATCTTGTACTTGCCGTCATCCGCGGTGTCCTCAAAGTCCGCGAGTTCCTCGTCCACGCAGTTCTGCAGCTCCTGCTGCATATCCAGGTCAAAGGTGGTGTAGACTTTGTAGCCTCCTTTGAACAGTTTGGCCAGGCAGGCGTCGTACAGCTCGTTGTAGATCTTATCGTATGCGGCGCGCTCTTCGTCGCTCGCAAAGTCGAAGCGGAAGTTGAAATCGGGATCCTCGATCTGCATCAGCACTTCCGTCGCGCACTTATAAGTATAAGTGAGGACATAGGTGTTCTCGTTGAGATTGTGGTCCTTTCCGGCAGACAGATCCAGAACGATCTCCTCCGCCACCGCCTGATCGTACTCGCTCTGCGCGATCACCTGGTCCTCCAGCATATTTCTGAGGATCAGGTTCCTTCTCTCGACGGTGTGATCGGGATGCGTGAGCGGATCATAATACGTCGGGCTGTTGGGGATCGCGCAAAGAAAAGCGGTCTGCGACAGATCCAGCTGGTCCGGCGTCTTATTGAAGTACCCTTCCGATGCGGACGCGATTCCGTAATATCCGTTCATGAAATAGATATTGTTGAGATAGAATTCCAGAATCTGGTCCTTGCTGTATTTTTTCTCCAGGTCCCAGGCGATAAAGATCTCCTCGACCTTTCTCTCCCAGGATCTCCCGTTGTTGAGGAAAATCCCTCGGGCCAGCTGCATGGTGATCGTACTGCCGCCCTGCGTGATCTGTCTGTGTACGACAAACTCCTTGGCCGCGCGGACGATCGCCTTGTAGTCGACGCCCCCGTGTTCGTAGAATTTTTTATCCTCGATACTGATGATCGCGTTCTTGAACGTCTCCGGGATCTGATTGATCGTGAGATAGTTGGAATCCTTCTCCGGAAGGGTCTCCGAGATCAGGGTCCCTTCCGAATCATAGATCTCACCTGTCTGGGACGGGACGAAGGTCTCCTTCGTGGACTGGCTGACAAACATGTCCGCCTCGTCCTTCATTGCCTTCACCCTGTCATAATATCCGCCAAAATAGAACACGCCCAGTACTGCCAGCATGCCCGTAAGTATCAGCAATAAGAGCACTTTCAAAAAGACAAGAAAATAATTTGTCTTTTTCTTTCTCCGTTTCCGCTTAGCCATCATTTCCTCCGCCGATGATCGGCTCCACCGCAAATAATATTACAAAAATATACTAACATCCTCTACAAAATTATTCCACGTTTTACTTTTTTTCTTCCTTCTTCGGGATCCTGCCGTAGAGCTTAGCCAGCTTGTAAATGCTCTCGCTCAGTTCCCTGGAAAGGAAGTTCTGCTGCAGGCGCCACTGCCAGTTCTCGCCGAGTGTCCCGGGGTGGTTGATCCTGGCTTCTTTCCCCTTTACCAGATAATCCTGCATCGGAATGATGCACAGGTCCGCAACCGACCGGTAAGCTTCCCGGATCATATCCCAGACAAAAGTGCCGTAGTCCGTATTCTCGGAGTGAATATACCTTCTCGCCAGGTCTCTGTCGTGGTCGCTGATCTCCTCGATCCAGGCCCTCGTCGTCGTGTTGTCGTGAGTGCCCGTGTAGACCACGCAGTTCTTGATATGGTTATAAGGAAGATAATAGCTGTACTCCGTCCAGTCGAAGGCGTACTGCAGGACCTTCATGCCCGGATATCCCGCGTCCTCGAGGAGCTTCTCGGTGACGGGCGTCAGAGTGCCCAGGTCCTCCGCGATGATCGGCACATCCCCCAGCTGTTTCTTCAGGTTCTTGAAGAAATCCATGCCGGGGCCTTTGCAGACCTTGCCGTTTTCCGCGGTCTCATCGCCGTAAGGCACCGCATAGTACTCGGCAAATCCGTTGAAGTGATCGATGCGCAGGACATCATAGAATTCCATATTGCGGGCGATCCGGTTGATCCACCACTGATAGCCGTTCTTCTTGAGGGCCTTCCAGTCATAGAGAGGATTGCCCCAGAGCTGTCCGGTCTTGGAAAACGCGTCGGGCGCGCAGCCGGCCACTTCGATCGGATTTCCTTCCTTGTCCATATGGAAGATCTCCTTGTGGGCCCAGGAAGCGGCGCTGTCCATTGCTACATAGAAAGGAATATCGCCGATAATGCTGATCCCCTGCTTTTTCGCGTACGCGTGCAGCTTTTCCCAGTGTCTCTCAAACTCATACTGCTGGAAGAAATAGAAGCCGATCTCGTCCGCCAGCTCCTCCCTGGCCTTGGCCAGAGCCGCCGGATTGCGCATCTTGAGCCCTTCTTCCCAGTTCTGCCAGCTCTTTCCCTTCTCTCTCTGCTTGATGGACATATAGAGCGCGTAGTCCTCGAGCCAGTACGCCTCCTTTTTCAGGAAAGCCTTGTACTCCTTCTGCTGCGCGGAAGCGCCGTTCTGAAGCTTTCCGCCGATACTGTCCTTAAATCTCTCATATGCCTTGCGAAGAATGGGATAGCGGTTCTCATACATCGCGCCGTAATCGACCCTCTCCTGATCGGAACCGAACCAGGTCGACTCACACTCCTGCCAGGTAAGCAGGCCGTCGCCGATCAGCTGCTCCAGATCTATAAAATAAGGATTTCCCGCAAAAGAGGACACCGACTGATAAGGGCTGTCGCCGAATCCTGTCTGGCAAAATGGCAGCACCTGCCACATGCTCTGTCCGGACTCTTTCAAAAAATCGATAAAAGCGTAAGCCTCTCTGTCAAAACATCCGATGCCGAAGCGGGAGGGAAGTGAGAATACGGGCATGAGAATACCGCATTGTCTTTTCATGGTTACTATTCCTTTCTGCATTTAATTTTAAAGACTCGCCCGGAGGTTTTTCCGGGCCGGCCTTTGTGCTCCAAAAAATAGGCTGTGAAATCACTTCACAGCCTATGGATCCACAATATGCAGTATACTTGTCAGGGAGATATTCGTCAATCATGCACTTGTCCGTACATGTCAAAATAGCCCTGTTAACCGATATTTTGTCATTCTGTCAGCAGCGGCAGATTTTTTATTACGATAGGAACATAATATTCAAGCTGATGGCGCCACCACGGCCAGTCGTGGCTCACATCATCTCCCCAGTAGTTGATGATCGCCCGGATCCTCTTGCGATGCAGGATCTTGTCCAGATTGGTCAGGGTCCTCAGGCATTCATCCTCCCAGGGGCCACTCCCGCAGCACATGAGAATAAAAGCGCTGTTGTACTTTTTGATCCACGGATGATCCTCCGGCATATTGGCCAGGAAGCATTCCACGGAATTGTCATAGAGCGTGCTGTCCATCCAGCCATGGTAATAGTAAGAAGAATCGTAAATACCGGACAGGGCAATCACCCCGCTGAACAGTTCGGGTCTTCTGAAAAAAGCAATTGAGGCTTGCGTAGCTCCCATGTCGATTCCCATTACGACCGGGCGCACTTCTGATGAGGAACGGATTCGGATAAAGGGGACCAGCTCATCGACCACAAATCGATGATAACTCTCCTGCCTGGCGCTTCGCCAGGTGTTGATCCCATCCTCACAATACCAGCTCTCACAATCAACTGTCTGAACACAGAACAGCTGCATCCTTCCGTCCTCCAAGCAGGGCTTCAGGGTCCGGATCACGCCGAAATCTTCATAATTGGTGCACGGAGCGCACTGCGTGGGAAATCCCAGAAAAGGAACTCCTGCACTGCCGTATCGAAGAACGTGCATATCCCGGTTCAAATAGCTGCTGTGTATTATATATTCGTTGCTCTCCATCGAGCGCCTCCATAAATTTTTGCTTCATTCATAGATATTTTAATTATTATTTCGTTACATTCTCCATTTCAACGGCAGAGGAGGATTATCCTGTGGATAATCCTCCGTAGTTTCACGCTCTGTATGCGACTGGAAACCGCCGACCATGTTCCATGGTCAATCGGATCTTAATAGTTGTCTGCCCGAAGTTCGAAATAGGCCTGCGGGTGATCGCACACGGGACATACGTCGGGAGCCGCGGGGCCGATCACGATGTGGCCGCAGTTGCCGCATTCCCATACGCGGTCGCCGTCCTTAGAGAATACGAGGCCGCCCTCGATATTGGCGATCAGCTTGCGGTATCTGGCTTCGTGCTCCTTCTCGATCGCGGCTACCATCTCAAACAGATTGGCGATATCCGCGAACCCTTCTTCTCTTGCTGTTTTGGCAAAAGAGGGATACATTTCCTGCCACTCGTACTGCTCGCCGTCCGCGGCGATCTCAAGGTTGTCCTTCGTGTCATGTACGCCTTCAAGGATCTTATACCAGATCTTGGCGTGCTCCTTCTCATTGGCCGCTGTCTCCTCGAAGATCTTGGCGATCTGTACATAGCCGTCCTTTTTCGCCTTAGAAGCAAAATAGGTGTACTTGTTGCGCGCCTGGGACTCGCCGGCAAACGCTTCCATCAGGTTGTCGAATGTCTTGGTTCCGATAAGGTTCTTACCCATGTTTGCATAAATATCAGCCATTTCATTACCCTCCTGTTTTTGCGAGATTCACAACATTTACTGGTAATATTTTACCACAAACAGCAGAGAAAGAATATAAAATTTGTATAATTTGCAAACATATCCTGTTTTGTCCATATCGAAGCACCCGGCATCCGTCACTGTGTCCGCCACAGCCTTGCGAGAAGGAATCCGGCATCCGTCACTGCGTCCGCCACAACCTTGCGAGAAGGCACCCGAGGATCGCGCCGATCAGGCATCCCAATGTATTGTTCATAATATCGTCGATCTGGAAGTACCCCAGCCCGTACCGGAGCTGCGCGTATTCGGTGGCACAGCTGCACACAAAGCCGACCGCCGTGCAGGCCAGTATGCTGTACCGCATCGGCTTGATGATAAAGGGCAGCAGATACCCCATAGGTATGTACAGCAGAATATTAAGGAACACTTCTCTCGCCGCCGTATAATTTCGGATATGAATGTACTGCAGCGCCTGAAACGGCCCCTGCGGCAGCATCCGAAGGATCTCCCGGAGTCCGTAATCCAGGCTGAACGCCCGCCGGTAATTCTCAAAGGTCGGCATCCTGTCCGGATAGAACACCTCTCTGCCGAGAATGGTGAAGCTCAGGTTCCCCAGAATATAGACGGCAAATATGATCAAAGCCGTGCCTCTCACGAGAGGCTTATGCCTCAGCACGCATAAAAGCAGCGGCAGCGTGACGATCATCGTCAGCACAATCAAAAAGATAAATTGGTCCTCTTCCGAAAACAGGACCGGGAAAAAATAGCGTATTTTCTCAATCAGTTCCCTGATCACTTTTAATTCCTCCATGAAAACAATAACCCAAGATATCCTCTCTTGAATTTTATGTTTTACACCAGAATAACCCGCAAGTCAATTTATCCTGCGGGTTATTTTTGTAAATAAACTATGAACTTTTTATGACCCGCGGCCGCGCGCCGCCGGGTTAGTCATCTCTGCTCTGTTCGTATTTCACCCCGCCGACGGGTCAGTCTTCTCTCCTCTGCTCGTATTTCATCCATATATAGAGAGCCGCGGCCGCCATAATAAGCATGGCGCCCCACACTCTCGTCGACGCCGAAGAGTCAGCCGTCTTGACGGACTGCGTCTTCTTGATCGTTGTGCTCGTTCTCACCGGAGTGGACCGGGAGACCTTCGTCGTCAGCACCTGTGCCACTATAACGCCTTCCTGAACCGGCTGGCTCCTCAGGGCGATCTCTTCCTCCGAGCTCCTCCCCTCCGGAAGTGGCGTGTGCTCATTTGTGATCGTATATCCTTCCCGGTCCGAGCCGCTGATCAGGCCGGTATAGCCTTTCAGCCTGCCCTCCACTACCTGATAGGACTGCCTGATGCCGTCCTGGTAGACCGGCAGCTCCTCAAAGGTTCCCGTCCAGTCATTCTCTTCACTGAGAGTGATCGTTCGGCCTGTCTCGCAGCCGTTGGCATAGAGGGTTACCATGACGTTTCCGGGCCTTGTGCCGTCCTTGTTGTCTTCATCTTCCCACTGTCCCGTGACTTCCACATCGATGGCGGGAACCTTCACAACGGGCGAAAGGAAAATGCGTCCGGCATTATAGTCCGTACCCGCGCGAAACAGAAGTTCCTTCTCATCGTCCACTTCTACTTCGCCCGAAAAGCTCTCTTCTCCTGCGTCGGCAAAAGAGCGCCCACCCTGCTCGATCATAAGATCGGCGTCCGGCTCTGCCTTGACCGCGAAGCTCCTGTAACCCTCCGGCATATCGAAAGAAACTTCGAAATCGCTGTTTATATCCCGGACTCTGACATCCGACAGCCCAGAAAGGCTCCCGTCGCCCGGTTCCGCAAAGGTCGCGCAGAGAAGCGACGCATTCGCAGCAGGCGCAGAAGCTGCGGTGCTGCTGTCCTTATTGTCAGCTTCGTCGCTGCCGGCTTCATTGCCATTTTCGCCGCTTTCTTCGCTGTCGGCTTCACTGACGTTTTCGTCGCCTGCATCACTGCTTTCTTCTTCGTCGCCGTCCTCTTCACTGCTCACCGCAGCGGGTGCGATCGGCCTGCCTTTTCCGTCTGACAGAACGGTCAGCGAAAGGACCTGTCCGGAGACTGTCGGCGCATAGACCGGATCCTGCGTGCTTCCTTCGGCACATCCGATCCCGTCGGCTCCTTTTCCGCCGATCGCCTTGACATTGCCGTTTTGAATGCCAATAATGCCGCAGGCACTCTGCCCCCGGCTTCCTCCGATTGCAGCGGCTCCCTCTCCGCCGACAGCTGTAAGCTTCCCGCCACCGGTCACTCTGAGGCTTGACAAAAGCGCCTGGCTGCCGTCTCCGCGAGGAAGTGTCCCCGCCTCTATGGCAGCAAAGCCCGGTGCGCCTTCTACATAGTTTTCCACCGCCTGCAAATTATCTTCTTTATTCTCTTCCTGTGTCTGCTCAGTCGAATCAGCGGCGTTCTTTCCCTGAGCTTCTCCGCCCAGACGGATCTCCGCGTCCGTCCCGGGGAGAACCCGGATGGCCGCTCCGTCCTGCGCCTTGATCCTTACGCCGGAAAGGACCACTACCGAATATCCGGAGACTTCGATTCTCTCCGTGCTGTACTCCGCATCGCTGCGGGTCTTTACGGACACGGTCCCGCCATAGACGTAAAGGCGGCCGCTATCATATTTGAAATAATCCGCGGATTCCGCCTCTACAATGAGAGACCCTGCCTCCTGCCTGATCGTTTCGGCCGCAGTATTCTCCGCCTTTGCTTCCGCATTCTCTTCGGAAACGCTCTTTGCTGTATCCTCTTCTGTATTTTCTCCGGCAGCGCTCTCAGCTGTGTCCGCCTCTGTATTTTCCTTATCGGCCTCTGCCGCGTAAGTTCTCTGTCCTGCCGTCGATCCAAGAATCAGAAGTACAGCGATGATGCTGATGATTCTTCGTATTGTATTCATTCCCAAGTCCTCTGTATTTGAACAACTTAACTCAAATGAAAATATTGATATGATACTATATTTTACTATTTCGTAACAAAATTGTAAATATTATTTCTTTATTCCATAATAGATTTAATTTATTTTTCATGAATATTAACTAAATTGATAGTAGAAATTCTCGTGTCATTCCTTTACAATTTATGAGATTAAGGGTTTAGCATAACTAAAGAAAGAGAGGACTTATGGCACAGCGTACTGATATCCACAAAATACTGATCATCGGTTCAGGTCCCATCGTCATCGGTCAGGCGTGTGAGTTTGACTATTCAGGCACACAGGCCTGTAAGGCACTCAGAAGCCTCGGTTACGAGATCGTCCTGGTTAATTCCAATCCGGCTACTATCATGACAGATCCGGAAATGGCTGATATTACTTATATTGAACCTCTTAACGTCAGACGTATGGAGCAGATCATTGCCAAGGAACGTCCCGACGCTCTTCTTCCCAATCTCGGAGGTCAGTCCGGCCTCAATTTATGTTCCGAACTTTATAAAGCAGGAATTCTCGATAAATATGGCGTAAAAGTCATCGGCGTACAGGTCGATGCTATTGAGCGCGGAGAAGACCGAATTGAATTTAAGGAAACAATGAATAAGCTGGGCATCGAGATGGCCCGCAGTGAAGTCGCTTATTCCGTGGAAGAAGCTCTCGCAATCGCCGATCAGCTCGGCTATCCCGTTGTCCTTCGCCCTGCATACACCATGGGCGGCGCCGGCGGCGGACTCGTCTACAACAAAGAGGAACTGCGCACGGTCTGCGCACGCGGCCTTCAGGCCAGCCTGATCCACCAGGTCCTGGTTGAAGAATCCATCCTCGGCTGGGAAGAGCTTGAGCTGGAAGTTGTCCGCGACAAGGACAACAACATGATCACCGTCTGCTTCATCGAGAACGTCGACCCGGTCGGCGTGCACACCGGCGATTCCTTCTGCACGGCTCCCATGCTCACGATCGATGAAGATCTTCAGAAGAAGCTCCAGGAGCAGTCCTACAAGATCGTAGAACACATCGGCGTGATCGGCGGCACAAACGTACAGTTTGCCCACGATCCCAAGAGCGGCCGTGTCGTCGTCATCGAGATCAATCCCAGAACTTCCCGTTCTTCCGCCCTGGCCTCCAAGGCCACCGGTTTCCCGATCGCCCTTGTGTCCGCCAAGCTGGCTACCGGTCTCACACTCAGTGAGCTTCCCTGCGGCAAGTACGGAACACTGGACAAGTACGTTCCCGACGGCGACTATGTCGTAGTCAAATTCGCCCGCTGGGCCTTCGAGAAATTCAAGGGCGTAAATGACCACCTGGGCACGCAGATGCGCGCGGTCGGTGAAGTCATGAGCATCGGCAAGAACTACAAGGAAGCTTTCCAGAAGGCCATCCGCTCCCTGGAAAAAGATCGCTACGGCCTGGGTTATGTCAAAAATTATCACGAGCTGAGCAAGGAAAAACTCCTCAAGCTCCTGGTCGTTCCCAACAGCGAGCGCTATTTTATCATGTATGAGGCGCTTCGCAAGGGAGCTACAGCCGATGAGATCTTTGCGCTCACAAGCGTCAAGCACTATTTTATCAACCAGATGAAGGAACTCGTCGAGGAAGAAGAAGCGCTTCTGCGCGGACCTCTCACTGCTGAGGCCCTCACGCAGGCCAAGAAGGACGGTTTCTCCGACAAGTATCTCAGCCAGATCCTGAACGTTACAGAGGACGAGATCCGTCATAAACGCGAGGAGCTCGGCGTAGTCGAGACCTGGGACGCCGTCCATGTCAGCGGCACACAGGACAGCGCTTACTACTACTCCACTTACAACGCACCGGACAACGATCCCGTTTCCACGGACCGTCCCAAGATCATGATTCTGGGCGGCGGCCCCAACAGAATCGGCCAGGGTATCGAGTTCGACTACTGCTGCGTCCACGCGGCCAAGTCTCTGCGCGAGCTCGGCTTCGAGACCATCATCGTCAACTGCAACCCTGAGACAGTCTCTACGGACTATGACACTTCCGACAAGCTCTATTTTGAGCCCCTTACGCTGGAAGATGTTCTGTCCATTTACTACAAGGAAAAGCCCGTCGGCGTCATCGCGCAGTTCGGCGGCCAGACGCCTCTGAACCTGGCGGCAGACCTCAAGGCCAACGGCGTCCGCATTCTCGGCACTCAGCCCGAAGTCATCGACCTGGCCGAGGACCGCGACCATTTCCGCGCTATGATGGACAAGCTCGGCATTCCCATGCCCGAGTCCGGAATGGCCACAACTGTGGAAGAAGCGACCGAGATTGCCAACTCCATCGGCTATCCCGTCATGGTTCGTCCTTCCTACGTCCTTGGCGGACGCGGCATGGAAGTTGTCTACGACGATGAAGCGATGAAGGACTACATGCTGGCAGCTGTCGGCGTAACGCCCGACCGCCCCATCCTGATCGACCGTTTCCTCAATCACGCTATGGAGTGCGAGGCAGACGCGATCAGCGACGGCGAACACGCTTATGTTCCCGCTGTCATGGAGCACATTGAGCTGGCAGGAATTCACTCCGGTGACTCCGCCTGCATCATTCCCTCCAAGCACATTCCGCAGGACAATCTGGAGACGATCAAGGAATACACCCGCAAAATAGCGGAAGAAATGCACGTTGTCGGCCTCATGAACATGCAGTACGCCATCGAGAACGGCAAGGTCTATGTGCTCGAGGCAAATCCGAGAGCCTCCCGTACCGTACCGCTGGTATCCAAGGTTTGCGGCATCCGCATGGTTCCGATCGCCACGGACATCATCACTTCCGAGATCACCGGCAGACCTTCACCGGTAGCCACCCTCGGCGAGCGCACCATCCCTTACTACGGCGTCAAGGAAGCGGTCTTCCCCTTCAACATGTTCCAGGAAGTTGACCCGCTGCTCGGCCCCGAGATGCGTTCCACAGGTGAAGTCCTGGGTATGGCCTCCAAGACCGGCGAAGCTTACTTCAAGGCACAGGAAGGCGCCAATGCGACTCTTCCCACCGAAGGCACTGTACTGATCTCCGTCAACAGAAAAGATAAGCCGGAAGTTGCGGAAGTCGCCAAGATCTTCGCGGAGTGCGGATTCAAGATCCTGGCAACCGGCGGCACCTGCGACCTGATCCAGGAGGCAGGAATCCCCGCAGAGCGCGTCAAGAAGCTCTACGAGGGACGTCCCAACATCATCGACCTGATCACCAACGGCAAGATCCAGCTGATCGTCAACTCCCCTGTCGGCAAGGACAGCGTCCACGACGACAGTTACCTCAGAAAGAACGCCATTAAGGCGCGCGTCCCTTACATCACCACGATCGACGCGGCCCGCGCGGCGGCTGAGGGGATCCGATACGTCAAGAAGCACGGAGACAGTGAGATTCGTTCGCTGCAGGAGTGGCACTCGATGATCAAATAAAAGAATATTTAAGGACCGCTGTCATTTGGCAGCGGTCCTTTTTACATGGGCCCATCCATCTATGTCCATCAAAAAGGCCGCAGCAAGGATTTCTCCTCGCTGCGGCTTCTTTCATTTTTTCTTACCGGTCATTTATGCTTCGCACTATTGATCCTGACCAACGCCCTATAGAGCCTCGCCTCCGCCTTGACCCTGCTGATCTTGTCCAAATTGGACTGCGCAAGCTTCTCTTCCGCTCTCTTCTTGGCGTCCATAGCTCTCGCCACGTCGATGTCTTCGTCCCACTCCCATGTCGTGGGAATGACGCGGCAATGGTTGTCCATCATGGAGAGCATGCCGCCGATACAGGCAGCCTGGCGCTCTGTGCCGTCCGCCAGCACTACTTTGGCAGTGCCCATTCCGATGGCAGTCACATAGTTCATGTGCCTGGCTAGAATGGCCAGATCACCGTGTATGGTGCGCAGTTTGATCTGCTGCACTTCTCCGTCGTATTCAAGGCCATCCATGGAGACGACCTGTAACCGGAAGGTTGCCATAGCGTCTTCCTCCCTTCTTTACGTTTGTAGTCGTTCAAGCCTGTGTTATTTGGCCTTTTCAAAGACATCGTCGATGGTTCCGGCGAACAGGAATGCGCTCTCGGGAAGATCGTCGCACTCGCCGTCGAGGATCATGCGGAAGCCGCGGAGGGTCTCCTTAAGCGGAACGTACTTACCGGGCATACCCGTGAACTGTTCTGCAACAGAGAAGCTCTGGGACAGGAAGTTCTGGATCTTTCTTGCTCTGTAAACGCTCAGCTTATCCTGGTCGGAAAGTTCATCCATACCCATGATCGCGATGATATCCTGCAGCTCTTTGTAGCGCTGAAGAACCTGCTGTACGCCTCTTGCGATATCGTAGTGCTCCTGGCCTACGACTTCGGGAGAGAGGATACGGCTGGTGGAATCCAGCGGATCCACTGCGGGATAGATACCCTGGGATGCGATGTCACGGGAAAGAACCGTGGTGGCATCCAGGTGGGTGAATGTTGTTGCCGGTGCAGGGTCCGTCAAGTCATCCGCAGGGACATAGACGGCCTGTACGGAAGTGATGGAACCGCGCTTTGTGGAAGTGATTCTCTCCTGCAGAGCGCCCATTTCCGTTGCCAGTGTAGGCTGATAACCTACTGCGGAAGGCATACGGCCCAGCAGTGCCGATACTTCGGAACCGGCCTGTGTGAAACGGAAAATATTGTCGATGAACAGCAGCACGTCCTGGTTCTTGACGTCACGGAAGTACTCCGCCATTGTCAGACCGGAAAGTCCTACTCTCATTCTTGCTCCCGGCGGCTCGTTCATCTGGCCGTAGACCAGTGCGGTCTTGTTCAGAACGCCGCTCTCCTTCATCTCGCCGTAAAGGTCGTTACCTTCACGGGTTCTCTCTCCTACGCCTGTGAAGACGGAAATACCGCCGTGCGCCTTGGCGACGTTGTTGATCAGTTCCATGATCAGAACCGTCTTGCCGACGCCTGCGCCGCCGAACAGACCGATCTTACCGCCCTTAGCGTAAGGGCAGATCAAGTCAACTACCTTGATGCCGGTCTCAAAGATCTCGGTCGCGGGGGTCTGTTCCTCGAAAGTGGGGGCAGGACGATGGATCGGCCAGCGCTCCTTGACTTCCGGTGCGGGCTGGTTGTCCACCGGCTCGCCGAGCAGATTGAAGATTCGTCCGAGGCACTCTTCGCCGACCGGTACGGTAATGGGACCGCCAAGGTCAACCGCCTCTGTTCCGCGGACAAGTCCGTCCGTAGAGCTCATGGCGACGCACCTTACGACGTCATCACCGATCTGCTGAGCAACTTCGGCGATCAGCTTGCGGTCGCCGACTGTGATCTCAATCGCATTGAGCAGCTGCGGAAGTTCGCCCTCCCCAAATCGAATATCAAGAACCGGGCCTGTGACCTGTATGATCTTTCCCGTATGTTTCTCACTCATGTATATGTACTCCTTTAGTATCAATTCCCTTCTGCGCCAGCCACGATCTCCGTGATCTCCTGCGTGATGCTCGCCTGCCTTGCTCTGTTGTAGTACAGGCTCAGCTTCTCGATCATCTCACCGGCATTGTCGGTCGCCGCCTCCATGGCGGTACGTCTTGCTGCCAGTTCACTTGCCACCGATACGTTAATAGCGGTGTACAAGAGTCCCGCAAGATATTCGGGAACAATCGCGTTAAAGACAGTTTCGCTGTCCGGTTCATAAAGAATCAGATCGCGCACAGGCTTCTTCTCCTCTCCTTCCGCCTCTGCTTCCGCCTCAAAATCGGCGAGCGGAAGAAGCGATGTGGAGCGGGGCGTCTGTGTCATCATGGAAACAAACTCCGTATAGCACAGAAGAACGTGTCCGAATTTTCCCTTGGAATAAGCGTTACAGATAAGTTTTGCGATGCCGAAGCACTCGGAGATGCTGATGGAAGCAACTTCCGCAAAATCATCGGTGAAGATTTCGACCCCGCGGTGCTGGAAATACTCAACGGATTTCTTACCTACGGGAAGGACCATGTAGTCACGGCCCTTGGTCTCGCTCTCCATAAACTTGAACAGGTTGGAGTTATAGCCGCCGGCCAGTCCTCTGTCACCTGCGATCACGATGTACAGCCACTTGTCATTCTCGACCTGTTTGGTATAAGGAGACTGAAAATCGGTATTTCCTTTGGCTATATCGATGAGTGTCTCCCTCATGATCTTGAAATAGGGCTTGCTGTTGTCCGCTTTCTCCTTCGCCTTGCGGAGCTTGGAGGCTGCGACCAGCTGCATGGCCTTGGTGATCTGCATCGTGTTCTGAACGCTTTTGATCCGGAGTTTTACAGCTTTCATATTACCAGCTGCCATATTTGTGTCCCTCCGTTATCTTATTTGGTTCTGTTCTTTATAAACTCCTGCGTGTAGGCAGTAAGGGCTGCCTTCAGTGCATTTTCAGCTTCCTCATCGAGGGCGCCGGTCTCGCGGATCCTTCTCATGGCTGCCGCGCCGTCCGGATCATCGTCCAGACGTCTGTAGAGTCCCTGCTCGTATTCGGCGATATCGTGGACTTCAACGTCTGTGAGGATTCCCCTGACGACCGCGTAGAGGATCGCGACCTGCTTCTCTACGGGCACCGGCTGGGATTTATCCTGCTTGAGAACCTCCACGATTCTCTCGCCCTGTGCCAGACGCGCCTTGGTGTCAGCGTCCAGGTCGGAACCGAACTGAGCGAAGCTCTGCAGTTCGCGGTACTGGGAATAGATCAGCTTCAGTGTGCCTGCGACCTTCTTCATCGCCTTGATCTGCGCGTTGCCGCCGACTCGGGATACCGAGATACCGGGGTTGACGGCCGGCATGATACCGGAGTGGAAAAGCTCCGTCTCAAGGAAGATCTGGCCATCCGTGATCGAAATGACGTTTGTAGGGATGTATGCGGATACGTCGCCTGCCTGCGTCTCGATGATGGGAAGCGCCGTGAGGGAACCGCCGCCCAGCTCGTCGGAGAGTTTCGCCGCTCTCTCGAGAAGTCTTGAGTGCAGATAGAAAACGTCGCCGGGATACGCCTCACGTCCCGGGGGACGACGGATCAGCAGGGACAGGGCACGGTATGCCACCGCGTGCTTTGAGAGATCATCGTAGATGATCAGCACGTGTTTGCCCTTGTTCATGAAATATTCGCCCATCGCGCAGCCCGAATAAGGCGCGATGTACTGCAGCGGTGAGGGCTCGGAAGCCGTCGCGGCAACGACGATGGAATAATCCATGGCGCCGCCGATCTGCAGCTCATTCACAATACCCGCAACGGTGGAACGTTTCTGACCGATCGCCACGTAGATGCAGATGACATCCTTGCCCTTCTGGTTGAGGATCGTGTCGATCGCGATGGTCGTCTTACCGGTCTGGCGGTCGCCGATGATCAGCTCACGCTGGCCTCTGCCGATCGGGATCATGGAGTCGATTGCCTTGATACCGGTCTGAAGCGGTTCTTTAACCGGCTGTCTTTCAATAATGCCGTGCGCAGGGGACTCCACGGGTCTGAACTCTGTGGTGTCAATGGGGCCTGCGCCGTCGATCGGCTGTCCGATGGCGTTTACAACGCGGCCGATCATAGCTTCTCCGACGGGAACCGAAACAACGCGGCCGGTTCTCTTAACCGTCTGGCCCTCGTTGATTCCCTTATCTTCGCCGAAAAGGACTACAGAAACACTTGTCTCCTCAAGGTTCTGTGCCATGCCGAACGTTCCGTTCTCGAACTCAAGAAGCTCACCCGCCATGCAGTTCACCAGGCCGCTAACCCTGGAGATACCGTCGCCGACGGTAAGGACCGTTCCGGTCTCATTCTGTATGATCGCATTCTGATAGTTCTTAATCTGACTGCGGATCACCTGGGATATCTTCTCTGGTTTTAATTCCATTGGTTTTTTCCTTTACAATACTGTTTCATTGACCTTTTTGCGAAGGTCGGCAAGCCTGCCCATGACGGTGCCGTCCAGAAGCTTTCCTCCGATCTCGACCTTGAGACCGCCGAGTACGCCGCTGTCGACTTTCTGTTTGAGAATAATGCTCTTGCCGCTTATCTTTTCCAGTTTTACTTTCAGAGTCTTTGCCTGGTCGTCTGTAAGACCGACCGCGCTGGTCACCACTGCCTCCTCAATGCCGTTGTCCTTGTAATAGGAACTGCGGTAGGTGCGGCAGCAGGAACCAAAGCTCCTGAGCAAACTGTTCTCCAGCAGGATCATCAGGAAACTCAGCAGATACGGGTGGACCTGATCCTTAAAGGCCTCTTCCACGAGACCGAGCCGCTCCCTTCTGGGAATGGAAGGTTCAAGAAGAAGTGTGACATAGTCCGGATTCTCCTTGAAGATCGAGTCCACTGCCTCCATCTGTTTCATAATTTCCTCAGAGAGACCCTCTTCCGCCGCAAGATCATACAGGCTCTGCCCGTACAGACTTGTCGCTGTCGTCATGATGCCTCTCCTACATTTTTAATGAACTCATCAATGAGCTTCCTGTGGTCGGCCTCGTTGATCTCTTTCTCAACGACCTTGCCGGCGATATCCATCGCCAGTCCGCCGATCTCATCCTTAACTTCATTGATCGCTTTTTTCTTCTCCTGTGCGATATCCGCCTCGGCTTTTCTGCGAATGCCCGCAGCCTGCTCCTGAGCCTGTCTCACAGTCTCATCCGCTCTGATCTGCGCCTCTTTCTGAGCGCTCTGTACGATCTGCGCGGCTTCTGCTCTCGCATTAGCGAGACCCTCTTCATACTGTACTTTCAGACCGTCCGCCTCTTCCTTGGCTTCTCTGGCCTCTCTGATCTCCTTGTCTGCCAGTTCTCTTCTCTTTGCAAGCACCTCGTTGATGGGCTTGAAAAGGAATCTCTTGATCAGGTACATCTGAATGAACAGGTTGAGGATCTGCGCGATAAATGTCCAGGGAATGATCGTCACAAGTGCTTGTGTATTACTACCACCCATGTATGCCTCCTTGTGGCTGTGCAGTCCCGCGAGGGACACACTTCATCAGTATTAGCCGGGATTTATCCGAGATAACCCATGAACATGCCGGGAGCTACGAAGATCAGGAGCAGACCCGTAACGAAACCGTAAATACCGGTCGTCTCTGCGATCGCGCAGCCGAGCAGCATTGTGCTGGTGACATCGCCCTTGCACTCAGGCTGGCGTCCGATTGCCTCAAGAGCCTTGGCAACTGCGTTACCTTCACCGATACCGGGGCCGATACCTGCGATCAGCGCGCAGCCTGCACCGATAGCGCATCCTGCAAGTGCAATACCTTTAGCGAGAATTGTATAATCCATGATTTCCCTCCTGTTATTGGATATTGTATTTTTCCCGCGCCTTGAGCGCGTGGAATTCGTAAGATAAATAGATTCGGTACCCGGAAAGAATACTCACCTCGTTACTCTTTCAATACTCTTTCCGATACTTTTCGCGTGGGTCGTCATCCTTCCGCCGCATTTGCGATGTACATGATGGTCAGCATTGTAAAGATAAATGCCTGCATCACGCCGGAGAACCAGTCAAAATAGAATGACAGGATAGCCGGTATACCAACGCTCAGGAACGGTATATGACTCAGGAACTCGCCTACAGCACCAGGGATCAGTCCGAATAGTGCGGAAGACGCAACAGCCAGTGCCGCATAGATCAGTCCATTGATAACAACGCCGGACAAAATATTGCCGAAATGACGGCAGGCCATACTGACGGGTGTAGCCAGCTCTGACAGTATGTTGAACGGGGTCATGACTGCGATCGGCTCCGTAAAGCCCTTCATATATCCCAGAATACCGCCGGCCTTGATCTTTTCTGCCGTGATCATGATGAAGACGACTACCGCCCACGCTGCTTCCGTGGAAAGATCTGCTGTTGGACTTCTTAATATTCCGGTCAAACTGATCAGGTTCGACACGACACTGGTCGCGAACAGCGCTGCTACGAAAGGGATCAGCCGGTCAAACTTGGTGCCGCCTGTGTTGTTTCTTACCAGATTGTTCGCTGACTCCACCAGCAGTTCCGCAATCGCCTGACGTTTGGAGATCTTTTCCACTTTGAGATTCCTTGTCAGGAAGATACACAGTCCGGTTATGATTGCCATCACGATCCAGCTCACTACTAATGTCTCGGTAAGAAGGAAATCTCCCAGGATCGGGATTCCCGTTGGAATTCGCCAAAATATTCTGGCTCCGGAAATATCAAATTCCATCTCTACACATCCACCTCCTTCCTTTAATTCTTTACCCCGCTTATGATTCCCTTGCCTTTGATCAGAAGGCTCGGCCAGAGAAGGGGCAGGATCCCGGCCACAGGGTTTATGAATTTAAGAACCATGCACAGGACACACCAAATCAGCTGCAGGAACGTTCTGTACCTGTAGCTGACCTGCATAGACCGATATGCCTGATCATAATTCTCAATTCCGGCTACTTTCTGCACGGTGAGTGCCATAAGGAAGAAATTTCCGACAGCTACCGCACAGCCCCCGACGGCGCCCACGATCACAGGAAGCCCCATGGGCACCTGCTCGGGAAACGCTTTATTAAGTCCATAGAAAACCAACACCATGATCACGCTCAGGATCACCGATCCCAGCGCCACGAATATCGTCTCATCTTTTACCGCTTTTTGCAGTTTCAATTCCTGTTCCTCTTAAGTGAATCGCATCTTATATCCCAAAGTCCGATCTTTACTGTCGCCGCCCTGATCAGCGGCCGCCTGTCTTTCCTCGTACCTGTCGAAAATCGGCATCGGTCATGAGTGCCTGTTGAATGCGGGAGGCTCTTCCTGCGCCTTTTTCTTCTCCCTGGCGGTGACGCTCAGCCACACCTTGTAGGCCGTCATAAAGGACGCGCCGAGGCCAAAAATAAAGCCCGGAATATAGATCCATAATCCGAGCCCTGCCTTCGTCACAAGAAGATAGCAGATTCCCAGACAGATCAATATGGGCATCATGAGCGACAGCCCAAGCTGTCCCAGCATGATCAGTCTCTGTGAAATCTCTACCCAATCCTTCATTTCTATCCTCCCGATAAGTCATTTTAATGATACACTTTTTCATAGCCCATGACAATTATATTTTGACGCCGTTTTCTTTTCCGCCTTCGAATGATATGATATCTGTAATTACTGATTCTGCCGATCCATCAGAAAGAGAGGAATAAATCATTGCCTGCTTCCAACACCACGCGCGGCTCCGGTATCCTTTTTGAGAGAATCATCGAACACCTTCTCGAAGACAACTCCGGCGCTTCGCTTCTCGATCGATGCATAAATCCGGAATTTAAAGAGGTATCCAAGATCCCTCTCCGCTATCGCCTCATCGCATTCGGTTTTATGGAGGGCCTGACCCTGGAGCAACTGAACAACAAGCTCGACGAATTCGGATGCGCGCGCCTCTATGCCAGAAACTTCTGGGAGGCGACACTGATCTACGCCTTCTACAACGGCCTTTCCTACGAGGAATGGAAAGAGCTGGAATCCAGATGCTCCGATCAGCGCAAGCAGATCGCCGAACAGGATCCGGATCTGTCCGAAAAGAAGATCACGATGCGCGTTCTGCGGGACTATATCGACGAAAACTCGGAAGTACACGACGGCCGCAGGTTCACCAGGCACGTGACCCGCATGATGCAGGAGTCCATCCGGCATTCCAGCGAGGCCGACTTCCAGAAGTGGCTCGAGAAAAACACCAGCTCCTTCAGCAGTGTCCGCGAAAAGACCAGGTATTATTTCTGCAAATACCTTCTGTACTATCTCGAGGCCATTAAAGAGAAGTATATCAAAGCAGAGAAGACCGGAAAGGGTCTGGAAGAAGCACAGGACGATGTCTCCGTCTTCAAGATCAAGTCCCTGCTCAAGAGGGGGAAACTGTCGGAAGAACAGATGCGCGAGAAGTTTGAGGACGCGGCTATCTCTCCGGGAGAGATCTTCGAAGCCTTCAACTATTTCTATTTTGGCTACGTGTCTCTTGACTGGATGCAGGTTCAGTTCGAATACTACGGAAACCCCGAGTCCATCCCCGCCGGCATGCGCAAAAAGTTCGCTTCTTCTGCCAGAAAATATGACCGCTCTCTCAAGCACAAGACGGATGACGAGATCATCGCCTGGGCCGTGGAGACGATCGAAAAGAGCGAGAAGGAGCTCGACGAGGCCTATTCCATAGACAATCCGGGAAGAGGTTACCAGAAGGCCCGCTCCGGCGAGAGCGCGGTCCGCAACTATATCAAGGGCGTTCTCGACCTGGACCGCACGACCCTGATCAGCTTCCTGATCTTCTTCGGGAGCAATTGCAGGCTCAGTTCCGACCAGGAGATCACAAAGGACAGGCTCAATACTATTTTGCGTGAATGCGGTTATACCGCGCTGGACATCTCCGATGAGTTTGACGATTTCGTGATCCGGTTCCTCGAGTCCGACGATCCCATGATGACCCTCATGGACGAAGTCAACAAATTCGCCCTGGCCGAGAAGAATTTCCACCTGTATCATCTCTACCGCCTTTCCAAGAGCGCGGACCAGACCTGGTACCAGCTGATGGGATTAGAGGAATAATTACGAATAATAATGATAATAATTCAGCACCCCTGTTCCCGAGTGCAATGCATTTGGGAACAGGGGTGCTGTTATTTAAGTTCTGATTACTTTCCTTTCCGTCCGTTCGGATCCAGGAACAGCCTCTCCGGCCCCGCGTACTCGCTGTCAACGACCGGCGTGTCGTCCCTGTCCATGGTCTGCAGGTCAAATACGGAGTAATTGTGGACGGGCCCTTCGATCAGGGAAGTGACCACATAATCACACCATGTATCCGCGACCCGGGGCGCGTTCTCTTTTTTGCCCAGCAGATAGCGGTCAAAATACAGACTTCCGTCCGCTTTAACCTTCCTCTCGGCTTCCTCGATCCCGCAGCTCACAAAGGGCATCGGGACCGAATAGTCCGTCAGAGACAAGAAAGCGCTCTCTTTCCCGTCTTTCTTCATTCTGCCCAGGATCTCCAGATACTCTTCGTCTTCCTTATCCTTCAGGGTGACATTGATCGCCCCCGTGCCCGGATCCTTCTCGATCTGGGAAGGCGCCAGCGTGCGATAGGCCGTTCCGCTCTCATCTCCCATCTGCAGCGCCAGGGATTTCCCGAGCGTCATCACCTCTTCATATTGGAGGGCTCCTCTTGTGACCTTTACGACATAGAGCTCCTCGCCAAAAGCTTCCTTCCCGATCGCGTAGGGAATCCGCAGACTGTCGAGCCGGTTCTTGAGAATGTACTGAAACTGCAGCTCCTCGCCTTTCCTGAGCGGATTGTAGAGGAGTGATTTGTAATAGATGAGCATGGATGTGCCAGGGATCTCTCCCGCATTCACCTGGTTTTTCCCTGCCATAAGGGAGGCGGAAGGCTCTTCCCAGTTGACTGCTCTCTCGCACTCG
>JAFUFL010000030.1 GCA_017469935.1 Lachnospiraceae bacterium
TAGGTAGTTGCGAAACTCGTTCCGCGAGCGGACGCTGCTGACTAAACGGGTCAAAAAATCGGTTCTACCGACTTTGCCCAGCCGTGATATGCGGGAAGCCCTGCAGGCTATGCGGAAATCAACCTCAGGGATCAGAAATTGACGTACTTTAATAAACTCTCCGCATTATTCAGTTCCGGCAGCCTATGCGATGAGACGCTTAAGTGAGCGAAAGTATTCAGGTTTATGAAGCCTGTCCGCCACAACTACCGTTATCAGCTGTGTTATGCCGGCAAGCAGAAGGTCGGCATGGAGTGTCCTGGCGTTCTGTGTCTTGCGGTCTCCGAGACAGAAGCTGTCTTTGATGTGGTTGATGGAGCGCTCGACAGAAGTGCGGATCTTATAGGTGGACTCCCATTCCTCTGTTCCGCGGATCGTTCCGGGATAAAGGCGGAGGTTCTTCTCTGGATAAAGGTAGACCATGCGGCCGCAAGCTGAAGTCGTGCACGGATTGTCACAGTGACAAACACGGCGATATTTTCCGTCTTCGCATTTGTCCCAGCTCATTTTGGGACAGACGAACTTGAAGGTCTTAAGGCCGCAGCGGAGATGGGAGGTGTTTGCTTCGGGTCTCATGGGGAGTGACGGATCATGAGGACAGCAGGGTATTCCTTCTTCATTGATCGTGTAATCAGTGTTTGTCTGCGCTGCGCGGCTGTTCATCGGGATAAACGCCCGTTCAAAGATCCTGGCAGTGCCATCTTCTTTAAGGCCGAATGTATCGCCGCTCAGAAGTGCTTTGTAGATTTCAACGCTGTCAAAAGCGGCATCGCCCAGGAATGTCACAGGGTTGATCAGAGGATGCTTCCGGAAGAAATCCTTCAATAAAGGAAGCAGAAGCCTTGCATCGCCTACCGACTTGTCCTCATCAGGGGCATCGGTCTTCTTGTATCGCTCGATCTCCGGATGGGAAGCGAAGTAATCTTTGTCATAGAACTCGATGGCGCGAATGATACCAAGTCCATTGGTCAGGATACCGGTTTTAAAAGCGTAGCAGAAATGACCGTTAAGATACTGCTGCTTGACCTCCGGGTTTGCTGACGCGTGTGTCGGCATGGAGCCGTAGGCAGCTTTATAAGGGTCATAAGAGCTATCCAACCCTTTAGCTTTTGCCCAGGCTTTCAGCTGCCGGATCTTCTGATTGGCATATTTGGGGTTATTCTCCGTTACATATGCTTCCAGACCTGTAGTGTCAAAGACGGACATAGAAGCTTTGTCGGCATCGATTTTCTGCAGAATAGGTTCAGTCAGATCAACAAGAGAATCAAAGAACGTCTGCAGGTCGTCCTTAAAATCCTGCTTAAACCGGGTGATCTTTGAAGCATCAGGCACCTTGTTAAAGCCGCAGAATTCCCTCAGGTCTTTCGAGTACGCGAGGAAAGTCAGGAGCAGGGAATCAGTCGGTATAGAAAAGATCCGCTGGATTATGAGAGCCCATAACAAAGAAGTCAATGTATATTCACGGGGTCTTCCGGTGGATGCGTAGAAATGGTTTCTGAAAGAAACCGGGATAATTTCACAAAGGTCAATGGTAGATTCGAGCAATCGCAGGAACTCCGGTTTATTCGATTCAAAAACTACCTGAGTTTCTGTAAAAACTTCAGCCAAAGTCATCTGATGATATGGTATCATAGATGTACAAACTCCTTTCTGGGGCATGGTTGATTGTTTGTAGGCATCTCAATTTTACCATGAACCAGTGAGGAGTTGTTTTATTTTGTAGCTAAAAGAATGCCGTAATTATGCGGCTTCTGGCGTTTCGCAAACGCCTAACTGAAACAGATGATGTAAGGAGACCAACCACACATGGCAGAAACGAAAAAGATCCTGCCCCGCAGCATGCAGGTGCGCGGAGCCAGGGTACATAACTTGAAGAATATAGATGTGGATATTCCGCTCCACAAGATCGTCGCGGTCGCGGGCGTATCCGGCTCCGGGAAGTCCTCCCTGGCGCTGGGCGTCCTCTATGCGGAAGGGTCCAGGCGCTATCTGGAATCCCTGTCGACTTACACCCGCCGGCGCATGACGCAGGCGGCGCGCGCCCACGTCGATGACGTCCGCTACGTCCCGGCAGCGCTGGCTCTGCACCAGAGACCCGGCGTGCCCGGCATCCGGAGCACTTTCGGGACGATGACAGAGCTTCTGAACAGCCTGCGGTTGATCTATTCAAGGCTTGCCAGCCACAGATGCCCCAACGGGCACTATTTGGCCCCGTCCTTTGATGTGGCGACCATGAACGAGCAGGTGTGTCCGGTCTGCGGGGTTCACTTTTTTGGCCCCGGGGCGGAGGACCTGGCCTTCAACAGCGCCGGCGCCTGCCCGACCTGCGGGGGAACCGGCATCACACGCACCGTGGACGAATCCACTTTGGTGCCCAATGAGGAGCTGACCATCGACGAAGGCGCGGTCGTGGTGTGGGGAACGCTCATGTGGTCCCTGATGAAAGACGTCTGCCGCGAGATGGGCGTCCGCACGGACGTCCCCTTCAAAGACCTGACGCCCGAAGAGAAGGAGATCGTCTACCACGGACCGGCCGAGAAGAAGCATATCTTCTACATGAACCCCCAGACGGGACAGACGGCGGAGATGGATTTCACTTACTACAGCGCGGTCCACACGGTCGAGAACGCCCTGTCCAAGGTCAAGGACGAGAAGGGCATGAAGCGCATAGAGCGCTTTCTCGCGGAGGGAACCTGCCCGGACTGCCGTGGAAGCAGGCTCTCGGAGGCCGCCCGCGCTCCCAAAGTGCAGGGCATCGGACTCGACGAGGCCGCCGCTATGACGCTATCGGAGCTCATCCCGTGGGTCAAAAAAGTGCCCGATTCACTTCCTAAGCCCATGCGTCCGATGGCGGTCAACATCTGTGAGTCTTTCCTTGACACCTCGGTGCGGCTGATGGACCTCGGACTGGGCTACCTGGCTCCGGACAGGGCAGCTTCTACGCTCTCCACCGGCGAGCGGCAGCGCGTGCAGCTGGCGAGAGCGGTGCGAAACCGGACGACGGGCGTCCTCTATGTACTGGACGAGCCGTCGATTGGCCTGCATCCCCACAATCTCAAGGGACTGACCGGCGTCATGGACGACCTGGCGGCGGACGGCAATACGGTGGTCCTTGTGGACCATGACACGCAGGTCCTGACGCACGCGGACTGGATGATCGAAATGGGGCCCGACGCCGGCGCGGCCGGCGGGACGGTGATCGCGGAGGGCACGGTAGAAGATCTGGAGAAAAATCCGCAGTCGGTGATCGGCCCGTATCTGTCCGGAGAAGCGTCCATGCGAGTACGCCCACGGATCGGGCAGGAAGAGCTGTTCTCCAGGGGAACGATTCATATGGAGACTGCGCAGCTCCACACCGTTCACCCGCTCAGCGTGGACATACCGATGGGCAGAATGACAGCCGTAACCGGTGTCTCGGGCTCAGGAAAGACGACCCTCATCCTGGAGAGCCTTGTGCCCGCTCTGGCAGCAGTCTGCAGCGGAAAGAAACTGCCGCCCCATGTGGTGAAGATCGAAGCGCCCGGCATCACACAGGTCAAGCTGATCGACGCGACGCCCATCGGCATCAACGTGCGATCCACAGTGGCGACTTACGCCAATGTGCACGATGAGCTGCGAAAACTGTACGCGAAGACACCCGGGGCGAAGGCCGGCAAGTACAAGGCGGGTGATTTTTCCTATAACACGGGGAAACTGCGCTGCCCCACCTGCGACGGAACGGGGGAGATTTCTCTGGACGTGCAGTTCCTGCCGGATGTGGATATCCCGTGCCCGGACTGCCGCGGAACCAGATACCGCAGGGAGGCGTTCGAGATCCGGCGCCGCACCGGGAGCGGCGGCGAGTACAGCCTGCCGGATCTCATGGCCATGAGCGTCGACGAGGCGCTGGAGGCCTGCGCGGATCTTCCCACACTGCACAGAAGGCTGCAGGTTCTGTATGACTTGGGCCTGGGCTATCTGACACTGGGCGAGGAGACGCCCGGCCTTTCGGGCGGAGAAGCCCAGCGCCTCAAACTGGCCAGCGAGATGGGAAGAGGGCAGGAGGACTCCGTATTTGTTTTCGACGAGCCCACGATCGGACTGCACCCGCAGGATGTGCGGGTCCTTCTGGACGTCTTCCAGACCCTGATCGCACACGGGGCGACCGTCATCGTCATCGAACACGATCTGGATGTGATCCGGAATTCGGATTATGTCATCGATATGGGACCCGGCGGCGGGACGGAAGGCGGCAGGATCGTCGCCTGCGGGACGCCGGAGGAGATCCGGAAGTGCGCGGAGAGCCTTACAGGGCAGAATCTGTGAGGAAGGCTTTTTCAGGAAAGAAGGTTCAAGGCTTGCGCGGCAAGTCTTGAACTTTTTATAGTTGCGGGCGTTAGGATGAAGTATAATACAGAGAGGGAGATGTCCCCCGCCTCCAGGCGGTGGGAATTAACAAGTTTTCTCAGTGGCGGGAGGCAATCTTTAAATGAACACTGTAGTGAGCGGGGACGGCACAGAGTCACCGGTTTCTGTCCGGGAAGCGACGGCCAAAGACGCCCCGCGCCTGCTGGAGATCTATTCCTATTACGTAGAGAATACGGCCATCACCTTTGAATATGATGTGCCGACGCCGGAGGAGTTCCGGGGGCGGATTGAGCGAATCAAGGCGCGCTACCCGTATCTGGTCATCGAAAAAGACGGCGTTATAAAAGGATATGCCTACGCCGGCGTTTTCAAGGACCGGGCGGCCTATGACCGCTCCTGCGAGATGTCGATCTATCTGGAGCGCAGCGCGGCCGGACAAGGGCTGGGACGGATGCTCTATGAGGCGCTGGAAGAAGCCCTGCGAAAGCAGGGAATCCTGAATCTGTATGCATGTATCGGATATCCGGATGTGCCGGATGAATACCTGGATTACAACAGCGCGCGGTTTCACGAGCATATGGGATACAGCAAAGTCGGGACCTTCCACCAGTGCGGGTACAAGTTCGGACGCTGGTACAGCATGATCTGGATGGAAAAGATGATCGGCGAACATAAATGAACGGAAATTGAACTGCAATTGAACTGAAATTGAATTGGAGCGGACAGAAATGACCTGCAGCGCGGGTCTGATAAAGGAGGAAGTGGGGTTATGAAAGTACTGATTTTGAACGGCAGTCCCAGAAAAGGCGGAAACACAAGTGCTGCTCTCGATGAAATGGTTGAGATCTTCGAGCAGCAGGGCATTGAGACAGAGGTGATCAGGGTCGGCAACAAAGCGGTCAGAGGCTGCATCGCGTGCAACGCCTGCGCGGAGAACGGACAGTGTGTATTTGACGACATCGTGAACGAGATTGCCCCTAAATTCGAGGAGGCGGACGGCCTTGTGGTCGCATCGCCTGTCTATTACGCATCCGCCAACGCGACGCTGGTAGCATGTCTTGACCGCCTCTTCTACAGCACGCATTTTGACAAGACCATGAAGGTCGGAGCAAGCGTGGTAGTCGCGAGAAGAGGGGGATGTTCCGCCACCTTTGATGAGCTGAACAAGTACTTCACGATCTGCGGCATGCCCGTGGCCTCCAGCCAGTACTGGAACAGCGTGCACGGCCGGATGAAAGGCGAGGCGGTGCAGGATCTGGAGGGCATGCAGACGGTGCGCGTTCTGGCGCGCAACATGAGCTTCCTCATGAAGAGCATCGCGCTGGGCAAGGAAAAATACGGCCTGCCCGAGACGGAGGAGTGGCAGGCGACGAACTTCATCCGCTGATCAAAAAAGAGAAGAGCGCGGGCGGAGAACGGCCGGCGGCGGACATGGGCCGGCGAATGGTATCGGCTGCGGCAGGTACCGGCCGCGCCGAACATCGGCAGGCGGGGGGAACCGGTTCGCGACAGGAATTAACCGGCGCCGGGCCTTTATACAGAGGAAACAGATGAGTGAGATTGACAGACTGAAAGAGATCGTACAGGAGCTGCGGGTGAAATGCCCGTGGGACCGCGTCCAGACCCATGAGAGCCTCAAACCGGAGTGCATAGAAGAAGCGGCGGAGGTGATCTGCGGGATCAATATTTTGACACAGACAGGGGACGCCGAAAACCTGCGGGAAGAGCTGGGAGATCTGCTCCTTCAGGTGATGTTTCACGCCTGCATAGCGGAGGAAGAAGGCCTTTTTACGCTGGACGACGTGGCGCGCACGGTCTCTGAGAAAATGATCAGGAGACATCCTCACGTCTTTGGCGGAGCTGAAAATCCCGCTGCGGGCAGAGAGAGTGCCGCCTGGGAGGAGATCAAGCGGGCGGAGAAGGAAGGGCGCGAGTGGCAGGGGCCTTATCTGGCGGCTGCCATGGAAGAAGCAAGGGAACTGATCGGTGCCGCCGAGAGGCGCAAAGGATTCAAGTAAAAATAAAGCGTTATAGAAAGGGGAGAAAATGGGGGATTACAATGTTTTGGCGGATTATGAGCAGGCTCTGGCGGCAGTACGCGAGCGCACAGACTTTGTACCCAAAATCGGAATCGTGCTCGGATCGGGTCTGGGCGGACTGGCTGACGACATCGAGGTGGTGACAAGGATCTCCTATTCCGACCTCGACGGATTTCCGCACTCTACGGTGGAAGGCCACAAAGGAGAGTACATTTTCGGCTATATCGATTCCGTGCCGGTAGTGCTGATGAACGGGCGCGTGCACTTCTATGAGGGTTATCCCATGCAGAAGGTCGTTCTGCCGGTGCGCGTCATGGCGCTGATGGGCGTGGAGGCGATCATCCTGACCAACGCGGCGGGCGGTCTCAATCCGAATTTCCATCCCGGCACATTGATGTGCATCAGCGATGTGAACACCGCCTTTGTGCCGTCTCCTCTGATCGGACCCAACGACAGCAGGCTCGGCGTGCGCTTCCCGGATGTGAGCGCGGTCTTCGACAAAGAGCTGCAGCAGCTGCTCCACAAATGTGCCGATGATCTGGGCATAGAGCTGGCGGATGGCGTCTATCTGCAGATTACGGGTCCGGCCTATGAGACGCCCAACGAAGTGAAAATGTACGCGATGTTCGGCGCGGACGCAGTGGGCATGAGCACCGGCTGCGAAGGAATAGCGCTGCGTCACATGGGCATGAAAATTCTCGGCATCACTTGCATCACGGATATGGCGATCGTCAACACGACTTTTGAGACTTCCCACGAGGAGATCCAAAAGGTCGCAAACCGTGCGGGCAAAGAGCTGCAGAAGCTGGTGAAGGAAGTTGTGAGAAGGATCTGACGGTAAGATCGGAAGTTACTCCGGTGCTTTGAATTTACCCAGGCTGTTAGATGAATCGGGCTCGCTTTGCGGGCCCTTGTTTTTAGCTCAAAGAGGGGGCTTTCCCTCGAGAACGGGAGGAAAACTCTATGGAAAATTATCGATTTCGATTTGCAAATGAAAAGGACTGCCGCCTGATCCTGAAGTTCATCAGATCTCTGGCAAAATATGAAAAGATGGAAGACGAGGTCGTCGCCACGCAGGAGTTGCTGCGCGAGCAGCTGTTTGAAAAGAAGAAGGCGGAAGTGCTCTTTGTTATGGACGGAGAGAAAGAAGTAGGTTTTGCCCTCTTTTTCCATAATTTCTCGACTTTCCTGGGGCGCGCGGGAATCTATCTGGAAGATCTCTATGTGCGGCCCGCCTACCGCGGCAGAGGATATGGCAAAGCGCTTCTGCAGGAGCTGGCGCACATCGCGGTGAACCGCGGCTGCGGCCGGCTGGAGTGGTCCTGCCTGGACTGGAATCAGCCGAGCATTGACTTCTATAAGTCTCTCGGGGCGATCCCGATGGACGAGTGGACCGTGTACCGGGCGACCGGCGACAAGCTGCTGGAGATGGCGGGAAGGAAAAAAGAGTGAAAAAAATGCTCGCACAACGAGGCTCGCATTTTTGGAAGCCGCGCAAAGCGCGTCTTCTTCATGCCCTTGCTTGTGCCCGCTGCGCGGGCATGGTGGCAAGAGTGAACGGGCATCGCATCGCGGTAATCTCAGACACACACAATCTGCTCCGCCCGGAAGTGGCGGAGGTCATAAAGACCTGCGAAGTCGTCCTGCATGGCGGGGATATAAGCGGGCCCCAGACGCTGGAAATGATTCGTGGCGCGTGCGGCGGCAGTGTGAGCAGCAGCGCGAGCGATAGCGGCAGTGCGAGCGGCGGTAGTGTTTGCGGCGGCAGCTCAGGCAGCGGCAAGATGAGCGGCAGCGGCGCGTCCGGTCAGGTCGGCGGAGCCGGGAATTTCTATGTCGTCCGGGGCAACAACGACCGGGACTGGGCGGCAGACATTCCTTACACGCTTGAAGTGACGCTCTTTGGACGCAGGTTTTTCATGACGCACAAGAAAAAGGACATTCCCGCGAACGTGGACGCGGATGTGGTCATCTACGGCCACAGCCACAGGTACGCGCAGGAGTATAAGGATGGAACCCTTTTCCTAAATCCGGGCAGCTGTGGGCCCAGACGCTTTAATCAGGCGATTACGATGGCGGTGCTCACGATTCCGGATCCGGTCGGGGGCGATTCGGAGGATTCGGAGCAGTTCAGTTCTGGAGGCGGTAATCTGCCATTGGAGGGGAAATCGGGCGAAAGACAGGGATGCTATGGCATCACGGTTGAGAAGATCGAGATTCCTCACAGCCCGCTCAAGACTTCTGCGGCGGTGACGGCAAAAGAACAAGTCTCCGCAGACCTCATTCGAAAGATCGGCTCAGATCTTGCAAAAAATCGCACGGTAGCGGAAATTGCGGCGCGCCGGGGCGTCAGCCGAGAGCTCACGGAGCAGATCGTGCGGCTGTATGTCACACACCCGGGCGTGACGGCGGAACAGATCATGAGCAAGATGGGTCTTTAAGGCACACAGGGCTGCGGGTCTGGTGAAAAGTCTGCGGTTTCGGAGAAAAAGGCTGCGGTTTTTTGAAAAATGGCCTTATCAGGAGGTATAGGATCATGTGCGGAAGATACTTCTGGACTGACGAAGCGGAAGATGCTTTTGAAGAAGATTTTCCTGATCTTGCGGGAGAGGTCCTCGGGATGCGGGCGGGCGACTACACGCCCGGGATGAGAGCGCTCGCGTTGATCGGCGGCGGCGCCGGGGCGGCCGGTGGACCGGCTGCGCAAAGAAAAGGGGCTTGGAAAGAGCACCCGGCGTCGTGGACTGGGACAGAGAGCCTGACTTCGGGGGATAGGCAAGAGCACCTGTTTTCGGGGAGTAGGGCAGAGAGCCCGGGTGCGGGACTCCGTACAGAACCTCTGTTGTGGGGATTTCCCGGCTTTGACAAGGGAAAACTTCTGATCAATGCGCGGGCGGAGAGTGTGAAGGACAGGCCTACATTTGCGGACAGCTTTGCGGGGAGGCGGTGCGTGCTGCCGGCGGCGGGCTTTTATGAATGGGACAGGAAGAAAGAAAAGGTGATCTTTACTGTTCCGGAGAGCAAAATCCTGTACCTGGCGGGAATCTACAGACCCTATGGAGAAGAAAACAGATTTGTGATCCTGACAAGAGAGGCGAACGCCTCGATGGCGCGTGTGCACGATCGGATGCCGCTCATCTTATCGCGCGGTGAAGTCGAACCATGGGTCAGGGGAGTGAATGAGGCGGACGATATTTTGGCAAAGAAATTGCCGCTGCTCAGGGCAGAGAGACCGTATGAGCAGATGACATTTGAGTGGTGAAGATAGGAGAGAGAATGGAATTATTGCATGGTGCACCCGACAGTATGGAAGGAAGGCAGGACAGAGAGGTCAGGGCCTATAAGCTGCTCGACGAATTGGGCGTCGATTTTGTGCGGACAGACCACCCGGATGAGCCCGCGACATCGATGGAGGTCTGCGAAAAAGTAGATGCGATCCTGGGCGTGAAGATCTGCAAGAATCTGTTTCTCTGCAATCGGCAGAAGACGAATTTCTACTTGCTGGTAATGCCGGGCGACAAACCTTTCAAGACCAAGGAGCTGTCCGGGCAGCTGGGGATCAGTCGGCTGTCTTTTGGCGAGCCGCATTTTATGGAGGAATTTCTGGACATCACGCCGGGCAGCGTCTCTGTGCTGGGGCTCATGAACGACCGCGACCACAGGGTGCGCCTGCTCATCGACGAGGATGTGCTCGAAGAAGAGCAGTTCGGGTGCCATCCGTGCATGAATACCAGTTCCATTCGCTTTGCGACGAAAGATCTGATCGATAAGATTCTGCCTGCCATCGGTGTCGATTACACGACGGTGAAGCTGGTGGGAGTTTGATTGGTGGATTGGGCAGTGGTGTAGTGGTGCTGTGGGCCTGCGCGGCGGGTTGTGGAAGTGAGGTGGCCTGCGCAGCGGGCTGTGGAAGCGAGGCGGGACGCGCAGTGGGCTGTGAAAGCGAGGCGGGACGCGCAGCGGCTATGGAAGCGATAAGCAGAAAACTGTAATTTGGAAAACTCTCTTTTGGGCAGGCATATCAATGGCCTGTTGTCCGGAAGGGAGTTTTTTCTTGGGTAGTCGGGGGGCGTGGTACCCCAGAGGTCATGAGACCCCAGAGGTCATGGGACCCCAGAGGTCATGGGACCCCAGAGGTCATGGGACCCCAGAGGTCACGACATCCCAGAGGTCACGACACCCCAGAGGTCGAGTGTCGTGACGCCCAAGTGGTTGCGGAGCACCCTCCGCAACCATTCAACCGTCACTTTCGCCGAGTCAGACTCTTTTTGACGCTAAATGGTCACGCCACCCCAGAGGTCACGCCACCCCAGAGGTCACGGTACCCCAGAGGTCGGCCGGCAAATTCCTCTTTACAAGCGCACGGAACCATGCTATATTCTTACTACGACAGATATACTACGACAGACGTTGTAACGACAGTCGATACATTGACAGTCGTAGGCGAATAGCTCGCGCAGCGAGTCCTGAACAGGAAAGGAGGAAGGCGGTTTGACTACGATCAGCAGCGACGTGATCCGCGGCTATAACGACACGTTTATTTTGTACCTTTTGCTTGACAGGCCTTCCTATGGTTATGAGATTTCCCGGATGATCCGTTCTATGTCAGAGGGAAAATATGTGATCAAGGAGACGACGCTTTACTCAGCCTTTACGCGCATGGAAAAGAACGGGTTTATCACATCCTTTTCCCAGAACGCGGAGAACGGCAAGCGCCGCACATATTACAGCATAACCGAGGCGGGAAGAGAGTATTATAAAGAAAAGTGCGAGGAGTGGAATGTGACCAAGGACGTGGTCGAGAACTTCATTTCTCCGCTGGGAACTCGCGCACTGCCGGCAGGCAGCGGCAGATAGAAAGGAGACGTCATGGAAACAATCAGAAATTATCTGAATGCAATGTTTGCAGGTCTTCCTGACACACCGGAAGTCCGCCGGGCTTACGAGGAGCTCGCTGCGATGATGGAAGACAAATATACGGAGCTTACGGAAGAAGGGATAAGCGAGAACGAGGCCGTCGGCACGGTAATCTCAGAATTCGGAAACCTCGAGGAGCTGGCGCAGACTCTTGGCATTGAAGACTGCATCAATGCAGGAGCCTCCCGTGCGCAGAACGCCGAAGCTGACGGAGCCGGGGAAGCTTCGAAAGAAGCATTCAAGGAGAACGCCCGGACCCGCGAAGAACAATTCCGGGATGCCCGAAATGAGGGCGCACAATTCCAGGGATCACAATTTGAGAGCGCAGCCGGCAGCGCCGCAGGCGGCCGCGGCACCGACAGTGTCAGGAATGACCGGGGTACCGCTTCCTATCAGGAGGGGAGCAATGCGTTCTATGGATCAGAGGCTTTTAACGCTTCCCATGAGGAAGGCCGCAGGATGATCCAGGCGGAAGAACTGTGCGACTATCTGAGCGTCGGAGGATTCGCGGCACTGCTCAGATCCTTTGGCGTCCTGCTCTGCATCACGTCCGTGAGCGGCCCTGTTTTACTGCAGGGTCTGGGCAGCGGCTGGTTCGCCAGAAAGCTTGAAGCATTTGGCGTAGCTCTGTTCTTCGTATTTATTGCGGCAGCAGTAGCGAGCTTTTTGATCGCGGACGCTTACATGAAGCCTTGGAAGTTTTTCAAGAAAGAGGCACTGGATTTTGACGGCGAGGCCAGGGAAATCATTGCGGATCAGGAGCGAATCCTGGATGGCGAGAACACAAAGCGGAGAATTCTCGGAATCGTGCTGATCATTCTCAGTATTGTTCCGACCATTATCTCTGACTCCAACACGTCTGTGGCAATGCTGTTCGTGCTCGTAGGAGTCGGTGTTTTCCTGCTCGTTTACAACGGAGAAAAGAAAAGGCTGTTCAAGCATATCAAGCGGGCAGAGGCCAGGGTACAGGCGGCCAGAAGGCGTTATATGAGCGCGGGCGGGAAACGCTATGTGAGCACAGACAAGCCCGCCAGGAAAGAAAAGTATCGCTACAGCGATCCCAATCTCAATGCGCTGATGCCGATTTATTGGGAAATAGCTATTTGCGTTTACTTTGCATTCAGCTTCCTGACGGGGCTTTGGCCGATTTCCTGGCTGCTTCTGATCGCCGCCGGCGCTGTCAAAAAAGTGATAGAGAACAAATATGGCGAACCGATCAGTGCATGAAGAATGAAATATGTGAAAGAAGGCGCAGGGGTGCTGCATTGCAGCACTCCTGTTATTTATGTCAATAGGACTTAACGAATGGTCCGCTCTGCGAGCCTTGAATACCCCTGAGCCAGGGTTCAGTCAAGAGGAGTTCCAATAACGGCAAATGACGGTATAATATAGAGGATAGGAGAGATATTACTGCCCGGTATAACTGGGGGGAAGATGTCCCCCGCCGCTGCAGGCGGTGGAAAGTAACAAACTTCCTAAATGGCGGGTGACAATCCCACTGAAGTTTAGGATGCACACGCGTGCGGAAAGGTGGATGCTGCCTTTGTCGGCAACCCGCACGCGGCGCAGAGGCTCACTTCGTGAGCCGCCTTGAAACAGGAGATTCACTATGTTTAAAAAGCAGATAGCAGCCGCTCTGGCATTGGTTCTCACGCTGAATATGATGACAGCCTGCACGGGAAACGGTCCGAGAACAGAATCGGCGACAGGAAATTCAGAAGATGCGGCGCTTGTTGCGGGGACGCAGGAAGAGGGGCTTCCTGACTCGATGCCGTCTGTGCCCGGGACGGAAGAGGACGCCTCGGGCGGAGCCCATGCAGGCGGCCGGGCGGAGGACCAAACAGGGACAGGCGGCCAGGCGTCCGGTACAGGCCAAACGCAGCCGGGAGCAGGGAGCAGCCAGCAGCCCGGCACAGGCAGTACTCAGCAGTCCGGCACAGGCGGCAGCCAGTCGACCGGTACGGGCAGCACGCAGCAGCCGGGAGCCGGCAGCAGTCAGCCCTCCGACGCAAGCGGCAAACCTAAGACCGCCCCTCACACCGTGGCAGGGCGGCAGGAGACCAATTCGAGTGTGATCCTGCCCGGATTTACCTATGTGCGGGAGGCGGCGCAGGATGTCGGCGGCCGGCAGGGAGTCGCCTGCGAAA
This sequence comes from Lachnospiraceae bacterium, assembly GCA_017469935.1. GTDB lineage: Bacteria > Bacillota > Clostridia > Lachnospirales > Lachnospiraceae > CAG-791. The sequence goes on from JAFUFL010000030.1 coordinate 13,490, forward strand.
ATGGGGAGTACTGGGTCAGTGGGAGCGATGTTTTGGCCCGCTATGGCAAGGACTGGAAACTGCTCTCGACGAACGCGGCCCCTTTCGCGGATCTTTCGGGCAAGCCGGACCGTTTGGGCGACATTGATGTCTATAAGGGAGAGGTCTACGCCTGCGCGCAGGCGGGGAGCGGCGCGGCGGCGTCGGATCTGCAGATCGCCGTGTATGACGCGCAGACGCTGAAGCTCAAGCGGACCTATGCGATCAACGCGCAGAGCGGGCAGAAGGACTGTTCGGGCGTCGCGGTGGACCCCGACACGCAGTCCATCTGGACCTGTTCCTGGACCGACGACGAGAGCGGGAGCTACCTCTACCGCTACAGCCTGGAGACCGGCGAATACATCGGCAAAATACACCTGCAGGCACCCCCTCAGCGGAAGCGGGGAATTGCCTGTTACAAGGGATATCTGTACATGGCGGCGGATGATGGCACGGCCCAGCTGGGAGAGCCGGACCACATCTACCGCTGGCGGGTGGACACAGACAGCACGGACGCCTGCGTCACCTTAGAGCGGACGCTCGACGACGCGGAGGTGGTCGGTGAAGTAGGCGGGCTCTCTTTTGACCAAACAGAGAAAAAGCTGCTCGTTCTCGAAAACACCGGAGCACTGATCGAGCAGGGCGCGCAGAAAGAACTCTACGAGGGGTATGAGCGGGAGATCCACGAGGTCTGCGTGTACGGGATGACCCGCAATGCGTGGCCGTTGGACTATGGCAGGGCGGACCTGTGGATCACGAGGCCGGACGCGGAGAAGGCGGAGAGTGCGAGGGCGGATGTTTTTGCGGTGATGCCGACCGTCAACATGAACATGTGGACGCCGGACAACGAAGACGTCACCAGCCTGCGGGATACGCTCCGATTTGCCAAGACATTCAATATGGAGAAGGGAATCTTCAGTCAGGATACGGCGATCTATTCGCCCTATTACAGACAGTGCACGATGGGCGTCTACACACTTCCGGAGGCGGAGAAAGAGCCCTACAGCAAAGTGGCCAAAGAAGACATCATGGCGGCGTTCAGCTGGTACCTGGACAACTGCCACAAGGAGGGCAGGCCGATCATCCTGTTCGGGTTCTCGCAGGGAGGCAAAGAAGTCTATGACATTCTGGTGGAATTCGGACAGGACAAGAGGCTGGCGGATCATCTCGCGGCCGCGTATGTGATCGGCCACGGCATCACGCAGGCCGACCTGGACGCGAGTCCCTGGCTCAAGATGGCACAGGGAGAGAAGGACACGGGTGTGATTGTGAGCTATGAGTGCATGGACCAGTCGGCGGCAAAGCCCGCGGTCAAAATATTGTCCATCAACCCGCTGAACTGGAAGACGGACTCCACGCCCGCAGCGGCTGAGGCCAACAGGGGGTATGTCGCGACGGATACCTATGGGAACGTCAGGCAGGAGATCTCGGCTTTCTGCGGCGGCTATCTGGATGAAAAAACAGGCATTTTGATCCCGACGGGAATTGAGAATCCGGAGAATTTCGCAGCCAAGGACGCGAAGGTTGTCCCGGACGGAAGCTATCACTTCTATGACCTGATCTTCTTCTACAACAATCTGAAGGAGAACGTCGGCAAGAGGATCAAGGCATTTGAAGACGCAAAGGCGGCCTCAAAAGGGACGCAAGGGCAGGAGCCGGCGCAGAAAGAAAAGGCAGGGGCGTCCGAAACAGGGCAGCCGGCGACGCAGCAGCCGGAAAATGCCGGCGGGCAGGCTGCGACGGTTCCCGACGCGAAACCGGAAACCAAGACCAATGAGCAGCCGGGGACTGAAAAAGAACCGGACGCAGATACTGCGCCGGAAGCGGACGAAGAAATCGGAGAAGGGATACTATGATGAAAAAGACGGCTTCAGCAGCAGTGCTGTTCCCGGGGATCGGCTATACTTGTGACAAACCGCTCCTTTATTACAGCGAAAAGATTGCCCGCGAGAGGGGATACGAGGTCATACGGGTGCCCTACGGGGGCTTTCCCCCGGGCGTCAAGGGCGACGCGGCAAAGATGTATCAATGTTTTGTCAGTGCAAGGGAGCAGGCGGAGAATATTTTGGCGGAAGTTGATTGGACGGCTTACGATGATGTCCTGTTTTTCTCCAAAAGCGTGGGAACGGTGGTGGCCCTGTCTTATGCGGCTGAACATGGGATTGGCGCGCGCCAGGTGTTGTACACGCCTCTGGTTGAGACCTTCCGCTTTCCGGCGGATCCGGCGGGGGCAATCGCTTTTCACGGGACCGCGGACCCGTGGGCCAAAACAGAGGAGATCACGCGCATCTGTGAAGAGAAGGGGATTCCGCTTTATCTGACAGAGGGCGCCAATCACTCGTTGGAGTGCGGAAAGGCGGAGAAAGACATTAAGACGATCAGCGATGTGATGAGGACGGTGGAGCTGTTCCTGGCGAGTGGGAAGACTTTCTGATTGGAAACTCTCTGATTGGGAAAATTTCTGAAGGGGAGATTTGTGATTGGGAAACTCTGAGGGGACGCCGCGTCTGAGTTAACAGAACGAAAAAAAGCTGAGAGGAAAGAGATCACAGCTCTTTCTTCTCAGCTTTTTCATTCATTGCTCCTCATATCTGCAGATCGATCTTGCGAGATTGGAGGTATTCACTTCGCACTCCGCTCCGGCTATATAAGTGTCGCCTTGATAGAAGCCGACGTCAGCAATGTTAATGCCGGCTTCTTCCCAGGCATATTGCTCGCTGACATAGACAGATATTTCCGTTTTATCCGGGACGCCCAGCTTTCTGGCGATTTCCAGAACCTGCTCATCCGTAAAGTGCGGGCTGAAGGTGTTTCCGCGCGGCTTTCCGAGGAAGGACATGGAAGATTGATAATTCGTTGTGGTCGTGATCTTCGTGTCATCCAGGATGAGGTCCGCCTCAGCGCGCGCATTGACAGGCGCCGCCTCGCCCTCGATCGTGCTGCTGATGATTGCAGCATTACTGAGACCGGCGGCAGCGGTCTCGGGGGCAGACGGATTGGCGCAGGCGATTGTCGGGACGACGATAAGTCCAAGCAGCAGAACTGCTCTGATTATATACTTAACAGTCATTTTCATTTCTCAGCTTTATCTCCAGGGGGGATCCCCATTTCTGTAAAATGTGGGATTTGAACAATAATTCTTCCTCAGCGAGGTCTTCGCTGATTTAAAGAAATTATACTATAAGTTGAATGCAAAATTGTGTCGGACGGAAAAGAAAAAAGGAGCGCGACACCCCAGAGGTCACGGCACCCCAGAGGTCGCGAAAACCCGAAGGCCGCGGAAACTATCTCTTCTTCAGGTTATAGTACATAATTCCGCAAATGACGATCACGGCGCCGACAACGGACCACTTGCCCAGCATTTCGCCGTAGAAGACCGCTACGAGGACCGGGTTGAGGATCGGTTCCAATGCATTGATGATGGAGGCCGTTACGGGATCTGTATATTTTGTCCCCGTGGTGAAGAAGATGTAAGCCAGGCCCACCTGGACCGCGCCGAGCAGGAAGACCGCGAGCAGTACCGGCGCGGTGAAATTGGTCTCCCTGAGCGCCAGCGGCGACAGAAGCACTCCGCAGGCCAGCTGCCCGATGAAGACAGAGGAGAGCGCGTCGCCCTTCTCGAAACTGTTCAGCATGAAGACACCCGCGTAGAAGACGCCGGATAACAGCGCAAGAAGATCGCCCAGCCACTTGCCCGTGGACAGTCCTTCGAAGAAGAAGCACAGGATTCCGACGAAAACGATCAGGATCGAGACCAGGGCCGTGCGGTCGGGCTTTTTGCCGAATAACAGAAAGGTCAGAATCACGATCCAGATCGGTGCCGTGTACTGCAGGATGATCGTGTTGCCGGCCGTGGTGAGTTTGTTGGCGATAGAATAGAGCGTCGTGACACCTGCCATGGAAATGGCGCCGACCAGTACGGTCGGATTGAACACGAGCCTGTGACGGGTGGCCAAAATATAGATTCCGATCACGGCACTTGCGATCAGGTTGCGCACTCCGTTTATAGCGAGCGGATTCCACGGGATTACCTTCATGAGAAGTCCGCCGGTCGAGAAACAGAGCGAAGCCGCCAGTATCAAAGCTGTGCCAAGGCGGCGCTTTTTTTCAGTTACATTTTTTTCGAACTTCTGCATGGCACCGAAACCACCCCTTTGTTACTCAGCTGTCGGATATTTCAACGAATCCTTACTCTCCTCCCAGATCCGGCGCATATGCGCCGCGCACTCTTCGTCGGCGGGCTCTTTTCTGTTCATTCATTACAGAGGGATCGGAAATATACAGGATCCCTCTGTCCCTGCGTTCCTGATTGGTCATTGGCAGCCTCCTTAGCAGCAGTTTTTGTGTAATAAATCAATTCATTTTATCATAAAGAAGAGGAGTGACAACATGATAATCCGGAGAGGGAACCGTGACGGATGCCGTAAACTTGACAGGGAATCTGAATGGGGTATAATTAGCTGGAAATGGTAGTGGCGGGGGAAAGCCGCGAAATCTTGTTATTCATTATTTAAGAAGGGAGAAAGTATGTCATTTCAGGAAGCTGTACAGAGCGTATTTCAGAACTATGCAAATTTTAACGGAAGAGCACGCAGATCCGAGTACTGGTTCTTTGTTCTTTTCACAATGTGCGTGAGCTTTATTCTCGGTATAATAAGCGCGATCTTCTCCGGCAGTGAAGCGATGTCAACGATTCTTTCCGTGATCACCGGCATCTTTTCATTAGCAATTCTGGTCCCTCAGCTTGCAGTCGGTGTCAGAAGACTTCACGACGTAGGAAAATCGGGCTGGTATTTTCTGTTTGGCCTGATTCCTCTGGTCGGATCAATTCTTCTTCTCGTTTGGTTCTGCACAGACAGCGAGCCCGGCGATAACAAGTTTGGTCCCAACCCCAAGAATATCGGCTACGGAAACGGCAACGGTTTCTATAACTGATACGGGTAAAAATCCCGCGCCTTTGAAGGAGGCGGATCTATAGCAAACGGCTAAGCCGGAAGTACGGAATGAATTAAGAAAAGGCACGCGGTAAGCGTGCCTTTTTTGTATGCAGGTAGTAAGACTTTTTCGCGAGCCGCCGCGCGCGGAATACCTTTGCGGCAGCCCGCACGCGGATTCAGGCAAATCAATATTGAATATGCTCGGCGTCTTTGAAGTATTCAATGAGGTCAGATACTTTCACAAAATAGAAATTATCCACCGGCTGTTTGACGCCCGTCTTGGTAGTCAGAACATCGGCATAAAGATCGTCGAACTGATAAAATTCCCCTGTCTCGTCGATCTCATCGGACTTCTGGTCCGAGATGTCTTTGTCGATCGCGAGGACCAGGCCGTCGTAGTCGGCCGGGACGCGGAAAGTAAAAGTGGTATCGACAGACCCCGGGCAGGAGAAGGTGAAATATTCGTCGGTGTAATCGGTTGACCAGCCGCCGCCGGAGGAATTGCGGATGTCGGACTTGGCAAAGAGCCTGTAGGTGCGTCCGTTATAGGTAATATCCGATTCCACCATCGAGGTGGCAGTTGCCTGGCCCGGCTTAATGTCCTGCGGTTCATCGTCTTCGGAGCCGGAGTAGTTAAGCAGGGCAGTTCCCGTATAGGCGTCGCACGGATAAGGCGTGTTTTCCTGCCAGCGGATCAGCCAGCTGGGAACATGGCTGGAAATTTTTTCCTTTCCGTTCATTGTTCCGGTCCATCTGCATTCGACCGTGATGTCCACATATCCGCCGGAGCGCAGTTTCATTTCTCCGCCCACCGGCTCCGCCTTGCAGTCAATGATCTCCAGCTTGGCGTCTTCAATAGCTTCGGGATCCTGGATCAGATCGTAGTCGGAGACCTTGGTATGGTTGTACATCACAAAGGTCCAGAAGGTCTTTACGTCAAATTCGGTCTGGTCCGTGTACTGGAATCCTTTCCACTCATCATAGCGCTGTCCGTCCGGGGGAGTATCGGGCTTAACCATGACACTGGCCGGGTTTTCGTCCGGATCGGGCTGGCCGTCGCCAAGAGCGGCACCATCGGTGTCGCCGGTCGTTCCGAGCGTCTCGCTCCCGGTGTCCCCGGAGCCGCTTCCGGCCTCCCCGGTGCCTTCACTTCCGGCTTCGTCCGCACCGACATCGCCCGGTCCGGAGCGGGTGCCGCCGCAGCCTCCCAGGAGGAGAGATATACTAAGTGCCGCAACAATGGCGGGAAGCAGTTTTCTTTTTGTCTTTACCATAATGTTCCGTCTCCATATCCCTGCGCGTCTCCACCCTCGAGATACTCATATTCGTAAGGGGAGGAGGACTGACTCTTGTCCTTGAGGTCCTGCTTCTGGTTTTCAAGCTGTTCCTTGACGTTTTCCTGGCGGGCCTTTTCTTCCTTTTCCTTATCCTTATCGCTCTGGGACTGCTGGTTGTTTTGCTGCTGGTCCTGGGACTGGTCCTGCTGATCCTGGTTCTCGTCCTGGTTCTGGCTGTCGTCCTGGTCCTGGCCGCCGCCGCCCTGACTTTGGTCATCAGAATCGGAAGAAGACTGGCTCTGGAGTTTCTTAAGCATCTCGTCGATATCGTGTTTGAGACTGTCGGCATCCGGGAAGTGTCCGTCGTTGCTGCCGACGGGCTCACTTGCGCACCCGCACTCGGTTAGATACTGGCGTGCCGTCATAAGAACATTGATCGCATTCGTCACGGCTTCCTGATCATTAAGATCGAGGTTGTCAAAATCAATAGTGTGACACAGCGCCAGCGCCAGATTTGTGCGGATCATGCACTCCTCATCCTGTTCGGGCGGGTTCTTGGTCAGTGCCGTCGCATAGTAAGTGACCGCCTGGTCATAATGACCGTCAATGTACTCCACATTTCCCAGATTGTAGTAGGCGACATAGTTCTCCCCAAAAGGAAGATGCGGCAGCACGCCCTCCAGCAGGGTGGGGTACTTGCCCTTGTGATAATTATTGAGGAAGTTTGCGTTTATAAGACTCCTTGCGATGATGAGCACGCCGATCACCGTGAGGACGGTGCACAGCAGAAGGAGAGCTTTTTCAATAAAGGAGAGGACTTTTTTGAACTTTTCGAACTTCGGATTCATTATGCCACCCCCCCTCGATAAACCGTGAGAAACAGCCAGATCAGAAGGATCACGGCAAGGATCGCGGAGCTGTAGAAATAGGTCTCCTCAAATCCTTCCCGGTCGCCGTCCGCAAAGGCGGCGTCCCGGCTCATCAGCCGGACGGACTGCAGCCTTGCGATGAGGGATCCGCCCTGGTCGCTGGTCTCATTTATGTAGGGAATTCCGAGATCTCCGGCAATCTGTCGCAGCGCAGTCTCGTCAATCTTGGACAGTGCGTCTTTCCCGGTGGAGACGTTCTTGATATATCCGCGTCCGGGATAGTTCATCCGCCCTCCGGCTCGGGTACCGTATCCAAGGACGGCACCGTTTCCGATCATCTTTTCCAGATCGTTAAAGCTCATCAGGCTCGACCCGTCCGTCGTCTCGCCGTCGCTGAAAAGGAAAACAACGGTCCTGCGGTTTCCCTTTTTCTTGCCGGCGGACTCCAGCATCATGCGGAGCGCTTCGTGGGACGTGTTGAGCGAAGAGCCCTGGGACGTGGTATACGAAGGCATCTCAAGGTGCTTTACCAGGTCGCTGATGACGTTAATATCCTGCGTATAAGGCGCAAGAATGTTGGCGCCGTTGTCAAAGCTGATCAGCGAGAAGCAGCTGCCGGGCAGCTGGTCCATGATCGTCTGAATATCCTTTCGGACGCCGTCCATACGCTTTTGGCCTCCGTGATCTTCCGCCCACATGCTGATCGTGGTGTCGACCACAAAGGCGACGTCCAGGTTGTTGGTTTTGGTGATCTTGCTCGGATCCTGGTACATGGGCCTTATGCCGATGTACACGGAGCCGCCGATCATGGCAGCCAGCATGATGCCTGCCGTCACAAGACGTGCGGGGCGGCCTCTCTTGATTCCTCTGCGGAAGACGAAAAAGATCGTGGTCAGTACGATCAGAACGATTCCGACGGCCAGCACGATGAACCAGGGGGTCGGCATATCCGTGTCTCTGGTGGAGGTTGTGGTCTTGGTGATCTTGTTCTCGGTGGACTGAATATCCGCGAGAATGTCCGCAGCCGTGAGTGTAGTATCCGGTCCGTAGAACTTTCCTCCCGTCAGCTCTACGGCGCCCTTCATTTCACTTATATTTGCGGCGTACTGAGTGGGATCCTGCCCTGTGGCGGGATCGATGCCGAAGACGACCACCTTGTCGAACTGGCACATTTCGGCCGCTTCATTTAACGATACCAGCGGCGCGTCGAGAAGTTCGGGCTGGTTGTCCGTCAGGAAGATGATGATCCTGGTGCGCTCCTCCGTGGTCAGTTCCGGAAAGCTGAACAGGCAGGAGGCCAGGCCTTCCCCGATCGCAGAGGTTCCCTTGAGCTCGTATCCGGCCGTTATACCTGCGTCAAAAGTCGCAAGGATCTTGTTCAGCTCCTCGTACCGGCTTTTTTCGGATTCCGGGATATCGTAGACGGATTCATATTTTGCCGCATAGGTCGACATGAATTCTTCCTGTGCGTTCAGATAGGTCTCAAGCTCATCGAGCCTTCGCTGGACAAAATCGTAGTCGTCCGTCATCGGGACATACTGAACGCTCGAGGTGTTGAAAAGAGAGATTCCGATGCGGTCTCCGTCAAGGCCGGAAACAGTATCTCTGAAAGCCTGCACCAGTTCCTCGACGCCCGCATAGTTGGAAGAAGACAGGTCGATGCACAGGAAGATATCCCGGCGGTTGACCGTGTCCTTGACGACATCCCGGTGATAGGGTCTCGCCGTGAGGACCGTTGCGCCCAGGAGGGCAACAATAATGCCGGCGTACGACAGAATCCGGAAGATTTTGGCTTCCAGAAGTTTTCTTTTGTAGATGGCGGTTTTTTTGAGCCGCTCCGTATTGGCGGCCCGCAGACGAGTATTTCTGTCGGACTTTCTTTTGAGGAAAAAGGCAGTGAGACAGACGCCCGCGGTTAAGATCGCCCCGAGTATAAGGACCCAGGGATTATGAAAGCTTACACCCATGTCTTGATCAGCTCCTTACCTTTTGTTATTGCAAAAACCGGGTTATAAGAGGAACGGTACATAAAGTCGGGGTCATAAAAATCCCGGGCGGAGACGGCCGCCGAGGCCTGCTCGGGCAGTCCGCTTTTCCTTTTTGCTTCCAGAGCTTTAAATGCTTCTGTTTCGGATTTGGCGCCGGACGCCGAGCGGACAAAGCTTCTTACCGCTTTGCTCATATGTCCGCGGACACTGTAAGAATCCAGATCGCCTTTCGCGGCTGCTTTTTCAATTCTCTGAACCCATGAGAGGCTGTTGCCCCGGATCAGGCCCAGCACTGCCGAAGCGGCAAATTTCGGGGCAATGTGAAGAACCCTGCCCAGAACATCGTTGATCCAGGTCTTGACGCGGCCGGTCCTGTTGATTCCCTTCTCCTTCAAGACCCGCTGATAGAGCTCGTCGATCAGTGCTTTTGCTTTTGCGACGGATGCCGCCGCGTCGGCCTGAGGAACGTAAGCGAACTCAGGGCCGTAATAGTCACCGATCAGGTCAGCCAGGTCGGGTCTCGCCTTCCGGCACAGTTCATCGTAAACCATTGACTGTGCCCGCAGGCCGTCCATTTTCTGAACATACTGACGGACCTCTTTGCTCAGTTTCTGATGCAGGGTCCGCAGATCGAGTTGTCTGTCTCTGTAGGACTGGTCGGCGCTGTCAATCTGCTGCATGGTCTGCCGGTAAAGCTTGTCCGCCTTGAGAGGCGACTCCACTTTTCTCTTGAAGATCCAGTTGAACAGCCAGCGCAGCAGGATAGCCAATAAGATCAGCCCCAGGCCGATCGCGTACCAGTATGCGGAGTAAGCGAAAGGCGGCTCCAGGTCTATGGAATACTTCATGTGATTCCCTTTCTGCGTCTGAATAAATAAATGAGCGAATCGATGATCTCTTCTTCTTTCGAGATGCTCTTAAAGTAAATTCGGTGCGGGGTCAGGAGCTTCTCGGCCTCTTTGTCAAGGTTCTCTTTCAGCTTTACTTCCTCGCGGTAAAGGTCCCTGCACATGGCCAGGAACGGATCAACATAAACGTCGTCATCAAGGTCGTAGACATCCGTCTGCGTAAGGAGCGCGTCCTCGATCTTGAAAATGTAGACATCGTTGTAATAAATAAGGCGCTTGATCAGACTCGCGTCCATCTCGGCCAGGCCTTCCGCATCAGTGATGATGATCATGATCATGTGCCGGGAGAAAATAGACGCCGAGTTCAATAAAGTGGTATAGAAGCTCTGTTTTGGCGTGCCGCACTCAATCGCCTTCTTGTAAGTGGCGAGGAGTTCCTCGAGATGAGAGGGGCCGGAGGTAAACGCAGTGATCCGGCTTCCTTCGTCCGAGCAGCAGGAAAGGGCGTAATTCACTCCCTGCTTGCCGAGTATGTACGCTGCCACGCCAAAAGCCATGAGGGCGATATGCTCCTTGGATTCGCCGGCGGGCGTATCTCCGGTCATCTTCTTCCCGGTGTCGCCGATGAAGAGCGCGTCGTGCTTTCTGTCGGCAAAATAGCGCCTGACCAGAGGCTTGCCGACTCTGGAGGAGGACTTCCAGTCGATATAGTTGATGTCGTCCCCGTAGCGGTATTCCCGCAGGTCGTCGAAATCAAGACTTCGCCCGTGCTGCATGGAACTGTAGTCTCCGTCGAGAAGGTCCGAAGTCTTTCTTTTTGTGTAGAGCGCGGCGACCCTTCGCACTCTGTCCAGATAATCGTAATTAAGATCTATGCTCATGGCGTTTGTACCGAATCAACAATTTTGTCAATTACCGTTTCTACTGATACGTTGTCTGCGACGGCAGCGTAGTTGAGGCCGATCCTGTGGCGAAGAACCTGGTGGGCCATACCCTTGACGTCTTCCGGGATCGCAAAAGTGCGCCCGTGGATCAGAGCGGAGGCCTTCGCGATCTTGAGGAAGTTGATGGTCGCACGGGGGCTGGCGCCGATCCGGATGTAGTCGGCATACTTTTTGTCGATGTGGGCGGCAGGCTCACGGGTAGCGGTCACGATGTCGGCTATGTATTTTTTGACAGAAGGGTCGACATAGACCAGTTCGGCGATGTCCTGAACCTTGTCGACGTCCTCAAGCGTGAGGACGGCAGGCTTGACGGTATTGATGGAGCCGTCTTCAATCTTATTCATGATATAGATCTCTTCTTCCGTGGTCGGATAAGTGATCTTCTCCTTGATCATAAAGCGGTCTGTCTGCGCCTCGGAGAGATGGTAGGTTCCTTCCTGCTCGATGGGGTTCTGCGTCGCGATGACGATGAAAATATCCTGCGGCATGTGATAGGTGACGCCGCCGATGGTGACCTGGCGCTCCTGCATGGCCTCGAGCATGGCACTCTGGGTCTTGGCGCTTGAACGGTTTACTTCGTCAAGAAGGACGAAGTTTGCAAAAACGGGACCGAAGATGGTCTCGAACTTGCCGGTCTCCTGGTGGTAAATCTGCGTGCCGATGATATCGCTGGGCAGAAGATCAGGGGTGCACTGGATTCTCGAGAACTTGCCGTTGAGGGCGTCGGAGATGGCTTTGGCGGCAGTCGTCTTGGCCAGTCCGGGGACGGACTCGATCAGGATGTGGCCGTCCGCCACGATGGAAGTGATCAGCGAGTTGCGCAGACCTTCCTGGCCAACGACTCTTTCCGAAAAATAATCGGTCAATTTGCGGATTACTTCCTGTGAAAATTCGAAATCTTTCTGCGGAACTGTGCTCATGTTCTTGTTTTCATTCATGGTGTATTCCTCTCATCCTTTCTGGAGAATTTACTGAGTGTAATTTTAGCACGACAATTCGTGCAGTTCCATAGGGAAAGGGCGAAACGATGACCTCTGGGAAGGTTTTGGACCGCCTCTTGCCGCGACCTCTGGGGTGGCGTGACCTCTGGGGTGCTGTGACCTCTGGGGTGCTGTGACCTCTGGGATGGCGTGACCTCTGGGGTGCTGTGACCTCTGGGGTGCTGTGACCTCTGGGATGGCGTGACCTCTGGGGTATGGAGTAATTTGGGTATGGAGTAATTTTATGCTATGCTATATTCATAATTGTTCGACAGACCACAAAAACCGGGAAGAAGCAAAACGCGGGGACGCAGGCATCCCATTGATGTTCTTAAAGGACTCGCTGTTTTGCTGATCATTATTTTTATGTCAAAAAAGAGACCGGGCTGCGTGTATTCCGATACACACTCGTGAGAAAAGCCGGTACAGGACCGGATCATCAGGCGGATGATGGCAAAGTGACAAAACAGAGGGGAATTTGATATGTTTTGTGAAAACTGCGGATATAAGCTTGAAGAAGGGTTGAAATACTGCCCCAATTGCGGAGTTAAAATTGAATACGGGAGCAATTCGAATTACTCGGGACGCGACCGCGTGCGACCAGATAGCGGCGCAGAAGGGAGACGCGACCGCGTGCAGGGGCAGCGTGACATTGGCCGGGGAGACGGCCGTGACAATGTACAGCCTTTTAACGGCAGGATCGGGGCGCCGGATGAGCCGCTCAAAAACACCAAGGGCCCAAAAGATCCCAGCGCTCCGCCGATTGCGAATATTGATTTAAGCGGAATCGTGGAGCTGTTTCGGAACAAGGTCTTTCGCATGGGAGCCCTGGCCGGGGCGTCGGCAGTCGTGACATTTGCCGCTATTTTGCTCGTGACGAACCATCTTGGGAAACAGCCGGTGACGCAAAGTGAAACAGTGGCAAATGAAGCTTCCGATACCTATGATGAGGAGTCTGTGCCGGCCAATGGAGAGCAGACCGGCCCGGAGGAAACCGATGGAGAGCAGACCAGCGCGGAGGGCACCGGCGCAGCGCAGAAAGAGCCGGCTGTCGGCGATGTTTTCCAAACCACAGGTTCGGAGGAGTTTGCAAAAGGATTGGACTTTTTGTATGGGGAAGAATATACGGTTCCGGTCAAGGCATCTTCCGGGGCTTTCAGTTTCGGAGAACAGGGTGTAGATTTATCTTCCGTTCCGGCAAAATATCTCGGCTATTACTGTAAGGATCTGGATCAGGACGGCGACGAGGACCTGCTATTGTTTAAACTGACGAGCGACCATACGGTAGCTGCGCTGATGTGTTTATTTGACAGCGATACCTCAGAGCTCGTGGTGGCAGATTCGGCAGCCCTGAAGACGACGAATGACGCCATTGCAAATACAAGCCTGTCGAATATGAATGCATTCATTTATGAGAATGACGGCTCAACTTATATTGGCGCGCAGTTTCTTGACGAATCGCAGGGAAATGTAATGCTCAATGTGTCCGCAGAAGGATCTTTAAGCGGAACTTCTTTTGACTCCGAATGGAAAACGGATAACAGAGACAGCCGTACTGAGATCAGTATGGACAGCGTAGACGACATCAATCGAAATGCGGGGGCCTTCATCTTATCTCAAGATGAGGTGACGAGCATAAGGGAGCATAAAAAATACGTTATGGATTTCATTCCCGGAGCACGGGAGGTGTTCAGAATTGAGACGACGCCGTCCGGAAACGAGGCGGTTATGCGATTTTTTGACAGAGAAAGTCTGCGTGAAGACGGATCGGAACTGATCGCAGAGGGAAAGTACTACTATACGACAGGGGCGAATGAAAATGAGAAAGGCAGCTTGAGGTATGAAGCGGCGAAAATAGACGAGGATTTTATCTACAGCAATGAATTTTACGGCATCAAGGGAGAATCGGCAACGCTGACTTCCCAGCTGGAAATCGGGGCTTCAGATGATGAAGAGGGAAAACTGTCTGTACATAACATATATGATGACAACGCGGTAAAAATAAGCTTTAGGTATTTTCTGTATAATGACACGGACTTTTATGTTGGGGCTAAAGATCATTATTTTATGGTGATAAGAAGAACCTATAATAATTCCCGAAAGGACAACGGGTTGTATTATCCTTCATCGACGCTGGGAGAAGATGCGGTTAATAATGAATTTTCGTTTGAGGAAACCATTTATGTTTTCGATATGGAAAAGGCAGGTACCGATGAAGAAGACAATGTGTTCAGCTTCAGCAGAAGCGTCGATCCAGCGGGAAAGGTTGAATGCTCTTACATAATGCTGGATGAGCACTTCAGGCTTGCTCAAAATGACGAGAACAGTTCCGGTTCGTCAGGATCAGGGACATATTACTTCAGCGATGAGAAAGAAATGCTGGATGCGGCAATGGAGGAACTCGTAACGTTTTTTGGCGAGGATCAGATTCGCCTGCAGCCAATTTCCTGGGACAATAAGATGGAAGCTATGGAGTTTGCCTCTGATGATTGGATTGCTTCGTACAGGATGTTTTTGGATGAAGGGGCGCAGCAGGCGAAGGAGCCGGAGAATCAGGATGCATCATCTAAGAAGGAGCCGGAGAATCAGGATGCATCATCTAATACAGCGGATCAGGGAGAAGAAGGTCAGGGAGAAGAAGATCGGGAGGCATCACCTAATACAGCGGATCAGGGAGAAAATGTGGGAGACACCGGTGGAGTTACATCGGGGAATTTCAGGGTCAAGGCGGTGAAGATGGTTCGGTGAGGGGGGAGGACCCCCAGAGGTCGCGGTACCCCAGAGGTCACGGTACCCCAGAGGTCGCGGTACCCCAGAGGTCGCGGTACCCTAGAGGTAATGGGACCCCAGAGGTCACGGTACCCTGGAGGTCACGGCACCCCAGAGGTATCGGGCCCCCGGAGGTCACGGTACCCCAGAGGTTGCGGGCCCCCGGAGGTCAGTGAACGGCTGTGTTTGTCGAGTCAAAAAAGAGAAGGAGCAAAGTGGTGAACAGCTTTGAGAATTACAGTAAATCAATATTGAAACAAAAGAACATAGACAGAGCGTTGGAAGCATATCTGGAGATTTTACAGAAGGAGCATGCGGCCGGTGCAGGAGTCGTTCATAAGAGAGTCGCAGTCAGTAGAATTATCGCAACAATACTATACGCAATCTTATTGTTTTTGATAGTAAGCTTTTTCGTATTCTTCCATGAATTCCATTTTTTCTTTTGCGCTTCGGGCATAACAGCGCTTACTGCTGTTTGGATATACATAACCCGTACATTTTTTACTACAGAAAGAGCCCTGCGTCCAATAATACAGGCAAACCCTGATACAGACATCGATAGTATACTGGCCGGTGAAGATGCTAATTACCGGAAGGCGAATACTGTTTGGGGAATCTGTGGAGCCATTATAGCAGTCACATTGGTTCTTACTGCAGTTGTGTACTGGTCGCCGCACATGATCTTTCAAAAAAACAGCAATGGCTATAGTCTGCGAAATTATTCACTATCGCTTCATCCCACCCCGGAGGTCGAAATTCCGGATTATTGGAAAGGGGAGCCTGTCACAGAAATCAGAGGAGGCGCTTTTTATGGAATGAATTCCCTTAAGCAGGTCAAACTGCCTGGTGGGATCACGGAAATTCAAAAAAAGACTTTCGAAAAATGCAAGAATCTTGAAAATATAGATATTCCCGAAGGAACTACTGAGATAGGAAGTCGTGCCTTCTGCGACTGCCACAATCTGAGCAGTGTGACTGTGCCATCAACAATGGAATCGATCGGCAGCTCTGCGTTTCGAAGATGCTATAAACTGTCAGAGATCATCTTACCTTATGGCTGTGATGTAAGCAGTGATGCGTTTAAAGAGAGCGAGACAAAAATTTACTATAGTGACGGGGTTACAGTTACAACGGCAGAAAACACAGAAGAGACAGATGATTACGACTCTTATGATGATTCTTATGACGATTCTTATGATGATCAGAAAGAACCCGTTGAATATAAAGAATATGAGGCCAACACTGATGCGGGAGGAACGGAATCCGACAGCGAAATAATATATGTCAGGGATGAAGCGACCAACAAAAAGGTTGTAGAAATCAAAAAACCGGATTGGTGTGAAGGATATGATGATTATGTTGACAGTATCTGGCTTGACGGCCGTGATGGCTGGATGACTGTCAGGTATTCCTCGGATTATGCAAAATATGCCTTGGATTTTCTCGAAAGTGACCGGGACTATCTTTTAAACGATCCGGAACTGCTGGATATGGAAAAGGTTTCGGAAATATATAAGAGCCAGGTTGGCGAGATGGAAGTATATTGGTTTGAAAGCAGGTACCGCTACAAATCAGGGAATGATGATTACTGGATCCATTATTATGCGACAATTATTAACAAAGAGGGATATGTCGAAATAGAGGATTACAGAATTGGTGATGAAAAAACTATTGAACTTACGGCGGACGATTTTTTGAACGATGTGTCACATATATCTTTCGTAGAGTGACCTCTGGGGTGCCGTGACCTCTGGGGTGCTGTGACCTCCGGGGTGCCGAGCACGCGGGGTGCCGAGCACGAGAGCAAGACTGGAGAGGAGGAAACGATTTGTGGATAGACCTAAAACTTATAATGAATTTACAAGCTGGTATTATTCGCAGAAATTGACAGACTATTACGCGGTGGACCAGAATGCATTGCGTTCCATATTTTCGGAACTGCTTAATGGCGGTTGTGTGCAAGGGGATACAAGAGGCTTTTCTTTAATTGATTCCAAGGGCACTGTGGTCAGAAGATTCAACGTAAACTGCTCGCTCAAAGGCTTACAGATTTGTTTTATAAACAAAACTGGGATAGCAGTCAGGACAGATGCGGGACGGACCGTTGTCGGCCGACCTCTGGGGTAGCGGACGACGGCAGTGTCGGCCGACCTCTGGGGTAGCAGACGACGGCAGTGTCGGCCGACCTCTGGGGTAGCGGACGGCGGCAGTGTCGGCCGACCTCTGGGGTAGCGGACGACGGCAGTGCCGAGCAGTCTCCGGAGGCAGGCCAACAAGGAAGAATTGCCGGGAGCAGAACTTCAGGGCATGCAAAATATAGCCCCCCCAGCGATATTGAGGGCGCCATAAAGAGTTCCCGGAATGAAAAAAATCAGGGACCGGGTATATTTTGCCTTGTCAGGGTTCAAGGGCACACCAACGGAAACAGCCTGCGTGATTGCGGAGAAATACGGACTGTTTTAGGGGAATATGACTTCACAAAAATGAAGCCATCGGCATGTATATGCGCAGTCTGCGGCAGTATGTACGGTCCGGCAGACGGCAGGGGTGCCCACGACAATGCGGTTATGAAAGGATTGTTATTTGTAAGAATCCGATGCTCGGAGCACGGTCAGGCAATAACAGGCCCGCTCCGGCTCCCCACAGAAGCAGTAGCTTTTCTGATCACGCCATACGAGATTCCGGTAATCCTGCTGGTCTGTTTCATCGAGATTCCCGCCTCTCTTAATTTGCGCAGCATCTCATCTCTCACTTTGACGGCGAGAGCCTGAAATTCAGACACGGTTCTGCATCCGGAGACCTTGTGCATGATCTTTGCGGCATTTTTGTCATTCATGCGCGGCTTTATGTCATCGATATCCAGACAGTGGTCATTGTTTTTCTGGCAGTTAAAGCTGAAAAAATCGTCGCAGCTGACAATAGATCTCACATAAGTATCATCAATCAGATCATTGTGAAAATAGTCTTTATAACTGCTGTATTTGTACTGAGCAGGATGACTGCAGATCGCTGCTCTTACCGGATTCTGGTGGACGTAGCGGATGGCGATCAAAAGCTGGTTCTCACTTTCAATCGGCGTGCTGTCAAAGCGGGACTGAAAGAGACTGCCGACCCGCGCGTATTTTCTGTTGTACCAGGAAACGAAGCTGGGCGCGATGTACTGAAAGATTCGGCCAAGCGGCATTTTTCCTGTTTTAATGATCAGATGTATATGATTTGACATCAGGCAATAGCCGAGAACTTTGTAGTCGCATTTGGCCTGGAATCTTTGAAGAGTATCCAGGAAGCGCTGGGAATCTTCTTCATCTTCAAATATTCGCTGCTTGTTTATACCGCGATATACCACATGGTAAATACCAAAGGAACTGATTTTGCGAGGAAGTGTAGGCATAGATGTGACCTTTTTAACCTTTCTTTTTAGAAATGAATGACTGATTGTACAGCTTCGTGTGATCTTATGATCAAAGGATCGCTGTGGTTTAAAAGAGGTTCGGAGTTTTGCGGAGAAATCCGCAGAAGACTGAACGGATGTGAGGTGCCTTATCAGCAGATTGTGCAAGGACCTTAGAGATCCGGGCCGAATGAGATAGATGGCGCCGGTTCGATTGGCTGTATATTACCACATGCCGGGGCGGAGCGCAAGCATTGATGGTATCCGATGGGTACCTCGGAGGTGGAGGTACCCCAGAGGTGGAGGTACCCCAGAGGTCACGGTACCCCGGAGGTGGCGGTACCCCAGAGGTCACGGCACCCCAGAGGTCGTTTGGCATGCACATGGCAAAGGAGGATCAAAATGAAGAAAAAGTGGGAGTATAAGTATCCTGAACGGCTGGTCGAAGCAATGGTCTCAGAAGACTATGTGCTGTCAGGCGAAGAGCTATATTTTGTCCATATGACGAACGGGCGATACCCGAGGGCCGGCATATACTGCGTGAATGCAGATACAGGAGAAGCGAAGGCCGTGTTCGAGACGACGGACTTCCTCAGAGTTATAGGAGCCACTGACGGGAATTGCTTCTACTTCACATCGCTCAGAGGTATCGCGTACTGCGTCACGAAAGAGGGCGAGCTGGTCTGGAAAAAGCAGCTCGGCGAAAAAGCAGGCGCGGCAGACTTCAACGTTGTGCTGGAGGGAGACCGGCTGTATATGGCGCAGGACGCACTCTATTGCCTGGACCCGAAGACCGGCGAGACGATCTGGGCGAACGACGAGAGAGGGTACGGCTCCAACTGCACAATTCTTGTGGAAGGCGACTATATTTACCATGCCAAAAGCGGGAAGCACCTCTACTGTGCGAGCAAATCCACAGGGGAGACCGTCTGGACTTACGGAGAGGAAGAGTGGTGCAGAAGTGTGATCGCAGTGGATGCCGATACTTTGTGCTATCAATGCACGCACGGGAAGTACTTATTCCTGGACAAGAAGGATGGCCATCTGGTCAAAGAAGTGAAAGCGGGCGGAAAACTGATGAGGCAGCCCATACTGGTTGACGGGGCCATTATTGTCGGCGAGAACACACAACTATCCGGCGGGCGGGTGGTCCGCTACGAAGTGGAAAGAAATTATGGACTGAAGGCGGCTTTTGAAGTAGCCGTACCCGCAGCCGTGACCTCTGGGGTGGTGCTCAGTGGGGATAGACTGTATTTTGGCACAGAAGACGGCTCAGTTTATTGTGTGGACAGCAGTACTGGCGAGGAAATCGAGAAAAAGAAAAAAGTGAAAGGTGCCTGCCGGGGAATCGTTCCCTATGGAGAGGGGATCATTGCGCTGTCCGATAAGGGGCCGGCGGCTGCGTTCGTATAGGACAGGTCGAGGCGGTGGGTCGCGGTACCCCGGAGGTCGCGGTACCCCAGAGGTCACGGCACCCCAGAGGTCGCGGTACCCCAGAGGTCGTGGCACGAGGTCGTGGCACGAAGGGTGCCGCGACCTCTGGGGTCGGCGCACCATACGAGGATATTTTATGGGAAATCACATCACAACTTACACGGGAAAGCATTTTGAACCGACAAATCCGGATCCGGAGACAATCCTTATTGAGGATATTGCACATGCACTTTCCTTGATCTGCAGGGGAAATGGCCATATAAAAACTTTCTGGTCTGTCGGGCAGCATTGCATAAGCTGCGCAAACGAAGCGTGGGCAAAGGGACTTTCAAAACGTATGGCGCTGGCTTGTCTCCTTCATGATGCCAGCGAGTGCTATATGTCCGATATTCCGAGGCCGTTCAAGATGGAACTGCCGGAGTATAAAGCACGGGAAGAGCGCCTGTTGGACATGATTTTTAATAAGTTTCTGGGATCATCTCTCACTCCTGCAGAGCAGCTGCAAATGAAAGAGATTGATGATGCGATGCTTTGGTACGATCTGAAAGAGCTGCTGGATGAGACGCCGTTAGGAGAACCCCCGGAGCTGCATAGCGATCTGGATTACTCGGTGCGCCCATTTCAGGATGTGGAAAAGGAATATCTGGAACTCTACTATCAATTTTCCGAGACAAGCCACACCCCCCAAAGCCACATCACCCCAGAGGTCTCTGGCTCCGCCTAAGCCAAAGCCACATCACCCCAGAGGTCTCTGGCTCCGCCTGAAGCAACTCCACCCCAGAGGTCCTTGGTCCTGCCTGCGAGCAGTACCCCTGAGCTCGCGGGTGCAGGTCAAAATATCGACAATTCCAAACGGAGTCAAAATGAGAATTACACAAGCAAATCCCGGCGACTTTGAAATGGTCAGATCTTTTTACCATTCATTGATCGACGGTATGAAAGAGCGAAAACAGACAATTACATGGACTAAAGACATATATCCAGCACCGGAATTTCTGAGGTCGTCGCTGGACAAAGGAGAACTGTATATATGCTGCGACGGCCCGAGTACAGCTGCTGCTATGGTCGTAAATCATGACTGCAATGAAGGATATCACAAGATAGGAAAGCAGACGCCGCTGACAGACGCAGAGGTGCTGGTAATCCATGCACTCGGCGTTCATCCTGATTTCAGCGGCAGAGGAATAGGCAAAATGATGGTGGAAAAAGCCATAGATATTGCAAAAAGAGCAGGAGTAAAAGGCTTGCGACTGGATGTCCTGAAGGGCAACGATACAGCGAGCAGGCTCTACGTGCGGTGCGGATTCGAGTACGTCGGCTCGGTGCAGATGTATTACGAGAATACGGGCAACGCGGAGTTTGGCATATACGAGTATGTCATTTAATTGAGAGCCCAGGAGCCCAGTACCCCAGAGGTCGTATGAAAATTGAGAGCCCAGTACCCCAGAGAGCCCAGTACCCCAGAGGTCGTATGGAGGTCGTATGAAGATTGACAAAATACTAACGCAGAAAAATGTGACCAAGGCCGAGAAAGTCCGCCTTGTTCTCAGCATGAGCCTTCCGGCAGTCCTGGCACAGCTGACATCGATCGCAATGCAGTATATTGACGCCGGAATGGTAGGAAGCCTCGGTGCTGAGGCAACAGCCTCAATAGGGCTGGTTTCTTCCACGACGTGGCTGATTGGCGGGAGCTGTATCGGCATTTCGGCCGGGTTTTATGTACAGATTGCACAGCTCATCGGCGCCGGACGCGACCGCGAAGCAGAGGACGTCCTCCGACAAGGCCTGAAAGCCGCGGCATTAATCGGGATTCTAATAAGCACAGTGTGCATGCTGATCAGCGACAGTGTGCCGAAGTGGCTTGGCGGAGGGGAGGCAATCCTTGGGAATGCCACGGCATATTTCCGAATCTATACCCTGGGGGTTCCGTTTATGCTCCTTCGCCAGCTTTCGAACGGGACGATGCAGAGTACAGGGGACATGAAGACGCCGAGCATTTTGTCTGCAGTCGTATGCTTACTGGATGTTGCGCTGAACATGCTGATGATCTTCCCGACAAGAACGCTGTCCGTCCTCGGAATGCAAGTGGTGATCCCCGGCGCCGGACTTAAGGTGGCCGGCGCGGCGCTTGCTACCACCACCTCAGAGGTCATTATTTCGCTTGTGTCTCTGTTTTTGCTTGCTGCCGGGAACAAGAGAATCTCGTTGGCAAAAAATGGAAGCTGGAAATGGCGCGGCCGAACTCTGGCTATTGCGGCCAAAATAGGGATCCCGCTATCTTTTGACCAGATTTTCATGTGCAGTGCCTACGTGGCAGGAACCAAGATTGTCGCAGGATTGGGCACAGTGGCGATCGCGGCCAATTCGCTGGCGATCACGGCGGAAAGCTTGTGTTACATGCCGGGATATGGAATCGGCGCGGCGGCGACGGCAATCATCGGGCAGACGATCGGGGCGGGCCGATTTGACCTGACCAAAAGCTTCTCGCGTGTGTCAGTTTATCTGGCAATGGTCATGATGGGACTGACGGGTGCGATCATGTATATTTGTGCGCCGATCGTGTTCTCGCTGTTGACAAGCAGCGCGGAAGTGGCGGCACTGGGCACGCAGGTGCTGCGCCTCGAACTGGTCGCGGAGCCGCTGTACGGCGCATCGATCGGCTGCGCGGGCGTCTTTCGGGGAGCGGGAGACACGCTTCGGCCGAGCATAATGAATCTGGTAAGTATGTGGTGCGTGCGCATCGTATTGGCGCTGCTGTTGGTCCCGCGCCTGGGTCTGCGGGGATACTGGACAGCAATGGCGCTGGAGCTGTGTTTCCGCGGGCTGATCTTCCTTATCAGGTTGTACCGAGGGGCATGGATGAAAGCGGCGGTGGTGTAGGCCGACCTCTGGGTGTAGGCCGACCTCTGGGGTGCCGCGACCTCTGGGGTACCGTGACCTCTGGGGTGCCGCGACCTCTGGGGTATCGTGACCTCTGGGGTATCGTGACCTCTGGGGTAGTTTGAGCATGAGGGACAGAAAATGGGCAAAAAAGTGAAGCTGCAGAAAATCAGCAAACATGTGTGGATTTTTCCGTTTGACTCGCCAAAAGATCGGCCGAATCTCGGCTATATATACGGCACTAAGATGGCACTGGCGGTGGATGCGGGTCATTCCTCCAAACATGTAGAAGAGTTTTACGATGCTATTTTGGCAGAAGGGCTCTCTCTTCCGGAGATTACAGTGATCACTCATTGGCATTGGGATCACACCTATGGAATGCACGCGGTAAGCGGGAAGACAATGGCCAGACCGGAGACGAATACAAAGCTCGCTCAAATACGCCAGGATATGAGCAGAGATCCGGACAAAGTGCGTGAATTTCTGAACAGCGATCCTTCGATTCAAAGAGAATATGCCGGCGGCGTACCGGTAGTAGTCGTACCGGCGGAAGAAACTATTATGGAAGACCACTCGATCGATCTCGGTGGAGTGACAGCAGAGCTCATGCTGTCAGAATCACCGCATACGGACGATGCGCTGCTTGTGTATGTACCGGAAGATCGGGTCTTGTTTGTTGGAGATGCCCAGCTCGGCGAATTTCCTTCCTGGAAGATGAACTGGAAAAAGCTGGCATCTTTTGCAAAGAAAGTGCAGGGAATCGATGCGGACGTGATCATTGATGGGCACTGGAAGCCGTATACGAAGGAAGAGTTCATGGCAGATATCATGTAAGCGCGTGAGCGCGCCACCCCAGAGGTCGCGCGGAGGTCGTGGAACCTCAGAGGTCGTGGAACCCCAGAGGTCGCACGGGGGCGCAGCAGGTAGGCGCGGTACCCCAGAGGTCGTATGTACCCCAGAGATCGTATGTAGGCACGCTACCCCAGAGGTTGTATGAAGACTTGCGTAATGCTTGCCAGCGACCTCTGGGGTAGTTTGTGTGGGGTAGTTTGTGCGGGCAAAATATAGAAGAAAAGAACAGGAGACACAGAGTGACTATCAGAATTGCATTTTTGCAAATTCTGCCCGGGAAAAATCTTGAAGAGAATCTTGCTTTGGGGATGAATGCATGCAGAGAGGCAAAAGAAAAAGGGGCGGATCTGGCTCTTTTTCCGGAAATGTGGAGCGACGGTTATTACCTTCCGCAGCATGATAATGTGATAAATAGTCTTGCGGTCAGAGAGGATAGTGAATTCATTAAGAAGTTTGCTGACCTTGCGGCTGATCTGCAGATGGCGATCGGTATTACCTTTCTGGAAGCACATGAACCAAAGCCGCGCAATTCCATAATTGTTTTCGACAGGAGGGGGCAGGAAATCCTTCATTATTCGAAGGTACATACCTGCGCGTTTGACCTTGAAAAGATCTTAGACAGTGGTGAGGGCTATAATGCCGCTGAGCTGGATTTTGGCAGAGGTACGGTAACGGTTGGGGCGATGATTTGTTTTGACAGAGAATTTCCCGAAAGTGCAAGGATACTGATGCTTAAGGGAGCTGAACTGATCCTGGTTCCGAATGCCTGCCCGATGGAGATTAACAGATTGTCCGCACTGAGAACGAGGGCTTATGAGAATATGGTCGCGGTGGCGACATGTAATTATCCGCAAGGACATCCGGATTGCAATGGAAAATCAACGCTGTTTGACGGTGTTCCATGGAATGTGAGCGGCGTAAGGGATATGTGCGTTTTCGAAGCACCGGAAGCCTGTGGAATATATGTCGCTGACCTTGATCTGGACAGCCTCAGGAACCACAGAAGTAATGACATAATGGGGGATAAATATAGACACCCTGATAAATATGGGATTTTGGCAGATGAAAGTGTCTGCGGCGTCATTGGCGGGGAATTTGTACATTGGTGACTGTCCACTACCCCAGAGGTCGTGGAATCCCGGCCGCTCCCGGCCGCTCGCTACCCCAGAGGTCACATGGAGCCATGTCGGGCTGCTCGCTACCCCAGAGGTCGCAGGACCCCAGAGGTCATGTGGCCTGGGGTATCGTGACCTCTGGGGTAGGGGGCTCTCTCGTGACCTCTGGGGGTAGGTCTCTCCGAAAAAAAGCCGCCCTTTCGGGCGGCACATTTCAAGCAGCAATATGATGAGATAAGAATAGGAAATGGCCTTGAGTTTCAGGGCTGTTTTTTTATTTTTCGATAATAGGCCAAAAGCCTGTCTCTTGCACTGCTGTTCTGATCCGCGATATCTACCAGAATGTCAAAGAGTTCCGGATCAGAATCTCTGGAAATCAGCAGTTCTTTGGGAGAAGGGTCATCAGTGAGTCCGGCAAGGTACTCCGGAGAGGTCCTGAGCTTCTGGGCGATGAAAACGAGGGTCTGATAAGATGGCGTTCGGACTGCCGTTTCATAGCGAAGGTACCCCATTTTTGAAAGCCCCAGAAGTCGGGAGGCTTCGGCTTTATTAAGCCCGCGCGCCTCGCGGATTTTAATTAAGCGGTCAGGTAATAGCGTCATGTCCATAGTAACCTCCTTAAAGGGTTGACAAGTATCCAATGGAGACTATAATTGATGTCAAGAGTATCCGATGGATACATTATAGTAGTATAAGTTGTTTTTATCAAGCGAAAAGGAGGTAATTAATATGGGATGTTGGGGTATGGCAAAAGATAGAATCGAGGTTAAGCCGGGGGTAAATGACGCTCTGATCAAGGAATTTATTGAGTTCAGCATAATCAGCTGTCCGGAGGAGTATTGTAGGGAAAAGTTTGCTAATCCCTGGTTTTTTGATTCGGAGAACAAGCTGGTATGTCATGCCGGGAAATTTGCTGAAGATGAGGTTTGGTACAGGCACCTGAAAAATTATCTTTTCGAGCCCCGGGGATATGAGGTCCCGGACGAGATCTCATTTACTGGGGACTGTGATATAGGGTTCTGGGATCTTGCCAAGATCAGAGCGGAGGAATATGAAGAATGGAAGAAGAGAACGGTAAAGATTGTAGAGAGCTTAAACGGCTATGATACTCTGTTCAGCTATACAAGAATGGATGGCGGATCTGCTCCTCTTCCAAGAGGTTTTTACGCACAATACTGAGTAAGGAGATAGAACACCCCCTTTATTAGAAAGAGGACGGCACTGATATTGAGGTGCTGTCCTCTTTTTTTGTGCTACGACTTCTCACTACCCCAGACTTCTCACTACCCCAGAGGTCGCAAGGAGGTCGCAAGGAGCCACGCTGCCGTGGGCTGCCCACCACCCCAGGGGTCCCGCGACCTCTGGGGTCCCGTGACCTCGCAAGGAGCCACGCTGCCGTGGGCTGCCCACCACCCCAGAGGTCGCAGTACCCCAGAGGCACCGCGACCTCTGGGGTACCGCAACCTCTGGGGTACCGCAACCTCTGGGGTACCGCAACCTCCGGGGTACCGCGCCCGCGCGCCCCAAACACCCCCCGGGTCTCCCCCTACATCGTCTCCCTCCACAGGCTCCGAGCGTAAAGCGCGACAGCCGCAGTGATAGCAGCGACGACCACCTCAATGACGATCACATTGACGCCCAGGCCCGACAGAACAACCGCCGCCGCATCCACAGCGAAGTGGAACAGGATGGCCAAAGGATACAGATAGAACTTGCCTTCCCACTTGACGGCGAACCACACGAGCACGGAGAGCGAGATATGAAGGACGATGGCGAAGAGACGCTCCAGACCGCCCATCAAGAACTGATAGGAAGGCGTCGTGATCAGAAGATCGATCGACTGCTGCGCCTGCGCCAGCTGCTCGCCGGTCAGAGCTGCGGTAAGCTCCGCGATGCGACCGTTGTTGATCATAACGGACCATGCGATATTGTTGATCATTGTAATCCCGAGAAGGACGATGGCCTCGAAGCCGCCGTGGCCGGCGCCGTACATGAGGGCGTTCACGTTTTTGGCGCGGTACTTTTTCAGGGCGAAGCTGAACGCAAGATAGCGTCCCGTCTCCTCGAAAAGCCCCGCCATGAATCCGCCGTAGAGTGCGTACAGCCAGACGTTTCCCCTGATGGCCGGCCCGGCCGGCGAGGAGAACACCAGGCTGTGGGCACCTGATTCCAGAATGAAGGCGAAGAGCAGCATCACGGTACATCCGGCAAAAAAGGGATAGATGTCCGCTTTTTTGACAAAGCGAAGGTAGAGGAAGAGCGCGACGGGCAAACAAATGCTGAACGCGCAGGAGATGATCATAAAGACAATAGATAACACAGGAACAGTTCCGTTCATAGGGACCTCCTTTACAACACAAAAAAGATTCGCCGCGCCCCTTTCTGCGCCCGGCACCATCAACCTCACTCCACTATATTGTACTGCCTCAGAACGAAATCCTTGAAAACCTGCGTCACAGGGTTGATGGAAGTGTCCTTCCAGATCGCCATGATATCGACATGCTCGTGCTCCCCTTCCAGCGGCACAAAGGAGAGATCCGTTGAGTTGCCGAAGGCGTGCACGATGGACTCGGGCAAAATAGTGATGCCGATCCCCGCAGAGACAAGGACCATGAGAGTCTCCGCGTCGGAGGACTTGCCGTTGATCTTGGGGATAAAGCCCGACTCCGCATATTTGTCGGGGAGTACATGCCCGTATTTTCTGGCGGAAGGATCCTCGTAGTATTTGGTCAGCAGAAAAGGCTCTTCCCGCAGGTCGTACCGGCGGATCGAGGAGAGCTGCGCATAGGGGTGTCCGGGCGGCAGGACCGCATAGAGCCTGTCGCTGCAGATTCGGCGATAGGAGAAATCCGTCAGATCCGTATTGCCGTAAACGATGTTGAATATGAAGTCCAGTTTCCCCTGTTCCAGGTTCATCAGAAGATCCAGGTGCGGCTGACGGAACAACTGAAATTTGACGGAAGGGTTTTGGAGATAGAAGTTTTTGATCAGCGGGCTGACCAGTGAGAAGGCCTGCCCTTTTACATAACCGATGTTCAGCGAACCCGAGATGCCGTCGGCGGCGTTTCGGGCTTTGCTGATGGCAATTTTGCTTCTCTCCAGGATGGCCTTGGCCTCCATATAGAAAATCTCGCCGGCGGGTGTCAGATACACCCGCTTTTTGTTGCGGGCAAAAAGCTTGACGCCCAGCTGCTCCTCAAGAGACTGTATATGCTGCGTGATGGCGGTCTGCGAAATATAATGCAGTTTTCCCGCCTCTGTAAAACTTAGAGTTTCGGCTGCGGTAATGAAGTATTTCAGCTGATTAGTGGTCATATACATCCTTTCCGAAAAGCTGACGGGCAGGGAATAGATCGGCTCCCTGTGTGATTCAAAATCTGTATTACGTTCCTATTTTAACATCAATCCATAAGTAAAACGTTATTAATTTCGAAAAAAATCCGGCTAAACAGCAGATTCAGCTGGAATAACAGGGAATTTACGAAATCAATAAGCTTTTACTTTTGAAATGATTTGAAAGCCTTATTGGAAGGTTAATTCCAAAAACTTTACAATATTGTTAAATAAAAAACACACTCCGCGCAGAGCGGAGTGGCAAACACTCCGCAAAGGGGGCACGGAGCAGATCTTTTCTCAGGCTCGCAGGCGCGGAAACAGCAACCGGAAGGAGGAAACAGATGAGGAAGGCACTGGAAGGAATCAAAGTAATTCAGCTCGCAAACTTTATCGCAGCTGCAGCAACGGGACGTTATCTCGCCGACCACGGCGCAGACGTCATCCTGGTTGAGTCCCCTAAGGGCGACCCGATCCGCTACACACAGGAGCAGGAGGGACGTCCCCAGAATATCAAAGAGAATGTGGCATGGGAGTACCTCAACGGAAACAAGCGCTGCATCTCGATCAACACCAAGACAGAAGAAGGCAAAGAGGCTCTCTTTAAGCTCCTCGACGGCGCGGATGTTCTTCTCACAAACTGGAGACTGGGCGCTCTGCAGAGAGCAGGCCTTGACTATGAGACCCTCAAAGAGAGATATCCCAAGCTCGTTTACGCTATGATCCTCGGCTACGGCAAGACCGGTCCCGACAAGGATCTGCCCGGCTACGATTTCACCGCGTTCTTCGGAAGAGGCGGCTACACACAGAACCTTCGCCGCAGAGGAAATGACCCCATCACCATGATCCCCGGCCTGGGCGACAACAACGTAGGCCTGATGCTTGCCATGGGTATCATCACCGCTCTGTACAACAGACAGTTCACCGGCAAGGGTGATTTCGTCACAACGAGCCTTTACGAGACCGCAATCTTCAACATGTCCATGATGCTCCTCGGCGTTCAGTATGACGGCCAGGCGCACGACTATCCGATCTCGATCTATGACAACAAGAACCCCTTCAACGGCGCATACCGCACATCCGATGACCGTATCATCCAGTGCGCATGCCCTGACTACAACGTAAGATTCGAGCAGTTCCTCAAGACCATCGGCAGACAGGACCTGATCGACTGCGGCAAGTACTATCCTCAGTCTGACATGCTCGCAAAGGGCCTGATCAAGGAGTTTATGGATGAGATCCAGAAGACTTTCCTCGAGCACGACGTCAAGGAGATGGATGAGATCCTCAGAAAGGGCGACATCCCTCACAGCATCGCGTACAGCTGGGATGACATCATGAACGATCCTCAGGCACACGCCGTCGGCGCTTTCTACGATGTCACATGCCCCAACGGCGTAGTCCGCAAGGCAACCCACACGCCTGTCCGTCTTGAGTCCGAAGGCGAGATCGACGGCAGGACCGCTCCCATGATCGGCGAGCAGGGCCGCGAGATCCTTGAGGAGATCGGCTACTCCGAAGAGAAGATCAATCAGATGCTGGAAGACGGTTCCCTCTACATCTGGCAGGACAAGGAATAAGCAGACAATGTATACATTCGGAATTGATATCGGATCGACCACTTCGAAATGCGTAGTCATGGAAGATGGTCAAAATATCGTCGGCTCCTCACTCCTTGTGGGGGGCATAGGGACGAAGAGCCCCGAGCTGGCAGTCAGCCAGGCCCTGGAGGCGGCAGGCGTCACATGGGACGACCTGTCGGCGACCGCGGCTACTGGCTACGGACGAAACCGCTATGAGAACGCGGATTATAACGTCAGCGAGCTGTCCTGTCACGGACTGGGCGCGCACCACATCTTCCCGACTGTCCGCACGATCATCGACATCGGGGGACAGGACGCCAAGGTGATCTCACTGGACGAAAAAGGCCGCATGAACAACTTCCTTATGAACGACAAGTGCGCGGCCGGAACCGGGAGATTTCTCGATGTGATGGCGAATATCCTGGTCGTGCCGGTGGACGAATTCGCGGCCTACTGCGAGAAGTCCGACAACCCGGCACAGATCTCCAGCACCTGCACGGTGTTTGCGGAGAGCGAAGTGATCAGCCAGCTGGCCAACGGCGTGAATATGGAAGACCTGATCGCGGGCATCTGCAGCAGCGTGGCAGTCCGCGTGGGAAACCTGGCAAAGCGCATCAATATAGTTCCGGATGTCTGTATGAGCGGAGGCGTTGCGCAGAACGCAGGCGTCAGAAATGCTCTGTCGCAGAGTATCGGGCATCCTATTTTATTCTCTCCTAAAGCCCAGTTATTCGGAGCGATCGGCGCAGCGCTGTATGCATATCAGAAACAAGTCAAGAAATAAGTACTCCTTCAGCACCACGCGCCTGAAATACTTCGCATTTGAGACTGAGGGCGTCCGGAGACGCGGCGCGTCTTCTCCGGGGTGCCGGACATACCGGGGTGCTGAACATATACAGAAAGGAAAGATCGATATGGCAGAAGAAGTTAAGAAAAAACGCCCGCCGCTGGATCCCAATTCAGCAAAGGCAAGACTTGGAAAGATCGCCGCAGAAGCTTATTCTTCAGCGCAGGCCGCTAAGGAACGCGGTGAGATGGTAGGCTGGTGCTCCAGTAACTTCCCTGTGGAAATTCCCGAGACTCTCGGCCTGGCCGTAGTCTATCCCGAGAACCAGGCAGCAGGCATCGCGGCGCGCGGCGCCGGCGAGCGCATGTGCAACATCTCCGAGGCAGACGGCTACTCCAACGACATCTGCGCCTATGCGAGAATCAGCCTCGCATACGCCAAGGTTAAGAGCGCTCCGGAGCAGGATATGCCCCAGCCGGATTTCCTCCTCTGTTGCAACAATATCTGCAACTGCATGATCAAGTGGTATGAGAACCTGGCAAAGGAACTGAACATCCCCATGATCATGATCGATATCCCCTTCAACCCTGACTATGAGGTATCCGACGCGCAGGTCGCTTACGTTCGCGACCAGTTCCGCGCGGCGATCGCCCAGCTCGAAGAGATCACAGGCAAGAAGTGGAGCGAAGAGAAGTACAACGAAGTCAGAGAGATCAGCGGCAGGACCAGCCGCGCATGGCTCAAGGCTACAGCCTGCGCGCACTATGAGCCCTCACCTTTCAACGGTTTCGACCTGCTCAACCACATGGCAGTCATGGTCACCGCCCGCGGCAAGCTTGAAGCGGCGGAAGCTATGGAGAAGCTCTATGAGGAGTATGAGGAGAACCACGCAAAGGGTGTCAGCACATTCCGCACAGAGGAAAAATACAGGATCATGTTCGAAGGCATCGCATGCTGGCCTTGGCTTCGCGTGACATCCACCGGTCTTAAGAGCAGAGGCATCAACATGGTCACGACCATTTATGCCGACGCTTTCGGATTCATTTATGACGACTTTGACGATATGTGCCGCGCGTACTGCAAGGTGCCTAACGCCATCAATCTCGAGTATGCACGCGACAAGCGCGTTGCGCTGTGCAAGAACAACAAGGTCGAGGGACTTTTGGTCCACACCAACCGCAGCTGCAAGCTCTGGAGCGGATTCATGTATGAGATGAGCCGCCAGATCGGCGAAGAGTGCGATATCCCGGTGGCAAGTTTCGACGGCGACCAGGCAGATCCCAGAAACTTCTCCGAGGCACAGTACGACACCCGCGTTCAGGGACTCATGGAGATTATGGAAGCACGGAAGTGATAAAAACGCTATTTTGACGGCCGCCGTGCGGCCTGACAGCGCAGCACTGACACCACTTTCCGTAAAAAGGAGGAATAAATGAACAAACAGGAATTACTCGCCTGCTTCCATGAGGCTGCAACAAGCCCCCGGAAGCTGATGGACAAATATTTGGCAGAAGGCCGCAAGGTGGTCCTGACAGCACCTGTCTACACACCCGAAGAGATCATCCACGCAATGGGCATGGTCCCCATGGGCGTATGGGGCGCTGACATTCAGATCAACGAGGCCAAAAAATACTTCCCGGCATTTATCTGCACGATCATGCAGAGCATTGTCGAGCTGGGCGTAAAGGGCGCCTACGACGGGGCGTCCGCGATCGTGATCCCCAGCCTCTGCGATTCCCTTAAGGTCATCGGACAGAACTGGAAATACGCGGTCAAGGGCATTCCCTTCATCGCCATGACCTATCCCCAGAACAGAAAGCCCGCTTTCGGCCACGCTTTCACAAAGGCCGGTTACGAGTACGTGATCAAGGGCCTCGAGGATGCGACCGGACTTAAGTTTGAGGATGAGAAACTCGCAGAGTCCATCGAAGTTTACAACGCCCACAACGCGGCGATGAGAGCGCTGGTTCCCGCTCTGGCGGCACACGCCGAGATCACGAGCGCACAGAGAAGCGACATCTTCAAGAGCGCCTTCTTCATGAGAAAAGAAGAGCACACAGCTCTCGTAAATGAGCTGCTGGCAATCCTTGACGCAGAGGCAGCTGACGAAGGCAAGATCCGCATCATGACCACCGGTATTCTGGCTGACGCGCCCGGACTCCTTGAGATCCTGGACGACAACGGAATGCGCATCGTGTGCGACGACGTCGCGGCCGAGAGCAGACAGTACCGCACAGACGCTCCCGCAGAGGGCGAGAGCGCACTGGACCGCCTTGCATCCAAGTTCTGCGCGATGGACAACTGCAGCCTTCTCTATGACGTAGAGAAAAAGCGCGTGGACAAGATCGTCGAGGACGCCAAGGCAGCGAAGGCGCAGGGCGTACTGGTCCTGATGACCAAGTTCTGCGATCCCGAGGAATTTGACTATCCTCTGATCAAGCGCGCATGTGACAAGGCGCAGATCCCTTGCGTCCTGATCGAGATCGACCGCCAGATGGTCAACTACGAGCAGGCCAGAACTGCGATCGAGACCTTTAAAGATCTGCTGTAAACAATCGATTCCATCTGTCGACTAATCTATTCAAAAGCGTCGGTGGCGGGCAGGCCATCCTGCCCGCGTGATCCGGCCCTATAAGCTTACCGGAGGTACCGGAATGGAACTGGTTCAAAAGACAATCGGCGGATGCCTCAAGGAGACGGCATCTCGCATCGGACAGCAGACAGCAATTGAATTTGAAGATTGGACCTGCACATGGTCGGAATTTGACGAGGTGACGGACCTTCTGGCGGCGCGCTTTATGACGGCCTACGGCATTCGGAAGGGCACGCACGCGGGCATCTGGAGCCAGAATTCTCCGGCTTTTGCCCAGGCAGTGCTGGCACTGTACAAGATCGGCGCCGTGGTGGTCGTCCTCAACGCGGCAAACAGTATAGATGAGATGATCGATCAGCTGGACCGCGCGGACGTGGAAGTTGTTTTCTACGGATCAGGCGCAAGGAACAGCGTCTTCGATGACATGATCCCGAAGATCCGCAGACAGACGCCCAAGGTCAGGCATTTCCTTCATATCGAAGAGAGGGAGGCCGGCAAATGGCTTCGTCCGGGGGATTTCTCGGAGAGAAGCAGGAAGAACCTTCCGGTGGAGGAAGTGAGAAAGAATCTCGAGACTCTGTCGGCACAGACGCCCGCCTGCATCATTTTTACATCCGGCACGACGTCCAGGGCCAAGCCCGTTGTACTGACGCACTACGGGATCGTAAATGTGAACCTGCATGTGCAGAAGTGCATGCGGTGGACCACGGATGACAAGACGGTGGTATCCGTCGCCATGTATCACGGGTTCGGACTTAACACCGCACTGGCGGGAAGCGTCATCGTCGGTATGACCATGCACATCGTCCCGTCCTTCAGGACACAGGCGGTCTGGGAGGCCATCAGTGATTACCGCTGCACGGTGATGCTGGGCGTTCCCAGCATGTACCTGGCGCTGGTCCGCAAGGAAGGAAACGAAGTATACGACGGAAGTTCCCTCAGGTCCGGCATCATCGGCGGAAGCGTCATCACAACCGAGGAGTTTAAGGAGATCTGCAGGCGGTTCCCGCAGGCGCACCTGATTCCCTCTTTTGGCATGACGGAAGCTTCCACGAGCGGCTCTTTCTCGGACTGGGACAACCCGCTTCGCAGCGGAGAAGTCACGGGCGGAGCCTTCTATGAGGACACGATGGCGAGAGTCCGCGACATTAACACCGGCGAGATCGTCGGCTGGAGTTCGGAAGCGGATCCGGTGGTCAATCCCGACGGGACAAAAAAGAGAGAGTTCGGAAAGCCCGGCGAGCTGGAGCTGGCAGGATTCAATATTTTCAAAGAGTATTACAAGATGCCCAAGGAGACGGCGGAGACCATGACCGAGGACGGATGGCTTAAGACCGGCGACATCGGGTATTTCAATGAATTTGACGAGATCTGCATCACAGGCAGAAGAAAAGAGATGATCATCCGATCCGGGGAGAATATATCCCCCCGCGAGATCGAAAAAGCGATCATCGAGAGCGGAGTGACGAAAGAGGTCAAGGTCGTGGGCGTCCCTAACGTGTTCACGCAGGAGGAGATCGCGGCTTGCATCGTCGTCGAGGACGGAAAACAGCTCGACGCCGAGGCGCTCCTCAAATTCCTGAGGTCAAGGCTTTCCTATTTCAAGATTCCGAAATATATTTTTACATTCCGGGAGCTGCCCATGACAGCGAGCGGAAAGGTACGCCTTGGCGAGCTCAAAGAGATCGCCGCGAAGAACGCAGCGGATGCGGACGGACTTAAGGCGGTAGGAACAACGGGTAACTATTTAAAGGCAATACAATAAAGGCAATTCAAAAAGGAAAAAAAACTATGAAGAGTGCGTTTTTTAACGAAGATCACGAATCGATCCGCGAGATGGCCCAGCAGTTTGCGGAAGGCACACTGGCCGGCATCGCAGGCGAGATTGACAAGACCAACGTATTTCCGGAAGAAGTTGTCCAGGAGATGGCGGAACTCGGATTCTACGGCCTGAAGATTCCGGAGGAGTACGGCGGACTGGGCCTCGACATGCGCAGCTATGTCTGTGTTATGGAAGAAGTCGCTAAGAAGTGCGCGACAGCTACGCTGTTCATCTCTTCCGCGAACTCCCTGTCCACACAGCCGATCCTTCTGTCCGGAACAGAAGAGCAGAAGGCCAAATATCTTCCCGGCGTTGCTGACGGAAGCGTCAAGATCTCCTTCGCTCTGACCGAGCCCAACGCAGGTTCCGATGCAGGCTCCCTCAAGACAAAGGCAGTCAAGGACGGCGACAGCTACATCCTCAACGGCGTAAAGTGCTTCATCACAATGGCTCCCATCGCGGATTATCACATCGTCTATGCTAAGACGGATCCGGATAAGGGCACAAAGGGCATCAGCGCATTCATCGTCTCCAAGGATCTGCCCGGCGTATCCGTAGGCAAGCACGAGGAGAAGATGGGCCAGCACGGCGTTCCGGTCAGCGATCTGGTACTGGAAGATGTCCGCGTTCCCGCAGACTGCCTGCTCGGCAAGGAGAACATGGGCTTCATCAACGCTATGAAGACTCTGAACGTAGGCCGTGTCGGCGTCGCTTCCATGGCGCTGGGCATCGCGCAGGAAGCTCTGGATCTGGCTGTTGAGCACACCAAGAACCGCATTCAGTTCGGCAAGCCTCTTTGCAAGAACCAGGCGCTGGCATTCATGATGGCTGATATGGAGACCAAGCTCAACGCGGCAAGAAACCTTGTCTACAACGCAGCATGGCTCATGGACAACAAGGAAGATGCCACCAAGGCCGCCTCCATGGCAAAATATTTCACAACCGAAGCTGCGATCGAGATCGTCAACAAGTCTCTGCAGCTGCACGGCGGCTATGGCTATTCTCAGGAGTACGAGATCGAGCGCCTGTATCGTGACGTCCGCATCACTTCCATCTATGAAGGAAGCTCCCAGGTACAGCAGATGGTCATTTCCGGAGCACTGCTCAGATAATCGGCAGTCAATACGGCTTAAAGCCGGTATAAAAGTCCGCAAAGTGGGAGGCCCTGTGAGGGCAGCCCGCTTGCGGTACACAACTCGCTCTGAGGTATCGGAGAGCTCTGAGGTATCGGAGATCTCGGCATAGAAACCTCATGGCGAGTCCTGAAGGGCGCCACTGCTCATGTCGGGGAATCATGAGCAGCGATATATAATAAGCCACCAATAAGGAGGAAAAAATGAATAAGAAACAGTCAAATTTATCAATCGCGATCGGAATGGCCTGCGTATGGATGGGCACACACTTCGGTCCCGGCGTAGCATCCGGTACACAGATCCTTGTTTACTGGGTTAAGTACGGCATCTGGGGCACCCTCGCAAGCATTCTTGCCATGGGTCTGCTCGGCTACTGCATCTACTGCGCAGCAGAGTTTTCCAGAATTTACAAGACTTACAACTACGCAGACTGGACCAAGAAAGTCTGGGGTATCGATTGGATCGTATATCTCCTTGACTTCTCATTCATCATCGTTATGCTGACCGCTCTGGGCGGATCCCTGAGCGCGATCGGAAACCTGCTCAACAGCCAGTTCGGCCTTAACTACTGGGTAGGTGTAGGCGCCGTTATCATTTGCGCCGGTCTTCTCTGCGCATACGGTGCAAAGCTTGTTGCCCGTGCATCTTCTTACATGATGTATCTTGTTATCGCAGTTCTTGCAGTCATCATCATCATGTGCGCGACTACAGGCAAGCTTCACCTCGGCCAGGCACTTTCCAACATCAGCGCCGGAAAAGTTGCCGGGATCAACCCCAGCTTCCTTGGAGCTATCTGGAGCGGCATCATCTATGCTTCCTTCCAGGCTAACGTTATCGGTAACATTTCTTCCATCGCTCCGACTCTTCCCGATCGCAAGACCACAAGACTCGGCGCCATCATCGGTATCTGCGGAAACGCTCTCATGCTCGTCGTACTGAGCCTGTTCTTCCTTTCCGCTACAACACTTGAGAACTACGATGTTCTTGACACAGCTACGAACCCGCTTCCTTTCTACGGAACGCTGACAGCACTCGGATTCTCCGGCCTGAAGCTCGTGTATGTTATCACAGTTTTCATCGCTGTTCTTTCCACTGCTGTAGGATTCAGCTTCGGCGCAGTTGCAAGATATTCCAAGCTCTATCGTAAGCCCGATGAGGAAGCTCCTCTCAAGGACGGCCTTCTCGTAGTCGTACTGCTGCTCGCATGCGCAGCTGCTTCCAAGATCGGTATTGTTAAGCTCGTTTCCACAGGTTACACTATCCTCGGATACCTCAACCTGCCTCTGCTGATCTTCCCTGCGATCTATCTTGCAAATCGTAAGATTTCCAAGAAGTATCTGAAGGAAAACAACATTGAAGCGACAGGTATCGACGAGTAATCGTTACTGCCAATAGCATTTTATATTCCTTATCATTGCGGGGGAGGCCCTTGACGGGCTTCCCCCACACATGAGCAGAACATGGAGAACAACATGAGAAAAAGCACACTTCCCCAGTGGGGGATCCGAGTACTGTTCTATTGCATAGCTTTGTTCTTTATGGCATTGGGCGTGGCGTTTTCCGCCAATTCCGACCTGGGCATTTCCCCGGTCAATTCTCTTCCGTATGTCATCAGCGACATTGTGAAAATGCAGCCCGGAACCTGCGTGACGATCGTATTTTGTTTTTACATCCTTGTGCAGGTCATTCTTCTGGGAAAAGAGTTTAACCCGATCAACCTGACTCAGATCATCTTCTCCACGATCTTTGGCTATTTTGTCAACTTTACCAAGTGGATGGTCGGTGATTTCCTTCTCCCCGGAGGATACATCGGACGTCTGGGCATGCAGTGTATCGGTATTGTTTTTGTGGCCTTTGGTGTCTTCCTGTATCTGGACGTGGAGCTTGTTCCCATGCCTATGGAAGGCATGACGATGGCCATTGCCAAGAAAGTCGGGAAGCCCTTCCCGCAAGTCAAGACAGTCGTGGACTGCACGGTCGTTCTGATCGGTGTGCTCCTGACAATCTTTTGCCTGCATCTGATCCCCTTCAGGGATCCGGGCGTTCGCATCAGAGAGGGCACGATCCTCGCGGCGCTGGTCACCGGCAAGGTGATCGAGATTATGAGAAAACCGCTGTCGCCGATCGTCAAGAAGATCTGCTTCGGCGAGAGCAACTGAATATGGGTAAATCGGTGATAGGGCACTGCCTGATGCACTGTTTTCCATTTCCTTCCGGAGACCTTCTCCCGCACCGGCGCGGTGCGGGGGAGGGTCTTTCCATTTGGCCGCGCGGGACCCCACGGCGCGAGGGACCCCAGAGGTCGCCGGGGCGCTGGGCACGCCAGGTGTGCGGGCCCCCAGAGGTCTCGGTACCCCAGAGGTCTCGGTACCCCAGAGGTCGCGGAACCCCAGAGGTCACGGAACCCCAGAGGTCGATTAAAATGGGGGTGCTATCTGCGCCTCCGTGGTATAAAATAGAGATAGGGTGATACGCAGAAACAGAGCGGACCCCGCGTTCGCTTTACAAGGTGCAACAGCAGGAGGGGAGCATATGTTTGAAGGACTGACTAAATATATTCCTAATCTGGAAAATGGAGAGGATATCGAGCGAACTCTGAGCAAAATAGAGGATGCCGTTTACGGTTTTAACCACGAGCATCCTGAATGCGGACTCAAGTATTACAGGGACACATTAAAGAGCAGGGGAGTGAATCTGGATAAGATGCGGCTCTCGGAGGTCGACGCGACCAGTGTCGGCTGGCTTGGCGTTATGGGACTTCTTACTGCGGCCGTCAGTGAAGAGAGACGGAGCTTCGGAAAGATGAAAGCTCTTTATGAGAACGGAAGTCTTGTGAAATGGCTGAAGGAATTGAAGAAGGCCGACGAGAAGAGATGATCGCGGAAAAAGAAATACGAGAGGTGTTGCGCGTGCAGCACCTCTCGTTGATTTAGGCATAATGCCTCATATTCAGGGTTAATAAATTCCAAAGCCATCGGGAAAATGGAAGCCTGTCGCTCAACGCGGCGCCCCCTTTTTTTCATCATCCGAGCAGCTGATCAATCGTTTCGAACAGCGCACGGGCATCCTCAGAGGGAGCCTGGCTGCCTCCGCTGCCGGTGTTCTCTTCCTTGGGCGGAATAACGGGAATTCCGAAGATATAAAGCGAAGTGTCTCCGGTCATCAGCCGTGTTATGATGCCGTAAAGCACCATCAGGACCACGAGTCCTATTAAGACGAAATTGCTGCGGCGCAGCTTGTCGTTGCGATTCATAATTGCCATACCCCCTTTTAAGAAGAGCCCTGTTACCAATCTTGATAAAGAGTCGAAAACAACCCGATGCACCGGGCTCTGATCATTAACATAATACCATGATATACGAGCGGTTGGAACTAAAAAAAACAGGCCGGAGAGAAAGGAGAGACACGATGAACTACACCGAGCAGGCGATCCGCGAACACTATCGAGCCCTGACCCGGCTTCTCATAGAGAAGAAGCTGACCATCACCACAATGGAGAGCGCGACCTCGGGGCAGATCGCATCTCTGATCACGGATACGGAAGGCTCCTCGGCGGTCCTGAAGGGCGCCTTTATCACCTATTGCAACGAGGCCAAAATATTGCAGGGTGTACCCTCAGAAATACTCGACAGGTACACGGTTTACTCAAGGGAGACGGCGGAGGCCATGGCGGCGGCCTGCATGAGAGCCTATAACGCGGATATCGGAATCGGGGTGACGGGCACCATGGGCAACGTGGACCCCGCAAATTCGGAGGCGTCGAAGCCAGGTCAGGTATATTTTGCTATAGGTGTGAGAGAGGGCGGCGAGCCCGTCATCGAATCTTACCACATCGAGCTGGAACCGCAGCCGTCGCGGCTCATGTACAAGCTGGCGGTGGCCGAAGAGGTATATCAGAGGCTGACCAAAAGGATTTGACGGGACCGGCAGAGCTTGCCAAAGCAGAGGCAGGCCGAACGTGCATTAAGTTTGGCATAGCAGGACGGGCAATATTTTGGCGCACTGTGCATGGATGCTTGCGCGCAGCTGCGTATATGGGAATATAACACAGATAAAGATAATCAATTTCAATACATAAAATTTCAAGACATAAGGAGAAAACAGAAATGAAAAAGATGGTAAGCCTTGTACTCGTTCTTGCAATGATGGCAGTGATCGCGACCGGATGCGGCGGTTCTTCGGACAATAAAAGCAATGTTCCGCAGGCGCAGGCCGCCGAGAATGCGGGGGCTTCTGAGAATACCGGGAGCAAAGAAGCAGAAGTGACACCCCTTAGTGACGGCTATCTGATCCTGGTCACGGATACGGAAGGCGCGCCGGTTGTCGGTGCGGCCGTGCAGTTCTGCTCCGATACGCAGTGCATGATGCAGAAGACGGACGACACGGGATGTGCGGCTTTCAAGGTTGACCCCGGCAAATATACAGTTCACATTCTCAAGGCGGCGGGCTATGTGGTCCCCGAGGAAGAGTTTGCAGTGCCTGAGCAGTACGACGTTGTCAGGATCACGCTTGAGAAGCAGTGAGGTTTGCGGACGGAACAGAGGTGACTGGAAGGCCCCTCGCCATTATGGCGGGGGCCTTTTTTTGTTGTGTCACGGGGACGTATCTACTGACACATTTTTTGATGTGACACAGGGATGTGACAGGGGGACGTATCAGGTGACACATTTTGCGCCAAAAGTGTCACCTGATACGTCCCCCAGTCACGCCCCCCAGGGTCACAAAATGTGTCAGCGGATACGTCCCCGTGACACACTTAATCCACGAACCGGATTGCCGTCCCGTACGCCACCACTTCCGCGGCGCTCTGCATCACGGAGGAGGAGCCGTATCGCACGCCGATGATGGCGTCCGCTTCCAGAGCCTCGGCCTCGTCGACCATGCGCTTTGTGGCAATGGCCCGCGCCTCCGCGACCATTTCCGTGTAGCCGACGATCTCACCGCCCACCAGCGTCTTCATTCCGGCCATAAAATCTTTGCCCAGATTCTTGCTCTGGACGACGGTTCCCTTGACCAGGCCCAGGACCTCGTAGTTCTTGCCGGGCCAGTTTTCAATAGTTGCGAGCTTCATCTAATTCTCCTCCTTTTATTTCTTTAATTCTTTCCCTGCAGGCGATAATGACGCCCGCACATACCGCCAGCGCGACCAGTGTGATGACCTGTACCACACCGAAGGGCGCCGGATCGATCGAATTCAAGTACCACACAAGCGCGGTCAGGACGATCATCAAAA
>JAFUFL010000031.1 GCA_017469935.1 Lachnospiraceae bacterium
AAGGAAGATTTGATATTAAGAGTATTGAAGCGTTTGCATCTGCGATTGATCGCGATCCTGGGATAGTGCTAGGCAGGTTATTAAATGATAAAAAGGTCAGTTATGAAGACCGTATGCTGGCAGCGCTTCGGCATAAATATAAGGTGAAAATTGCTTAATTAGTAATACAAATGAGATGAACAAGAAAAAATGCAGCATGATCATGGTGTAAGGAAGATTCTGATCACAATGGAAAGGATGGAATCTCCGATCACGGAAATCGCAGTCCGGCTTCGGAGGAAGGGGATGAGTATTAAGGAGATTGCTCATGATCTGGGCGTTTCCGTTGCGACGGTGTCAACGGCATTGCCCTATGAAGACAAAATTGACCACACCCTTGATCCGTCGGACCACACACGGGACGTGAGAGAGTACCGCGCATATGAGAAGCAGCAGTTGGAGCGGCAGACAGGGCGTGCATTTGGGAAAGCGGATGTACCTGCTGCCTGGAAGGGAGACAGGATGGCAGAACAGAAGAAGACCGTCAATGAGTGGCAGAAGGATATCAGGATGTCCTATACGGAAGAAATGCTTCCGGCAAAAAAGAGTCTGTCAGAAGAGGAAAAGGACAGGCTGGAATTATTGCGATATGCTACAGGGAAGTTCCCCGGGGCGTTAAGGGACAGGAACGAAAAAGATCTGGAGCAGATTGCGGGTGACAGGCTGCCTCCGGAGCCGGCGAACGTCATTCGGCTGCATATGGAGGTATACAGTGATTATAGGAATGATGATGAGGTAGAGGTATTCAGAAAGTACGGAAAGCTGGAACATGGCGACTGTATCAGCAGAGACGTTATCGTACCGGAAGATATTCCGCTGTATGCGCTGCATTATGTGATCCAGAGGGCTTTCGGATGGCAGAATTCTCATTTGCATAAGTTTGAGTTGCCGGACGAGAGATTCGGTATTCTGACAGGTCATAATGCCTCCATGTGGAGCCGCCTTGTGGGTATACTGTTCCGTTCGCCACTGATGGATGATGAGGATGAATTCTGGGCGGATGATTATAGCGGCGGCAGTTTCAAGAACTGGCTCCGGAAAAAGTATACCGGGCCGTATATGTCCCAGTGCCATGGCGAGGGAATCATCTCCTGCCGGGAAGATATGAGAAAGCTTGACAGGAACAGGGAATACTATGTCATGTATACCAGGACCTACGATCCTGTTTCAAAAAAATATGACGAAGAAGAGCATGTTAGCAATGTGCTTCCTGTTTATGACTATGAAGGGAATAAGCGGCAAGAGCCTAAACCCTGGCATGGAGATGATGTGTCCTATCGGGTTGAAGTCGTGAAGTTTGATGCAGTGCCGGCGGAAGGACTGCGGCTTTTGTTTGATCGTAATCCAAGGGCGCTCCTGGA
Organism: Lachnospiraceae bacterium; assembly: GCA_017469935.1. Taxonomy (GTDB): domain Bacteria; phylum Bacillota; class Clostridia; order Lachnospirales; family Lachnospiraceae; genus CAG-791. The sequence continues at coordinate 1,401 of JAFUFL010000031.1, forward strand.
AAGGCTGCCGATCAGAGCCGTATTGGCCATCGGAAATATGCAGCTGCCGGAGAATTGTTCTGAAGGAGAGCGCGCACTTATTGACAGCCAGATTGCATATTCCGGGGAAGATGTCTTGCTGGCGGTGAACCAGCAAGTACAGTCTATCATTAAAAAGCAGATTGATGCGCCGCAGGTGCAGGTAATGACGCCGCCTGTGACGGATGTACTTCTCTATAATTATGATTTCGGTGATGATTGGGAGGTTCGCATCACTGCCAGCGCCAATTGCCCGGATCTGGTGGAATCGGGACGGATCACGCAGACGGAGCTTGACCGGGCAAATGTGAAGTGCAGGGAGGTGTATCGCCCCGTTATGATCGCCAGAGACGGCGAGATGCTGATCGACGATGTCGGCGGTTTGGGCGGATTTGCGAATTTCCTGGAAAAGATCCATCCCGAACTGAACGGGATGGATCCGGACGAGAAAGAGAATGCTAAATGCGAGAAGAAGGAGCTCCTTGCATGGGCAAAGAGTTTGGGGTGGCACAGGGATAATTCGACGAATTTTAGGCTGCTGTAATAGCATGGGATCAGCAGGGTCACTTAACGGGTGACGCGTTTTTCGCATCAGGACCGCTCTGGAAAATGATATATCGTATGCTCTGTAGTTTCTCATATGTCTCTTTCAAAACCCTTTGTTCAAAATTTGAGGCTATGAAATTGAAATGGTACGATATATCGATAAAAGAGCGCCGATTGAAACTGTATTATATAGTCAATCTCGTGTTTTTGTGAAAGGTACGGTATAATAAGTTGTGTCAGAGGAGCGGTCCTCTGGCACACTTTGTATAAAAAAGCGATTTATGCTTGCTGCTATCGCAGTTGTTCGAATAGATAAGGAAAATTGGAATAATGAAAGAATTCAATACTACCGCGGTATGCATACCTGAAAAGCATTATATGGTTGATCTCACTGAGAGGGTTAAAGAGATCAGGAAGATGGTGGATGCGGGCAAGTATTTCACGATCAATCGGGCCAGGCAGTATGGGAAGACGACGACGATTGATGCACTCAGTAAGAGTCTTGCGGCAGAATATGTGGTTGTGAGCCTGAGCTTTGAAGGGATCGGCGAGGCCGGATTTAGAAATGAGCATGCTTTCGTAAAGGCATTCTGCAGAAGGCTGAAGAGAGAGACTCGCACAGGTCTTGTACTTCCTGCTCAAGTGAAGGAAATGATGCAGGATTTTCTAGACAGAAGAACTGAAAAGGCAGAATTGGATGAACTGTTTGACATGCTGCTCGAGTGGTGTGCAGATTCCGAAAGAGATATAGTGCTGATTATTGACGAAGTAGATTCGGCTGCAAACAATCAGGTCTTTTTGGACTTTCTGGCAGGACTTCGGGACAGTTATATAAGCAGGGATACCAAGGGAATAAAAACGTTTCGATCAGTTATTCTTGCCGGCGTCACAGATGTAAAGCATCTCAAAGGAAAGATTCGCCCGGAGGAGGCACATAAGGTCAACAGTCCGTGGAATATTGCGGCAGACTTTAACGTCGACATGAGCCTATCGGAAGAAGGCATCAAGGGGATGCTCGACGAATATGAAGCGGACCATCATACGGGGATGGACACGGCGGCGATTGCGAAATCAATTCGGGAGTATACAAGCGGCTATCCGTTCCTGGTGAGCAGGATTTGCCAGCTGATCGATGAGAATGTGAGTAAGACGATGGGGCTTTCAGCAAGCTGGACGGACGCGGGGATTGATGAGGCGGTGAAGCTGATCCTTAACGAGAATAATACGCTGTTCCAGTCGCTGACCAAGAACCTTAATAATTACCCGGAGCTGAAGGCATCGATCCGAAGCATTCTGATGGAAGGAAGCAGACTGTCGTATAATGTGCAACAGGATGCTATTGTTCAAATGCAGATGTACGGCTTGATTCGAAATGATAATGGAGCGGTCAGAATTGCTAACAGGATATTCGAGACGATGCTTTACAATCTGTTTCTGTCAGATGAAGAGCTTAAAAGCAATGTGTTCTACAGAGAGGGAGATCAGGCAAGGAACATCTTTGTCGAGGATGGAAAGCTGAATGTCCGTCTGATCCTCGAGCGCTTTATAGATACATATCATCAGGTTTATGGACCGCTTGAGGAAAGGTTCAGAGAGAAGGATGGAAGGGAGCTTTTCTTACTGTACTTGAAGCCTATCATCAACGGGACGGGCAATTACTATATTGAGGCCCAGACCAGGGACCAGAAGCGGACGGATGTCATCGTCGATTATCTTGGCAGGCAGTACATTATAGAGCTCAAGATCTGGCGCGGAGAGAGGTACAACAAAGAAGGGGAGAAGCAGATCAGTGAATATCTGGACTATTTTGACTTGTCAACAGGGTATATGCTGAGCTTCAACTTTAATAAAAAGAAGGAAACAGGAGTACAGCAGGTGCATATCGGCGACAGAGTGCTGTATGAGGGAGTTGTGTGAGAGAAGAAAAGAGCCACGGAACGTGTTCCGCGGCTCTTACTGATTTTGCCGAAAGTTTTTACCGGAGTACCTCTTTCATTACTCAAACGGACCCTCATCTTCATCGTCTTCGTAGTCATCTTCGTCATCGAAATAGTAATCGGGGTACTGGTCCGGCGCTTCGCCTTTGGAACGCAGAATCTGATATCCAGTCGTGTCTTCTGTGATGGCGCGCAGGATGCGGCACTCAAAGCGCCACTCATCTCCGAAGTCAAAGAGGTAGAGGAATTCTTTGCCCTTAAAGAGCGCGATGTCGCGGAGGCGATAGTTCGCTGCGCTGCGTCCCTCCCGATTATCGGGGCTGAAGTAGGCGTCCCAGTGGCTCCAGGCTCTGTCATCCATGAAAAAGGCGTACAGATGGTCGTTATCGAATGCAAATACCGCCTGGATAATGTTATGAAGTTCCTCCAGAGTTATGTCAGCGGAGACGCGGATATGGCGGTAGCATCCGGTATAAGGGGATACGCTGATCACGTAGGAAAGGGGAGCTTCTGCGCGGGCAAGGCCTTTACCGGTCTTTTTGCTTTTACCGGCCTTTTCGTTGCGGGAGGTGCCTTTGCCTCGTTTGTTGTTCCCGCTTCCGCGGCTGTCTTGCCCAAGCCCATCAAGCCTGCGAAGCAGACTGTCGATGCGCTCTTTGAGAGCGGAGGGGATTCCGGGAGTGACCGACAGCTCGGACAAGGATTCCGTCACCTCTTCGGGGAGATATCGCAGGAGTTCATCTCCCATCGCTTCTATTTCGGTCAGCATCATTGCCAGACCTTTTTCAATCTGAGAAAAATCGGCAGGCTCGGCAGGGCCGGGCTCCACAGCACCTGCGTCTGTGGCCAACATATGGTCATATAAGTCGAAGAGTGCGACATCCAGGTCGGGCAGGTCTGTTTTTTGAGCAATATCGATAGACGCCTTTTCCATCGTCTCTGCCAAAAGAGCAAATGTCCTGGCATTTTGAACGAAGATTTTTTGCGGGCGCATTTTGCGTGCGGAGAGAGTGGCCATAAACTCAGAGAGTAACTGATTGTATCCGGATTCATAGTCCCTCGTGAGGGACATGCTCATGACTTTTCCGTCTGATTCTTCCACAGCAATCAGGATTGCGGGATAATACGGGACGTCATCGGGGTGCTCCTGAGCCGGATTGTTCAACCAGGTTACTCGGCAGTCAATGATGCCTTTCCTGCGTTTTGAGCGGATTTTCCTGAGGATTTCTTCATTGGAATAGTTCCCGGAAGGATAAGAGGCGTCGCGGCGAGGAGGCAGCGCTGCCATGCCGGAATGGCGGTATCCCTCCGGAGTGTGAACAAACAAAGGAACCTCATGGACTGACTTGCCATCGATCCGACGGAGCTGTTCTCTTAAAGAGGCATTATGATCGAGCTCATCGGAAAGTGCAATGGCAGCTTCCAGGCCTGCCGCCAGAAGTTCCAGGTCGTGCTCGGAATTGACAACCCAGGGATACATGCAGGGCGTATACCTGGTGAATAGAGGAAAGGCGTTCTTTCCGGCGATACGGATGCCCTGGGATCTGGCGTATTCGCGTACCTCCTCGAGGTCGGAGGGATGCATCATGTCCTTGTTCTCAAAGGAACACTGGATGCAGGAAGAACTGATATAATTCTCGAACACATCCGGTATCATCATATCGTCGAAAATCGGGTCAGCGTCAAGAAAATGATAGTAGCTGTAGAACTCATTCTCCGGATAGACAGCGACGGAAATATGCTCGCCCATCCTACCCATTATGCAGATAAATATGGTTTCACCTTTTTCTGTTCGCACGGCAAAGACCTGTGTGTCAAACAGGCGCAGCCAAAGCTTTGTCTTTCTGTACCGGAAGGCAAGGCTATATAGGTCTTCTCTGGTCATAAATACCTCCTGACTGATGAGAAAGATTGTTACTGTGTATTCATTGTATCAGGAGAAACGATGTGGAACAATCTCGTGTTTTTTTGAAAGGTACGGTATAATAAGTTGTGTCAGAGGAGCAGTTCTCTGGCACATTTTGTATTTCGTGGACACAGGAATGGGAATATTCTATGGACACAGGAATGGGAATATTTTGACCGGGAAAACAGCGGCGGGAAAGTCTACGATCATTGACGCGCTCCAGCTGGTCCTCCTCGGAGACACGAACGGGAATTTCTTCAACAAGGCGGCGAACGCGGATTCGGGGCGGACGCTCAGGAGTTATCTGTACGGAGAAAACGGCGACGACGGAGAGACGGGTTTCAGGTATCTGAGGGCCGCGACCTTTACCAGCTATGTTGTGGTGGAATTTGAGGACACGGAGAAGCAGACGCGGTTTCTGCTCGGGCTGGCGGCGGACTGTTATGAGGATCTCCACTACGACTACAAGTGGTTCACGGTCGACAAAATGGGCATCCCCGAAAACTGTTTTACCAATCCCCGGACGAATACGCCCTACACGATCCCGCAGCTCAAGCGCTATCTGCGGGACAGCAGAAAACACTTTGAGATCATCGATACGAACCGCCGCTATCAGGAAATCATCATGGGTAAATACGGGGCGGTCAAGCGCAAGTATCTGGTCCTGCTCAAGAAAGCGGTCCCCTTTACGCCGATCACGGACATCGAAAAATTCATCACGGAGTCAATCTGTGATGTCAGGAACAATATTCAGATCGAGCAGATGCAGAGCGACATCCGCCAGTACAAAAACCTGGAGGCCGATGCCGCGCGCACGCATGAGAAGGTGATTGCTCTGCGGGAGATCGAAACTCTGACAGAGGAGTACGAGGCAGATCGGGAGAGATACCGCCTGCAGAGCTATATTATTCTGCGCGCACTTAGGGAGGAGGCCGAACAGGAGGCTGCCCGCATACGCGACGGGATCCGGGAGCAGAGGGATATCATCGAGGAGGCCGAGGCGCGGTATCAGAACGCGGAGAAGGAGATTTCCCGTCTGCGCAGAGAGATCGAGGAAATGGAGAGCGAGTATCACGGGTCGGACATCGCACAGAAGCAGAGGCAGCTGGAAGGGGAGATCCGATCTGTCAAAAAAGAGATCGGCGGGCTGGAAGACGGCCTGCGCCGCGCGGCGGAGCGCATTGGAAGTTTCGGAGCGCACTGGCTCGCGAGTATGGACAGCATAGAACAGACGCAGTTCCCGGCAGACACGGAGAAAAGGGAGCTGGCGGGCAGGATGGCTGCGCTTGGGGCACAAAGGACCGCATCCGAGTCTGCGGCTGAGCAGCTGTCGGCGTTTGACATCAAAGGTGCGGCCAGGGAAATGGCTGCCTTAAGAGAGGAGCTGACAGGACATGCGGTCGAGCTCATGCTTCGGGCAAGACAGATCACAGACAGAATCGAGGAACTGTCCGGAAGGATACAGAACCTGAAGAAGGGCATTAAGCCGTATCCGTCCCGGGTGACGGCACTCAAGAGCCGACTGGAAGCGGAGCTTTTCAAAAGACACGGAAGAGCGGTGGAGATCCCGATTTTTGCAGAGCTTCTCGAGATCCGCGATCCCGCCTGGCAGGACGCAATAGAGGGATATCTGGACAAACAGTAATTCTATCTTCTTGTGCCGGATCAGCACTTTACCGAGGCAAACAAGATTTATAACCGGATCAAAAGGGAAGAGAAGATCTTCGACGCGGGACTGGTGGATCTGGGCCGGCTCAGACGGGAATATCGCGGCAAACCCGCTGTCAATTCCCTTGCCGAAGAAATTGAGACGGACAACAGAGACGCCCGCTTATATGCAGATTACCTTCTGGGCAATGTGATGAAATGTGAGGATCCTGAAGATTTTGCGACATGCAGGACCGGGATCACCAAAGAGGTTATGCTCTATAAGAACTATGTCAGCCGGCGCCTCAATCCGGCGCGATATGCAGACCCGTTTATCGGGAGACGGTCGCTGGAGATCCAGCTGCAGAATCTGACCAGGCAGCTGGAGGAGGAAAAGCGTGAGCTGCAGAGCACTCAGAATGAGCATCGGCTGATCGACCGGGCTGCCAAAGAGAACGAAATGAGCGAATTCGAGGCGGAGCAGCTGGGCAAGGCTGTGGAGGAGGCCTGTCGGATCCCTGCTCTGGCAGAGCGGCTTGACGAGGTACAGAAGGAGTATGAGAAGCTGGATCTGACCTGGCTCTTCAGGCTCGGCGAGAAAATTGACGAAAAGAAAGAGGAGCGGGAGGCCAGAGATAAGGAGAGAGGTGCCGCACTGGAGACCCGCGCAGGGGCTAAAGTCCGTCTGGAGCAGCTGGAAAAATCGGATTTGGCGGCAGCGGAAGAGAAAATCAAGCAGGTGAAGGGGGAGATCGCCGGACAGTTCGCACAGAAGTGGATTGAGGAGACCGCCGAGCCCCGTTTTCTTAAAGAACTCCATGCGGACGGGCGCTCGCGCATGACGCTGCGGGAGAGCTTCACCCGTGCGAGGAATCAGACGGCTACCATCATGGAGGGGCATTTACGGGAGCGCCGCAAAAAGCGCAGCGATTACAATCAGGAATACAGGATGCCTTATGATACGGAACGTGAGGATAATGATGAATACTCCGGAGAACTCCGCGTTCTCAGTGACATCCGCCTTCCGGAATACCTCAGCCGGATCGTGGATGCCAAAGAAAAGGCTTATAACCAGTTCCGGGACGATTTCATTGCGAAGCTGAAGTCCAACATAGAGTCTGTCCGGGCTCAGATCGAGGAACTCAATTACTCGCTGAGGAACAGCGTTTTTGGAACGGACCGTTACCGGTTTACGATCGGCCCGAGGGCGGAATACCGCAATTACTACGACATGATCATGGATCCGCTTCTGATGGACACGGGCGGATGGAACATCGCCTCGCAGAGCTTCAATGAAAAGTATCAGAAGGAGATAGATTCTCTCTTTAAGACGCTGATCTTCAATGAGACCAATGTCACGGCCGAGCGCCGCGCCGAATACGAAAAGATCGTGAAGAAATTCACCGATTACAAGACTTATCTGGTTTTTGACCTGATCGTCACGAATGAACAGGGAGAAGAACAGCGCCTTTCCAAAACACTGCTCAAGAAGTCCGGCGGCGAGACGCAGATCCCCTTCTACATCGCTCTTTTGGCGTCCTTCTCCCAGGTGTGCAGGATCCGCAGCAAGGGTAAGAACAATACGATCCGCCTGATCATTCTCGATGAGGCGTTCAGCAAGATGGACGGCGAGCGGATCCGGGAGAGCATCGGCCTGCTTAAGCGCTTTGGGCTGCAGGCGATCTTTTCGGCGCCGCCCGAGAAAATACCGGATATTGCGCCGATCGTGGACCGGAATATCGCGGTTTATAAATCGGGGCACCATTCGTTTACGCGGAACTTTGACCCGGCGCAGATCGAAGAGGAGTTTCAATGAGCCGATTCATGGAAAAGAAAATACTGGCTGTCCTTTTGGACAGCTATGAGCGGAGCAGGCTTTTCAGAGAAG